>FNSS01000001.1:5110000-5748750 GCA_900104855.1 Rhizobiales bacterium GAS188
GCACCTCGGCGATCGCGGGGCTGAGCACCGCCGATATCAGCGCCTTGACCTCGACCCAGGGCCACGCCTTCACGACCCCGCAGATCCAAGCGATGTCGACAGCGCAGGTCAACGCGCTTATTGCGCTCGGCTAAGCGAGCCCAAGATCAATACCTTCGGCGGCTCAGGAAACCGCCGAAGGCTGTTGTGCGTAGAGTATCCTAGATTGGCATTCCCACGGTCGAATGTCGCGTTCGTGTCATCAATGCCAGACGGACTCATGTATGCACAACCACCCAGGCGAGCTGGAAATCGCCTCGAAGATCTACGCCGAATCGATCAAGCAAGCCTTTCTGCGGCAGTCATCGATAGCCGAGCTCTTTTCCAGCGCCGCGCGGCTGGCGGCGCTCCAGCAAAAGCAGCTGGTGGCGGATCTCTACAAGGCCTGGATCGCCTATAACGCCGACGACAGGCTCATCTACGCCGTCTATTTCAACTACGGAACGGCTCTCGCGGATGCCGGCGATCGCCCCGGCGCCATGAACGCCTTGCGCGAATGCATCAGGCTGAAGCCGGATTTTTATCCGCCCTATATCAATCTCGGCCGCATCCTCGAGGATAGCGGCCAGATTGGGCCTGCGGTCGCGCAATGGCTCGATCTCATCAACCATGCATCCGCCGTCAACGGCGATTCCGTCTCGCATAAATGCAACGCCCTGATCCAGATGGGGCGCGTCCTCGAAAGCATCCACAACGACACGGCCGCCGAGGATGCGCTGAAGCAATGCCTCGACATCAACCCGACCCAGATCGAGGTCATCCAGCATTGGATCGCGCTGCGGCAGCGGCAGTGCAAATGGCCGGTGATCACCGAATGGGAGCGCGTCAAGCGTGAGAATCTGGCGGCGGGGATCTCGCCCCTGTCGCTCGCCAATCTCTCGGACGATCCGATGCTGCAGCTGGCGCGGGCGCATCACTACAACAAGCAATCGATCGGCATGCCGAAGGGCGGTCGACGGCCTTATGCCCATTTGCCGGCGGCGCGGCACGAGACGCGGCGGCTGCGCATCGGCTACGTCTCGTCCGATCTGCGCGAGCACGCCGTCGGCTTCGCGATGACCGACGTCATGGAGCTGCATGATCGCGAGCATTTCGAAGTCTTCGCATACTATTGTGGAATAGAGCGCACCGATTCGACACAAGAGCGAATCAAGGCCGGCGTCGACCATTGGGTCGACATCATCGGCCTCGGCGACGAGCAGGCAGCGGCCCGGATCGCGGAGGACAAGATCGATATCCTGGTCGACCTGAACGGCTACACCAAGTTCGCGCGCACCAAGGTCTTCGCCTTGCGGCCGGCTCCGATCGCGGTGAACTGGTTTGGGTTCCCGGGGACGATGGGGAGCCCCTATCATCACTATATCGTCGCGGATCCGCACATCATCCCGCAAGAGCTGGAGATCTACTACTCCGAGAAGGTGCTGCGCCTGCCATGCTATCAGCCGAACGACCGCAAGAGGGTCGTCGCCTCGAGGCGGCCCTCGCGCCAGGACGAGAAGCTGCCTGAGAACGCCTTCGTCTATTGCTGCCTCAACGGGATGCAGAAGCTCACTGCGCTGACCTTCGGGCGCTGGATGACCATCCTCAAGGCCGTCCCGGACAGCGTGCTTTGGCTGCTCTCGGGGACCACTGACACCAATGAGCGGGTACGCCAGATCACTACACAACATGGCGTCGCGCCGGAGCGGCTGATCTTTGCCGAGAAGCGGGCCAATCCGGAACATCTCGCACGCTACGCGCTGGCGGACCTGTTCCTGGACAACCTGCCTTACGGAGCCCATACCACGGCGGCGGACGCGATGTGGATGGGTGTGCCCATCTTGACGCTGACGGGACGAAGCTTCGCGTCCCGCGTCTGTTCCAGCCTGGTGCGCGCGGCCGGCATCGCCGAAATGGTCTGCGCGACGCCTGACGCCTATGTGGCGCGCGCCATCGAGCTCGGCCGGGACCGGAAGAGCCTCGCTGCCATCAAGGACAAGCTAGTGGCCGGGCGCGATTCCTGCCTGCTCTTCGACACGCCGCTCGTGGTGCGCGGCCTCGAAGACCTGTATCGGCAGATGTGGGCGGATTTCCAGGGCGGGCGCCTGCCGGTCCCCGATCTCAGCAATCTCGAGATCTACAACGAGATCGGCCTCGAGCTCGATCTCGAGAACACCGAATTGCTTTCGGACGATGCCTATCGCGCGCTCTACCGCGACAGGCTCGCGGACCGGCACAGCATCTACCCCATCCGGCCGGACGGCCGGTTGTGGCAGACGACGAGCTGAGGCCGGTCGGGCCTGCCTGACCTGTCGACTTAGGCCCGACTACCAGGGCGAACTCGGCTATTCAATCGGGTGCAGCGCCAGCTTGCGCGATTATCGACAGGTATTGCTCGACCGAACCAGGCGGGGCCACCTTCCTCTCGATCAGGCGATGAATGCAATTTGCCGCCAAGTCGTAGGATGCGTAACAGTGATGAGAAATCAGCGCTAGCTGCTTCAGTTGCTCTGCCGACATCCTCTCCGGCTGCGTAAAATCGCGAACGTAAACGATATCCGCTTCGAGGAGCTGGTTCATGGAGGCAAAAGGCCTGGCGGAATCATGAATCGGCAAGATCATGCGCTTGTTCAAATTGACGAACATATGCGGAATGAAACCGAACCCTCGCAAGGCCAGGTCTATCTCTCCGAATACCGGTTGCCTCAGATAGAGAGGGACAAATGAGACTTCGGTCTGCAGCGCCACGGCATTCGATAATCGCGACCTTCCGTTGAGAAACACCGAAAGCTCCTGACCCTGCACGTCAATCTTGAGCAGGTCGATCTCTCTGATTTCGTCAATGCTATCCAGCGTTCGCGTTTCGACGGGTATCTCCTGGATGACCTGTCCATAATCGAGGAAGCCGGGAAACAGGCTCAAGCTGCGTGGATCGGGACTGAGGAGGCTTGACATCCCACGAGCCCTGCAGACCTTCAGGATGCCGACCGAGCCATCTCCGACCGCATAGGGAAGATAGGCCTCGAGATCACCCTTCTTTTGATTGAGCTCGGCATGTGCATCGGGCTGCGGTTCAAAGCCAACAACGGTGCATAGGCGCTTCGCGAGCATTTGCCGGTAAGGCGGTTCGCCATCCGAGCTCAGCGGGTTGGCGCCAATGTCGACGATCGCCGTCAAGCGTTCGGGGCGCAGCATCTCAACAAGCGGATCGGACGCGGCGATCATGATATCCTGCACCTCACAAACGAACTCCAAGCTGTCGCCCATTTGCGTGGCGATCGGGATGAGAATGAGCGACAATCAGGTTGCGAATCTGCGGTCGCGTCGAGAAAGATGATTGTCGTTGCGCGGCAGGAAGGCAAGCATCCTTGAACCAATCATCCTTGAACCGCGCAATCCTTGAACTGCATTTGTCGCGCGTCACGGGCGCTGCGCCCAAATCTCCTGGATCGTTTCCGGCGATCATGGGTGTGAGCTCTCGAGGCCGCCCCTTTCCTTGCGGCGAATTTCTCCGCTATGGTCGCGGCGAGCATGTCGCCAAGTTGAGGCCGAGATGACGACCACGCGTTCCTGCGGTACCTGCACCTTGTGCTGCAAGACGATGGCGGTCTCAGCCCTGAACAAGCCGCGCGATACCTGGTGCAGCCACTGCCGCCCCGGCAAGGGCTGCGGCATCTACGACACGCGCCCGCCGGAATGCCGGAGCTTCGGCTGCCTGTGGCTCGCCGATCCGAATTTCCCCGACGAGCTCAAGCCTGAGCGATCCAAGCTCGTCTTCGTGGTCGAGGCCAACGGCAACCGTCTCGTGGCTCATTGCGATCCGGGGCGTCCCACCGCCTGGAAGGAGCCGCGCACCTATCGCCTCATCAAGGACATGGCCGTCCGGGCGGCCCAGAACGGCCGCCAGGTATTGGTGATGCTGCGCGGCGATTATACGGCCATCCTGCCCGATCGCGACGTGCCGCTCGGAGCGGTCGAGCCGGGGCGCAGCATCATCTATCGCGAGATGGGCGCTGGGCTGCTGCGCCGCATCGAGCCGGTCGTGGAATAGGCGTTTCAGCGCCAATGGGGCGGCCACGTGCTGCGCGTCGAAGGCAATGCTTCCATGCGCGCCATCCAGGCCCCCATTCGCGGCCCGAGGATTTGCTCCCTCGCGAAACCGGGCAGCCGCCCCGTTATGCGCAAGATGAGCGCCAACAGGGGGAAGAGAGTGAAATCGACGGCCGATAGCGGTCCGGCAAGATAATCGCCGGCGACGCCTGCTTCCCAAGACGCCAATTCCTCCCAAGCCGCCAACTCCTGGCGCAAGTCGGCAAGGCGGGCGCCGATCTCGTCCTGCGACCAACGCTCCCGCGGGGTGAGCAGCACCGCTTGCACGAGGCGCTCGAGGATTGCGACGACATAAGCGTCAGCTTCGCGGATCATGCGTCGCTGCTGGGCGCGCTGCCCGAGATCGGCGGAGAACAGGCGCGGTTCGCCAGGCCATTTCTCCTCGATATATTCGACGATCGCCGCGGACTCGCCGAGCGCGAAGCCGTCATCGACGATCACCGGCACCTTTCGACGAGGATTGAGCGCCGTGAATTGCGGCGTCTCGAGGTCACCGGCGTCGAATGACATGGTCTTTTGCGTGTAGGCGATGCGCTTAAGCTCGAGCGCCAGCCAGACGCGCCACGCATAGGGCGATCCGGAGCCGTAATAGAAGGTGAGGGCCATCGCGCTGCATCTCCGCTACTGCGCCGAAACGACATCGCCGTCGTCGCGCTGAGGCCCTATGCCAGCTGGAGCCGGATTGACCAATGGCCTGCGCCGCCGCGCCCCGCAGGCGTCGGCGGCGCCGATGCAGATTACGCTGCGTCCTTGCGAGCCTGTTCCTCAGTGAAGAGGGCGAGCTCCTCGGCGAAGGCCTTCGCGACGCTCGGCCGCTTGTGCAGCCTCTTGAAATAGGCGAGCACCGCCGGCCAATTCGCAAGGTCGATGCCGCTCGTCTTCGACCAGTTCAGCACCGTGATCAGATAGGCGTCGGCGATGGTAAAGCGATCGAGGAGGTACTCGCGTTCCCGGAGATGGGCGTCGAGAAAGTCGAAGCGCACTTTCGTCTTGCTCCGCGCATAGGCCTTGGCGCCTTCCGTGCTCGTATGGTCGAGCAGCGGGATGTAGACGACCTTGTGCAGCTCGGAGGTGATGAAATTCAGCCATTGCTGCAGACGGTAGCGCTCCATGCCTTTTTCCGGCGCCAGGCCGGCATCGGGGTACTGATCCGCCACGAATTGCAGGATGGCCGGATTCTCCGTCAACAGCTCGCCGGCATCGGTGCGCAGCACGGGCACCTGGCCCATCTTGTTGACGGCGAGGAAATCAGCTCCATCCGCGGTCCGCTTCGCCTTCGTGTCCACATAGCGGAAAGTGGCATCGGCACCGGCCTCGTACAGCGTGATCCGGGTGGCGAGGGAGCAGGCGAGGGGCGCGAAATACAATTCCATGATGTTCTCCTCGATCTCGAATTCTCGGGTCTCGACCTTTTGGGTCTTGATTTTTGTACCGTATCGCATGAAATTGGAAGCAGTCAAGGATTTTTTGCGATATGGTACAAAAAATGATGAGCACGCCAAACCAGACTGCCAAGCGCGGCCGGCCGCGGGCCTATGATCCCGATGTGGCGCTCACCCGCGCCAGGGATGTGTTCTGGGAGGGAGGCTTCGCCGCCACCTCGCTCGACGATCTGAGCCAGGCCACCGGCATGAACCGGCCGAGCCTCTATGCGGCCTTCGGCGACAAGCGGGCCCTCTACGGCAAGGCGCTCGAGGAGTATCGCGACACGGCGCGCCAGGACATGAAGACGGCGCTCGCGAGCGAGCGGCCGCTGCGCCACGGGTTGCGCCGCGTGTATGACATTGCCTTGTCGCTCTACTTCTCTGGCGCTCCGGAGACGCCGCGCGGCTGCTTCCTGATCGGCACGGCCGTGACCGAGGCCGTCCTCGATCCCGGGGTGCGCGCGGCCTTGGAGGAGGGCTTCCAGGCGTTCGACGAAGCGTTCGAGACGAGGCTCCGATATGCTCGGGAGCAGGGCGAGCTGCGGGCCGATGCCGATCCGGCGCTGTTGGCGAAGATCGCTTCGGCCGCCCTCTATTTCCTGGCCATCCGCTCGCGGACGGGCGAAAAGCGCGAAGTGCTGGAAGCAACCGCGAATGCCGCGATCGACCTCATCTGCGGCGTGCCGGCTTAGGAACCGCCCCCACCCGTTCCCTTACCCGTACCCTCCCCACCACGAAGCCGGCTTCCAGCCGGCTTCGTGGCGGAGGGAGAGTGGGGGGTTCTTTCAGCTAAACGCGATTCGATTGTTCCCGGCCGAGCCTGTAGGATCGGCGCATGACCCTCCTGCCTCTCATCCTCGGCCTGATTCTCTTCCTCGGCGGCCACGCCCTCACCATGAACCGCCAGGCGCGCGCCTCGCTGATCGCCCGGATCGGCGAGGGGCCCTATAAGGGGCTCTATTCGCTGGTCTCGGTCGTCGGCCTGGTGCTGATCGTCTGGGGCTTCGGCGTCTATCGCGCCTCGGGCATGATCCCTGTCTGGTATCCGCCGGCCTGGACGCGCCATGTCACCTTCCTTCTGGTGCTGATCGCCTTCGTGCTGATCGCGGCGACCTATCCGCCTTCCCATATCCGGGCCGTCGTGAAGCATCCGATGATCACCTCGGTGATCCTGTGGTCGCTCGGCCATCTCCTGGTGCGCGGCGATCTCGGCTCGATTCTGATGTTCGGCGGCTTCTTCGTCTGGGGCGTCCTGGCCCGCATCTCGATGGGGCGGCGCGCTCCTGCGGACGTGCAGGGCCCGGCCGCCATCTCCCGCGAGCCGCGCTGGGGTGCCGATGTCGGCGTCACCGTCATCGGCATCGCCGTCTATCTCGCCGTGCTGTTCTGGCTGCATCCCCTGCTGATCGGCGTGAGCCTCATGCCGGGCTGAGCCGAAAGAACTGGCCATATTCGGCGGGTTCGGCTATCACACCGGCGGTTTTCGAGAGAGAGCGTCCACCTCATGAAGAAAGTCTATGCCGACGCCACGTCGGCACTCGCCGGCATCCTGAAGGACGGCATGATGGTCCTGGCCGGCGGCTTTGGCCTTTCGGGCATTCCCGAGGCACTCACGCTCGCCTTGCGCGATTCCGGCGTGAAAGGCCTCACCGTGGTCTCGAACAATGCGGGCGTCGACGGCATCGGGCTCGGCCTGCTGCTCGAGACGCGCCAGATCAAGAAGATGATCTCGTCCTATGTGGGCGAGAACAAGCTGTTCGCCCAGCAATATCTGGCGGGCGAGCTCGAGCTCGAATTCAACCCGCAAGGCACGCTCGCCGAGCGCATCCGCGCCGGCGGCGCCGGCATCCCGGCCTTCTTCACCAAGACTGGTGTCGGCACCTTGATCGCCGAGGGCAAGGAGACGCATGAGTTCGACGGCGAGACCTTCGTGATGGAGCGCGGCATCGTCGGCGACCTCGCCTTGGTGCATGCCTGGAAAGGCGACACCGAAGGCAATCTCGTTTTTCGGAAGACGGCGCGGAACTTCAACCCGATGATGGCCACGGCCGCCAAGGTGACGGTCGCCGAAGTCGAGCATCTCGTCCAGCCGGGCGAGATCGACCCCGATCAGATCCACACGGCGGGAATTTTCGTGCAGCGTATCGTGCATGTGCCGGTGACCGGGCCCAAGCGCATCGAGCATCGCACCACAAGGCCGCGATCCGCGGCCGCATGACTATGAGCTGATCGAGGAGACGAGACATGGCCTGGACCAGGGAACAGATGGCGGCGCGCGCCGCGAAAGAGCTGCGGGACGGCTTCTACGTCAATCTCGGCATCGGGATTCCCACGCTTGTCTCGAACTATATCCCCGAGGGCATGAGCGTCATCCTGCAAAGCGAGAACGGCATGCTCGGCATGGGGCCCTTTCCCTATGAGGGCGAAGAGGACGCAGATCTCATCAATGCCGGCAAGCAGACCATCACCGAGCTGCCGACGACGAGCTATTTCTCGAGCGCCGACTCCTTCGCGATGATCCGCGGTGGCCATATCGACCTGTCGATCCTCGGCGCCATGCAGGTCGCCGAGAATGGCGATCTCGCGAACTGGATGATCCCGGGCAAGATGGTCAAGGGCATGGGTGGGGCCATGGATCTCGTGGCCGGGGTCAAGAAGGTCGTGGTGGTCATGGAGCATGTGGCCAAGGACGGGCCGAAGCTGCTCAAGCGCTGCAACTTGCCGCTGACCGGCCAGCGCGTCGTCGATCTGGTGATCACCGATCTCGGCGTTTTCAGCATCGACAAGCATGGCGATCGCGGCATGCGGCTGATCGAGCGCGCCGACGGCGTGTCGCTCGACGAGATCCGGGCGAAGACGGAAGCAACCTTCAGCGTCGAGGAACACGCCAAGGCCGCCTGAGGGCGGGCCGGTCTTGGCCCTGTCCGCGAGGATCGCTAGAGGGCCGCGCCGCAACCCCCATTGCGCCGCCGGACCCTCCGCAAGGCGCTTCGCGCTCCTTGGCGGATCGCTCATGCCGGAACGGTCAGGCGAGGTCGTGCACGCGGCGATATCCATTTCATGACGGCGCTCGATGACACCAGGCAGGCGGCGCCGAGCGATCACTTGGACCGCGAGCCCATGCCTTGGCGCCCGATCCTGATCGGCGCGGCCGCGATCCTGCTCGCAGCTGTCGCCTTGATCGGGCCGCGCCTCGTCTCGCGCACCACCCTCGCTTCCATGATCGAGACCCGCCTCTGCGGCGGCTTCGGCGTCGAATGCAGTCTCGCCGGCCCGATCCATGTGCGCCTCCTTCCCTATCCGATGATCGAGGCGAAGGGGCTGACGCTCACGATTCCGCAAGCCAAGGCGACGGTTCGCGCCGCCCGGGTCGAGGCGGAGCTGCGGGCCTTGCCGCTGCTTCTCGGGCGCATCAGCGTCAACCATCTCGATCTTGCGGGAGCAGAGATCGACATCGCGGCCCCGCCTGGCGGGATGCGGCTGTTCGCGTCGGCGGATGGTGCGGGCGCAGCTCTCGTCGACGCCCTCGTCGGGGCCGACAAGCTCGGCAACCGGCTGACCCGGATCAGCCTCGACAGCTCGCGGATCCTGATCCGCGGCGAATCTCCCAGGCACAATGTCGCGCTGGAGGCCATTTCGGGGGTCGTTGCCTGGCCGCAAGGCGAGGAGCTCTTCGCTCGTGTCTCCGGCTTCATGGCCGGTCAAGCCTTGCGCCTGCGCATCGAGGGGCCGAGCATTCCTGACCTGACCCGGAGCGGGGGGGCTCCGATGACCGTCAACGCGATCCTGGGCGAGGACGAGTTCTCCTATCGGGGACGGCTCGTCAAAGCCCCCGATCTCGTCGCGGCCGGCACGCTCGAGGCGATCCTGCCTTCGGCGAAGCGGTTGTTGACGCTGTCGCGCGGGGTGAGCTGGCCGTCCTTCCTGCCCGACCAGGCTTTGCATATCGGCGGGCAGGCCTTCGTCACCAGTCGCGGCATCGATTTCGAGAATGCCGAATTCGCCGTCGGCCGCTCACGCTTCTCGGGCGGCATGTCGTTGCGCATGACGGCGGATGGGCGCCCCTCGCTGTCGGGGACGATCGCAGCCCAGCTCGTCGACCTCGACAGCCTTCCGCCTATGCCGTTCGGGCAGATCCGCTTGCCCAGTCTCGGCCGCGTGCCCGATCTCGATCTGCGCATGTCGGCGCGCCGCGTCGTCATCGGCGGAGCGCGGTTCGACGGCGTGGCGGCCGGCCTGATCCTTGCCGATCACCGTCTCGACCTTTCCATGTCCCAAGGCTCGCCCGCCGAGGGTAGCGGCAAGCTGCGCATCATCGCCATGCCCGATCCGCAAGGGCTCGCGGTCAAGCTGCAGGCCTCCTCCGATACTATCGACATCGGCTCGGCGCTCGCACATCTGTCGAGCCGTCCCTTCCTCTCGGGATCGGGCGGCTTCAACATGGTGCTCGAAGGGCGCGGCGGCGATCTCGAGGCGCTGACCCGGTCATTATCCGGCAAGGCCAGCCTGCAGATGAAGAAGGGGGCGCTGTCGATCCCCGACGAGGGCGAGCCGGTCATGTCGATCGGCGAGGATCAGACCCGCCGCGATGTTCCCGAAGGGGCGCCGCGTACGACCCTGTCGCGCCGCTTCTCCGAGGCGAACTTCGTAGGCGTCGCCGAGCACGGCATACTGAGCTTGACCGAAGGGTGGATCGGGGAGGGCGCCACCCAGATCGCCATCGGCGGCAAGCTCGATCTCGGCGAGCGCAGCCTCGATGTGTCGCTGAACGGCAGCGGCGAGACAGCGGCGGAAGCGCCATGGCGCCTGCGCATGACCGGGCCCTGGTCGGCTCCGACGGTAGCGAGTGGCAAGTAGCGAGTGGCGAATGGCGAATGGCGAATGGCGAATAGTGAGTAGCGAGTGGGGAGAAGCCTGGCGCTGCTCTGTCTACTCGCCACTCGCTATTCGCTCCACTATCTTGAGGCTCGCCCCTTTTTCTGCTCACTGCTCACTACTCACTACTCACTACTCACTATTCGCTATTCGCCATTCGCCATTCGCTACTCGCCCACGATGAGCATGATCATGACAGAGAGTTCCCATGCCGAGGCCTCCGTCTTCGATCGCTTCGAACGGGTGGTCGACCCATCGCTCTATCGGCCGCTGCCGGAGGACGATCTGATCGGGATGACGGATGTCGTCAACTCGACCAGGGCCATTCAGGATGGCCGCTACAAGGCGGTGAACATGGCGGGCGCGGCCGCCATCACGGCCGTGATGAACGCCGTGCCGAGCGAGAGCTTCCCCTTCGTGTTCGGGGGCGATGGGGCGACGCTCGCCGTCTCCTTGCGGCATGAGGCCCCGGTTCGCGACGCGCTCGCACGAACCGCCGCCTTCGCGCGCGATGAGCTCGGCCTCGATCTGCGGGCGGCGCTCATTCCGCTATCGGCCATCCGGGCCGCCGGCGGAGATGTCAGGCTCGCCTGGTTCGAGCCGAACCCGCATGTCCGCTATGCCATGTTTTCGGGCGGCGGCCTCGTTTTTGCCGAGCAGGCGATGAAGGCCGGGCGCTTCGCGATTGATGCGGCGCCGGTCGGGCAGAGGCCCGATCTCGCCGGGCTCTCCTGCCGCTACATGCCGGTCGCGAGCCGCAACGGAGTGATCTTGTCGCTGATCGTCAAGCGTGCCGAAGGGGCGCGCGAAAGCGAGTTCGCCCGCGCCGTCATGGATATCCTGTCCATGTTGCGGGCGCTCGATCGGGACGGCCATCCGGTTCCGGCCGAAGGGCCGCCGGTGAATTGGCCTCCCCAGGGCCTCGATCTCGAAGCGCGTGCCTCGCGGCGCAGCGAATCGCTGGCGCTGCGCAAGTTCAAGCTGCGCCTCATCACGGCCGCGTCCTGGTTCATCCTGAAGACCGGCATGAAGGTCGGCAGCTTCGATCCGGCCCATTATCGCCGCCAGACGACGCAGAACACCGATTTCCGCAAGTTCGACGACGGGTTGCGCATGACCATCGATTGCTCGGCCGAGACGGCCGACAGCGTCGAGCGGCGCCTTGGCGAGTTGCGCGCCTCCGGCGTGCTCAGCTTCGGTGCTTTCCGCCAGAAGCAGGCGCTCGTCACCTGCATCGTCCCGGACCCGATGCATGATGATCACATGCATTTCGTCGACGGCGCTGAAGGCGGCTACGCGCTCGCAGCGCGCATGCTCAAGGGCGAGGCCATGCCGGCGTAAGAGCTGCGGCCGAGTAGCCGATCCGCGCCGCGGGGCGCTTGCGTAGCCGGAACATTTGTGGAACATTGCCACGCAAGAAGTAGTGGATTACGTGCATTCGGCGTGACCGGCGAGGCTCGGGCTTTGCTAGGGTCCCGGCTGCGCAACGAGGGTATGATGCGTTCGAAAGAGAGGTGGTGTGATGGCGGGAAGCGTGAACAAGGTTATCCTGATCGGTAATCTCGGCAAAGATCCCGAGGTGCGCCGCCTCAATTCAGGCGAGCCGGTCGTGTCGCTGCGCATTGCCACCTCCGAGAGCTGGCGCGACAAGACCTCGGGCGAACGCAAGGAACGCACCGAATGGCATGATGTCGTGATCTTCAACGAGAATCTCGGCAAGGTCGCCGAGCAGTTTCTGAAGAAGGGCTCGAAGGTTTATGTCGAGGGCCAGCTGCAGAATCGCGAATGGCAGGATCAGCAGGGCAATAAGCGCCGCTCGACCGAAGTCGTGCTGCAGCGTTTCCGCGGCGAGTTGACGCTGCTCGATGCACGTGGCGGCGGAATGGGCGGAGGCGCCGAGGAGATCGGCGATGAAAGCCGCAGCTCCGGACAGTTCGGCCGGTCCTCGCCCATGGAGCGTCGCCCGGCGCCTGCGGGTGGCGCTGGCGGCAAATATGCGGGCGAGCTCGACGACGACATTCCGTTCTGACGCCGCCACCTTCGCGCCTCAGCCTCGTCCGAAGGCGGCGCTCGCGCCGTTGATGACGAATTGCACCGCGAGCGCCGCGAGGATGACGCCGAGCAGGCGCGATAGCACTACATTGCCGGTGACGCCGAGCAGGCGTGAGATGCGCTCGGCCAAGAGGAAGACCAGGGCGCATGCGGCGAGCACCGCCCCGATAAGCGCCACCAGGATGGCGAGGAGGCGCGGATCGGATCCGGCCCGCCCGGCGAGCAGGATGGTCGCCGTGATGGCGCCGGGCCCGGCGAGCAGCGGGATGGCGAGCGGGAAGGCCGCGACATTGCGGATGTGATCGATGGTGATGGCGCTCTGCGCCGTCTCCGCCTTGCGCTCGGTCCTCGCCTCGAAGACCATCTCGAAGGCGATCCAGAACAGCAACAGCCCGCCCGCTATGCGGAAAGCCGGCAAGCCGACGCCGAGCACGGTCAGGATGCGACCGCCGCCGAGCGCGAAGAAGGTCATGATCACGAAGGCGATAAGGCAGGCCCGCAGCGCCACCTGGCGGCGCTCCGAGGCCACCATGCCAATGGTGAGCGAGATGAAGATCGGTGCGAGGCCCGGCGGATCGAGCGTGACCAGCAGGGTCGCAAGCGTCGAGGAGAAGAAATCGTACATTGTTGCGAGGGCAAGGTCTTTGGGTGCGGGGGCAAGGCTCTTTGTGCGCGACGCTAAACGCTTTGCGGCGGCAGTGCGAGATCGCCGCAAACATGGCGCCACCGGCCGGCGGGGCCATGCCCCCTAGATCACTGCACCACAACCGATTTACGCCCGATCAGGGCAGGTTTTCGGGGCCACAAGGCCGCTAACCCGACCAGGTTGCGCCTGCGGCTCGCGGACGCAGCCGTGTTCATCGCTCAAGAGCTTGAAAAACCAGCGTTTTGTTTTTGATGAATGCGGCGTGTGACGGTAGCGAAACGGATGAGATTCGATTATGTAACAGACAGCGTATTCCGGGAAGATTCGGAATTCCGCGAAGGCTCGGAACTCTAGGAAGATTTGCCCCTTGGCCGAAGACGACGACATCCCGCCTGAAAGCGGCGGGCATAGCGATATCCGCCCGGTCTCGATCACCGACGAGATGAAGAGCAGCTATCTCGCTTACGCCATGAGCGTGATCGTGAGCCGCGCTTTGCCCGACGTGCGTGACGGCCTCAAGCCCGTGCATCGGCGCATCCTCTACGCCATGCGGGAGCTCAACTTCACGCCCGATCGCTCCTACAACAAATCGGCTCGCGTCACCGGCGAGACGATGGGCAAATACCATCCCCATGGCAATCTCGCGATCTATGACGCACTGGTGCGCATGGCGCAGGATTTCTCGATGCGCCTGCCGCTCATCGACGGCCAGGGCAATTTCGGCTCGGTGGACGGTGATCCTCCGGCGGCCGAGCGCTACACCGAGGTGCGGCTCGAGCGGGTCGCGATGTCGCTGCTCGACGATCTCGACAAGGACACGGTCGATTTCCGCGCCAATTACGACGGCAAGGAACAGGAGCCGGTGGTGCTGCCGGCCCGCTTCCCGAACCTCCTGGTCAATGGGGCGGGCGGCATCGCGGTCGGCATGGCGACCAACATCCCGCCCCATAATCTCGGCGAGGTGATCGACGCCTGCATCGCCTATATCGGCAATCCGGCGATCTCGATCGAGGAGCTGATGGCCATCGTGCCGGGGCCGGATTTCCCGACGGCGGGCGCGATCATCGGACGGGCCGGCATCCGCGCCGCCTATCACGAGGGGCGCGGCTCGATCGTCATGCGCGCCACCACCGAGATCGAGGAGCTGCGCAAGGAGCGCGAGGCGATCATCGTTACGGAAATTCCCTATCAGGTGAACAAGACGACCTTGATCGAGCGCATCGCCGAGCTGGTGCGCGAGAAGAGGATCGAGGGCATCTCGGATCTGCGCGACGAGAGCGACCGCAAGGGCATGCGCATCGTCATCGAGCTGAAGCGCGACGCGATGGCCGATGTGGTGCTCAACCAGCTCCACCGCTTCACGCCGCTGCAGACGAGCTTCGGCGCCAATATGGTGGCGCTGAACGGCGGCCGCCCCGAGACCATGAACCTCCGGGACTTCATCCGCGCTTTCGTGGAGTTCCGCGAGGAGGTGGTGAGCCGGCGCACCAAGCACCTCCTGACCAAGGCGCGCGAGCGCGCCCATGTGTTGGTCGGCCTGGCGATCGCGGTCGCCAATATCGACGAGGTGATCCACCTCATCCGCACCGCTCCCGACCCGAACGCCGCCCGCGAAGCGTTGATGGGGCGCGACTGGCCCGCCAAGGACATGGCGCCGCTGATCGCCTTGATCGACGACCCGCGCCACCGCCTCAACCCCGATGGCAGCTATCGCCTCTCGGAGGCGCAGGCGCGCGCCATCCTCGATCTGCGCCTGCAGAGGCTGACCGCGCTCGGGCGCGACGAGATCGGCGACGAGCTCACCAAGCTCTCGAGGGAGATCTCCGACTATCTCGACATATTGCGCTCGCGCGAGCGTATCTTCTCGATCATCACGACCGAGCTCATCGAGGTGAAGGACGCCTACGCCACGCCGCGCCGCACCAAGATCCTGGATCATGTCGAGGGCGAGGTGGACGATGAGGACCTGATCCAGCGCGAGGACATGGTGGTGACGTTCAGCCATGCCGGCTACGTCAAGCGCGTGCCGCTCGGCACCTACCGGGCGCAGCGCCGGGGCGGCAAGGGTCGCTCCGGCATGTCGACGCGCGAGGAGGATTTCGTCACCCGCCTGTTCGTCGCCAGCACCCACACGCCGATCCTGCTGTTCTCGTCGCGCGGCCAGGTCTACAAGTTCAAGGTGTGGCGCCTGCCGCTGGCGCCGCCCAACGGGCGCGGCAAGGCCTTGGTCAACATGCTGCCGCTCGAGCAGGGCGAGCGCATCACCACGGTCATGCCGCTGCCGGAGGACGAGGAGAGCTGGGAGAAGCTCGACGTGATGTTCTCGACCGCCTCGGGCGGGGTCAGGCGCAACAAGCTCTCCGACTTCGCGCAGGTCAACCGCGCCGGCAAGATCGCCATGAAGCTCGACGAAGGGGATTCTATCCTCGGCGTCGCCATCTGCACCGAAGCCGACGACGTGATGCTGACCACGGCGCGCGGCCAAGCGATCCGCTTCGCCGTCCCCGAGGTGCGCGTCTTCAAGGGGCGCGACTCGACGGGCGTGCGCGGCATTTCGCTCGCCGAAGGCGACACGCTGATCTCGATGGCGATTCTGCGCCATGTCGAGGCGACGCCCGAGGAGCGCGCCAGCTATCTGCGCATGCGCCGCGCCGTCGCGGGCGAAGCCGCCGAGGAGCCGGGGGCGCAGCAGGATGCCGAGGAGGCCGATACCGGCGGTGCGCTGCCGCCCGAGCGCTATGCCGGAATGTCGGCGCGCGAGGAGGTCATCCTGACCATCTCGGAGAACGGCTACGGCAAGCGCTCCTCGGCTTACGAGTATCGGGTCACCGGGCGCGGCGGCAAAGGCATCACCGCCATGGTCGTCAACGAACGCAATGGTCCGCTCGTCGCCTCCTTCCCGGTCGACCATGGAGACGAGATCATGCTGGTGACCGATGGCGGGCAACTGATCCGCTGCCCGGTCGATGGTATCCGGGTCGCCGGTCGTGCCACCCAGGGCGTCATCGTGCTCGACACGGCGGAAGGCGAACGCGTGGTTTCGGTGGAGCGCGTCGGCGAGGTGGGCGAAGGCGATGACGACGCAGCCCCCGAAGCGGAAGGCGAGGGCGACGAATAGGCATCCACACCGGATGCCACGGGGCGGCTACCGTATTCACACTTCTCATCGGACGGGCGCCAGCGCAGCTCCCTCTCCTCGCCACTTTGCGGGGAGAGGGCGGGGGGGAGGGGCCAAATATGCGCAAAGAGCTTGGCGATTGGCTTCCAGGTGATGAGCTGCGGAGCTATCAGGAAGAACTCGGCGAGTGTGAAACGACGTTTACCCAAATCACCCGGCCCCTCACCCGCTCCCTCGCTGCGCTCGGGATCGACCTCTCCCCGAAAAAGCGCGGGGAGAGGTGGGCGCTCGATAGTGTCTCAGTTTGAAATTTGCCGCCCTTGACGCGACCGGCTCGCCGTCCCCATCTCATTCCTGTATGCTTAGCGCAAAGCAGGATCGAAGCAGATGGAACTGAAAAATCTGAAAAATCTCCCACACGTTCTAACGACATTTGATTCTCAAGATGGCGTCGGCCATTGCGTCCTCAACGTTGGGACCGACCTCGTCGAGCGTCCAGGTATGCCGGGGTATGATGCGGAAGCGCTCGATAGACTCAGACACCACCTGGCGAAGCTGATCAATCCGCAGCAAGGCTATGACAAGTTCACCATACACTTCAAACGATAGAGCGACGTAATGCCCACCGGACCTAAAGGCCAGAAGCGCCCCGCCGGGCGATGCCGCGCTTCTTCGCGATCGCTTCGGCGGAAGTGACAACGCCGCGCGCGATGAGGCCTTGCCCGCCCTCGTTCTCGCTCGCGAACACGAAAACCGTGTCGCCTTCGGCGACATGCCTACCACCACACATCGTCTTTTGCGCGGTAAGGCCCTCCCATTAGAGTTAGGGCATGTGCGAATATGGAAATCCCAGAGGCCACGAGGGCCAGACTGCGGATGAAGTTGCCATTCGACCTCAGGTGCTCACGAGTAGCTCTGCTGCCTCGGATATTTGCGCCGGAGTGTTGTAGAGATGAGGTGATATCCGGATTGCTCCCATCCTCATCGCGGTGTGTATTCCAGCGTCGTTCAATCTCTTTCGCAATGCAGAAAGGCGTCCGACCTGTGGATCTCCGAACAGCACCAATGTTGAGCGCCGTGCCGATGATTTCGGCGGGCTGATCAGTCGGAAGTTTGTCTTTGCGACGGCTTCCACAATCGCTTGAACAAGCATCTGATTGTGGGCCTCAACATTTTCCGGCCCCAACTCCACGTGAAGCTCTACCGCCTCGGCAAATGCGGTGAAATTGAATAAATTTGCAGTCCCGAAAATGTCGAATTCAGCGGCAGAGGTCAGCGGCCCCACCGTGAGTTCGCCAAGATCACCTGCAAGATCGGCCGCGCTGAGCGTTGACAACCAATAGGCCTTCGTCCGCTGAAGACGATCCAGCAATCGAGGAGCGAGCCAGCAAAAGCCCGTCCCGTATGGGCCGCACAGCCATTTGAACCCGACACACGTGACGGCATCGATGGGATGGCGCGAGACGTCCAACGGGCGGGCTCCAACCGCCTGCGATCCGTTCAGGATGAACAGCACATCGTGCAGGCGGCAAATGTCGCCGAGCGCATCGAGATCGATCGCGTGGCCGGAAAACGAGTGAACCCAGGTGGTACAGAAGAGGCGGGTCCTCGGGGTAATCGCCGCGCGAAGCTCTTCAGATGATATTACTTTCCCTTCAGGTCGTAGTCGGCGCACCGTCACCCCGCAGCGCTGTTCCAGCATGAGCCAAGGCAAGATATCTGACGGAAAATCGGTCGCCATCACGATCACTTCGTCGCCCGGTCGCCACGGCAGAGAGTTGGCGATCAGATGCAGGCCATAGGACGCGCTGTTGGCCAGCACGATCTCGTCCTCACTACTCCCTATCAGTCGTGCCAGTGCTGCGCGGAGACGGCCTGGAACTTCCGCAAAACTCTCATTTGTTAGTTCCGTCAACGTTACTTTCCGATCGACGGCCTGCTTCGCGGCCGCAGCAGCCCTTAGGGGTAGCGCCCCTTGATGCGCTGTGTTCAGCCAGATCGCCTCCCCAAGGCCGAAATGGCCTGAAAAATCGGTCTTCATCGTACGCACCTCCCAACCACGCATTTGTCGCCTCGGCACACGCTATGATCGCAGCTTCGGCACATACGCCATGCCTGAAGCCGGTCTTCGGCGGCGCCATCAAGGATGCGTTCAAGGATTGCTCCAAGCCGGCTGGACTCTTGAGGCGAGAGCCGATCCAAACGCCGATCGATCAACGACATCTGCTCCGTCAGCGCCTGCCTGGCGCGGGCGCTTCCGCGCGCGGTCAGTCGAAGCGCCACGTTTCGACGGTCTTCGCCTACTTCGCGCGCCACCTCGCCCGCGTCTTGCAGTCGGTCGATTGCCCGCACCGCACCAGAATGTGTCAGCCCGAACATCGTGGCGATTTCTCGGATCGACGCCCCTGAATGCGCGTGAATTGCGAGGATGATTGAACTGTCGGGTTCCGGTCGTGAAGCCGCGTCATGCCGCGCTTCCAGAATCCAGTTCGAGAAGGCGCAGACCAAGTTCCTCAGAGTTGTCATTATATGCCCCGATCATGTGACTGAAGCATATATAACGTCTCAAAAGCCGTCAATCGACATCCAAACTGAGTGGCACAGAGACCTCAGAGCGGCTCGGGAGGCACAGGGCCCTACAAACAATAACTTGCTAGTGCAGTGGGATTCGCTTCACTGGTCACGTCAAACAGTGCGCAGGCCCCTCATCATGCGCGACCCCATACGATTGACGAGCGACCGCGGGCTCCTCGCGCTGGTCGGGGTGTGCACCGTGATCCTCGTTGCCGCGGCGCTTTATCTCGCCCGCTCCGTCTTCGCGCCATTGGCGTTCGCCCTCTTCATCATCGCGATCGTGTGGCCCCTTCAAAGAGTGTTGCAGGCGAGAATGCCAAAACTCCTGGCTCTCGCGGTGAGCATCCTTGCGACGATCGTGATCGTCACCACGGCTGCATCGATGATCGTCTGGGGATTCGGCAGGGTCGGGCGTTTCATCGCCAATGATGCCCCCCGCTTCCAACTTCTCTACGACCAGTCCACCAGCTGGCTCGAGGGACACGGCATCGTCGTGGCGGGGCTTTGGGCGGAACACTTCAACATGGGTTGGCTCATCCGCCTCCTGCAACAGGTCACGGCCAGGATCAACAGCACTCTGAGCTTCTCGTTCATCGTGTTGATCTATGTGCTCCTCGGTCTTCTCGAAGTTGACACCGTCGCCTTGAAGCTTCGAGAGATGAAGAACAGGGCAGCGGGGAAGGTGCTGCTGGCCGGGAGTGCCGAGACCGCCGCCAAGCTCCAGAAATACATGCTCGTCCGAACCCTGATGAGCCTCATGACGGGCATACTCGTCTGGGGCTTCGCCTCACTCGCCGGCCTCCAGCTCGCGGCGGAATGGGGCGTGATTGCATTCGTGCTGAACTACATCCCGTTCATTGGCCCTCTTGTCGCGACAGTCTTCCCGACATTATTCGCCATCGCGCAGTTCCAGTCTTGGCAGATGGCAGTCATCGTCTTTTCGGGCCTGAACCTGATCCAATTCCTGGTGGGCAGCTACCTCGAGCCCAGGATTTCCGGCCGCGTCCTCTCCATCTCGCCGTTCATGGTCTTGTTCGCCGTTCTCTTCTTCAGCTTCTTGTGGGGCATTGCCGGAGCGTTCATTGGCGTGCCGATCGTAATTGCAATGCTGACCATGTGCAGACAGCACGAGTCCAGCCGATGGCTTGCGGATCTATTGGGGGGACCGGCAGCGCAGGTGATTGAGCGCCAGGTGATTGAGCGCTTGGAGGGGCGTTGATCTTAGGGCTTGGATCGCTCCGTCGCACCTGCGTCGCGGCCGGGCAGATGAACCCGATCGGGTTCGTAGAGCGCCAATCGGCCCCGCGCATCGAGGCCGAGATTGTGAACGTAGAAATAGGTATCCTGATCATCGGTCACGTCCATGACGGGCGACGGAGCGGAGACGACCGGCACCCCACCACACATGCCTATCCAATCGATGTGACGATGACCGTGCATCACGATCGCACGGCCAGCCAAAGTCTGCAGCCAGCGGACGAACCACGTGCCATTGACCAATGCAGTACCGATGCGCTCGGAGAGCGCTTTTGCGGCCTTGGGATACTCGACCATATGGTGATGGAGAGCCACAATCCAAAAAGCCCGCGGAAACTGCGCGGTGACGCGCCTGAGCGCCCGGGCCTGCTCCCGCGATACGAGACCGAGCGCGTTCGTGAAGGAGAAATGGGTTTCCGCGTTCGAGTTGAGCACCACGACGCCGAGGCCGTCGTCGGCCTGCGGTGGCAGGATCATGGGAAAGGCCATCGCCCAGACGTCCGCGAGCGCCCATGCCATTGCCAGGGAACCGCGATCCACAAACTGCGAAATCGCCTGCCGATGGGGCTCGAGCGCTTGCGCCAGGGTTTGACCGGGCTTGCCTTCAGCGGCGTCGAAGAGATGCAGCCGCGAGCCCTGCAGGCTGGCCAAGGCTGACAGCGTCCGCATCTGGCGCAGGCGTTTGGCTGGGCTTGTCGGGAGATCGAGGCGCGCCGGATTGGCCCGGTCGACGACGTTGAGATCATGGTTTCCGGGGAGGGCCACGACCAGCCCGGATAGCTCCGGATAGTTTGCGAGCGCGTCGAAGAACTCTGCCCATTCGGCTGATCGCCCTGCGTCGGTAACGTCCCCGGTGATCAGGACGATGTCGAGGGGTTTGCGTCGATGCAGCGCATCGAGTGCGGCAAGCACCATTGTCAGGCGATCATTGCCGCGTGGTCCCGCGCGCCCGCTTTCGATCCTGAACCCGTATCGCTCTCCCACGATGTGAAGGTCTGAAAGATGAGCGACCCGCCAGCACACTCCATTCGGCGGTCTGGCCGTGTATCCTTCGAGGTCGTGTGGCTGGGCCATGATGGTGTCGGCGAGACCCCAGACCAGCGCTGCGACCGCGACGTAGCCGGCGACGAGAACGACGCTATTGCAGAGGACTTCAAGGGCAAATCGCGCCGGTGACGACAAGTCGAATAGAGATCCCGTCCAACGCGCTCCCGGCCAGGCGAGCACCACCAGCCAGGCGGAAACGGCGCAAACGAGAATGCCGGCAGCCGCGGCGCTGATGGCCCTCAACGCATCCCGCGATCGGCTGCTCACGCCGACCGGGAGAAATGCCTCGGCGAGATGGCGCACGCCCTCACGCGCCAAAGCGTAACCCGGTTGCACGGCAAGTGCATTCAACGACCAGAAGTTCGCCTCGGCGAGGCGCCAGAGCTTCGCCCCTCCGAACCACGCCAGACAGATCAAAATCGCGATGACTGTCGGCGGCCAAAGCCCCGTGAAAACTGTCGCGGCCTTTGTCGAAATCGTGCTGATCCAGATCGACGCGAGCAGCGGAGCGACCCCGAGCACGAGCACCGGAATGACAATGAGTATTGTCCATGCCGCGAGAAGCTTGGGCAAGCTGATTTCCGCCAGCAGGCTGCCTGCGAGCGAAACGAGAGACCTGCGCTTCGTGCTGGATGCGTCATCCTCCATGTCGCCCTGCCGCGGGTCGAGGATGGGATGCACCGCTGATCTCCTATGGACAAAACCTTCACTTTGGCAGTGTATTCTTGTAGATCCCGCCATCCTTCATGATGACCAGAAAATTCTTGCCGGGGTCTTCGACGAGCTTGAGATTTTCCAACGGATTGCCATCGACCAGAAGGAGGTCCGCGAGTGCGCCCTCTTCCACGACACCAAGCTTGCCGGGATAGGGATTGCTGAACCCGGAGAGCGCCACCAACTCGCCATTGTCCGCGGTTGCCATCGTGAGCGCCTCGGCGGGCGTGTACCAGCGGAGCAGCTTGACGAGCTGCGCTCCCTGTCTGTTGGCGACCCTCGCATTGAACAAGATGTCCGTTCCAAAAGCCGTCTTCACATTGTACTTCTTCGCCAGCTTGTAGGCATTGTCGGTTCCCGCGAAGACTTGCAATGCCTTCTCCCGGGATACCGGGCTCAGTGCTGGTACATCTTCATCATCCAGGAGCGGCTGCAAGCTCCACCAGATGCCTTTGTCTGCCAGCAGCTTTGCGGTGGGTTCATCGATCAGATGCCCGTGCTCTATGCACTTGACGCCGGCGGCGATCGCCTGCCGGATTGCGCGCGGAGTATAGGCGTGAACGGTCACATAGGTGCCCCAATTATCGGCCGCCTCGACCGCCGCACGAATCTCGGCTTCGGTGTACTGGGTCGATTCGATCGGATTGTAAGGCGAGTTGACGCCGCCCCCCGCCATCAGCTTGATCTGGCTTGCGCCGCTTCGCAACTGCTCCCTCGCCCGCAGGCGGACCTCATCAGGGCTGTCCGCAATGGCTGCGACGCCCTCGAGCTCGGAGTGGCTCAAGGGGCCGCCAAGCGTGCGCGGAACCTCGAAGGGAAAGCGAAAGTCTCCATGTCCGGAGGTTTGCGATATGAAGGCGCCCGAGGGATAGATGCGCGGACCGATCATGACGCCTTCGTCGATGGCGCTCTTCAGTCCGAAGACTGGTCCCCCAAGATCGCGCACGGTGGTGAAGCCTCGCATCAATGTGGCCTCGGCCTGACGCGCTGCCAACAGCTGCAAGTAAGAGGAGTCGGCGGTCAAGAGGAGCGCCTGGGGCGCCGCCGCCATGAACCCGTGCCAATGGGCGTCGATGAGGCCGGGCATCAGCACGCGCCCGCCACCCGCGACGACGACGGCGTTCGAGATGACCGCGTTCGACCTGGCGTCGGCGGAGATCGGGCTCGCCGATATGCGGTCAATGATGTCGCCTCTGACCAGAACGTCGGAAGGAGGGGAGAGCGCCGCGGTCTTGCCGTCGAAGATGCGGACATTCTGGAAGAGCGTCGCTCCGTCGCCGGCCGGTGCGGCGCGAGGCGGCAAGCCCGGCGCCGCCAACTCATAGTCCTGAGCCAGGCCCGCCTGGCAAAGCCCGACCAGGAGTGCGGCGAACACCAATGCCCGGCCACTTTTCGTGTTCATTGCATTTGCTCCTCTTCTGCCGTCCGAGCCGCAGAATTGAGTCTAGACGCGGTGGCGTTGTCCGCGTGCCGCGCCGGCGAACCGAGCCACCCGTTGCCGCTGCGACGGTTAGGCTCGACGCTGGCCTACGCGCGCGGCAGACCCCAACCGGGCTGAGCGCGGGCATCGATCGCAAAGCGGCCAGGCGTCTGGAACGTCTCGCTTAAGTTCACATGCCGAGGCGTCGCTCGCCGTTGACCGTGATCACCAGAAGACTTTGAGCTCGGCGTTGCCGGTGACCCCGCGGCGATGATTGCCGCCGATATTGGTCACATAGCCCGCCGAAGCCTGGAAAAGCAGGTTCCTGTCGAGCTGCACCACCATCCCGCCATTGGTCTCGAGGGAGGTCGCGCCGAGATTGGTGATGATCGGCGTCGTGGCGAAGATCGCCGTGTCCCTGCCCGAAAAGGTCCTCCACAGATTGGCGGTGATGAAGGGCTTGATCACATGTCCGTTGATCTCGAAAAGATCGGAGAGCCGCAGACCCACGCGGCCGGAGACGGTGTTCGGCGTCGAATAGGAAAGGGTCGAGAACTGGTCCTGGTTGTGCCCGAGCGACAGATGCTGCCACACGAGCTGCGCCTGCGGCTCCAGCACGAACTGCGATACGATGCGCACCGGATAGCCGCCCTCGAGGGAGGCGGTGACGATATTGCCGCTCCCGGTCGTCTCGATCGGACGGTAGGAGCGGGCGTCGGTGTCCAGCGCCGTGTCCATGAGCGTGGCATCGATATGCCAGCCTGACGGCCCGGTATGGGTCCAATAGGTGCCGATGCTGAGGCCGTCGACAGCGAGCCGCCCGGTGAAGGCGCGCAATAGTCCGAGCGCTGATCCATGGACGTCGCCATTCTCGCGCGCATAGCCCATGAAGGCGCCGAACCTGTCGCGTTGTCCGTTGAGCCAATCGATCCTGTAGAGGTCGAGCCCAAACTGCAGTCCATACACGCGTCCGTTGAATTCCGGATTGACGGTGCCGGTCCAGCGCTGGCTATGCGATTGGCCGATGAAACGTCCCCAGACCGCGGATGGCCCGTTTGCCGCGGGCGTCGTCTGATAGGCAATGCCGCCGGCGGCCTTGCCCTGCGCGGGAGCGCCGGGCTGCACCGCGGTCCCGGCAGGTGCGTTGGCGATCGGTGCGGCCCCGGCTGGCGTCGGCGCGACCGGTGCAGCCCCGGCTGGTACCGGCTCGACCGGACCGCCGAACAACGGGGCACCACCAAAGGCCGCGTCCGGCGGTTCGGGATTGCGGATATCGGCCGTGCCGAGCATCGACAGGGCGACGTCGCGGGCGACCGCCGGCACCGCGACATCAATCGCGATCTCCGGACGGAAGAAGGGGATTTCAGGCTCACCGGGTATGGGAGCCGGAATGAAGGGCGTTCCGGGCGCCGGTGTCGGCGTACCGCTGCTCGTGGGCGTCGGTGCGGTCGTGCGCAGATACCAATTATCGGCGGTGCCGGGCGTCTCGCCGCCATGATAGAGGAAATACTCGTATGGGCCGGCGCCGGCCGGTGCCGAGAGCGTGAAGGCCCCGGGCGCGGTCGTGGCGCCATTGATGGCCTGGATGACCTGGATCCCATTCGCCTGAGTGATGGCGCCGACACCCCCGACATTGGTGACATTCAGGCCCGATGAACCGGTCGCGCTGCCATGGCTGATGATCAGCTGATCGGAGGGCGAGCCGTCGCCTCCAAGCTGCGTGTTGAGCGCGACCGTGCCGTTCTGCCCGATATAATTTCCGGCAATCGTCAACGCGTTGCCGGGTGTGGTGCCGATGCCGCCGATCTGCGCGAGGCCGGCGTTCGTCACATTGCCGTTGATGGTGAAATTGCCAGTCGACCCGCCTGACAGGGCCGCAAGCGTATTGCCGACCCCGATCGTGCCGGCATTGGTCACGTTTCCGGTGACGCTGCCATAGCCGCCGAGCGTGCCCCCGGCCGCGACCTGGATAGGCCCGCCTCCCGACAAGACCGCGCCCGGATTATTGGCATCGCCGATCGCCAGCGTGCCGGCGTTGATCGTGGTGCCTCCCGTATAGGTGTTGTTGCCGTTGAGGATCGTGGTGCCGCTGCCGATCTGCGAGACGCTGCCGGCGCCCGAAATAACGTCGGAATAGGTTGCGACATCCGAGCGATCGAACAGCAGCGAGCCGTTATTGGTGATGTTGCCGAGGATGCTGCCGGTCGTCCCGCCATTGCCGAGTTGGAGCGTGCTACCCGAGTCGATCGTCTTCGGCCCACCGGAATCGATGGCTCCGGTGGCGATGACGTTCGACCCGTTCGTCAAGCTCACGGCGCCGGTGCCGGTGACGGTGTTCACGAAGGTGCCCGTTGCGGCATTGAAGATCAGCGCGCCGTTATTCGCGATCGCGCCGCTGCCGAGGCCACCACCATCATTCAGCATGGCGGTCGCGCCGGACGCAATCGCGGTCGAAGCTGTCAAACCCGGATTGGCGCCGCTCACGTTGAGCGTGCCGCCGGCGAGGTTGAGCGATCCACCGCCGGTCAGGCTGCCCGGAGCCGTCGTCCCGCCATTGGCGATGTTGAGACTGCCGCCATTGATGTTCACGGTCGAGCCCGGATGCGTCGTCAGCGCACCCGTACCGAGAGCCGCGCTGGTCGAGAGCGTGCCTAGAGCAAGATCGAGAGTCCCGCCGATATCGAGCGCGCCAATGGTCTGCGTCGTGCCGTTGAGGATCGCGCTGGTGCCCGGATTGACGATCAGATTGGAGCTCTGCCCAAGTGCGCCGTTGGCGCCGAGAGCCAGGGTGCCGGTGCCGACGGTCGTCGTGCCGGTATAGGTATTGGTGGAATTGTTGAGCCTGATCGTGTTGGTGGCGTCGATGACGAGGTTGCCGGGCCCGATGATCCGCGCATGCAGCTCAGAGCCTGCCGGGGTGCCGTCATCGCCGGACAGCGTCAATGTCTGCCCCGTCTGCAAATTAAGCTGCGTCAGGCCATAGGAGACGTAAAGGCCGTTGTTGGCGGGACCGCTCGTCAGGCCATAGCCATAAGAGCCAACCGCAACGGTGTTGCCGCCCTGGGCGATGGGGACATTAAGACTCGCCGGAACGGGCGCCCCATTCTGGTCGAGCAGTGTCAGCCCGCCGGCGCTGCCGCTGACGGAAGTGGCGCTGACCAGCCGGTCGAGCACGCCGTCATCCTGCTGCAGCAGCGTCGAGGGGCTGCCCGGCCCGGCAAAGCTCGAAGGCGGCGTCGCCGGATTGGCAATGATGACCTGCACCTGGCCGCTCGTGAGCGTGAGCGCGCCCGTGCTGATATTGGCGGGCGACACGGTATCGGACGGCACGGTCGTGGCGAATATGGCCTTGCCGCCATTCATGGTCAGGCCGCCGATCGCCTGGGTGCCGGCGCCGACCGTGGTCGTATTGTTGGCATCGAGCTGCAGCGTCGCCGAAGTCAGCGCCGCCGTGTTGGTGCCGGCCAGCGCAAACTTGCCGTCCGCAAGCTCGGCAGTTCCCGCAAATGCCGTTCCGGCGCCTGCACCAAAGGCGAATGTATCGGCCGCGGCGCCCATCTTGGCGAACACCGTGCCTGTCCCAGTGAACGCATTGTTCAGGACGAACCCCGCGCCGGCCGTCGGCAGAAGCGACAACCTGGTGCCGCCATTGACCTGGATGCCGCCTGGCCCTGCGGCTGCGGGATTGGTCAGTTGCAGAGTGCCGCCGGCGACCGTGGTGCCGCCGCCATAGCTGTTGGCGGCGGTGAGGGTCAGCGTGCCGGCGCCCATCTTGGTCAGGGCTCCCGCGCCACCGATGCTTTGTGCGATCGTCGAGGTGAAGCCCTGGGTGTCGAAGGTGCCGCCGGGCGTGTTGAGCGTGATCGCGCGTGTTGGGGCCAAGTTGAAGCTGGTATTGAAGCGCAAGGTGCCGCCATTGAAGGTCAGGCCGCCGCTCGCCGCGCCAAGCGCTGTGTCGGCACCGACCGCGACGACGCCCTGGTTGAAGTTCGTGCCGCCCGAATAGGTGTTGAGGCCGGTCAGGGTCAGGGCGCCGGCGCTTGTCTTGGTCACGGAACCGGCGCCGCTGATGATGCCCGCATAGGTTCCATCGCTCGGCTGAGCGAACAGGACGAGGCCATTATCGGTGATGGTCGGGGGAAAACTACCCGAAAACCCCTGCAACGTACCGGCCGGATCGACGATGACGCTACCGGTGTATTGGGAGTTGTTGCCGGTCAAGATCAATGTGCCTTGCTGCACCTCGGCAACCGTCACGCCGACCACCGAGCCTGTCAGCGTCCAGGTGCCGGTGTCCGTTTTGGTCAAGGTCTGGAAATTCTTGATCTGCCCCGGCAGGGAGTCGCTTCCGGTACCGTTCAGAAAGATGGAGTTGGTTCCGCCGCCGCCATCGAAATTACCGGTGATCGTCGAGCCGGTGAAGAGACGCAGAACGTCGTTGCCGCCGCCAAAGTTGAGGTTGCCGATCACCGTGCCTCGATTGGTGAAGTCGACGGCAGCGGCGCCAAAGCCGCCTATGACATTCCCCGACGCCTGAGATGTCTGGATGATGCCAGTCGCATTATTGACGACCGTATTGAGTCCGATGGTGTTCTGGAAGAAGATCGCGGCCGCGTTGGTCGCCCTGATGGTTCCGTTGTTGACGATCAAGTTCCCCGAGCCCTCGGGGTTGATCGCCTCGGAGTTTCCGGCAGTGCCCAAGGACAGGATCTGAGCGCCCGCAGCGACCGTCAGTGTGCTGTTGTTGCGAAACTCGACCGTGTCGCCGCCTGTGCCGTACAGCCCTCCCGTGCCGGTCGACGTCGCTTGGACGATCGCTCCGGGGCCAAGCGTGATGTTGGCGCCGTCGGCGAGGCTGATCGCGTTCGCGTTCCCCACCACGATCTGTGAGTTCGCGAGCAGATTGAGGACCGAATTGGCCGGCGTCGCGGGACCGATGCCGACGGTTGCGGTGAATAGCCCAGCCGTATCGCAGGTCGTGATCAGCACCAGGGTGACGCAATTTGCGAAGACTGGTGTCGAGAGGAATTGGCCAGCGATTGGGAAAAGGAGCAAAGCCGCAAGGAATTCACGTGTTCGTGATCGTCCCACTCGACCCATTCGATGGCGGCAGGCCATGGCCGACTTCACACCGGCGGCCGGAACGCACACCTCGCTTGACCGAGATAAGCCCCCCGAAAACCGAATTGCATCAAGTCCAAGACCAAGCCAGCGCGTCGATATGCACAGCGGCATGAATCGCGCTCCTCAGAGTTCCTCCCTACCCCTGGCTCCCTTCTCCCCTCGTGTTTCGAAGTCTGCCCAGATTGTAACAAATGTCAACGCAACTTCTGGCGGCATTATTTCGCCGGCTTGCGATATGTTTATGACAGCTCTGGCGCAAGACCTCGAGACTTGTCCGGCAACCCTGTGACCATGTCAAATGAAGTAATCACTGGCCTTATCGTAAAGTCATATTCAATTGAGACCATCCAGAGAGGCTCAGCGAGCGCATCAGCCAAGAGATCAGATGGATGCGCAGCGGTATTTCGAAACGGCCAGACGAGAGCAAGGCTGATGAACGCGCCGAGATCATGCTGGTGACCGATGGCGGACAGCTGATCCGCCGCCCGGTCGACGGCATCCGGGTCGCCGGTCGTGCCACCCAGGGCGTCATCGTACTCGACACCGAGGAAGGCGAGCGGGTGGCCTCGGTGGAGCGTGTCGGCGAAGTGGGCGAAGGCGATGACGACGCAGCCCCCGAAGCGGAGGGCGAGGCCGACGAATAGGCATCACCGGATGCCATGGCGCGGGCGCGGCGCGTTCTCCCCGCTAGGCAGCGCTGTCCGGGGCAAGCATCGATCGTAGCATAGGCGTGGATGGCCGGGCCAAATCTTCGGCAAAGAATCGGCCCGGCCAAGACGCGGTTGCGATGGCGAGCGTAGTGAAGATCCGGTGGTCATTCGGCTGAGGCGAATTGGGCCCATCCACGTCTTGGCCGGGCTTGGCCCGGCCATCCACGCCTGTCCTCTGCAAATTCCGAACCATCTGGAGTTGAGCGACCGTCCCGTATGCGATCAGTTTGGTTTCCCCGGACAGCCCTGCACGCAAGGGGAGAGGTGGGCGCTCGTGCAAGTGGCATTGGGCGCGATCATGATCTAACATACCCGCCTGGCCGGTCCGGCTTGGGCGGTCAAATGCGGCTTGAATGCGGCGTTGGGGGAAGGATCAGCCGATGTCTCGACCGCCGGTCGCCATCGTTCTTCAGATGACAAGGTTCTCGGATCGCTCTGCCATTGCGGCTGCCATGGCCATCCAGGGGATAGGAACTTCAAATTCACCACACTCGGATGACTAAGCGGCGTCATGACGCCGTCAGAATTCTGATGCCGATACCGTTTTCCGCGCCTGTCGCGGTTCGATGAGAAGGAGGGCAAGCGAATGACCGATGTCGTTGTGAAGACCCCCATGCAATATCTCGACAAGGCGGTCGGGGCATTGCGCGACATGGGCGTCATGCCCACCAAGACGGAAGATGCGCCGATCACCGGGCTGATCTCGCAGATTTCCGATCTCGAGCCCGACAAGATCGTGGTGATCGCCAAGACGCTCGGCCAAAGCTCCGTCTTCAACGAAGTGGTGCGCGAGCAGACGGCGGCCATGCAGATCGGCCAGCGCTACCAGGACATCGCACAAAGCTTCAATTCCATCCGCGACGACGCCAAGAGGATGGTCGACCAGATGGAGGACGGGAAGGTCAATATCCTCGAGCGCGCCTCGAATGTCTGGATGAAGATCTCGCGCGGCGACATCTCGGCGCGTTTCGACAAGATCAAGTCGGTCTATCTCGACGTGACCAAATCGACGAAGGACCAGATTCAACGCGAGAACACGATCCTCGAGGCCTATCGCGACTACAGGGGCGCTCTCAAACAGGCCGAGGTTCTGGCGCTCGAAGTCTTGAAGACCGCGGACGGCAAGCTCGGCGACGCCAAGAAGGCCCTCCAGGCTTCGGCCGACAAGGTCACGAATTTCGCGGGGACCGAACCTGCCGAGCGCGCTAAGCTCGAATTGGAACGTGACGAGTATTTGCGCCGCTCGCAGGATGAGGACAAGCGCTACCAGATCGCCAAGGACCTCTCCGACAATCTGACCATCGGCTACAACACCTCCGAGGTCATCATGGCGCGCCTGCTGCAGACCACCAATGCCAAGGAGCGCGTCTATTCCCAGGCGGTCAGTTTCTTCACCACCAATGACAGCGTGCTCACCGCGCTCAAGGCCTCCTTCACCGGCATGTTCGGCCTGCATGAGGCGACGCAATCGCTCGAGGTCATGAAGGAAGGGGTCTCGAAGAGCCTCGAAGTCCTCTCCGAGGTCGGCGGCAAGGTCCAGGAAGCCGCCGTCAGGGCCGGCTATGGGCCGACGGTCCGGGCCGATGCGGTCAAGAAGCTCGTCGACAGCGTCGTCGGTTTCCAGGAGAAGTCCTTGCAGATCGTCGCCGAGATGCGCGATCTGTCGACCAAGAACTCGGCCGAAATCCGCGACGCGGTCGAGGACGGCAAGCGGCGCATCGCGAACCTCGTGACCCAGGGCAAGGCGCTTGGCATCGCTCAGTGAAATCGCTCCGGCGAGCGCGATAACCGCTCCGCAGGCCGCTCCGCAAGCGGCCGCGGAGGCGCCGCGTCCGAAGCTCGACGACGTGATGCTCTCGATGGACGTGGTGGATACGCTGCGCCATCAGGAGAGCCTGGTGACGCGCGAGCTCGACGAGGATCAGCGCGAGGCGGAGCTGATCGACCGCCTGCGCACCATCTATCACAACCAGGGCATCGAGGTCCCGGACCGCATTCTCGAAGAGGGTGTGAAGGCGCTCAAGGAGAGCCGCTTCCTCTACACGCCCCCCGCACCGTCCCTGGGCACGCGCCTCGCGGGGTTGTGGGTGCATCGCGGCCGGATCGGGACCGTCGCTGCGGCGCTCGTCGGGCTGGTCGGCGCGGCCTGGATCGCCCATGCGGCGCTGGTCGATTGGCCCCGCGCCCGCGAGCACAAGCTGCAGCGCATCGAGATCAGCGAGACGCTGCCGAAGGGGCTGGAGGCGGCGCGGGCCGACGTCAAGGCGCAGTCGCGCGATCCCGCCGCCGACCGGCAGGCAGATCAGCTCGTCGCCGACGGCAGCGCGGCCTTGGGCCATGGCGATGCGGCCACGGCCAAGCAGGCCATCGCCGATCTCGGGCGTCTGCGGGACCAGCTGCGTCAGACCTACCAGCTGCTCATCGTGACACGGCCCGGCGTGCCGAGCGGGGTCTTCCGGATTCCCGGCCGCAACCCGAATGCGCGCAACTACTATCTGATCGTCGAGGCGATCGGTCCCGACAACCGGCCGATACCGATGGCCATCAAGAGCGAAGAGGACGGGTCGACCAAGACTGTGACGCAATGGGGCGTCAGGGTGGGCCAGGACGTCTATGACGCGGTGCGCCGCGACAAGATGGAGGACGGCATCATCCATAACCGCAAGGTCGGGGACAAGCAGCGCGGGCGGCTCGACGTGGATTATGCGATGCGCGTGCAAAGCGGCGCGATCACTCAATGGCAATGACATGATCAGCGGTCTTCAGGCACTCCAAGAGATCGAGACTGCCGCGAACCAGGCGCGCAGCCAGGAAGGGCAGCTCGACGGGGCGTTGCGCTCGGCCAGCGACGAGCTCACGAGGTTGCGCGTCGAGCGCGCCGGGCTGCTGCGCCAGTTCGCGCAAATACGTCTCGATCTCATCCAGCGCGAGGGGCTGGTCAGCGGCCTCGATGTCGCCGAACGCCGAGCCCTGGATCTCATCGGCCAGACGCGCGCCGCGCTCGATCAGTTGACGGGACGCCAGAGCGAAGTCGATGCTCAGCGACTGCAGGCCGAGACGGATCGTCATGCGCACGCCGACGAGGTCACGAAAATAATATCTACCCTCGAGGAATTGCAGGCGCGCGTGGAGCCGCAGATCAGGGGAGGCCAGGCCTGGATCGGCCAGAAGGGCATGGTCGACCGCGTCGAGGCCGTGTGGACAGCGGCCGACAAGAAGGCCGCGCAGGCCGAGACGGACCGCGAGGCGAAGCGCAAGCCCTACGAGGCCGATCCCCTGTTCAGCTATTTGTGGAAGCGCAATTATGGCACCGCCCAATACCGCGCGAACTACTTCACGCGATATGTCGACGGAAAGGTCGCAAACCTCGTCGGCTTCCAAGGCGCGCGGGCCAATTACGCCATGCTGAACGAGATCCCGGCAAGGCTTCGCGAACATGCCGACCGCTGCAGGTCCGATCTCGACGCGGAACGCGGCAAGCTCGTCGGCATCGAGCAGGATGGCTTGAAGCAGGCGGGAAGCGAGGCGATCGAAACAAAGCTGGTCGCCGCGCGCGCCACCCTCGCCGAGGCTGACAACCGCCTCAATACGGCCGTTGCGGCGATGAAGGCGATCGACGAGGAACGAGCGAAGCTCCTGGTCGAGGGCGAGAACTCGAACTATCAGCGGGCCATCGACATGATCGCCGAGGCTGACAGCCATCAGGATCTGCAGAGCCTGCGCCGCAGCGCCGCGCAGACCCGTTCCGATGCCGACGATGCCATCGTGACGCAAATCGAGAAGGCCGATGGGCGCGCCGCAGCGGTCGAGCAACAGGTCGCCGAGCTGCGCAGCAAGGCGCTCGACCTGGCGCAGCGGCGTGCCGAGATCGAGGCGCAGCGCGAGACCTTCCGCCGGCGTGGCTACGACAATCCCATGGGCCAGTTCAGCAACGAGCAGACGATCGGCAATGTGCTCGGCGGCATCCTGCAGGGCGTCGTCCAAGGCGCCGTGCTCGGGCAGGTGCTGCAAGGCGGCTATAGCCAGCGTGCGCCACGCGCCGATGGCGGCTTTGGGGGGCAGGGCGGTTTCACCTTCCCGTCCTCGCGCGGCGGGGGCGGCATGCAGCAGCCGCCGGGGGAGTGGATCAATCGGGGCCAGCCCGGGGGCAATTGGGGCCCCGATCAGGGCAGCTTCGGCGGCGACGACAGCTTCAAGACCGGCGGGAGGTTCTAGAGCGGATCCGCCTCCTCCGCCACGAAGCCGGCTGGAAGCCGGCGGTCCAAGGGAAGATTGGACCGCCTGCTTCCAGCCGGCTTCGTGGTGGGGAGGGTACGGGTTAGGGTACGGGTGGGGGCCTTTCTGCCCATACGCCAGCAAGAGCCGAGCTTCGAAGACGTCTCAGCCGCGAAGGGAAGAGGTTGCGCTCGCGCCATCGGGTTGAAACTTCCGAAGGGGTTTTGCTCTAAGCCTTGCCGCCATGTGGACCGGCGCTCTGTTCGCGCTCAATGCGCTTCTCAATCTCGGCCTGGCGCTCGCACTCGCCTGGGCGCTTCCGGCCGCGGCCTATGGCGCCTTCACGGTGTATTTCGCGGCGGCGCTGCTCATCGGCAACCTGTCCTATGACTGGGTCCGCTTCAGCGCCATGCGCTTCTACACGCCACTCGCGCGCAGCGCGGAGCCGGCCTTGCGGGCGACGCTCGATCTTTCATTATTCGCTTCGACCGGCCTTATGGTCGCGCTGGCGGCGGTCATCGCCGCCACCGACGCCTTGCCGGAGGTGAGCCTTGCGTCGGTCGTCGGGCTCATCGCGGTCACGAGCTCGAATGCCGCCTTCGAATATTGGACGGCGCTATGCCGGGCGCGCTTCGATGCGCGCCGCTATGCGGTGATGGTGATCGCCCGCAACCTCATGACCTTCGGCCTGACCGTGCCGGTCGCGGCGCTCACCGGCTCCTTCACCGCGGCGATGTTCGCTTTCGCGGCGGCCGTCGTGCCCTCGATTCTCTACGGGGTGGTCACCCTCGACGACAAGCAAGCGCGTTCGTGTCTCGCGACCCGCCTGCAGGCGATGCATTTCGCCCGCTACGCCACGCCTCTGGTGCTCGCCGAAGGCTGCTATCTGGTGATCGCGGTCGTCAATCGCACCTTCCTCGCGCATGGCGCCTCGCTCGCCGAGGCGGGCGCCTATGCGCTGACCTTCGACCTCGCCTTCCGGGCGCTCGCCGTCACCGCCTCTGTCGGGGATGCGGTGCTGTTCCCGCGCCTCGTCGCCAATCTGCATGCGCAGGGCGCAGCCCGCACCCGCGAGGAGGTGGCACGCAACATCGCGGTGATGTTGCTGGTGCTGGCGCCGGCAGCCGCCGGCTATGCGCTCATTGCCGAGCCGATGGCGCAGCTTCTCCTCGCCGAGCATTTCCGCGACGCCTTCGCGCGCTATTCGCCGATCGCCGTCATGGCGGCCTTCGCCTACACGGTGCAGACGTTCGTGCTGCGCCCGGCCTTTCAGGTGCAACTGCGCACGGGCGACATGCCGCTTGCCGCTGTCGCTGCCGTCCTGGTGGACCTCGCAATGCTTGCCCTGCTGCCGGCCGACGGCCTTCTCGCAGCGTCCTGCGCCCATCTTGCGGGCTTGAGCGTCGGCCTCATCCTGGTGCTGCGCCGGGCCATCGTGGCGCGGCTCGTCGATTGGCCGCTGCGCGACATCGGCAAGATCGCCGCGAGCGTCGCGGCGCTGGTTGCCTGCGTGGCAATGCTGCGCTTCGAGGGGCACCCGCTTCTCACGCTCGCGGCACGCGCCGTCTGCGGCATCCTCGTCTATGGTGCCGCGGCCTGGCTGTTCGACGCGGCAGGGCTGCGGGGGCTTCTCAGGCGGGGAGGGGCGGGAGCGGCGCCGGGCTGACTTGCTTGGGACCGCGACCGTCTCGGTCGCCCTTCTTCCCACCGATGGCGGCCTCGCCGGCGCGCCAATTGCTGAAAGCGGGAAGGTTTCTCACCCGCTAGCGTCTGCGTGCGTGGACCGCGGCGATCCGCTCACCACCCGACGTCGCGTGTTGCTCGGTCACTCCCGGTGATAGCGTTCCAGGGCGCTACGGAGAGCGACAATGTCGCTTTGCAGCCGCAGGAGCTCGTCGACCTTGAGGTTCGAGGCCTCGAGGATGCAACCGGGGATCTCCCGCGCGTTTTTCCGGATCGCTCGCCCTTTATCGGTCAAACCCACCCGTACTTGGCGTTCATCGACCGGATCACGGGTTCGCTTGACGTGGCCTGACGCCTCCAGCCGCTTGAGCAATGGCGTGAGCGTGCTAGATTCGAGGAACAGCTTTTCGCCGAGACTTCCGACCGTCTGATCGTCCTGCTCCCAAAGCAGAACCATCACCAGATATTGTGGATAGGTCAGGCCGAGTTCGTCCAACAGCGGCTTGTAGACGCGATTGAATGCGTGGCCGGCGGAATAGACTGCGAAGCACAAGAACGCGCCCAGTCGCAAGGCGTCGTCCGGCTTCGGTGGACGTTTTGGATCGGGCATGGCGAACCTCATGACGATCGCACATATATCGCACACGATCGTATCGCAAGCGCTTGACATCGGTCCAGGCTTCGATATTTATATCGCACGCGATCAAATCGTGCGATATATTAACCGTCGATTGCAGAGGAGTAAACCGTGAGCATCGACCCTTCCGATCATGCCGAGAGCAAGAGTTCAACGTCCCGCCGGCGGGTCCTTATCGCCGGCGCCGGTATCGCTGCGCTGCCCTTGACCGCTGCGGCGGCCGGGAGCCCCAGCGGTCAGCCTTCCGCAACCCCTCACGGACAAGGAGCCAGAAGCATGAACACGATCACGACCAAGGACGGAACCGAGATCTACTACAAGGATTGGGGGGCGGGACAGCCGGTCGTCTTCAGTCATGGCTGGCCGCTGAGCGCCGACGCCTTCGAGGACCAGATGTTCTTTCTGGCGTCGCATGGCTATCGCGTCATCGCCCATGACCGTCGCGGCCACGGCCGCTCGAGCCAGCCTTGGCACGGCAACGACATGGATACTTACGCCGATGACCTCGCGGAGCTGGTGCGGAAGCTCGATCTGAAAGACGCGATCCATGTCGGCCACTCCACCGGCGGCGGCGAGGTCGCCCGCTATATCGGTCGCCACGGCACGAAGCGGGTCGCGAAGGCGGTTCTGATCGGCGCGGTTCCGCCGCTGATGCTGAAGACGCCCGCCAATCCCGGCGGTCTGCCGATCGATGTCTTCGACGGCATCCGCAAGGGCGTGCTGAGCGACCGCTCGCAGTTCTTCAAAGACCTGACCACGCCGTTCTATGGCTACAACCGGGCGGGCGCGAAGGTTTCGGAGGGCGTGCGTGAATCCTTCTGGCTGCAGGGCATGATGGCCGGCATGCCCGCCAGCTATTTCTGCATCAAGGCCTTTTCGGAAACCGACCAGACCGAAGACCTCAAGAAGATCGACAAGCCGACCCTGATCCTGCATGGCGACGACGATCAGATCGTGCCGATCGGCGCTTCGGCAATGCTGTCGTCGAAGCTTATCAAGGGCGCGACGCTGAAGATCTATAAGGGCGGCTCGCACGGCATGTGCACCACGCAAAAGGATGAGGTGAACACCGACCTCCTCGCCTTCATCAAAGGCTGATCACCAAGCGCCGCGCCGGCAACGGCGCGGCGTCCAGGTGTCGGGCGCGGGCTTGGTGGTCAGGGCCGAGACTGGGACCGCGACCGTCTCGGTCGCCCTCCTTCCCACCGATGGCGGCCTCGCCATTCGTAAGTGCGGGCGAGACGCCGGCGGTCCCAGTCCTCAATACGCGTTCTTGGTGTTGAGGAGCGAGCCCGGCGTCTTCAGCAGGATGAGGAAGTCGAGCAGCAGCGACCAGTTCTCGATGTAATAGAGGTCGTGCTCGACGCGTTTCTGGATCTTCTCCTGGGTGTCGGTCTCGCCGCGCCAGCCATGGATCTGCGCCCAGCCGGTGATGCCGGGCTTGACGCGATGGCGCGCGAAATAACCATCGACCACCTGGTCGTAGAGATGGTCGGCGGCCTTGGCCTGCAGCGCATGCGGGCGCGGCCCGACAAGCGACAGATTGCCGAACACGGCTACGTTCAAGAGCTGCGGCAATTCGTCGAGCGAGGTCTTGCGGATGAAGCGCCCGACGCGGGTGACGCGCGCATCGCCCTTGGTGACGAGCTTCGCCGCTCCCTGGTCCGACTGATCGACATACATCGAGCGGAACTTGAACACTTCGATGAGCTCGTTGTTGAAGCCGAAGCGCTTCTGCCTGAAGAGCACGGGCCCGCGCGAATCGAGCTTCACCGCAAGCGCCGTCAGCAGCAGCACGGGCGACAGCAGGATCAGCATCGCCCAGCCGACCGCCTTGTCGAAGATCCATTTCAGCACGAGGTCCCAATCGGCGATGGGCTTGTCGAACAGGTCGAGCACCGGAACCGTGCCGATATAGGAGTAGGCGCGGGGCCGCAGGCGCAGCCTCGCCATATGGGCCGAGAGGCGGATATCGATCGGCAGCACCCAGAGCTTGCGCAGCATCTGCAGCAGGCGCTGTTCGGCCGAGACCGGCACCGTGAAGATGACGAGATCGAGCCTGGTGCGGCGGGCGAATTCAACCAGGTCGTCGACCGTGCCGAGCTTGGGATAATTGGCCACCACGTCGGGCGAGCGGTTATCGGCGCGGTCGTCGAAGACGCCGCAGAGCTGCAGCCCGGTATCCTTCTCCTGGTCGAGCAGTCGGATCAGCGATTCGGCGGGCTCGCCGCCGCCCACGATGGCGGTGCGGCGATCGAGCCGCCCCTTGCGGGTGAGCCAGCGCACGGCCGAGGCCATCGCCATGCGCCCGAGGCTGATGACGGCGAGGCCAAGGAAGAACCAGATGACGAGGAAGACGCGCGAGAAGGCGTCCGCGCTCTTCATGAAGAACACCCCGGCCAGCGCGACCAGGAAGACGAGGGCCCAGCCTCCAGCGAGCCGCAGCATGGCATGGCTGAAATTGCGCATGGCGCTGATCTGGTAGAGGCCGGCCGTCTGGAAGCCGAACAGCGTCGCGATCGAGACGAGGCCCATCATGGCCGCATAGGCGCCGTCGAACGCCATATGGTCGGCGAGATAGAGACGGAAGGCGACGATGCCGGTCGCGACCACGAGCACGAAATCGACGAGGCGCGCCACCCCCTCGAGAACGAGTGGCGAATAGGTCGGCTTCACCGGGAGCGCGGCGAGGCGCTCGGCGAGCGGGGACAGGCGTGGCGGCTCGGCACGAACGCGCGAGGCCTCGATCATGGTCCCGGCGCTCGAGGCGTCGACCTTCATCATGTCGTGAACGCCGAAACTGCTCATCGCCGGCAGCTCCTGATTATTTTGGGTGAGCGAGGTGGTCTCGCCGGCAGGCGATTTCGGATTCGCTGCACCAGGCAGCGTTACGCGAAAATTGGTTAGGAAAGCTTAACCGGCAGCTCTCAAAGACGATTCGATGCCGTCACGACCTCGCGATAGGCGCTGATCACGCCATCCGCCATCGCGTCGACCGAGAAGCGCTTCTCGACGAAGGCGGCAAGCGCTGCCGTCTCGCCGGCAAGCTGCTCGGAAGATGCGCCTAGTCGACACTCGATGGCGTCGGCGAGCGCCTGCGGATCGTCCCGCGGCAGCAGCATCGACGCGAAGGGGCCGAAGATCTCAGGCACGCCGCCGACCTTGGTGGCGATCAGGGGGATGCGGGCGGCGGCGGCTTCGAGGATGACATAGGGCAGGGATTCGGCGCGCGACGGCACCACCATGACGCGCCCGCGCTTCATCGCCTCCCGCGCCGCCTGCGGGGGCAGGATGGTGGCATTGCCGATGAGGCCCTGCTGGGTGAGGCCCGAACGCAATTCTTGCTCGTCGGGGCCCGCTCCGACGAGGGTGATCGAGGCTGCGTGGCCACGCTCGCGCAACAGGGCGAGCGCCGAAATCAGGGTCGGCAGGCCCTTGGCGGCCCGGAATTCCCCGATATAGACGAGGTCAGTCGCCTTCGGACCGGGCACGACCGGCTCGAATTCCTGCGGATGCAGGCCGTTCCAGATGACGCGGGCCGGACGCTTGGGACGCCCCACATAGGCCGTGTAGCGGTCGGCGATGAACTCGCTCTCGAAGGTGAAGATGTCGGTGGCGCGTTCGAGCAGCCCTTCGACCCGCATATAGAGCCAATGCAGCGCCGTTCCCGGCTGGTGGTTGAAGCTGCCGCCATGGGGCGTGTAGGCGCGCACCACGCCGTCACGGCGGATGAGCGCCGACAGGCGGCCATAGACGCCGCCCTTCGAGCCATGGCTGTGGATGACATCGGGCCTGACGCTGCGCTTGAGCCGCCCCAACGCGGCGAGTGCGCCAAGGTCCGACGGGTGCGGGTTGCGGCGCATGGGCAGCCGGGTGAGGCCGAGCGCCAATAGCGGCTCCAGCGACGCGAGGATGCCTTCTCCGCGCGGGCCGCCGGTGCTCGCATCGCAGAAGATGCCGACCTTGTGCCCACGGGCGATCTGGGCGCGCGTCAGATCCTCGACATGCCGGAACAAGCCGCCGACCGGCGCCCGGAAGACGTGCAGGATGCGCAGCTCGCGCCTCGCTTCACCCGGGGTCTCGGACTGCAAGGTCTCGGACTCCAAGATCTCGGACACCAAAGTATCGGACTCCTGGGGCAGTCGCCCCGCATCATCGCCCATCACAGGAAGCGTTCGCGGATGACGATCGTGTCGCCCGGGCGCACCGGCGCGATGATCGGCACGCTCGCCGTGTAGGGCTGGCCGTTGAACTGGCGTGTCAGATCCGCCGAGGATTGAAAGGCTCTGGGGCTGAAACCGCCGGCGATGGCGACCGCGGTCTGCACCGTCATGCCGTTGACATAGGCGTATTGGCCGCTGGTGATGACCTCGCCGAGGATGAAGAAGGGCCGGTAGGTGTCGACATCGACGGTGACCTGCGGCTCCCGCAGGAAGCCGTTGCGCAGCCGCTCGCCGATCTGGCGCTCGAGCTCATGCGTCGTCAGGCCGCGCGCCGGGACGGTGCCGATCAGCGGCATGGAGATCCTGCCCGAGCCGTCGACCGGGTAGACATTCGACAGGTTGTCCTGCGCGAACACGATGACGCGCAGCTTGTCGCCGCTGGCGAGCGTATAGGGCGCATTCGGGGGCTCCGCCGGGAACCCCGTCATGGCATAGCGTTGCGCGCATGCGGCTGGCGCAGCGAGAAACAGCGCACTGAGGAGCTGGCGACGGTTCATGGGCCGTTCCGAGAGGACTCAACTGAATTTCGATAGCATTACAGCTCACATGGTTAACAAATACTGTTTCGAGCCGGTTGCCCGGCGACAGCTCCTCTTAACGGAGCAGCAACCCTAATAGTGTTTAAACGCCCGCTGAGAGCTCACGGAGCGGGTCATGAGTGACGCTTATGCGGCCGGAATCGGGGGGGTCCCCGATCGAGACACGCGGCAAGGCCGGGCCGGAGAGGATTTCGATCTGGGCTCGATCGGCCGGGCCACCCGTGCCCATCTGCGCCCGATCATCGGGCTGACTTTGCTCGCGCTCATCCTGTCCTTCATGTTCGTCAACCTGGTGACGCCGCGCTATACCGGCGAGGCGGCGATCCTCTTGGAAAGCGGCGACAATTTCTACACGCGCCCGGGCTCGGACCGCGACGTCCAGAACCAGCCGCCGCCGATCGACGAGCAGGCGGTGCAGAGCCAGGTGCTGCTGCTCTCATCGCGCGGGATGTTGATCGACGCCATAAGGCGCCTGCATCTCGTGGGCAATCCCGAGTTCGATCCGCTTGCCGGGCCGCCGCAGCCCTGGACACGCCTGCTGATTCTCGCCGGGCTGATCCAGAACCCGGCCAATCTCGCGCCCGAGGACCGGGTGCTCGAGAAGTTCTCGGACCGGCTGCGTGTCTTTCCGGCACGCGGCTCGCGCGTCATCAACATCGAATTCACCTCGGCCGATCCGCAGCTCGCGGCTGACGGCGCCAATATGATGGCCGACCTCTATCTGCGGGCACAGGAGGGCGCCAAGAAGACCTCGGCGCGCTCCGCCGGAGCCTGGCTGTCGAGCACCATCCAGCCCTTGCGCAAGAAGGTCGACGAGGCTGAAGCCAAGGTCGAGGCCTTCCGTTCCCAAAGCGGGCTGTTCATGGGGGCGAACAACATCACCATTAACACCCAGCAGCTCGCCGATCTCAACACGCAGCTCGCCAATGCGCGCGCAACTCAGGCGGAGGCCCGCTCCAAGGCCAAGCTGTTGCGCGAGATGATCCAGTCGGGCCGCATGCTCGACGTTTCGGAAGTGGCCAATAACGAGCTGATCCGCCGGCTGAGCGAGCAGCGCGCCACGCTGTCGGCCCAGATGGCGCTCGAAGGGCGCACTCTGTTGCCGCAGCATCCGCGTATGAAGGAGCTCTCGGCCCAGCTCCACGATCTCGACAACCAGATCAGGCTCGCCGCCGAGAAGACGGTGCGCGGCCTCGAAAACGATGCGCGCATTGCAGGCTCGCGCGTCGACACCGTCAACGCCTCGCTCGAGGAGCAGAAGAAGACCTCGACCGAAGGCAATGAGAAGGAGATCCAGCTGCGCGCCCTGGAACGCGACGCCAAGGCGGCGCGCGACCAGCTCGAAGCCTATACGGCGAAATATCGCGAGGCGACGGCGCGCGACGACGACAAGGCCGTGCCGCCGGATGCCCGCATCATCGCGCGCGCTCTGGTGCCGCCCACCCCGTCCTTCCCAAAGAAGATCCCGATCATCACCATCGCCACGCTCAGCACCCTGGTATTGTCGATGGCCGCCGTGGTGGCGAAGGAGCTGGCCTCCCCGACGCCGGGTCGTGGGCCGGTAGCGCCCGAGCCCACGGGCAGCCTGCCCTTCGGCAAAAGGCGCAAGGTGGAGCCCGCTCCGGCAACCGCGTCCGCGTCGCTGCTGGGGGAGGGGGCGGTCGCCGCGGCGACTGCCGCCGCGATGCCTGCCGCTGCGAGCCTCGAGGAGCAGCGGCAGGCTGCGGAGCCCGGCGCCGCCTTGGCGTCCGTCCCCTTGGCGGGCGAGGCCGAGGCCGCCGTGCAAGCGCCGAGCGAGAAGCTGGCGTCGGCCGTCGAACCGGTCGAAACGCGGCCCTCCGGCGTGACCGAGGTCGCGGGCATCGCGGCGCATCTCGCCTCCCTCAAGCCGAACGGCAAGGCCGTGGTCGTGCTGGTGAGCCGGGCCAGCGACGCCGACCGGGCGCCCTCCTTCGCGCTGCCGCTCGGCCGCGACATGGCGATGAGCTGCCGGGCCGTCCTTGTCGATCTCGATCGCAGCACCGCCAATCTGTCGCGCGAAGCAGGTCTCACGCAAGCGCGCGGCCTCTCGGACCTGATGGCCAATGAGATCGGCTTTGCCGAAGCCATCCATCGCGACCCGCTGTCGATGCTGCACATCGTTCCGATCGGCGTCTCGACCGCAGCGCTCGATGATCAGCCGGCGCGCGATCTCTCGGTGGTGCTGCAGGCCCTGGCGCGGACTTACGATGCCGTGCTGGTCGATACGCGCAGCCTCGAGGATGCGGTGACGCGGCGCGCGCTGATCGCCTCGGTCGATGTCACCTTGATCGTGCGCGGCGAGGCTGACGACGCCTCCATGAGCGCGACGCTCGAGCGTTTCGCAGCCGAGAAGCCCGCCGTGCTGCTGGCGGTCGAGCCCGCCGCCAATGACGATGCGGCTCCTCCGGCGACCGTTGCGGCGTAAGGGAGAGCGGCGGAGCGCGTCCCTTCGCCCGCTCTTCCGCGGGAGAAGGTGCCGAGGCGAAGCCGAGGCGGATGAGGGCGGTTGAGCCCTTCACCGGCGTCCCTCATCCGCCCTCACTGCGTTCGGGCACCTTCTCCCGCCCAAGAGCGGGAGAAGGAAGGCCGCCTAATAGCAATAGCCTCTCCGCACCCGGGCATAACCGCCGTCCGGATAGCCGTAATAACAACCGCCATGCCACCAGTAATAGCCGCCTCTGCGCCGTTCGGCCTCGGCGCCGATCATCGCGCCCGCGGCGCCGCCGATGATGGCGCCGGCCGCCGCGCCCCCTGGACGCCCGGTCGCGGCACCGCCGATCGCACCACCGACGATGGCGCCACCGATAGCCCCGCCCAGCGCGTTCTGAGCCGCCGCCCGGGGTGCCGGAAAGGTCGAAGCAAGTGTCAGAATAGCCGCCGCCATTGCCAATTTCGTCAGCATCTCGGAAGCTCCCTGCTCGTTCTAGCCGCCATTTGCCGGATGAGTGCCCGACGAAGCAGAAGTTGCAACTTTACCCGGCTATTTGCAATATTCGGATTCGCTGCACACGTGACCTCGTGGTGCCCCCTGCCGGGGTCGAACCGGCACGCCCAGAGGGCTCAGGATTTTAAGTCCTGTGCGTCTACCAGTTTCGCCAAGGGGGCGGGCGACCTCCACATCGTCGGAGGACAGCGTGGCTGTCAAGGCGCGGGAGAGGGGAGGGCGCCCGTGCTCAATTGGGCGCGAGACCGAGATGGCCCCGGAAGCGGTTCTTGAGATGCACGGCGTCGCGAATGGGCAGCGAGCGCGGCACCGCCTCGGCCTTGACCTTCACGACGAAGAGGCGCGGCCCCGTGCCCATCCGGTGCAAGCCCAGGCGCATCGCTTCGAGATCGGCAGGCCGTCTCGCGATCTTCGCCTCGATGCCGCAGGCCTCGGCGATGCGGGCGAGCTCGATGCCGCGTCCCGTATGGCTCATCTGCATCCCGGTCTCGCCGAAATGGCCGTTGTCGATGACGATGACGACGAGGTTCTTCGGCTTCGCGACCGCGATGGTCGCAAGCCCGCCGAAGCCCATGAGCTGCTCGCCATCGCCGGTGATGGCGGCCACGATGCGATCCGGTCGCGCTTGCGCCAGGCCGAGCCCGATGAGGGCGGCCGCGCCCATGGCACCCCACAGATAATAATTGGCGTCGTGGTCGCCGGCCGCATGCACGTCATAGCTCGGCGAGCCGAGACCGCTGACGACGAGGAGGTCGCCGCGATCCTTCAACAGCGTCGCCACGGCCTGGCGGCGGTCGAGGACAGGATCGGTCGTCATTGGCTCAAGTCCCATCTCACCAGGTTTGCATTTCACCAAGTCTTCTTGCCAAGCATGCGCTGCGAGATGAGTACGGCCATCTGCTGGTCGGCCTCGAAGGCGAGCGTCGCCGCCGATCCCACCATCTCGACCAGCTCGTCGGGCGTCTCGGCGCGCAGGCAGCGCACCCCGATGGCGGTGAGCGCAGCTTCCGTGGCGCGGCCCATCGGCACTTGCCAGGGATTGAACTCGGCCCATTCGCCGCGCATCGTCACCAGCATCAACAGGGGGAAACGCGAGACGGTCGAGAGCGACAGCATGTTGATGCAGTTGCCGACGCCGCTCGATTGCATCAGCAGCACGCTGCGCTGCCCGCCGAGCCAGGCACCGGCAGCGATCGCGACGCCCTCCTCTTCGGTGGTGAGCACATTCGAGACGATCTCGGGGTCGGCCGAGAACAGCTTGATGAGCCGCGTGTGGCCGGCATCCGGCACGAAGCTCATCTGCCGCACATCGGCGCGCTTCAGCACCTGATAGACCGAGAGCGGCCAGGACGGCGCCGCGGCAGCGTCACTCTCAGGCTCCGCATCGCCCCGATTGCGGCTTGGTGCTGTGCCGGTTGCTGCCGGGTTGGTGTTGGTCACTCTAGTCTCCTCCGCCTCCGCCTATCTTTGCGCGAACGGGGCGGCGGCGCTAGCTTTCGCGGTAACGCCCTCCCATGTGAATTTCCAACGCGACTCGAACGAAGGGCCGGATCATTCGTGAGCCCTGTGGAGCCGATGCCATGAGCGTGACGCCTTTCACGATCGCGATCCCCGAGACGGAGATCGCGGAGCTGCGCCGACGTCTTCGCGCCGCGCGCTGGCCGGACCAGCCGGCGGATGTGAACTGGGAGCTCGGCACGGATATCGCCTATCTGCGCGAGCTCGTCGCCTATTGGGGTTCGGGTTTCGATTGGCGCGCCCGAGAGGCGGAATTGAATCGCCTGCCGCAGTTCAAGATCGAGCTCGACGGCATCGGCATCCATTTCGTGCATGCGAAGGCGAAGGGTGGCGCCGGGCTGCCGCTGGTGCTGACGCATGGCTGGCCGGGCAGCTTCGCGGAATTCGCCAAGCTGATCCCGATGCTCGCCGACCCGGCCGCGCATGGCGGCGAGGCAGGCGATGCCTTCGACGTCGTGGTGCCGTCATTGCCGGGCTATGGCTTCTCGGACCGGCCGACCCGCCTTGGCTATGATCCGTCTCGCATTGCCGATCTCTGGGCGGCGCTGATGACGGGCCTCGGCTATCGGCGCTTCGCGGCGCAAGGCGGCGATTGGGGAGCGGCCGTGACGACAGCGCTCGGCCTTCGCCACAAGGAGCGGCTGATCGGCCTGCATTTCAACTACATCCCGGGCTCGTTCCAGATCGTTGGGGAAGCGAGCGAGTTCAGTGAAGATGAGCGCGCCGGCCTGGCACGCCGCGCCGCCTGGGCCGAGGCCGAGGGCGGCTATGCCCATGTCCAGCGCACCCGGCCGCAGAGCCTCGCCTATGCGCTGAACGATTCACCCGTCGGGCTCGCGGGCTGGATCGCCGAGAAGTTCCGGGTGTGGACGGATTGCGGCGGCGAGATCGAGCGCGCCGTCACGCGCGACGAGCTCCTGACCGATATCTCGATCTACTGGTTCACTGAGACCATCTCCTCGTCCATCCGGCTCTATTACGAGGTGCGCGACAAGCCGCTGCGCTTCATGCCGGGAGAGAAGGTGCAGGTGCCCTGCGCGATCGCCCATTTCCCGAAGGAGATCCCGCTGCCGGCCCGAAGCCTCGTCGAGCGCGCCTATGATCTTCGCCGCTGGACCGAGATGCCGCGCGGCGGCCATTTCGCCGCGCTCGAGCAGCCGGAGCTGCTCGCCGAGGATATCCGCGCCTTCTTCCGACCGCTCAGAGCGTAGCCGGTTGAGGCTCAGCTCTTGCCCGTAAAATATTGCCTGCCCATGTTGTAGAAGCTCATGAGCGCATCTCCGGCGATCACGCCGGCGGCGAACACTTCCATGTCGCTGCGCCACTCCTGCGGCGCATAGCGCGTCCAGATGAGGCGAAGGACGATGCCGGTGAGCACCGCATAGCCGGCGAGCGCCCCGCCGAGCAGCAATCCCGTCGCGAGCAGCACGCCCATCTGTCGCTTCGGCCCGCCGAGGAATTGCAGGATCGCGCCCGGAATGGCCCAGGTGAGAAGCTGGCGCGCCACTTCCAGCGAGCTGCCGGCCTTGATGTTCGCCGCATAGACGCGATCGATCGGGGCGACCAGATTATTCGCGAAATAGAAGCGGTAGGACAGAAGCACCACGAGCCCCGCTATCAGGAAAGCGAACATGGCGGCGAAAAGCTGCTGCTTGCGTCCCTCGCGCTCGAACTCGGGATCGGCGCCGAAGCCGCGCAGCATATAGCCGGCCTTCAGGTCATAGCCCATATCGGCGAAGGCCGGCCCGGTCGCGGCCGAGAAGCCGACCAGCAAGGTCAGCGCCACCGGCGGGAAGCCGAGCAGGATGCCGATCGTCAAGGTGACCACCGCGACGCCGAAGGCCGGGAACCAGCCGGCATGCATTGCGGCTAGCCCGACGATGATTTCGTGGATCATGGCGGCGAAGGCCGCGTAGATCACGAAGGCGATGAGCATCGGAGCCGACATCTCGCTCCAAAGCCCGCCGAGCACGGCGAGCATAATGGCGATCAGCACATAAGCAGCGCTGCCGAAGCCGATCGTGCGACGCACCCGGGCGATACCCGGCCCGGCCTCGGTCGTGGCTTGTGCGCCGGCGTCCCGGCGCAGGATCAGCAACGTCACCTGCACGACGGCGACAAGACCCGCTCCCAGCATGACGCCTTGCGGCACATTGGCCTTGAAGATGTCTCCGCCCGGGAAGATCGAGGCGAACATCTGGCCGCCGAACAGATCGGCCGAGTAGCTGCGGATGAGCAAGCCGACGCCGAACATAAGAAGTGCCCAGATATTGCCGATGAAGGCGACGCCGAAGGCCGACATCGGCACCTTGAAATACGATCCGGTGCCGCCGACCAAGACGCCGAGGCCGAGCACGACGAGCTTGCGGCCGCCCTGATCACCGGCCTTGATGGCTTCGGCCGCGGCGACACCGGGCGGCCAGGCGCCCGAGGCCGGGAACACCTCGGTGTCGAACATGCGGTAGAGCATGTAGCCATCGACCAGCATGGCGAGGAAGACGCCGAGGAACATCGGCTCCACGAGATCGGGCCGGCCCATGACGAAGGGAATGCCGATCGGCAAGAGCAGCGCGTTGCCGGCCCCGAAGGTGGCGGCCGAGATGGCGCTCTGCGCCAGGTTCTGCACATGCACCGATTTGTAGCGGGTGAGCGCGGCGAGCGGCAGCCGCCCGAGCGCCATGCCGGCGAGCGCCCCGATCAGCGAGGTGTTGGTGGTGATGCCCAAGGTCACGATCAGCTGCGTGCCGATGATGGCGCCGACGATGCAGAGCGGGGCGATCAGCGCCAGGCTCGACAGGCTGAAGAAGGCTGGATGTTTCTCGGTCGTGGTCGTGCTGCGTTGCATGTCGATGCCCCTGTCCTTGTTGTTGCCCCCATCATCGCATTTCCGTCACTCGTCTCGACGGCGGGTGCGAATGCATCCCGCCGGTCCTTGCCGAAGCAAAGATCACGCCGCTCGCGGCCTCACTCGGCCGCCGTCGCCTTGACTGACCGATAGCTGCCCGCGCCCTGCGGCGTGACATAGCCGTCGATCCTGTCGGCCTCGACCTCGGCTTGCGAGCGCTGGCTCGGATCGCCGAAGCCGGCGCCGCCCGCGAGGCAGACTTCGACGATGCGGTCGGTGCTGGTCAAAGTGACGAGCTCGCCCGTGCCGCAATCATGCACGACCTTGCCGGCGCGATCGAGCACGACGCCGCGCGCGCCGCCGCCCGCCTGGCCGCCGAACAGCCCGTCGGGCGCGAGGTTGACGCCTTCCGGGTAGACCGAGAACAAGGTCGGCAACCCGTCATCATGCAGCTTACGCAGGCGAGTGCGCACGCCGAGCCCGCCGCGCCGGCGACCGGCGCCACCGGAATCGGCGATCAGCGTCTTCTCCAGCACCAGCACCGGGGCACGGCTTTCCATCAGCTCGATCGAGGTGTTGGCGGCCGACGTCGGATAGAGCAGCGCCGATTTGCCGTCCCCATGGTCCGAGCCGCCCTGGCCGCCGCCCATGAAGAAGTGATCGGCATAGATATAGCCGCTGGGCTCGCGCCCATAAATGCTGATCGCATGCGGCAGGCCGGTCTGGGCCTGCACCTGCGTCGGCGCGGCCTTGGACAGGGCGCGGAAGATGTTGGGCGCGAGATACCAGCCGGTGCGGGTGCGCAGATTGACGCTCGCCGGCTTGTCGCAATTGAGGATCGAGCCTTGCGGCGCCTTGACGGTGAAGGGCCGGTAGCAACCCGCATTGCCGCGCACTTGCGGGCTCAGCATGCATTTCAGCGGATAGGTGGCGTGCGCCGAGGTGTAGCTGAAGGTGCAGTTCAGACCGCCCTGCGGCTGCTGGGGCGGAGCGCCCTCGAAATCGAGCTCGATCTCGTCGTCGCGCACGCTGAGCTTGAGCGGGTAGCGCAACTGCGTGCCGAGCGGGTTGTTGAAGGCCTCCGAATGATAGACCCCGTTGGGCAAGGCGCGGATGGCGTCGCGCATGGCCGCCTCGGCGCGGTTCTGCACCACGGCCGAGAGCGCCCGCAGATCATGCATGCCGTAATCGTCCATGAACTGCACGAGCCGCTCGGCGCCGAGCTGATTGGCCGAGACGAAGGAGAAGATGTCGCCCAGCACTTCCTTGGGCTTACGCACATTCTCACCGAGCAGCGTGAACAGGTCTTCGCTCGGCACGCCGGCGCGATAGAGCATCATCGGCGGGATCTGCACGCCCTCGTCATAGACCTCGCGGGCCCGCAAGCTGTCCTTGCTGCCGCCGATATCGCCGACATGGCCGACCGTGCCCATCAGCGCCACCATGCGGCCGTCGCGGAACACCGGCGTCACCACGGCGATGTCGAAGAGATGGCCGGCGCACAGCCAGGGATCGTTGGTGACGAGCACATCGCCGGGCTTCAGCGTCTCGGCCGGGAATTTCTGCAACAGGGCCTTCACGGCGCGCGGCAGAGTGAGATTGAACACCGGCATGGCGCGCGGCGAATGCGCCAGGCTCTCGCCGTCCGGATCGAGCAGGTCGCAGGCGAAATCCTGCGCCTCCGAGACGATCAGCGAGAAGGCGGTGCGGCAGATGGTGTGCCACATCTCCTCGACCACGGTGACGAGGCGCGCCCACATGATCTCGAGCGAGACGGGGTCGGCCTCGATCAGCGCCATCGCCTGGTCGAGCGGCGTCGCTGGCGTGATGCGGGCAGCAGCCGGCGCTGCGACCGCGACCTTGACGCGCAAGCTCCCCGAGGCGTCGACCGTGACCATGTCGCCGGGCGCGACGATAGTGGTCGCCTCCCGCTCTTCGATGATCGCAGGGCCGTTCAGCACGGCGCCGACGCTGAGCGCATAGCGGTCATAGACTTGGGTGTCGACATAGGCGTCGCCGAACCAGGCCGGCCGGCTGCCCTTGCGTGCCGCGCCTGTCGCCGCGCCATTGGCCTGCGCCACCGTGAGCTCCGGCAATTGGCCGCGGCAGCGCACGCGCAGCGAGACGATCTGCACCTCCATGCCCTCATAGACGGCGGTGTAGCGCGCCGCATAGGCGGTGGCGAAGGCGGCCTCGATCTGCGGCAGGCTCGCCGCCGTGATCTTGCCGTCCGGCAGCCCCACATTGATCTCGTGCAGCTGGCCGAACAGCCGCATATCGGCGGAGCGCTCGACCACGATATCGGCCTCGGCGACGCCGGCAGCGATCAGATGGGCGCGCGTCTCGGCCGTGAGCTCGGCAAGGACGGTATCGATCGTCCGGCCGGCATCTTCGGCATCGAGGCGCAACGGATGGCTGCGCACCTGCTCGAAGGAGAGAGGCGCTGCGAGGAAGCCCAGCGCCGAGGCTGCGCCCGAGGCCGGCGGGATCAGTACCTCCTCGACACCGAGGATGCGCGCCACGCCCGCCGCATGGGCGGGGCCTGCCCCGCCGAAACCGACCATGGCGTAGCGGCGCGGGTCCTTGCCCTTTTCGACGATATGGATGCGCGCCGCCGCCGCCATGCTCTCGGTGACCGTGCGGTGGATGCCCCAGGCGGTCTCGAGCGCCGTGAGGCCGAGCTTGGCGCCGACCGTGCCGAGCGCGCGCTCGGCCGCTTCGCGATCGAGCGTCATGCGGCCGCCGAGGAAGAAGCCCGGATCGTAATAGCCGAGCAGCAGATTGGCGTCGGTCACGGTCGGCTCCGTGCCGCCGCGCCCGTAGCAGGCAGGTCCCGGATCGGCGCCGGCCGAGCGCGGGCCGACGCGCAACAGGCCGACCTCGTCGATCGCCGCGATCGAGCCGCCGCCAGCGCCGATCTCGATCATGTCGATCACCGGGGCCTTGATGGGCAGGCCCGAGCCCTTCTTGAAGCGGTGCACGCGCGCCGCCTCCATCTCGGCAGCGATGGCGGCGCGCCCATCCTCGATCAGGCAGGCCTTGGCGGTGGTGCCGCCCATGTCGAAGCTGATCACATCTTCCTTGCCGGCCATCTTGCCGAAGAAGGCGGTGGCGAGGCCGCCGCCGGCCGGGCCCGATTCCAGGAGCCTGATCGGGAAGGCGCGCGCCGTCTCGGGCGAGACGAGGCCGCCGGCCGAATGCATGAGATGCAACGCGCCACGGAAGCCGCGTTGCCACAGCTCGCGCTCGAGGCGACGGACATACTGATCCATCAGCGGCTGCACGAAGGCGTTGGCGCAAGTGGTGACGAGGCGCTGATACTCCCAGAGCTCGGCCACCACCTCGCAGGAGAGCGAGATGGCGAGCTCGGGATAAAGGGCGCGGATCGCCTCGGCGGCCGCCCGCTCATGAGCGCCGTTGCGATAGGCGTGCAGGAAGCACACCGCGATCGCCTCGACACCGTCGGCCTTCAGCTTGCGGGCGGCGGCGCGCACCGCCTCGAGATCGAGCGGCACGACGGTCTCGCCGTCGCGGTCCATGCGCTCGGGAACTTCGAGGCGATGGCGGCGCGCCACCAGGGGCTCGGGATATTGCAGGAACAGATCGTAGATGTCGTAGCGCTGCTCGGTGCCCATCTCCAGGATGTCGCGGAAGCCTTCGGTCGTGATCAGGCCGAGCTTGGCGCCGCGCCGCTCGATCAGCGCATTGGTGACGAGGGTCGTGCCATGCACGATCTCGCGCACCTCGGAGAGCGCGATCCCCGCATTGGCGACGAGCTCGCCGAGGCCCTGCAGCGCCCCGACCGAAGGGTCATGCGGGGTCGTCAGGCATTTGTGCAGCTGGATCTCGGAACGCTGCGTGTCGAGCAGGATGAAGTCGGTGAACGTGCCCCCGATATCGAAGCCGATGCGATAGCGTCCCTCGGTCTGCGTCATCTGTCTGTCCTTGCTGTTGTCATCGCGGCGCCTGCGCTTTCCTTCTCGCGCCCGAGAGCGGGAGAAGGAGGCGCGCCCGGCGCAAGCCAAAATGTGAGAATCGAAATGCGCCGCAAGCGGCAAAAGAGAAGGGAGCGAGTGCTACGACCTTTTGGGGCATCTCTGTGCCTTTGCATGCGAACGACGCCCCTAGACCATAGAGGCTTCAGCAATGCCGCAATATACGTGCCGCCACGTATGTGCGGCTCGCAATGACGGCTCAGCCGCCGCGGCTCATCAAGGTCCAGCGGATCAGCTCCGTGGTCGAGCTCGTGCCGAACTTGGCCATGGCGCGCGAGCGATGGATCTCGACGGTGCGGTGGCTGATGCCGAGCGCGCGCCCGATCAGCTTGTTCGAACGGCCGTCGAGCACATGGGCGAGCACGTCCTCCTCGCGCCGCGTCAGCCGGTGCAGCGGCGGCGGCAGGCGGCCGATGAGATCGCGGCCGCCCATGGCGCCGGCGGTCGGCGCTCCAAGCCCGTTCGCTCCCCCGAGCGCGCCGAGATGGAGCCGCATCATGCCGGCCACGATGCGCCTGGTCGTCACGACGGGCTTGCGGGCGATGAGCGCCACGCGCCGCGCCATGGCCTCGGTGTGCCCGAAGGACAGCATCAAGATCAGCTCGGCGCTCTCCAGGCGCTTCGCCGCCTCCTGCAGGGAGCGCGTGCCGCCGGCGGCCGCGGCGCTGCGGGCATTCTGGATCGAGGTGCCGTAGAAGGGTGCGGTGCGTGCCTGCTGCGCCAGGGGATAAATGACGCCGAGCTGGCAATCTCCGAGCACCAGGGTCGAGATCCAGGCTTCGAGCGCGCGCTGGCCGTGCACGAAGGGCGTGCGCATGCTGATCGGCCGAAACACGCCGGTCGTGATCAGCACCACGAGATCATAACCAAGCTGATCGACGCGCCGCATCAGGGCCTGCAGGCGCTCCTCGACGAAATCGGCGCGCAGCACCACATGGCGCCCGTCGGCGAGGCGCGTGTAGAGGGTGTCATCCTCGGGCCCGGCTGCCTGGCGGGCGATCTCGCCATAGGACAACCGGTCGAGCGCGCCGAACTCCTCATAGACCGGCAGGCGGTCGAGCATGCCGAGGATCTCCGGCACGACATCGGTGCGCGGTGCCTGTCCGATGGTGACGAAGGCGATGCGCGGGAGTTTCGCAGTCTCGGTGGTGTCGATCCCGACCATGGACCCCTCTTTGGCCCAGGTAACGCAGATTCTCGAAAAGCCGCAAGCGTTTCGAATAAGATCATGCGTGAAAACAATGATTTACGTCGCCGCGGCAGGCGCCAGAAGAGGCCGCTGCCGGAGGCCGCTCCAGGTCGACGAGATCCGGCTGCTCGATCTCGCCCGGGCGAATGAGCGTCGCGCTGCTGTGCCGTCAGACCGATCGCTGCATCAATTTAGGTGTCATCCAGCTCCATCAACCGTCCCGTCATGCACAAAATAACACAAAAGCTCTATCATTTATGCCAATGATCATCGATTATCGTTGCGGTTGATAGAAAGATATGGATGGTTGACGACATGTTGGAGCAGATCCGCAACCCGACGACGCCGCTCAGCGCGGCCCATGCGCGCATCGCGATGCTGATCCTGTCGCGGCCCGAAGAGGCCTTGCGTCTGTCGATCGCCGAGCTTGCGCGCGACGCCCGGGTCAGCGAACCGACCGTGATCCGCTTCTGCCGGCAGCTCGGCTTCCAAGGCTACAAAACCTTCCGGCAGGCGGCCTTGCGCGACATTGCGGGCGAAAAAGGGGACGCGGCGGCGCCGAAGATCAACGGGTCGGATTCGGTCGAGGTCGCGGCTGCGAAATCGGTCGATGCGACCATCCGCAGCCTCGAGAGGTTGCGCCGCGCCATGCCCATGGACGCGATCCGCAACGCCGCAACCGCGATCCTCAAGGCGCGCTGGGTGCATGTCTATGGTTTCGGCGCCTCGGCGACGGTGGCGGCCGATGCCCAGCACAAGCTCTATCGTCTCGCCGCCATGACGGTCGCCTATGCGGATGCGCATATGCAGGCGATGGCGGCCTCGACTCTCGGCGCCGAGGACGTCGTTATCGCCATTTCGAGCTCGGGGGCGACGCGCGAGCTCATCGAGACCGTCAGGCTGGCGAGAGGCAATGGCGCGACCATCGTGGCGCTCACCCGGCCGGGCTCGCCGCTCGCCGCGCTCGCCTCGGTCCTGCTGCCGGTGACCGAGCAGGAGAACCGCGAGATCTTCACGCCGATGACGACGCGCATCGTGCAGCTCGCGCTGATCGATGCGCTGGTGGTCGGGGTCACGCTGCTGTCGCCGGCGACCATGGTCAGCGAGCGCCTGGCGCGCATGGACGCGGCCATCAAGCAGCGGCGCATCGCCTCAAGCCCTATCTCAGCAAGCCCGGCCGATGAGGGGTCAGCATGAACGAAGCCGTCAGCGGGCTCGCGCCGCAAGCCTCGCAGAACCAAGAAGCCTCGCAGGGCCAAGAAGCCTCGCAGAGCTATGCCTGGATCCGCGAACGCATCGCGCGCATCCCGCGTGTCAAGCTCGCCTTGACGCCGACGCCCCTTCAAGAGGCGCCGAACCTGGCCAAGGCGCTCGGCGGCCCGCGCATCTTCATCAAGCGCGACGATCTGACGGGTGTCGCTTTCGGCGGCAACAAATTGCGCAACCTCGAATTCCGGCTGGCGCGCACGCTGGCCGAGACTCCCGACACGGTGATCGTCGGGCTCGACCTGCAATCGAACTCCGCCCGCCAGACGGTCGGGGCCTGCAACAAGCTCGGCCTGAAGACCATCCTGGTGCTGCAGGGCGAGCGCCCGACCATCGTGCAGGGCAATCTCCTCGTCGATTATCTTTTGGGCGCCGAGGTGCATTTCGCGCCGACCGCCGCGGAGCAGCGGCAGATGCTCGACGAGCTTGCCGCGCTTTGCCGGGCGCAAGGCCGCCGGCCGCATATCCTCAACGACAATCCGATGTTCGATGTCGCCTCGGCGCTCGCCTATATCGAGGCGACGCTCGAGATCCTCGACGATCTCGGCGCACGCCACCTCTCGGCCTCGGCACTCTACATGTCGTCGAGCGGCAAGGGCCAGGCCGGCATCGTGCTCGCCCAGCGGCTCACCAATTCGGGCTTCGCCATGCAGGGCGTGACCGCGACCGACGAATTCGACGTGCCGCCACGCACGGCCGCGATCGCCAACGAGACCGCCAAGGCGCTGGGCCTCGATCTGCGCATCGAGCCTCGCGAGATCCTCAACGATCAGGGCTTCGTCGGCCAGGGTTACGGCATCCCATCGCCCGAGAGCGTCGAGGCGGTGCGCCTGTTCGCGCGGCTCGAGGGCATCGTGCTCGATCCGATCTACACCGGCAAGGCAGCGGCCGGGATGATCGCCCACATCCGCCAGGGCCGCTACCGCGACGGCGATGTCCTGGTCTTCGTGCATACGGGCGGGGCACCGGCGGTGTTCACCTGGAACGAGCTGTTCCTGCCGGCGGCGGGCTGACGATCGCGACGAAAACCAGGGAGGCAAGCAGATGAAACGACGCGAATTGCTGACCGGCCTTGCAGGCGCGAGCGCTCTGGCTGGTCTCGCACCGACCTTGCGCGCGCTGGCGCAGTCGGGCGCTGCGGGCGCCACTTTGACCTATGGGCAGAGCACGGCGGTGCTGACGCTCGATCCGGCCCATGGCACCTTCACGGCCTATCCGGGTGGCTATGAGGCGGCGCTCTGCCTTTATGACCGGCTGCTCGATTTCGATGCGCAGATGACCATCTCGCCACAGCTCGCCGAGAGCTTTGCGATGGCCGATGACCTGATGTCGGCGACCCTGAAGCTGCGCGCCGGCCTGCGCTTCCATGACGACACACCCTGCGATGCGGCGGCCGTGCGCCTCAACCTCGAAAGGTTGATGGACAAGGAGCGCAACCCGACCAACCGTCCGCTATGGGATCCGATAGCCGGCGTCGAGACGCCCGATCCGGCGACAATCGTCATCCGGCTGAAGACGCCTTTCTCGCAGCTGCCGAACTCGCTCGCCCACGGATCCGGCGCGATCGTGTCGCCGGCGGCGCTCGCGAGCTTCGGCGAGACCGGCATCGCGCAACATCCGGTGGGCGCCGGCCCCTTCAAGATGACGAGCTTCACGCCCGGCCAGGAATTGGTCGTCGAAGCCTTCGATCACTATTGGGGCGGCAAGCCCGCGACCGCAAAGATCGTGTTCCGCGCCATTGCCGAACCGGCGACGCGCCTGTCTGCCTTGCGCACCGGCGCCGTCGATGTGATCGATGCCGTCCCGGTGGCGCTAATCGGCCCGTTGAAGGGCGATGCGGCCTTGTCGATCATCTCGAAGCCCGGGCTGCGGCCGATGGGCTTTGCCATCAATCTCAGCCACGAGCCTCTCAACGATGCGCGTGTCCGCCAGGCCCTGAACCTCGCAGTGCCGGTCGAGACGATCGCCGAGAAGCTGTTCTTCGGCTATGCGCGGGCGCCCGATTCACCGCTCGCCTTCAACACGGCAGGCTATCATCCGGTCGGCAAGCTCACCTTCGATCAAGCGAAGGCCAAGGCGCTCCTGGCTGAAGCGGGCTTCTCAGCTACGAAGCTGCTCAAGATCGCTCTCTTCACGCCTCAGGGCCTGTTCCCGAACGATGTCGCGGTGTCGGAGATCGTGGCGAATGCGCTGAAACAGGTCGGCGTCGACGTCACGATCACCAAGATCGAGGGCGGCGCCTATTGGGATGCGCTGCGGCAGGATCGCGCCAATCTCAAATGGGACCTCGCCATGTTCGGCTTCAACCCGTCGAACGCTTCGGGCCTCTACCATCTCGCCTCGCTATTCAAGGCGAATGCCGACGATGCCGGCCGCCCCGATGTCTGGAATATCGGCCGCTATCGCAATCCCAAGGTCGATGAGCTCATCTCGCAGGCCGACCGCACCGGCGCCAAGGCGCAGCAGGACGCGCTGTTGGCGCAGGCGCAGGAGCTGATCTGGAACGACAACCCTTATCTCTGGCTGCAGGTCAACGAGAACGTCTCGGCTACCCGCAAGGCCGTGAAGGGCGTCGAAGTGTGGCCGATCGTCTTCACCTCGTTGCGCCACGCCACGCTCTGACGTTCGCGACGGGGAGGCGTAGGCAAGCTCCATGGGCCGCTATGTCGCCTCGCGGCTTCTGGTGATCCCGCCCATCGTCTTCGGCGTGGTCACGATTCTGTTCCTGATCTTCAAGATGGTGCCCGGCGACGAGGCGACCCTCGCCGCCGGCGCCACGGCCACCCAGGCCGAGATCGAGATGGTCCGCCATCAGCTCGGCCTCGACCGGTCGCTCCTTGCCCAATATGCCGGTCACCTGATCGGATTGCTGCATGGCGATTTCGGCTACTCGACCATGTTCCGCGGCAATCCTCTCCCCCATATCCTGGAGCGCGTGCCGGCGACGCTGATCCTGTCGGCGAGCGCCATTGCGGTGACCATCGTGCTTGGCATTCCGGCCGGCATCTACGCGGCCTCCCGGCAGAATCGCTGGCCCGATATGGCGGTCTCGGGCAGCGTCGTCGCCTTTCTCGCCGTCCCCAATTTCTGGCTCGGCATGGTGCTGATCGCCACCCTCTCGGTCGGTCTCGGCTGGCTGCCGAGCTTCGGCTTCAACGGCGCGGCTTCGCTGGTCATGCCGACGCTTGCGCTCGCGGCGCGCCTGATCGCCATCATCGCCCGCCTGACGCGCGGTCTCGTGATCGAGGAGATGCGCAAGCCCTATGTGCGCACCGCGCTCGCCAAGGGGCTCGGGATGCGCCTCATCCTGTGGCGCCATGTGCTGCCCAACGCCCTCATCCCCACCATCACGGCGCTCGGCCTCGAGGCCGGCTATCTGCTCGGCGGCTCGGTGGTGGTGGAAAGGCTGTTCGCCTGGCCGGGCATCGGCGACCTGCTGTTGAGCGGCATCGGCGTGCGCGACTACACGCTGATCCTCGCCATCACCGTGCTGTTCGCGATCGGCTTCCTGCTGGTCAATCTCGTCGTCGATCTCATCTGCCTTGCGGTCAATCCGCGGTTGCGCAATGCCTGAGGTCGCGACGTCCGTCGTTCCGCGCCGCTTTATGCGCAACCGCTTCCTGGCCATCGGCTCGGCGCTGCTCCTCGTCTTCGCTGCGCTGGCGCTTTGGGGCACCACGATCGCGCCCTACGATCCGACCTCGCAGGATCTCACCGCCTTGCTGGAACGGCCGAGCCTCGCCCATTGGTGCGGCACGGACGAAGTGGGGCGCGACATTTTCGCTCGCCTCATCGCCGGCATCCGCATCACCATGATGATCGCGCTCATGCCGGTGGCGCTGGCGGGGCTGATCGGCGTCACGGTCGGAGCCTTCGCGGGCTATCTCGGCGGGCGGGTCGACCGGGTGCTGAGCGCCCTCATCGAATTGGTGATGACCATTCCGGGGCTGGTGCTCGCCATCGCCATCGTTGCGGTCGTCGGCGCGAGCGCGCTCGGGCTCGTCATCGCCATCACGGTGAGCTCGGCGCCGCCGCTGGCGCGCCTGATCCAGGCGCGGGTGCGGGAATTGCGCCAGGAGGATTATGTCAGCGCCGCGATCGTGCTCGGCCTGACGCTGCCGCGCATCCTCTTCCTGCATGTGCTGCCCAATGCCGCCTCGGTCATCGTCATCCAGCTCAGCCTTCTCGCCGGGCAGGCGGTGCTGATCGGTTCGGCGTTGGGCTTTCTCGGCCTCGGCGTGCAACCGCCCGCGCCCGAATGGGGCTCGATGCTCGGCGCGAGCCGCCAATATATCGAGATCGCGCCCCATGTGGTGATCGCGCCCGGCCTTGCCGTCGCGCTCCTGGTGTTCGCCTTCAACATGCTCGGCGATGGCCTGCGCGATCGCTTCGATCCCAATCTCAGCGACTGAGGAGCGTCCATTGGATTTCGGCATCGTCGACGCCCATGCGCATATCTTCCCACCGCTCGCCGGCGCCTGCGGTTTTGCCGATGCCGCGACCCATCTGTTGCACCAGCAACGCGCCATGCATGTGCATGGCAACCAGCCTTATCGGCGTGCAAGCGATCACGCGCTCGTCAGCGAGCGGCCGTTATGGAACGCGGACGATCCGTCACCTGCGGGGCGCAGCCTCGATGTCGCGTTCAGGGCCGGGGAATGCGGGCGCTTCGAATGGCGCGCCGAGGGCGAGGCGCAATATGTGCAGTTCCTGCCGCCCTACATGACCGATCTGTCGATGCCGGCGCAGGTGCTGATCCGGCAGATGGATTATGTCGGCGTCGAGACCTGCGTGCTGCAGAACGATCATATCTACGGCAACCTCGCCGAGGATTTCGCCGGCGCCGCGCGGGATCATCCCGGAAGGCTGATCGGCCTTGCCCAAGTCGAGGAAGCCTTCGCCTATCGCGACGAAGAGATCGCGCGACTTTCGGACGAGGTCGAAAGGCTCGGAATGGCGGGGCTCTATTTCACCACCACCGGCCTGTTCCGCGACGGTTATCGCCATGCGCCGAGCGACAGGGTCTATGACCCGCTCTGGCGCGAGGTGACGCGGCTTCGCCTGCCGGTCTTCTGGGTGCATTCGGCGAAATCGCCGCTCGGCACTTATGAGGACGAGATGCGGCATCTGGCGCGCATCGTCGAGCGCCATCCGCAGATCCGGCACGTGCTGGTGCATGGCGTGCCGACGGCGCTCTATGCCGACGAGCAGGATCGCCTGCAGCTACCTCCCATCCTGCGTCATTTGCTTAGCCAGGCGCCGGTATCGGCCGAGATCCTCTATCCGATCGCCTGGGGCGGGCGGATGGAATATCCGTACGCCCGCGCGCTCACGCATATCCGCGCCCTCATCGATGCCTTCGGCCCCGAGCGCTTCCTCTGGGGCTCGGACATGCCGAATGTGGAGCGCTACTGCACCTACCGGCAATCGCTGAGCTATCTGTGGAACGAGGACGGCTTCCTCAACGATCAGGATCGCCGGCGCATTTTTCGCGACAATGCGTTGGTGCTGTTTTCGCGCTCTTCCCTTCTCCCGCCCGAAGAGGCGGGAGAAGGTGCCCGAACGTAGTGAGGGCGGATGAGGGCGCTGCTGAAGCGCCTCACCGATCATCCTCAGCTGCCGCTCGCGGCCCAAGGATCGCTCCCGATCGGTGCCGCCGCGATCCACCCTCACCCGTCCTCACTACGTTCGGACACCCTGTACCCTTGGCGTGTCTGAGGGCCAGTCTGCAGTGTAGACTGGTCGGACCGGGTCGACCTGCCGGGAGCAACCGAATGGCACCTGCGCCCGAGCACCTGGAGAGGACATGTGCCTCGGCAGGGAGACCGCGACTCAGGTCCGGTGGAAGGTTGCGCCGTGAGCGCCGGTACAGGGATCGACACAAGTCGCGGTGACCCGAACCTAGTGGAGAAGGGTCATGACCGATGACATCGAATGGTATGTCGGCTTCGACTGGGCCAGCGAGACGCATTGCGCTTGTCTCATGGACCGGGCCGGCCGGGTGGTCGGCAAACGCGAGGTGGCGCACGCGGGCGCCGATCTGGCGGAGCTGTGCGACTGGCTGATCCGCAAGACGGGCGCCGAGCCCGGACGGATCGGGGTGGCGATCGAAACGCCGCATGGACCGGTGGTCGAGACGTTTCTGGAGCGCGGCTTTGCGGTGTTCGCCATCAATCCCAAGCAACTCGACCGCTTCCGTGACCGCTTCACGGTGGCGGGCGCCAAGGACGACAGCCGTGACGCGCAGGTGCTCGGGGACTCCCTGCGCACCGACAGCCGCGCCTTTCGCCGTCTCGTCATCGATGATCCTGTGCGCATCGAGCTGCGGGAGTGGTCGCGGATCGAGGATGAGCTGAAGCGGGAGCGAACCCGCCTCGCCAACCGGGTCCGCGACCAGCTGTGGCGCTACTATCCGCAAATGCTGCAGCTGAGCGAGGATCTCGCCGAGGACTGGCTGCTGGCCCTGTGGCGGCGGGTGCCGACCCCGGCCAAGGCCGCCAAGGCCTCCGAGGCCACGATCCAGCGCATCCTCAAGGCGCACCGCATCCGCCGCATCGAGGCGCCGGAGGTGGTGCGCATCTTGCGCCAGACGCCGCTGAAGGTCGCGGCCGGTGCCAGCGAAGCGGCGAGCGCCCATATCCGCAGCCTCGCCGAGCGCATCGGGCTCATCAACCAGCAACTGAAGACGGCCGAGCGCAAGCTCGAGCAGCTCCTCACTCGGCTCGAACAGGCGGCGCAGGACCAAGCGGGGCAGGACCAAGCGGGGCAGATGTCCGAGCAGCGCGACGTGACCATCCTGCGCTCCATGCCGGGGATCGGCAGGACCAATCTCGCCACGCTGCTCGCCGAGGGCTCGGAGCCCCTGGGCCGCAGAGACTACCACGTCCTGCGGACCCTGTCCGGGGTCGCGCCGGTGACACGCCGCAGCGGCAAGGCCTGGATGGTGCTGCGCCGCCTGGCCTGCAACCGAAGGCTGAGGAATGCCCTCTACCATTGGGCCCGGGTCGCCACCCAGCACGACCCGGTCAGCCGCCAGCGCTATGCTGCGCTGCGCGGGCGCGGCCACAGCCACGGCCGGGCCCTGCGAAGCGTCGGTGACCGCCTGCTCTATGTCGCCTGCACCTTGCTGCGACGCCAGGTTCTCTTCGATCCCGACCACAACAGCCTGGAGGCCGCGGCATGACCATCCCTGGGTTCGACCGCAGCGACCATCCCTTCGTCCCGACCTGCCCACGGGCAGAGCGCCGCGCGCCGCGCACGTCACCCCGAAGGGGGCGAAGCGCAGCGCAGCACCGCGCCCTTGCGCGGTTGACGCAGCCAGCGCGGCGCTACGCTCGTGCCCAGACGGGACACTACACTCGCTACCGTGCGGGGTTACCGCCCCGCAAATTAGGGCTTGCAAAAGGGTAGAAGGTCCTCTCCCGCGCGAAGAGCGCGGGAGAGGGAAGAGCGCCGCGTCCCCTCAGATCCCGACCTTGCGCCGCCGCTGCGCCAGGGTGCGCAGGCGCAAGGCGTTGAGCTTGATGAAGCCTTCGGCGTCGCGATGGTCATAGGCGACGGCGCCTTCCTCGAAGGTGACGAGCTCCTTGTCGTAGAGCGAATAAGGGCTTTCGCGTCCGATCACCCAGGCCGAGCCCTTATAGAGCTTGAGCCTGACGCGCCCGGTCACCGCGCCCTGGCTCTTGTCGATGAGGGCTTGCAGCATCTCGCGCTCGGGCGAGAACCAGAAACCGTTATAGATGAGCTCGGCATATTTCGGCATGATCTCATCCTTGAGATGGGCCGCGCCGCGATCGAGCGTGATGCTCTCGATGCCGCGATGCGCCTGCAGCAGGATGGTGCCGCCGGGCGTCTCGTACATGCCGCGCGACTTCATGCCGACGAAGCGGTTCTCGACCAGGTCGAGCCGCCCGATGCCGTTGGCGCGGCCGAGCTCGTTGAGCTTGGCGAGCAAGGTCGCCGGCGACAGCTTCTGGCCGTCGACTGCCACGGCATCGCCCTTGTCGAAATCGATGCTGATGACGGTCGGCGTGTCCGGGGCCGCCTCCGGTCCGAGCGTGCGCGAATAGACATAGTCCGGCACCTCGTTCGCCGGGTCCTCCAGCACCAAGCCCTCGGAGGAGGTGTGCAGCAGGTTGGCGTCGACCGAGAACGGGGCCTCGCCGCGCTTGTCCTTGGCGATCGGGATCTGGTTCCTCTCGGCGAAATCGAGAAGGGCGGTACGGCTCGTCAGGTCCCATTCGCGCCAGGGGGCGATCACCGTGACGTCGGGCTTGAGCGCATAATAGGCGAGCTCGAAGCGCACCTGGTCATTGCCCTTGCCGGTCGAGCCATGTGCCACGGCATCGGCGCCGACCTTCTCGGCGATCTCGATCTGCTTCTTGGCGATCAGCGGGCGCGCCACCGAGGTGCCCAAGAGATAGAGGCCCTCATATTGAGCATTGGCGCGGAACATCGGGAAGACGTAGTCGCGCACGAATTCCTCGCGCACATCCTCGATGAAGATGTTCTCGGGCTTGATGCCGAGGAGCTCCGCCTTCTTTCGCGCCGGCCCCAATTCCTCGCCCTGGCCGAGATCGGCCGTGAAGGTCACGACCTCGCAGCCATAGGTGGTCTGCAGCCATTTGAGGATGATCGAGGTGTCGAGCCCGCCCGAATAGGCGAGCACGACCTTCTTCACTGCTTTGCGATTCATGAGACGCCATTTCCGGTTTATGCGCCGCGCTTCTACTCATGCCGGCGCCGCGGACGCAAGCTTGCCAACACCTGGCGCGGCTTGACGCGGGCTCGCCGCGAGCTTTGATAAGCACGATCGAACAGCCTCTCGGGGATCGCGCCGCCGTGGACGAATTTCTCGACACAGTGCCCCGTCCGCGCGCCGTGATCCATGTGGCGCTCGCCGGGCTGACCCCGTCGCCTGATCCTAAGACATTGGATACGCTTGCGAATATATTCGCGGCGCTGATGGAGGCGGGGCGCTTGGCGCCGCGACGCTGGGACGACATCTATGCGGCGGGCGATCCTGTGGTGCGGCTCTTGGCCGAGGCCGGAACCTCGCTCGCGGCGCCCGTCCTCGATCTCGCAAAGGCGCGTGGGCTTAGCGTCGTCGCGACGCAGAGGGGGGAAGAGGAGGTGCTCGAGGATTGCGACTGCCTCCTCCTGGTGGATGCTGGCGCCGCGGACGATGCTCACGCCGTGGATTTGGATCCGCGCTCGCGCCGGGCGCTGGCGCGCGAGCGCCCGGTCATCCTGGCGCTGCCTCGAGGCGGCTCTGCGCCGCTGCTCCTCGTGCCGCTGCCCGACGAATTCGGCCTCGACGCGCAACGGCCGATCGCTGCGAGCCGCGAGACGCCGACGCCGCAGATCCTGGCTGCGCTTCTTCTCGCTCCGCCGGCCAGGCATGGCGCCAGAACCCATCTCGCCGCCTATCTGGAGGAAGGGCCGCCGCGCGCATCGAGCCGCGCCGAATATGATCTGTTGATGCGCGTCCTCGGTCCACCGTCGAGGCGCCGCCGCGCTCCCGCGCCTGAGCCCTGGGACAGCGCCTGCGCCATCCTCCGGGACAGCGCCGGCTGGGTGACGCAGCTCAAACGCCATCACGACATCGCCGACGGCCACGCCCTTCATTACGGCGAGAAATGGCGCAGCGCCCTCGTGACCCGCTCCTTCCTGCTCCTGATCTCGATCGTGGTGCTCGGGCTGATCGGCATGCTCAACCAGGATTTGAGCCTCGTCACCATGCCGTTGCAGGCAGTGACGGCCGGCTTTATCTTCTTCGACCGTTGGCGCGCCCTGCGCGGTGAATGGCAGCGCCGCTGGCTTGAATATCGCGTGTTGGCCGAGCGGCTGCGCTGCCTGCGCTATCTGCGGCTGGCGGGCGTCGCCGATGCCGAAGGTGCGGCAAAGCGGCCCACCGACTGGACCGCCTGGTACGCGACGCGCATAGCCCGCCTCATCGGGCCTTGCGCCGCCGGCGACCCAGCTCAGGCGGACGCCGTGCTCAACCACCTGCTCCGGGCTGAGATGGCTGAGCAGATCGATTATCACCGTTCGGCCATCCGCCGCTTCACGGCGCTCGATCTGCGCATCAGAGGCACGGCGCGCGCCCTGCTCGCGCTCACCGTCACCACCGGGGCCCTCATGTTTGCGGTATCGTTCCAATATCCGCATTTCCTGTCCTGGTCGGGCATTGCGAGCCTCGGGCTGTCTGCAGCACCCGCCATCGTCACCGGCCTCAACGCCTTTCGGGCCGAGTTCGATCTGATGCGGCTGACTGAACGTTCGGCACGCATCTTGAGTGGGCTCTCGCGGCTGTCGCGCGCCGCTCGGGCCCGCAGCCAACCCGGAGCGGCGGGCGGGGGGCAGGCCGCGACATTGGGGCTCGATCAGGCCGTGGCGCGCCGGGCGGCGGCCCTGATGCTCGACGAAGTCGCGCAATGGCGCTTCGTGCTCGAGGCGCGCAGCGCCAGGCTCAAACGCCGTTAGATCGGCATAGGTTCAGACCGAAGCGGCGCGCGCAATCCATCGCTTCGTTTGGGCGCGCCGATGGGTTCGGGCGACACCTCTCGCAGATTTCGACGAATTTCAGAATATGGGCGATCGTGTTCAGGTCATCACTGATAAGGTCGGCACTTCGCAGGAAACGATCTCTTAACAATACGAGGACATGTCGCTCAGTCCTGGTATTTGAACGTGCCACGGTCGATGTTTATTTGCCGACCAAGAATTAACCGCGTTTCCTTTCGTCTGATTTCAGTTGAGACCAAACGTCGCACCGACATTATGTTGTGTTGCGGTATGATTCGTCAAGTCGCGTTGATTCGTCTGCGTTAAGGGGGCCAATTGATGCGAGGTTCATCATGCGCAATGTCGCAGTTGCGATGCTCGCCGCCATGGGCCTGGTCTGGACCTTGCCGGCCAGCTCCCATGATTACTGGTCGAACGGGCGTCGCGTCGATCCGATGACCAAAAATCTGTGCTGTTCGGGCGCCGACACCAAGGAGCTCGACCCGTCGCTGGTAAAGGCGGAGCAGGGTGGCTTCCGGCTCATGGACACCAATGAGTTCATCCCCTTCGCGCGCGTCCAGCCTTCGCCCGACAATGCCATCTGGGTGTCACGCTGGGGCGGCACGAGCAAGTGTTTCTTCTACCCTTCGTCGTTCTAGTACTGGCATTTATTGTGTATAATCCGACACGGGGCCGGATCCGCCTAGTTGCGTGATGGGAACTTCAAATTCACCACATCAGGGCGTTGCATTCCGCGCATCACCTCATCGGCGCACCACGCCCATCCCCTTCAAGGTGAGCTCCGCCTCGATGAGCTGGCGGGCCGCAGCGTTCTGCAGCTCGAATTCGATATCGATCGCCGTGGTCTTGGCGAAGGGCGAGGCGAAGACACGGTCATGCCAGACCTCGACGATATTGCCGCCATGCTTGGCAATGATCGAGGCGATGTCGGCGAGCTGGCCGGCAGCGTCGAGCGTCGTCACGGTGAGCCGCACCAGCCGCCCGCGCCGGGCGAGCGAGCGATGCAGCACCGAGACCAGGAGCTGCAAATCGATATTGCCGCCACAAAGCACGGCCCCGACCTTGCGGCCGGCGAACAGCTCGGGCCTCGCCCGGATCGCCGCGACGCCTGCCGCTCCTGCTCCCTCCGTCAAGGTCTTCTCGATCTCGAGCAGCAAGGTCACGGCGTCCTCGATCGCCGGTTCCGGGACGACCAGCATCTCGTCGACATGCAGGCGCGCGATCTCACGGGTGAGGCGGCCCGGCTCCTTGACGGCGATGCCCTCGGCGACCGAGGGGCCGCCAGAGACCGCATTGCCGGCGACGCCGAGCAGGCCCGCCATCCCGGAATAGAGCTCGGTCTGCACGCCGACCACGCGGATCGAGGGCTTCATCGCCTTGGCGGCCGTGGCGATGCCGCCGATCAGGCCGCCACCGCCGACCGGCACCACCAGCATCTCGAGCTCGGGCACCTGTTCGAGCATCTCGATGCCGGCCGTGCCCTGGCCCGCGATGACCGCCGGATCATCGAAGGGATGCACCAGGATCAGGCCGCGCTCGGCGATCAGGCCGGGGATCAGCTCGGCCGCGTCGGCGAAAGTCTTGCCGTGCATGATCACCTCGGCGCCGAAGTCGCGGGCGCCGGAGGCCTTCACCACTGGCGCCGTGACCGGCATGACGATGGTCGCTTTGACGCCGACCCGGCGGGCGTGAAAGGCGAGCGCCAGCGCATGATTGCCCGCCGAGACCGCGACCACGCCCTTGGCGCGTTCCTCAGGGGTCAGCAGGAGCAGCTTGTTCAGCGCCCCTCGCTCCTTGAAGGAGGCGGTGAAGTGGAGGTTCTCGAATTTCAGCCACAGCTCGCAGCCGAGCATTTCCGACAAGGTGCGCGATTGCAGGAAGGGCGTCGGCGGAATGACCGGGCGGATACGCTGCTCAGCGGCGCGGATATCGGCAAGGGTCGGCAGGGCGAGGGTCGGTGGGACTTGGGTCGGCAGGATTTGGGTCGGTGGGACTTGGGACATCGCGTGACGGCGCTCCAACACGGGCGCCTCACTTACACCAGTATCTATTTTCACTGAAGCGGTGCCTCTCACCTCGCCCCCGCTTGCGCGGCGAAGGGCCAGGCGATTGTCGCCGAGAGCTCCGATATGGCAAGGTCACAATCTTGCTGTTGAAAGGTGTCGCGATCCTGGCCCCTCGGCGTCGACGCTGAATGTCGCGCCGCGGAATGCGAGGACAGATCGAGGCGCTCGTCGCCATTGCGGCGCGAGACGCATCCATGCCGCCGTCTGAGCCTGAATTTCGATATGCCGACCTTGCCGGTCTCGTTTCGCCCATCAAAGGAGCAATGTCATGCACGCACGACGTCTTCTTGCCGCGGCTGCCCTGTCGGCGCTGGCTACCGTCCCGGCGCTCGCCGACACAGCAACGAGCGAAGGCGCCAAAGCGCTCGGCGGCAGCCTCGCAGCTTATTTCGGCCAGTCCGTTCTCGATCGAGGCATCGTCGCCGTGGCGCCGAAGGGGGAGGCTTATGAAGTCACCTTGGACGCCCAGCCTGCGCTCGATGCGCTGAAGCTCGCGCCCGACAGTTTGCGGATCGGCCGTTGGTCCTTCCTCGTCGCACCGGCGCCGGATGGCAAATGGAAGGTCAATTCGGAGAGCTTCCCAAACATTTCTCTGCATCTCCTCCTCCCGCAAGGAGAGTTGACGGAGGCAATCACTGTGGACGCCCCGCATCTCGATGGGCTCTATGACCCACGCCTCGGCGCCTTCGAGAGCTTCCGCAACAGTTTTGACGCCATTGGCGTCACCGGCAAGGTCCAAGGCATGGACCTCGATCTGCGCATGTCGCAATTGCTGGTCGAATCGCATGGGGCGGCGGCGGGCGACGAGGCGGTCACGATCGGAATCCACCAGACGATCAAGAGCATGGTGGAGACGCTCAAGATGGAGGCGCCCGCCAAGCCGGGCGCGCCGGCCACGCCTCCGATCAACATCACTTATGATTTCGGCGCGTCGACAGGCGATGCTACGCTCGAAGCTGTGCGCGCCAAGGGGCTGCTCGGGCTTTGGGCCTTCCTGGTCGCCGAGGGGGCTGAGGGAATGGCGGAGCACCAGGATGAATTGAAGGGCAAGCTTCGCGCGACGCTGCCCTTGTGGAAGAATCTCAAAGCAAGCGCGCAGGTCGCAGACTTCGCTGCCCGCACCCCGTTCGGCACCTTCGCGATGAAATCGCTGGCCGAAACGTTGGGATTGAGCGGCCTCACCCAGCAAGGCGCCGCCGAGTTCGGCTTCAAGATCGACGGCCTGAGCTTGGCATCGCCGCTCCTCCCCGCCTGGAGCTCGCTGCTCGTCCCGTCCGCCCTCGACCTTGATCTCAGCGTCTCGGTCGCCGATCTCGACAAGATCGCCGCTCTCATGATCGATGATTTCGATCTCAAGGCCGACCCTCCCTTGTCCGAGGCCGCGCAGGCCGGGATCGCAGCTACGCTGCTGACCGGGGAGCCGAAGCTGAGGATCGCGCCCGGCCATCTCGTGTCGCCCGGTTATGCCCTTGCATTCGAGGGGGAATTCAACTTGGCTTCGCCCAAGCCCACCGGCCGGATCACGATCGAGGCCGAAGGGCTCGACAAGACCCTGGCGGGGCTCAAGGAAGCCGGGAAGAGCGATGCGCGGGCGCAGCAGGCCGCGGCGTCCATCGCCTTCGCGACGGGTCTCGCCAAGCCCGGCGCCGACAGCAAGCTCGTCTGGGCGATCGATTTCGGGCCCGATGGAGTGCCGACAATCAACGGGCAGAGGCTGGGCCCGCCCGCCAAATAGATCGCATCGCGGCTCGCATGGGTGCCCCGCCGCAATTGCGGCGCTAGGCCTCTTCCCGTCGGGTCATCGGCGTGATACGCAACTGCGTCAATTCCATCAGGCCGGGCGATTCGCGCGGACTGTCTCCTTTTTTCAAGCTGCCGTGGCAGCCGGAGTTGACCATGACCTCCCAACCCAAGAATCCGCTGGGAACCAATCCGCTCGGAACCAATCCTCTGGGAACCAATCCGCTGGGGACTAGCCCGCTGGCTGTGAACTCGATTCCCCTCGTGGCGCAGCTGCGCGAAGGGCTTTCTTTCGATGATGTCCTGCTGCAGCCTGGCCTCTCCGATGTGTTGCCGACGCAGGTCGATATGCGGACGCGGCTGACGCGCTCGCTGCGGCTCAACATCCCGTTGCTGGCCTCGGCCATGGACACGGTCACCGAAGCCCGCATGGCGATCGCCATGGCTCAGATCGGCGGGCTCGGTGTCATCCACTACAACCTCTCTCCGCGGGCCCAGGCCGATCAGGTGCGCCAGGTGAAGAAATTCGAATCGGGGATGGTGGCGAACCCGATCACCATTTTCCCCGATGAGACTTTGGCCGATGCCTTCGCGCTGATGAAGCAGCATGGCATTTCCGGCGTGCCGGTGGTGGAACGCGGCTCCTCCGAGCAGAAGGGCAAGCTGGTCGGCATTCTCACCAACCGCGATGTCCGCTTCGCCACCGATGCGAGCCAGCCCGTTTCCGAGCTGATGACCAAGGACCGGCTGATCACCGTGCGCGAAGGCGTGGAACAAGGCGAGGCCAAGCGTCTCCTGCACCAGTTTCGCATCGAGAAGCTGCTCGTGGTCGACGAGCACTATCGCTGCATCGGCCTGATCACCGTCAAGGATATCGAGAAGCAGGTCGCCTATCCCAACGCCGCCAAGGATGCGGCCGGGCGCCTGTTGGTCGCCGCCGCCACGACCACGGGCGAGCATGGCTTCGAGCGCTCGGCCATGCTGGTCGACGCTGGCGTCGACGTCCTCGTCGTCGATACCGCGCATGGACATTCCTCGCGGGTTCTCGCAGCGGTCGGCCGCGTCAAGAAGCTGTCGAATTCGGTGCAGGTGGTGGGCGGCAATGTGGCGACCGCCGAGGGCGCCAAGGCGCTGATCGATGCGGGGGCCGATGCGGTGAAGGTCGGCATCGGGCCGGGTTCGATCTGCACCACCCGCATGGTGTCCGGCGTCGGCGTGCCGCAGCTCTCGGCCATCATGGATTGCGCCGCGGCGGCCCTGGAGTCGGGCGTGCCGGTGATCGCCGATGGCGGCATCAAATTCTCGGGCGATCTCGCCAAGGCGCTGGCTGCCGGCGCCTCCTGCGCCATGGTCGGCTCGCTGCTCGCCGGCACCGACGAGACTCCGGGCGAGGTCTTCCTCTATCAGGGGCGCTCCTATAAATCCTATCGCGGCATGGGCTCCGTCGGAGCCATGGCGCAAGGCTCGGCCGACCGTTATTTCCAGAAGGAAGTGCGCGACGCCATGAAGCTCGTTCCGGAGGGCGTCGAGGGCCAGGTGCCGTATAAGGGGCCGGCCGCAAATGTCGTGCACCAGCTGATCGGCGGCGTGCGCGCCGCGATGGGCTATACGGGCGCGGCCAATCTCGAAGCGTTCCGCACCAATGCCCGCTTCGTGCGCATCACGGGCGCGGGCTTGCGCGAGAGCCATGTGCATGACGTGATGATCACGCGCGAAGCGCCGAATTACCCGACACGGGGATAGGCAGGATGCAGCTCGCACGGTCCGTCGCGGATCTCATTGCAGAGAATGTCTTGTCGGAGGAGAGCTCGGCCAGCCTCGCGACGCCCGCCAATCTGCGCCTCGGGCGTGAGATCGCGGCGAGCGGCGGGGTGGAACTCATCGAGTCCGGGCCGCTGCGCGTCGTCGCCAAGGTCACGGGCGGGCAGCGACGCACCGTGGCGCTTGACGCGGTCGAGAAGCGGCTGCGCTTTACCTGCACCTGCACGAGCCGTGCGGATTTGTTCTGCAAGCACTTGGTCGCCGCGGCGATCGTGACCGTCGCAAGGGCTCCCGCCCGGTCCCGGGCAGCCGATCGTCCGAAGCCGTATTTGGCATGAACATCGTGGCGATGCCATCCTGCCGCATCATCTAGACCGGTCGAGCCAGGCGGAGTCCCAAATGTCCCTGCAAGCCGTCCTCCTGCCACTTTTCGTCCAGGTGGCGTTGACCTTCGGCCTGCTTCTCTGGTTTGCGCCCTTGCGGGCGCAGACCTTGAGCAGCAAGGAGGTGCATCCGCGCGACATTGCGCTCGGCCAGAAGGCGTGGCCCGAACGCATTCAGCAGATCGGCAATTGCTTCCAGAACCAGTTCGAGCTGCCGGTCCTCTTCTACGTGCTGGTGATCCTCGCCATCATCGCCCGCAAGGACGACCTCGCCTTCGTGATCCTCTCATGGATCTTCGTGGCGAGCCGTTTCCTGCACGCCTTTATCCATACGGGCTCGAATGTCGTGCGCCTGCGCGGCCTCGTCTATAGCGTCGGGGCCATCGTCCTCATCGTCATGTGGATCATGGTCGCCATCCGCGTGCTCATCGCGTAATGACCGACCCGTGACGCCTTCCGCCCGCCTTTCCGCCGCGATCGAGGTCCTCGACGATATCGCGGCACGCCGCAGGCCGGCCGCCGATGCGCTGAAGGATTTCGGCCTGGCGCGCCGCTTCGCCGGCTCGAAGGATCGCGCCGCCATCGCGAGCCTCGTCTATGACGTGCTCAGGCGCAAGGCTTCGGCCGCCTGGATCATGGGGTTCGAGCGGGTCGAGGAGGCGCCGCCGCGCGCCGTCCTGCTCGCTGCGTTGCGTCTCGGGCGCCGCATGAGCGTCGATGCGCTGGCGGCCTTGTGCGACGGCTCGCGCTTCGCGCCGCCACCGCTATCGGCGCAGGAGCGCGCCCGGCTCGAGGCCGGCGCGACAGCGCTCGCGAACGCACCGCTCCATGTCGCCGGTGATTTCCCGGAATGGCTCTCCCCGTCCTTGCAGGGCGAGTTCGGCGACGATCTCGTGAACGAGATGCAGGCACTGGCGCAGCGCGCGCCGCTCGATCTGCGCGTCAATGCGTTGAAAGGGCGGCGCGACGAGGCCATGGCGGCCTTGGCGCATCTTCGCCCGGAGGCGACGCCTCATTCCGCGCTCGGCCTGCGCCTGCCGCATGGCGAGGATGGGCGCGGCCCTTCGATGCAGTCCGAGCCTGCCTTCCTCGACGGTCTGGTCGAGATCCAGGACGAGGGATCGCAGCTCGTCTCGCTGCTGGCAGCCGCAAAGCCCGGCGAGACCGTCATCGATCTCTGCGCCGGCGGCGGCGGCAAGACGCTCGCGCTTGCCGCCATGATGGGCAGTGAAGGGCGCATCTTCGCGACCGATGGCGATCAGCGACGGCTCGCGCCGATCCATGCGCGGCTACAGCGCGCCGGCGTCCGCAATGTCGAGGTCCGCACGCCGCGCGGGCGCGCGCACGAGCCGCTCGCCGGTCTCGAAGGGCAGGCCGATCTCGTCCTGGTCGACGCACCCTGCACCGGGGTCGGCACCTGGCGGCGCAACCCCGATGCCAAATGGCGCATCCGGCCGGGGAGCCTCGCGGAGCGCTTGAAGGAGCAGGATGCGGTGCTGGCTCGGGCGGCGCAATTCGTGAAGCGAGGCGGGCGCATCGCCTACATCACCTGCTCGCTGCTGCCGCAGGAGAATGATGCGCGCCTCCTGGCATTCATGGAGCGGCAGACGGGCTGGCGGTGCCTGCCGCAAGCGGAGCTCGCCGCCGCCATGCCGCAACTTGCCGGGTTCGGGTCGCGTGGCGGTGCCGGCCTCCTCGTGACGCCGGCGCGCACCGGCACCGACGGCTTCTTCTTCAGCGTGCTCGCCGCCGCCGGCTGAGCCGCCGAGCGTCTTCAGGCGACGCGCAAGACCGGCTTGAGATGTTGCGTCGCGAAGTTGATCGCCCGGTTGCGCCCGGCCGATTTCGCGCCGTAGAGGGCGACGTCGGCGCGGCGCAGCAGCGCATCGATATCGGCGACGCTCTTGTCGCAGGGCGCGACGCCGAGGCTCGCGGTGATCTTGAGCGGTCCCGCTGCCGTGGCGAAGGCCTCGCGCTCGATGGCCCGGCGCAGTCTCTGCGCGACTTCGAGCGCCGATTTGCCGTTCGTTTGCGGCAGCAGGATCGCGAATTCCTCTCCACCGATGCGCCCGATATAGTCGGAGGCGCGCAGGCTGCGCTTGCAGACATCGACGATGCTTTGCAAGATCACGTCCCCGACCGCATGGCCGTAGCTGTCGTTGACGCGCTTGAAATGGTCGATGTCGAGGATGACGCAGCTCAATTCATGGCGGTGCCGGCGCGCGAGCGCGAAATCGCGCGCGGCCTCCTCGCGGAAGGCGCGCCGCGACAAGACCCCGGTCAGGCTGTCGGTGGTCGCCAGGATGCGCAGCTCGAGCTCGTCCATCACCATATGCGCGAGATCGGTGAGGAGCGCGATCTCCTCGGATGCGAGCTCCCTCGGCTTGGAATCGATCGAGCACAGCGTGCCGATATTGTAGCCGTCGCGGGTCCGCAACGGGATGCCGCCGTAGAAGCGGATATGGGGCTCTCCGGTCACCGAAGGGTTGTCGGCGAAGCGCGGATCGTGAAGAGCGTCGGGAACGATAAAGGCCCCTTCCTGCTTGATGGCCTCGTTGCAGAAGGCGATCTCGCGCGGCGTCTCGGCCTCCTTCATGCCGTGCCTCGACTTGAACCATTGCCGCTTGCTGTCGATGAAGGTCACAGTGACGATCGGCATGCGCAACAAGGTCTTGGTGAGCCGCGTGATACGGTCGAAGGCCTCTTCGGGCGGCGTATCGAGCACGTCATAGCGTTGCAGGGCGGCGAGGCGCTCCTGTTCGTGCTTGTCGGTGTCGCTATTGGTCATCACGCACCTCCGATGGCTCGGATCAGGCGCAGGGGCGGCCGACCGGATATCCAGCTCGGGCGCCGGTGCTGCCCATCACCGCGTAGTCTTGGCGTTCAGCATAGTCTTGGCGTTCAGCGCGAAGCCAGTGAGGCGGCCCAATCCTTGACGGATCGTTAAGAACACCGTTCGGCGCCGTGTCCTGGTTAATTCCGGAATGCCAGTTGATGCCCGGAGGGCCAGTTACTCACCAGTCGGTAATATAGGCGACAGCTGGGGCCTTGAAGAATGATCGGATGAGCCCGGGCGTTGTCCTGAGTGCTGCAAGTTGGGTTTCGATTTTGCCTCGTAGTGTTTCGCTTTTGCGCAGTGGTGTCCTGGCAACGCCGGTGCGCTTCATATGGCTCCAGACAAGTTCATCAGGGTTCAACTCGGGCGCATAACCGGGAAGGAAGTGTAGCGTCAGCAGCCCATTGGTCGACGCAACATAGGCTTTTGCCAGCGTCGTCTTGTGCGCCGGGAGGCCGTCTACCACCAGATGCACCGGCTTCGTGCGGTGCCGCATCATTCGCCGCAGCAGATCAACAAACAGCTCCGCGTTGAGGCCGCCTTGATAAGTGCAATACCAGAAAGCGCCTTTCGAATTCACGGCCGATGCCGCACTGATCGATTGCCGTTGACCGGGGCGCTCGACAACAGGTGTTTGCCCTTTCACACCCCAAGTCTTGCCGTGCACAGTGTCCGCACGAAACCCGGACTCATCCCAGAAATAGATCTCGCCCCCTGACGCTTTCGCCTGCCGCGCAATGGCGGGAAAGGTTTCGCGCTGCCATCTCTCGATGGCTTCCGGATCGCGCTGGTAGGCGCGCTGCAACGGCTTTTGCGGTGTCAACCCGAGTTTGGCGAGCAATTCGCCCACGGCGGTCACACCAAGGCGAATGTCAAACTTGCGCTCGATCAGGCTGGCCACTATCGACCGCGTCCACAGGCCGAAATCCAGTCCATACTGGCGAGGGTCGCGGCCATTGATCCAGCGATAAACCTGCCGCTCCTGATGAGGGGACAAAGTGCGCGGCCGCCCACTCGCCGGCCGAGACAGCAGCGCTTTCAGGCCAATCCCCGGTGTCGCCGCGGCCGCAACCCATTTGTAGATCGTCGTGCGACTGAAACCGTAAGACGCGATAACCGAAGAGGCCGGCTCTCCGTCCCGCACCCGCTCCACCGCCATCAGCCGTATGGCCTCAAGTGTTCGGTGATCAAAGCTGCGCCCGTCTCGCTTCATGGCTCATGATACCAAACCATGCGCCAATGTACAAGCCATTTGTCGCCTTAATTGCCGACCGGTGAGTAATTCCCGGAGGGCCAACTCTGGGCGCCGGTCAGGCCGCCTTGCCGCGCCGCCTTGCCGCGACAGGCGCGGCCTCCTCCCTGCCGACCGGGGCCAGCGCCTCCATGACCCGCTCGGGCGGGAAGGTGACGATCACTTCGGTGCCTTCACGCGGCTTCGATTTCAAGGTGAAGGTGCCGCCATGCAGGTCGATCAGCCCCTTGACGATCGGCAGTCCGAGGCCTGAGCCCTGCTCGGCCGTCTTGACGGCGAGCGAGCCGCGTCCGAACGACGACAGGACGAGCGGGATCTCGTCCTCCGGAATGCCGGGGCCGGAATCCCTGATCGAGATGTACTGCCCCGAACCTACGGTCCATCCGGCCTTGATCAGGATCTCGCCCCCGGGCGGGGTGAATTTGATGGCGTTCGAGAGGATGTTCAGGACGATCTGGCGAGCCGCCCGCTCATCGGCCCAAAGCCGCGGCAGGTGGTTCTCGATCTTGGCATTCACCGTCTGATTCTTGGCTTTGGCGCGCAGCGCCAGCATGTGCTTCGCGTCGTCGATGATGTGGGAGATGCTGATCGCCTCTTCGCGCAGATCGTAGCGCCCGGCCTCGATGCGCGACAGGTCGAGGATCTCGTTGATCAAGGTCAACAGGTGATGGCCGCTCGAATGGATGTCGGTGGCGTAGTCGCGATAGGCGGGATTGGCGTGCGGGCCGAACACTTCTCCCTTCATGACTTCCGAAAAACCCAAAATAGCGTTGAGCGGCGTGCGCAGCTCATGGCTCATCGTCGCCAGAAAATGCGATTTGGCGACATTGGCCTCTTCGGCACGCCTGCGGGCCTCGTCGGAATTCGCCTTGGCCTCCTGCACCTCGAGCAGCAAGGCCTCTTTCTCAGCGCGCAGCTTCAGGCTCGTCAGCGTCGTCTGGTGCAGCCGGTTCGAGAACAACAGGAAGAAGATCTGGGCGCCCGCCGCCATCACGACCAGCGCCACATTGGGCAAGTTGTCATAGGGAATCGCCAGGCTCAGCAGCCGCAGCGAGATGGGCAACAGGCCGAAGACCACGGCGAGCGGCACGGTTTCGGCGAGCATCGCGGTCACCGCCGTCACCATGATCACCACGAACAGCAGGAATAGCCGCGCGAGGTCGAGATTGATCGAGAGCAGGTCGCCGACCACCAGCGACCAGCAGGCCCCCATCAAGGTTTGCGCCAGGATCAGGCACCAGCGCCAGCTCTTCACTTTCTGGGGCGTGTCGAGCCCGGCAGTCAGCAGGCGGCGCGCCGTCGCCACCATCATGGCAAGGCCGATGAGCACGATCACCACCCAGCGCGCGATCATAGCCGGATCTATCCAATAGGCGGCGATGGCTGTGACCGAGCCGAGCAGCACGACCTCAAGCGGCACCGCGCTGATCTGCTGCTGCGCGAACAGGCGGAGCAGCTCCACGTCGAAAGCATGGCCGAGCCCCGAGGTCGAGGCGATGCGCTCGCGCACCGAACGCATCTCATGGGCGAGACGCCGGCGCGCCGCCAGGGCCTTGCGATCCGGGCCACGGCCTTGCTGAATCTGTTCGGCAGTCAAATCACTCATGGAGCGCGACGATTTGGAATCCGGTTACGAAGATGTGATGCTCGACGCATCAGTTTCGCGCAAAAACCTTAATACCCCGCTCACATAGATGGCGGCATTCGTAGGACCCCGGCGGCGGCGAGGGGGCCGTTCGTGCCGCAAAAGTGGCCACACAAGCTTTTGATAAATATCCGGAAATCGCGATAGAGTGGTGGCGGGCGCTGTCTCGAGACGATGTCTGCGGCGCATGGCCCGGCTACCCGCACGCGCATTATGGTAACGGCTAAGGCAACCGCCTCAAGTCTTAAGATCGCTCGCCCAGACGAACCCTTTGGGCGTGATCGGCCGGCCCCGATGGGATCGACGGGAAAGTCGATGCGGTTTTGCGAAGCGATCATGCGCGAGCTATGGATCACATGACGGGGTCTCTTGGCAGAGCCTCTTCGGAGGGTGTGATGAAACTTTATGATGGAAAGCGCACGCCCAATGGGCGCCGGGCCCGCATCTTCATTCGCGAAAAGCAGCTCGACTTGCCGGAGATCGTCGATATCGACCTCGCCAAGAAGGAGCATCTGCATCCCGACTATGCCAAGCTCAACCCCAGATGCCGCGTGCCGACCTTGCTGCTCGATGACGGCACTGCGATCTCCGAATCGGTCGCCATCTGCCGCTATTTCGAAGAGACCAATCCCGACCCACCGCTGTTCGGCACCGGCGCCAAGGGCAAGGCTATCGTCGAGATGTGGAACAGGCGCATGGAGCATGGCCTGCTGCTGAGCGTCGCCACGGTCTTCCGCCATCTCAATCCCTTCATGGCCGATCTCGAAAAGCCGCAAGTCGCGAGCTGGGGCGAGGTCAACAAGGAGAAGGCGATGCGGGAGCTGCGCGAGCTCGACGCGCATCTCGCCCACACGCCCTATATCTGCGGCGAGACGCTGACGATCGCCGATATCACGGCCGGCATCGCGGTCGAGTTCATGCGCCTGCCGCGCCTCGACCTGCCGCCCGAATGCGTGCATGTGACGCGCTGGTTCGAGGGGCTGAAAGCCAGGCCCTCCTGGGCTTTGTGAGGCGCGTGATGTCTACTCCCGAGGGCCTGACGATCCGCAAGGCCAGGCGCGACGATGTCGAAGCCATCGTCGACATCTTCCGCGGCGACGAGATCGGCCATGGCGACGCCAAAGGCCCGCTCGATCTTGCGCCTTATCTCGATGCCTTCCGGCGCATCGACGCGTCGGCCGATCACGTGCTCTATGTGGCGCTGATCGGCGATCAGGTCGTCGGCACCTTCCAGCGCAGCTTGATACCGGGGCTCGTGGCGCGCGGGCGCACGCGCATGAAGATCGAAAGCGTGCATGTGCGTGGCGAGCTGCGCAGCAAGGGCATCGGGGCCGTCATGATGCGCTTCGCGCTCGAGGAGGCGCGGCGGCTCGGCGTCGGCCTCGTGGAACTGGGCTCGAACAAGAAGCGCCATGACGCTCACCGCTTCTATGAGCGGCTCGGCTTCGAGAAGAGCCATGAGGGCTTCAAGATGGTGCTCTCGGGTCATTGAGGCGGCGGGGGCGTCCGGTCTGATAGCCATCGCGCCGGGGGGACTCTTGGCCGAGGAGGCGACCCTGGGTTGTCAATTGGGATCTTGCGCAGATCTTGCACCTTGGCAATTGCGCTTTACTTAAGTTGTGAGACGGGACGCAATTGGTGGGCGCCGATCACCGCGACCATCCATTGGGAACGTCTCTACCCATGGCCTCATCACAAGGAGTGAGGATGGATCTCGGTCACGCTCTCCAATCCATCGTGGTCGTCCACTCGCTGATTCCGGAGGACGGCTTCACAGCGACGAGCCTCGGTACGGAACGGGCGGGAAGCGGTGTGATCATCCGCGAGAACGGCCTCGTGCTGACCATCGGCTATCTGATCACCGAGGCGGAAAATGTCTGGCTGACGAGCGCCGACGGGCGCGTCACCCCTGCCCACGCGCTTGCCTATGACCAGGAGACCGGGTTTGGGCTGGTGCAGGCGCTCGGCCGGCTCGAGCATCCGGCATTGGATCTTGGCCAATCAGGTGAGGCGAAGCTCGGCGATCCCGTCATTCTGGCCGGCGGCCGTGGTCAATTCGTGCAGTCGAACATCGTCGGCAAGCAGGAATTCGCGGGCTACTGGGAATATCTGCTCGACGAAGCGATCTTCACCGCCCCCGCGCATCCCTCGTGGGGCGGCGCGGGGCTGATCGGCTCGGACGGCAGGCTCCTCGGGGTCGGCTCGCTGCTCCTGCAGCAGGCGACCGAAGAGGGCACGCCCCAAGACCTCAACATGATCGTGCCGATCGATCTGTTGCCGCCGATCCTGAACGACCTCCTCACCTATGGTCGGATCAACAAACCGCCGAGACCCTGGCTTGGCGTGTATTCAACAGAGAGCCAAGGCAAGATCGTGGTCGTGAATGTGGCCGAACGCGGACCGGCGGCCGCCGCCGGCCTGCGCCAGGGTGATATCGTCTCGGGCGTTCGCGATTGGGGCGTCGAGAGCCTGGCCGATTTTTATCGCAAGGTGTGGAGTTGCGGCCCTGCCGGAACGGAAATTCCGATCGAGGTCGTGCGTGACAGCCGCAGCAAATGGCTTCGCATCAAGTCCGCCGATCGCGGCAGCTTTCTCAAGAAGCCGCGCTTGCATTGACGCTCGTCATCGCGAGCCGCAGGCGAGGCAATAGAGGCTCTGGCGTCCATCCGGGTTGTCGCCTCCTCGCAGGTCTCACCACATCGACGAATAGGGCAGGAAGCCCACAACGTCCCCCGGAGCGATCTCACGGATCGGCTCGGCGAGCTCAGCAAGGCCATCCGTTTCGGTGAGCGAGGTGAGGATGCCGGCGCCTTCGCGGGGATGCTTCACGCATTCGACCGTGCCATCTGCCGCCTGGCGCAGGCTGACGCGGACATATTCGCGCCTTCCGGCCTTCTTGCGATAGCCGAAGGCGGCGCGCACCGGCATCGGCACGACAGGGGCCGGCGTCATTCCGCTCAACCTCGCGAGCAGCGGGCGCACCACATGGCAGAAGGTCACGAACACCGCGACCGGGTTGCCGGGCAGGCCGGCAAAAGGCGTGCCGCCGATCACGCCCATCGCCACCGGTCGACCGGGCTTGATGCCGAGGCGCCAGAAGACGAGCTTGCCCGTCGCTTCCACAGCGGCCTTTACGTGATCCTCCTCGCCCGTCGAGACGCCGCCGCTGGTCACGATCAGATCGTGGCTCCGCGCGGCCTCCGCCAGCTGGCCTGCGAGCTCGTCATGATCGTCGCGCAGGATGCCGAGATCGGCGACCTCGACGCCGAAGCGGCGCAGCAGGCTGGCGATGAGCGCCCGGTTGGAATCATGGATGGCGCCCGGCCGCAACATCGCTCCAGGCTCCACGAGTTCGTCGCCGGTCGAGAACAGGGCGACCTTCAAGCGCCGCCGCACGGCGATCGCCTTCAGGCCGCCGGCGGCGGCGAGCGCCACATCCTGGGGTTTCAGCCTGCGGCCCTCGGGCAGCAGCAGGGCCTCTTTCGCGATATCTTCCCCGGCCCGACGCAGATTGGCGCCCTTGCGCAGGCCGGCCGGCAGAATGACGCGATCGCCGCTCAGTCGCACATCCTCCTGCATGAAGATGGTGTCGGCGTCGCCCGGCAAGGGCGCCCCGGTGAAGACGCGCACCGCCGCCCCGCTTGCCGCGAGCCCCATGGCCGAGCCGCCTGCCGCGACGCGCCCGCGCAGGGGCAGCTCGGTCTGGCCTTGCGGCGCGAGATCGGCATGGCGCACGGCGTAGCCGTCGACGGCGGAATTGTCGAAAGGCGGCAGGGAAATGGGGGCGCGAATATCGGCAGCGACGATCCGGCCATCGGCCTCTGCGAGCCCCACCTCCTCGACACCCGATACCGGTCCGACCCGCTCGGCGATCAGCGCCAGAGCCGCATCGACGGGCATCAGCTCTCCGCCGAAGGCAAAGCAGTCATCCGTGAGCTGCGCCATGTGTGTAGCCTCGGCCCGAGCAACGCGATTGCCACTGCAGTCCGCTCGCGCGGCCCTTTCAGAAGGTGCATATCGTCTACATCGATTTGGCTCAAATTAACTCGTCGGCCCTGACGCAGCGCACGAGATGCCCGGGCTCGATGTTCTGCAGCGGCGGAACCATCGGCCGGCGGCACAGATCGCGCATCTCTGCGCAGCGCGGATGAAAGTGGCAACCGCTCGGCGGTTCGAGCGGGTTCGGGATTTCGCCGCTGATCCTTGCGCCGGAGTTGTGCTCGAACGGATTTGGGATCGCCGCGATCAGCGCCCGTGTATAGGGATGGCGCGGCCGCGTGAAGATCGTCCTCCAATCCCCGATTTCCACGATCCGCCCGAGATACATGACAGCGACCCGGTCGCTCATATGCTCGACGACCCCCAGATCATGGCTGATCATGACGTAGGAGAGCCGCAGGGTTTCCTTGAGCTCCAGCAACAGATTGATGATCTGCGCCCGTATCGAGACGTCGAGCGCCGAGACCGGCTCGTCGAGCACGACGATCTCCGGCTTCAAGATCAGCGCGCGCGCAATGCCGATGCGTTGGCGCTGGCCGCCCGAGAACTCATGCGGATAGCGGGCCGCCTGTTCGGGACGAAGGCCGACATGGCGCAGGATCTCGGCTATTCGCTCTTGCCGCTCCGCCTTGTCGGTCATGCCGTGAAGGCGTAGCGGCGCCTCGAGCGTCCTGCGGACCGATTGGCGCGGATTGAGCGACGAATACGGGTCCTGGAACACCATTTGCGCGATGCGCGCACGAGCCCTGCGATCGACGCCAGGCGCGCTGATATCGCGCCCGTCGAGCAGGATGCGGCCTCGCGTCGGCTGCTGGAGACCCATGATGGAGAGCGCGAGCGTCGACTTTCCGCAACCCGATTCGCCGACGAGGCCCAGGCACTCGCCCCGGCGCAGCTCGAGATCGACGCCATCGACCGCATGCACGACCGAGCGTTTGCCCCCGAACAGGCCGCCGCCGAGCGGGAATTGCACGGCGAGGTCCTCGACCTTCAGGACCGTCTCTTTCAAGCCCGTCTCCTTCAAGCCCGTCTCCTGGGCTCGATCATTCATGGTGATGACACCTGACGAGACCGCCGCCGGGCAGCGGGGTTTCCCCCGGGTCCGCGTCGACGCAGATATCGGTCTTGGCGTAGCAGCGCGGATTGAAGCGACAACCCTGGGGGTACGCGGCCGCCGCCGGGACGACGCCTGCAATCTCCCTCAGCTTTTGGCGACCATGACGCGCCCTGGCGCCGAGCATCGGCAGGGACGCGACCAACCCCTTGGTATAGGGATGCGCCGGCGCCCGGAAAATCTGCTCGGCCGGCCGCTGCTCGACCAATCGGCCGGCGTACATGACGCCGACGCGCGCGCACATGTTGGCGATGAGGCCGAGATCGTGGCTGATCATCAAAACGGCCGTGCCTTGCGCCGCCGAGAGCTCGCGGATCAGGTCGAGGATCTCGGCTTGAACCGTCACGTCCAGGGCGGTGGTCGGTTCGTCGGCCAGCAAGAGGTCCGGAGAGCAGGCCAGGGCGATCGCGATCATGACGCGCTGGCGCATCCCGCCCGACAATTGATGCGGATAGTCCTTCACGCGCCGGTCCGGCGCCGGCACGCGCACATTGGCCAAAGCTTCGATGGCGCGGCGCTCCGCCTCGTGCCAGGTCGCAGCTTCGTGCAGCACGAACATTTCCGCGATCTGCCGGCCGATCGGCGAAAGCGGATTGAGCGCCGTCATCGGTTCCTGAAAGATCATCGAAATGCTCTTGCCGCGCAGGTCGCGCATTGCGGCAGAGGACAGATCGCGGATGTCCAGATTCTTGAAACGAATATGCCCGCCTCCGACGCTCAAGGGGGGGCGCAGAAGGCCGATCAGCGCCAAAGCCGTGATGCTCTTGCCGCAACCGGATTCGCCGACCAGCCCCAGCGTCTCGCCGCGCTCGATCGTGAAGGAGACGTCCTTCACGACCGCGTGCCGGCTGCCGCCTATCGCCAGATCGATGCGCAAACCGTCGACCGAAAGAAGCGTCTCCCCCATCACGAACGGCCTGCCCGAGATTGCGGGTCGAGAATGTCGCGCAGCCCGTCGCCGAGAAGATTGAGCCCGAGGACCGTCATGAAAATGGCGAGGCCGGGGAAGATCGATATCCAGGGCGCGGTCGTGATCTCGTCACGGGCATCCGAGAGCATGCTGCCCCAGCTCGGAAAGGGCGGCCTTATGCCGAGCCCGAGAAAGGAGAGCGAGGCTTCAGCCAGCACCGCGCCGCCCATGCCCAAGGTGCCGATCACGATGATCGGACCGAGGATGTTGGGCAGCACTTGGGTCAGCATGATCCGTATGTCGCCGTAACCCAGCACTTTGGCTGCTTGCACATAGCCTTGGCTCCTCAGGGAGAGCGTCGAGGCCCGAGAGAGGCGACAGGTATAGGACCAATTGGTCAGCCCCAACGCGATCAACAGGCTCGTCAGTCCCGGACTCAGGATGGCCATGATCGCCAACGCGAAGATGAGCGATGGCACCGCCAGCATCAGGTTCGTCAGCCCATTGACGACGTCGTCCCACCAACCGCCCCAATATCCGGCCGAAAGTCCGAGACAGACGCCAATGATGGTGTTGATGAGCTGGGAGAGAATGCCGACGGTGAGCGAGATCCGCGCGCCGTACAGGACCCGGCTGTAGATATCCCTGCCTTGTGCGTCGGTCCCGAACCAGAATTCCTGGCTGGGCGCAAGCTCGGCATTGATCAGATTGGCGTCCATGACGGGATCGGTATGCGCGAGCCGCGGCGCGAGCACGCCGGCGGCGAGGACAAGCGCAAACAATATCCCGCCGATCCAGAGATTGGCCCGGAACTTCATCTTTACCCTAGCTGTATTTGATTCGCGGATCGATGACCGCGCAGAGGACATCGACGAGCATGTTGACCAGCAGAAAGAAGATCACGATCACCAGAATGCAGCCTTGAACGACCGGAATGTCGCGCAGCGCGACGCTATCCACCAGCAACGAGCCGAGGCCCGGCCAAGCGAAGAGCTTTTCGACGACGACGGCCTGGCCGATGATCGAACCGAATTCGAGGCCGACCGTGGTGAGGACGATGATGAGCGCGTTGCGCGCCAGATGCCACTGAACGATGCGGCGCTCGCTCATCCCCTTCGAGCGTGCCGTCCGGACGAAATCGGCGTTCAAGATCTCCAGCACTGCCGCGCGCGTGGTTCTCGCGAGCAGCGCCAACGGCCCGACCCCCAACGCGACCGCCGGCAAGACGAGATGCCGCAACCCGCCATCGCCATAGCCGAAACTCGGCAACCATCCGAGCAGAAGCGCGAAAAGATACATCAACAGCAGGCCAAGCCAGAATTTGGGCAGCGAAAGGCCGGAGACCGCAAGAACCATCGAGGCCGTGTCCAGCGGGCTTCCCGGCCGCAGCGCCGCGAGGAAGCCGAGCGGCACGCCGAGCACCGCAGCGAAGACCATCGCGGCAAGCGTGAGCTCGATCGTCGGCCAGCTGCGCTCCGACAGGGCGGCGATCACCGGCTGACGGGTACGGAAAGAGGTGCCGAGGTCGAGTCGCGCGAGTTGCCCGATATATTTGGCAAAGCGGACTGGGACCGGATCGTCCAGCCCGAACTCCTTATTCATGCGCTCCATGACCTGCGCATCCAGCACGCTGCGCCCGTCGCCGCTCATGCTCGAGGCGAAGGTGCCGGGGATGACGCTGAAGATCATGAAGATCAGCAGCGCCACCGCTGCCAGGATCGGCACCGTCTGCAACAGACGCCGCGCTACGAATGAAAGCATGCCGGTCTCATCGTCTGGACGGCCCGCGCTTGCACCGCGGGCCGCCCGGCCTCAGCAGTCGTCGGAAGGATGATGTCAATTCGCCGCCGGCGATGACGTGTCGACCCACATATCCTCGTAGTTCTGGACCGCGAGCTCGTTGGCGTTGGGCTGCAATCCCTTGAGCCAAGGCTGATAAGCCATCACCGCCTTGTTGTAGTTGAAGAACCAGACCGGCGCGTCATCGTAGATGATCGCATTGACCTTCTTCAGCAAATCGATCCGCTTGGCTTGGTCGCCGGTGGCGGCGGCCTCGTCGAGCAGCGCATCCACTTTCGGATTCTTGTAGTGCATGTAGTTGCAGGCGGATTGCGGCGTCGCCGAATGGAAGCACTTCAAGGTCGCGAGCGGATCCGGCCCCGTCTGGAGCGACCAGATAAAGGCCTGGTAGTCGCCGCTGCGTACGAGCTCGGACAGCACGGTTCCCTCGACCGGCTTGATCTTCGCTTTGATGCCCACCTTGGCGAGCATGGGAATGACCGCCTCGACAATGGGAATGCCCCAGCTTTCGTTGGAGGTGGCCGTCCACTCGAACTCGAAGCCGTCCGGATAACCGGCCTCTGCGAGAAGTTTCTTCGCCTTCTCCGGGTCATAGGCGTAGGGCTTCAGGGAGCTGTCATAGGCGGCCGAGGACAAGGGCAGCCAACCGGTGGCGCGATAGGCCTTGTCCCTCGCCAGCCGCTTGATGATGAGATCGGTATCGATCGCATAGTTGATCGCCTGCCGGACGCGCGGGTCCGAAAAGGGCTTGAAGGTGGGATTCATGCCCATGGCGCGCGTGTAGACTTCGGCGACCTCCAGGAGCCCCTTCGACAACTCGGCATCCTGCTTGTAGGCGACGTACTGCGCCGGCCCGAGGATCGACACGTCGATCTCCTTGTTGCGGAAGGCGACGTCGCGCGCCGAAGCCTCCCCGACGAGTGAAATCACGATCCGCTGGGCGTGGGGCTTGCCAGGCTTGTAGAACTTCTCCCAACGCTCGGCGACCAGGCGCGAGCCGGGCACATACTCCGTGAGCTTGTAGGGGCCGAGGCCGATCGGATGGTTCGCGAATTCCGGCTTCGTCGCTTCGCTCGCCGGGTAGATCGAGGTGATGGCGTCGTAGAAGTAATATCCGGGCTCCAGCCTCTCGGTCAGTGTCATCTCGAAAGTGAAGTCGTCGATCTTCTTCAGCCCCGAAATCTCTTTCGCCTGGCCTTTCTCGACCGCGACCGCCCCTTTGATGATGCGGACATCGCGGGCGCCGGGATAGGCCTTCGATCCGTCCATGAGGTGATTATAAGTCCAGATGATGTCGTCGGCGGTCATCCGGCGGCCATTGTGGAAATAGGCATCGTCGCGCAATTTGTAAGTATAGACTAGACCGTCCTCGGACACGCTGACGCTCTTCGCAAGCTCCAGCACCAGCTTCTTGCCGAAGGCGTCCCAATTGTAGAGGGAACGATGCAGCGCCTTGGCGTAGATCTCGTCCTGGGCGCGGTTCGACGTGAGGATATCGAGATTGGCGAAGCTCGAGCCATAGGGCGCGGTATAGCGGATCGTGCCGCCGTCGCGCGGTGTCTCCGCTCGAGCGGCCGCGGCGAGCAATAGGGTCAGAGCAGTAGCAGTCGCAATCTTCTTGAGCACAAAAACCTCCCAAAACACTCTTCGGTTCCCTGGATTCCAGTCGCAGGGCATCGCCGGTTCATTCCTGTTTCGATTCACTCGTCCGGGCTTGCCTCCATCATTTGCCGATGCCACGCGAGCTTCAGCGCGGCTTCTTGGTCACACCGATCGCATCTGGACGGCGATACACGACCTCGCCGCCGAGAATCGTCAGATCACACTGCGTGTCGTCGAGAATCTCCTGGGCGTCGGCGGTCAGCAGATTGCGCGAAAACACGGCGATGTCGGCCAGGAATCCCGGCGCGAGCTTTCCCTTGATGCTTTCGCGCTTCTGGGAGAATGCGCCGAACTCGGTATAGGCCTGCAATGCCTCCTCGATCGAAACGCGCTGACTTTCGTCCATCACGGTGCCGCGCCCGGTCCGGCGCGTCAGCATGGCGTAGAGATTCGGAAACGGATTCGGCTCGCAGACCGGCGCATCGCTGCCCGTGGCAGGCTTGAGGCCAAGCTCCATCCACGTCTTGAAGGGGTAGCTGCCGAGGGCGCGTTCCGGCCCCAGGACGGCGATATAAGCATCGCCGAAATCATGGATGAAGACCTGCTGCGGGCAGGGATAGATACCGGCCTCGACCATGCGCGCGTGCTGCTCGGCGTTCGAGAAGCCGCAATGCTCAACGCGATGACGCCGTTCCGGATCGGGGAGGGCGCCCAGCGCCTTCTCGTAGGCCGTGATGAGCTGTTCGATTGCCGCATCGCCGATGGCATGGCAGGCAAGCTGATACCCCTTGGCGTGGGCGTCCATGACCAGGAATTCGAGATCCGCGTCGGACATCATTTGCACGCCGGTCGTGCGATCCTCGCCGAGATAGGGCTGCGACATCCAGGCCGTTCGTCCGCCGGCCGAGCCATCGAGAAAGAGCTTCACCGCGCCGATCATCAGCATATCGTCGCCGCTGCCGGAGACGAGACCCGCCTCATGACAGCGAGCGACGATGGCGTTGTCCGAATCGCCGAGCAAGGTCAGCCAGGTGCGCACCGGCAATCGGCCTTCGCGCTTGGCGCGATGATAGGCGGCAATCTCCATGAAGCCGCCGACATGGCCGACGGCAGCGTCCATGCAGCTCGTGATGCCGAGCGACAACAAATGACGCCCCGCGCGCTCGATCGCCGCGACGATATCATCCTCGCTCGGCGCCGGGATGGCGGTCCGGACAGGCGCTCGCGCATTCTCCGCGAGCAAGCCCGTCAAGCGGCCGTTTTGCTGCTCGATGAGCCCGCCGGGCGGGGTGGGCGACATCTCGTCGATGCCCGCCAATTGCAGCGCGGGCGAATTGCAGATCGAAATATGGCCGCAGGTGCGCACCAGCATCACGGGGTTGTCCGGAGATGCCCTGTCGAGTTCCTCGCGGAAAGGATGGCGTCCGACATCCAGCTTGGTCTGATCATAGCCGCGCGCCAGAATCCACTCGCCGGGACGCGCTTGCCTGGCCCGCGCCGCGATCGCGGCCAGCAGCGCGTCGAGGGTCGGCGCGGCGGTGGGCTTGGCGTCGACCCAATCCATCACCATGCCGAGCGAGACGAGATGCAGATGAGAATCATTGAGGCCGGGCACGGCCAGCCGTCCGGCCAGATCGATAATCTGCGTGTCGGGCCCGATGAGGGTCTCGATCTCCGCCTCGCGCCCCGCAGCCAGGATCCGGTCCCGCCAGATGGCGAGCGATTCGACGACGCCTTCGTCGCGCCCGCACCAGATCGGCCCGTTTCTCAGGACGATATCGGCCTGCGGCTTGGCGAAGGAAGGCCGCACTTTCGAAGCCCCGGTCATGTCGTCGATCCGGGGCGTTTGGAGCTGATTGTGAACATGGCGGCTCTTGCAGTCCTGACGCGGTGGGGCGGGGATTTTGCTAGATGTCGTCGAGCGGCCAGATCGGCCGTCTGACGTTCTTGTACGGGCGTTCCTTGAAATTGCGCGTTGAGAGCGCGCCCGTATCGACCTCGAGCACGTCGCGGGCGATCGGCTCGAACGCCGCCCGAAAATGCTGCATGGATTTGACGATCACGGTTGACTTGCGGGTCGGATCGACTCCGAGAGAGGTGAATTGCGCGAGATCCGTCGCCTGCCCGTTATGGGTGATGACGATGATCTCGATGCCGTCGACGCGCAGCAGCGCACTGAGGCCGTAATTGCGCCAGACGCCTCCTCCCATGGGGCCATGGGCGATGAAATGCCCATCGCTGAGCGCGACGACGCGGCCGGTGATCTCGATCGGCCCGCCGCCCATTGACGGATCGACCTTGCCGCCAAGCTTCGTCGTGACGGAATTTCCGACGCCCGCGGCCTGCGCGGACAACGCCGCCTCCGGGTCGCGGATCGCGTGGAAGCCCACATTCTCGAGCCCGGCGTCGAGAATCGCCTTGAGAAGGACCGTGGCGTCGCCATAGGCCCCCGAGCCGGGATTGTCCGAATAATCCGAGATGAGAAGGGGCTTCCCGGAGCCGCCTTCTCCGGCCTTCGCCTTGGCAATGGCTTCAGCGAGCGGAGCGAAATGAATCGAGGAGGATTTCCGCTGCTCCCAGGCATAATCCATCAGGTCTTCGGCGATCGCCTGCGCGGATGCGAGATCGGCGCTGGTGACCGCCACGCTAGGACCTATGTCGTGCACGTCGGCGGACGAAAAGCCGGCCTGCACACTGACGACGAGCGCCTTGCCGGAAGCCTCGATCTCGTCCCCTCGGCGCAGCAATTCCTTGAAGGGCGGCGAGGTCGTGCGGCCGCCGTCGAGCGCGTAGAGGATCGGTCGGCGCGCCAAGGCGACGCGGGGCTTGACGGCGCCCGTCATCGCCTTGCCGAGCAGCTCGGCCGCCTGCCAGGTCCGCTCATATTGATCGATATGCGGATAGGTGCGGTAGGAGATCAGGGCGTTGGCGTTGTCGGCCATCTCCTGGGTGACGGTCGCATGCAGGTCGAGCACGACGACGATGGGCACCTGCGGACCGGCCTTGTGGCGGAGCCGCGAAAGGAGCTCGCCTTCTCCGTCGTCGCTGCTCTCGGTCGCCATCGCGCCATGCAGGTGGAGCAGCACCCCGTCAACGGCGTCGCATGCGGCGAGGATCTCGCCGCACAAGAACTCGAAGCAGGCATCGGTGACGCGTCCGGAGGGATTGGCATGAGCTGCGACAGGATGGACGAGCCGCCATCCGAACTTGTCGGCGGCCTCGAAGGCGGCGCCGATCGATGTCCGCGTGCCGCGATAGGCAGCGCCGATCTCATTCCCGAAATAGCAGCGCGCGTTGCGGAAGGCTTCCTCGCCAGTGAGCTGAACACTGAACGTGTTCGTCTCATGCATGAATTCCGCGACCAGAACGCGTTGTCCCATATCCCTTGTCGCCTCCCAGCATTTTTTCGTCTTACCGGTCACCCGGCTCGATGACAACCACGGTTCAGCTATGCGCCCAGGCCGCGTGATAGGCCTTGATTGTTGGTGCGAGACGCCCCTTCGCGAAGCCGTCAGCCTGACAGATGCGTCGCCGGATGGAAGCGTCAAACTGGACGATTTGCATGAGAAGTTTCGGCGAAACGCCGTAGCGGTTTCGCATTCTGCCGATGGGTCGTATGGACAAGCTGCTGCTGAGAGCCTGTCAGCCGTGAGCTCCACCATGGGCTTCCAGCTTCGCGATCACCTCGCCGACCGGCAAGGCTTTGGCGACCACCAAATCGCGGATCGCCGCGACATCGTCGAGCGCTATCACCGGAACCCGGGCCTGCGGAAAAGGCTGATCCGAGGCGATGGCGAGGATCTGCGGATCGCTCGGGTGGAGCGGTTCGCGGCCATTTGCGGCGCGGAACACCTCGAGCTTGGGATGAGGCAGGTGTTTGAAGCCCTCCACGAGCACGAGGTCGCAAGGCGACAGGCGGGCGAGCAGCGCAGGCAGGGACGGCTCCGCCTCGCCTCGGGCAAGCTCGTGAATCAAGGCGAAGCGCCGTGCCGAGGAGACGATCACCTCAGCGGCGCCGGCCTGACGGTGCACGAAGGAATCCTTGCCCGGCTGATCGATCTCGAAATCATGGTGGGCGTGCTTGACGGTTGCGACGCGGAGGCCGCGCTCCACCAGCGCCGGGATGAGTTTCGCGAGCAGCGTCGTCTTGCCGGCACCGCTCCAGCCCGCAATGCCGAGAAGCCTCATCTCCGGCAAGCGCGCCCTCCTCGCAAACTGCTCCGGCTGGCCCGTCTGTTCCGACGGCCATCGACACGATAGAAGCGGCCGATGAACATCACACTCGATCTCAAGGGCCTCAAATGCCCACTGCCGGCCCTGCGCACCCGCAAGGCGCTGAAGAGCCTGGCGCCGGGCGAGGCCATTTCGGTCGCCTGCACCGACCCGCTTGCCCGTATCGATATCCCGAACCTCTTGAGCCAGACGGGGGACATGCTCGATGCCGTCGAGGAGCAGGGCGAGGTCATCGTCTTCCGCATCCGCAAGCGCCCTCCTGCCGCCTGAGATCCCGAACGCCTCATCGCTTGGCCTGGGCCGCCAGGATCAGGCGCGCGATATTCGCGGCCTCCGCCAGATCCTCCGGCGCGTTGGCGTTGAAGAAGGGATCGTAGGGCTCGGGCGGCCATTCGGCGATGGTGCAAGGGTAGCGCGCCGTGAACATGTCGATCTTGCGCACCCCTTCGTCGACGAGCGCCCGGCGCAACTCCTCTCGCATATCGACGGGCCACAGCCCGATCACCGGATGGGTGCGCCCGCCGGAAGCGGCCGATGCCAATCGCGCACCCTTCGCCAGGCGCGCGGCATGCAGCCGCGCCACCAGATCCTGCGGCAAGAAGGGCGTGTCGGTCGCGATGCTCAAGAGCCAGGGCACGCCCTTATGATGGTGCGCCGCCCAATCGAGCCCGGCGAGCACGCCCGCGAGCGGACCGGCGAAGCCTTCGACGCTGTCGGCAACCACGGGCAGGCCGAACTCGAAGAAGCGCTCCGGCTCGCCATTGGCGTTGAGCATCAAGGCTTCGCATTGAGAGCTCAACCGCTCGATCACATGCACCAGCAGCGGCTTGCCGGCGATCAGGCGCATCGACTTGTCGCCCCCGCCCATGCGGCGCGCCAGGCCGCCCGCCAGCAGCACGCCGACCGTCGGTTCAATCATTGTGCTCCGCGCCCTTGCGACGATGTTTCATGGCCTCCTCCTCGACATAAGCGAGATCCTGGTCGAAGACGATGCGCTCGGCGCCCGAGAGCGCCACGAAGCGCTTGCCGCGCGCGCGCCCAATCAGGGTGAGGCCGGCCTTGCGGGCGAGCTCCACGCCCCAGGCGGTGAAGCCGGAACGCGATACCAGGATCGGTATGCCCATGCGCACCGTCTTGATCACCATCTCCGAGGTGAGACGCCCCGTGGTGTAGAAGATCTTGTCGCCGCCCGGCACACGATGCTTGAACATGTAGCCCGCGATCTTGTCGGCGGCGTTGTGGCGCCCGACATCCTCCATATAGACAAGCGCCCGGTCGCGTTCGCACAGCACACAGCCATGAATGGCGCCGGCCTCGAGATAGAGCGAGGGCGTGACGTTGATGGTGTGGGTGAGCGTGTAGAGCCATGAGGTGCGCAGCTCGCTGCGCGGCAGCTCGACGCCCTCGATCGCTTCCATCAGGTCGCCGAAGGCCGTGCCTTGGGCGCAGCCCGAGGTCAGCGTCTTCTTGCGCAGCTTGTCCTCGAAATCCGTCTCGACCGGCGTGCGCACCACGACCACGTCGATCTCGGGGTCATGGTCGACGCCCGTCACTTCGGCATCGGCCGACAACATGCCCTGATTGAGCAGATAGCCGAGCGCCAGATAATCCGGATGGTCGCCGATCGTCATCATGGTGACGATCTCGCGCGCATTCAGATACAGCGTCAGCGGCCGTTCGACGACGACGCGCGTCTCGATCCGCTGGCCGGTCTGGTCGATGCCGGCCACCACCTCGCTCAGCCGCGGATCGAGCGGATCCGGACGAACGAGATAACCTTCGTGGATATCCTGGTCGCCCATCACGCGCCCAATGCCGGCTCTCTGGCCGCGACCGCGGCGAGAGCCCAGGCCTCGATGGCGTCTGGTTCGGCTCGCAGCTCGATCCAATCCTCGCCGATGAAGGCATTCCAGGCCGGCAAGAGGCGCCGGCTCACCGAGGTCAGGAGCGGCGTGGCCTGCATGGCGGCTTGCGCAATCTCTTGCCGCAAGCCCTTGCCGCTGGCTTCCTGCGCGCCGAATTTCGAGATGATGGCGAGATCGACGCCGCTTGCGATGCCTTGGGCCCCGAGGGCGGCAGCCTCCGCGAGGCCCGCCGGGTCGAGCCGGCATCCGGACGCGCCTTTGGTGCGGCTGAGCGAGATCGAGACGCGCCGGCCGCTCGCCAGATCCTCGAGCAGCATCTCGGCACAGTCGATCCCCTCCTTCTCGACATTGTGCTGGATGAGGCCGCCGAGCTTGAGGCCGCGCGCCCGCAAGCGCCGCACCGCTTCGGCGAGGACGAGATCGACGGCCGTCGTGCGCGTCTCATGCACGATCGCCGCTATGGCAGAGGTGAGTGGCTCGGCTCGCATGGGTTCTCGCCTCGACGTCCCTAAAGATAGGCGTTTCTCGGGGATTTCGCGAGGCCCTCATCCGTCCAACCCCTCATGCGTCCTCACTGCGTTCGGACATCTTCTTGAAATCACCGTGATCTACACCGACAGTGATGATGAACGGCGCATCATATCAGCGTGGAAGGCAGAACCTAATGAAAGACGCGCCTACTGGAAAAAAGGTGAAAGCTAAGAATAGCACGGATTGGGCGCGGGTACGCGGCATGAGCGATGCCGAAGTACATGCGGCCGTCAAGACCGACCCTGATGCGCGAGCCACGGACGAGGCGTTCTGGGAAGATGCCAAAGTCGTCTTGCCGCGCCGCAAGGAAGTCGTGACCATACGTCTCGATGCTGATTTGCTTGATTGGCTGCGCCAACAATCCAAATACCAAACGAGGATAAACGCGATCTTGCGAAGCTATATGCGGAGCCATGAGAATAAGCGCGCATAGTGTCGCTGGGGGGCTTGGCTCGTAAGGCCGCTATTCCGCCGCGACCTTGACGCCGACCGCGCTGACCCGCGCCGCGCAGAACTTGAACTCGGGGATCTTGCCGAAGGGGTCGAGCGCCGGATTGGTCAGGAGATTGGCTGCGGCCTCGGCGTAGCAGAAGGGCATGAACACCATGTTCTGCGGCACGTCGCGGTCGGCACGCACTTTCACCTCGACCGCGCCGCGCCGCGTCTCGATATGGATGAGGTCGCCCGGCCGCAAGTCGCGCCGGCCGAGCTCGCGCGGCGACATGAAGGCGACGGCCTCCGGCTCAAGCGCATCGAGCACGCCGGCGCGTCGGGTCATCGAGCCGGTGTGCCAATGCTCGAGCACGCGGCCGGTCGAGAGCACCATCGGATAATCGTCATCGGGGATCTCGTCCGGCGGCAGGATCCGCGCCGGCACGATCTTGCCGCGCCCGCTCTGCGTCGGGAATCCGGTGGTGAAGATGATCTCGTTGCCGGGCGTGTCGGGCGAATCGACCGGATAGGTGACTGCGCCTTCGTGCTCCAGCCGCTCCCAGGAGATGTTCTTCAAGGACGGCATGGTGGAGGCCATCTCGGTGAACACCTCGCCAGGTCCCGAATAGTTCCAGTCGAGACCGATGCGCCGCGCGATCTCCTGGATGATCCACCAATCCTGGCGCGCCTCGCCAGGCGGCTTGATCACGGGGCGCGCCAACTGCACGCGCCGATCCGTATTGGTGAAGCTGCCGCCCTTCTCGGCAAAGGCCGAGGCCGGCAGGATCACATCGGCATGGAAGGCCGTCTCGGTGACGAACAGATCCTGCACCACGAGATGCTCGAGCTTGGCGAGCGCCTGGCGCGCATGCTGCAGGTCGGGATCCGACATTGCGGGGTTCTCGCCCTCGACATACATGCCCCTGATCTCGCCCGCATGCACGGCATTCATGATCTCGACCACGGTGAGGCCGCGCTTATGGTCGAGCTCCTGATGCCAGAAATTCTCGAAATATTCGAAGAATTGCTGCCGGTCGACCGGCTGGTAGTCCGGGTAATACATCGGAATGAGGCCGGCATCGGAGGCGCCCTGCACATTGTTCTGGCCGCGCAGCGGATGCAAGCCCGTGCCCTTGCGCCCGACCTGGCCGGTGATCAGGGCGAGCGCGATCAGGCATCTCGCATTGTCGGTGCCGTGCACATGCTGGCTGATCCCCATGCCCCAGAAGATGATGGAGGCCTGCGACTTGGCGTAGAGGCGTGCCACCTCCTTGATGGTCTGAGCCTTGATGCCGCAGACGGGCTCCATCTTCTCAGGCGAGAATTCGCCGATGCGCTCCTTCAGCGCTTCGAACCCCTCGGTGTAGCCGGCGATATATTGCTGGTCTGTCAGTCCTTCGGTGATGATGGTGTGGAGCATGGCGTTGAGCAGCGCCACATCGGTGCCAGGCTTGAAGGCGAGGTGGTGCACCGCGTGACGCGAGAGCTGCTGGTGGCGCGGATCGATGACGATCAGCTTCGCGCCTTTCTTGGCGGCATTCTTGATGTAGCTCGCGGCCACTGGATGGTTCACGCCGGGATTGGCGCCGATGACGATGATCACCTCGGCGTCGAGCGCGGCCGAGAAGGGCGCCGAGACCGCGCCTGAGTTCAGCCCTTCCATCAGCGCTGCCACCGAGGAAGCGTGGCAGAGCCTGGTGCAATGATCGACATTGTTCGAGCCGAAGCCGGTGCGCACCAGCTTCTGGAACAGATAGGCCTCTTCGTTCGAGCCCTTGGCCGAGCCGAATCCGGCGAGCGATTTCGGGCCATGCGCGTCGCGAATGCGCTTCAGGCCCGCAGCCGCGACATCGAGCGCCTCCTCCCAGGAGGCCTCGCGGAAATGCGTGAAGGGGTTGGCCGGGTCGACCTGGTCATTGGCGTCCTTTGCCTTGTTGGGCAGGCGCAGCAGCGGCTTCGTCAGGCGATGGGGATGGTGGATATAGTCGAAGCCGAAACGGCCCTTGACGCAGAGCCGGTTCTCGTTCGCCGGTCCATTGCGGCCTTCCGCATAGATAATCTGCTCGTCCTTGACGTTGTAGGTGACCTGACAGCCGACGCCGCAATAGGGACATAGCGAATCGACTTGGCGGTCGGGCCAGACCTGCCGCGTTTCGTTCGCGTCGAGATAGGCGGCCGGCATCAGGGCGCCGGTCGGGCAGGCCTGCACGCATTCGCCACAGGCGACGCAGGTCGAGTCTCCCATCGGATCGTCGAAATCGAAGACGATCTTGGCCTCGGCGTTGCGATACGCCATGCCGATCACGTCGTTGACCTGCACCTCGCGGCAGCCGCGCACGCACAGGCCGCATTGGATGCAGGCATCGAGATTGACGCGCATCGCCGCATGGCTCGGATCGGGCTTCCAGCGCTCGGCCGCCGGGAAGCGGCTCGTGGTGACGCCGGTCTTGTCGGCCCAGCCCCAGAATCGCGAGGTCGGGTCATGGGACGTCTGGCGCGCCGGCTGATCGGCGACCAGGAGCTCCATGACCATGTTGCGCGCCTTGGTGGCGCGTTCGGTCGCCGTCTTCACCTTCATGCCGATGGTCGGCTTGCGGGTGCAGGAGGCGGCGAGCACGCGTTCTCCCTCGATCTCGACCATGCAGACGCGGCAATTGCCGTCGGCGCGATAGCCGGGTTCGGGCAAGTAGCAAAGATGCGGAATCTCGGTGCCGAGCCGCTGCGCCACTTGCCAGATGCTCTCGCCGGGCTTCGCCTCGACTTGCCGTCCGTCGAGCTCGAATGCGATTTGCGTCATTCGGCCGCCTCCTGTCTTGGGAATCGGATTGGATCGCCGGCGTCCCGCCGGCTCTTGCGAACGGCGAGGCCTCCACGTCGGGAGGAAGGGCGACCGAGACGGTCGCGGTCCCAGAGCCCATTTTTCGGGACGATGCTCATGGCAGAAACTCGTCAGGGAAATATTTCATCACCGTCGTCAGCGGATTCGAGGCGGCCTGGCCGAGGCCGCAGATCGAGGCATCGCGCATCGCATCCGATAATTCGCCGAGGAGCTCGCGGTCCCAGACCTTGCGCTGCATCAGGAGCGCGGCCTTCTGCGTGCCGACGCGGCAGGGCGTGCATTGACCGCAGCTCTCATCCTCGAAGAAGCGCATCAGGTTGAGGGCGGCGTCCTTCACATCGTCCTTGTCGGAGAGGATGACGATGGCGGCCGAGCCGATGAAGCAGCCATATTTCTCGAGCGTGCCGAAATCGAGCGGGATGTCATCCATGGAGGCCGGCAGGATGCCGCCCGAGGCGCCGCCCGGCAGATAGGCGCGGAACTCATGGCCCTGCGCCATGCCGCCGCAATGCTCGGCGATCAGCTCGCGCACCGTGATGCCCGCAGGCGCGAGCTTCATGCCGGGGTTCTTGATCCGCCCCGAGACCGAGAAGCTGCGCAGCCCGAAGCGACCGTTGCGGCCATGGCTCTTCCACCAGGCAGCGCCCTTCTCGACGATGTCGCGGACCCAATAGAGCGTCTCGACATTGTTGATGAGGGTCGGCTGCCCGAACAGCCCAACCTGGAAAGGGTAGGGCGGCTTGTGACGCGGCAGGCCGCGCTTGCCTTCGAGGCTTTCGAGGAGCGAGGATTCCTCGCCGCAGATATAGGCACCGGCGCCACGCCGCATATGTATGACGGGCCCTCCGGGCGAGAGCTTCGCGATCTCGCGCCGCAAGATCTCATGCGAGATCGGGTATTCGTCGCGCAGGTAGATATAGATCTCACCCGCCTCGACCACATGGGCGCCGATCAGCATGCCTTCGAGGAAGCGATGCGGATCGGTGTCGAGATACACCCTGTCCTTGAAGGTGCCGGGCTCACCCTCATCGGCGTTCACCGCCATCAGGCGCGGGCCGGGCTCGCCGATCACCGAGCGCCATTTGCGTCCCGTCGGGAAGCCGGCGCCGCCGAGACCGCGCAAGCCGCCATCGTCGAGCGCCTTCAGCAATGTCTCGGTGCTCATCTCGCCCGAGCGCAGGCGCCGCAGCAGGGCGTAGCCGCCCGCCGCCAGATAGGCCTCGTGACCGACATAATCCGGAATATGCGGATGGGTGTCGCCGGCGAGAATCGCTGCTTCGACGGTCCGGCGGTCGGCCTTGTGCAGGAAATTATGTCCGACCTCGACGGCCGGCGCCTGGTCGCAGAGGCCGACGCAAGGCGCGCGCACCACGCGCACCGTCGGGCCAAGCGCCGAGCTGAGCTCGTCGAGCAGCCTCTGCGCCCCGAACAGCGCGCAGGTGAGGCTGTCGCAGACCCGCACCGTCAGGGGAGGCAGGTCGGGTTCGCCCTCCTTCACGATGTCGAAATGGGCATAGAAGGTCGCCGTCTCGAACACCTCGGCGAAGGAGAGCTTCATATGCTCGGCGAGCGCGGCGAGATGGGCCGCCGAAATCTGGCGATAGCGGTCCTGGATGAGATGCAGGAATTCGATCAGGAGATCGCGCCTGACCGGCCGGTCGCCGAGCAGCGCCTCGATCTCGGAGAGCGCCTTCGGGTCCAGCTGGCGGCCCTTGGGCGTCGATTTGGCGCGCTTGCGGCCGGCGCCCGGATGATCGAAATGACGCACCTCGATGGCGTGGTGATCGTTCATAATGCTCCGCCGCGCTCCGCCCGTTGGCATGTCCTCGATGAGCGCCGCCTAAATCTTGAGCGCATCACGGTTTTCTCTAGCATGAAGTGCCAGCGCGCCGCGATCAAGCGTCAGGGTGCCGCCGCGACGGGTTCGTGAAGGCCGCGAGATCTCGGCCTCGTCCTCTTTCGGCTGGACAGGCGGCGCCCGGCGAGGCAGAACGCCGAAGAGCGGATCAGCGCCGCGCCCGTCCCGGACCTCGTCATGAAACAGTTCCTCCTCAAATTCTTCACTTGGTGGAACGGCCAGACCTTCGGCACCCAGCTCACCACCTGGCGCGACGGCGAGCGGGTCGGCGAGGATCATCTGGGCAATGTCTATTACCGCCTGAAGGGCGGCAAGATCGATCCGGCGCTCGGGATCGAGCGGCGTTGGGTCATCTATAACGGGGAAGCGGAAGCCTCGAAGATCCCGGAAGGCTGGAACGGCTGGCTGCATCATACGGTCGACATTCCTCCTTCGCAGGAGAGCTATGTGGCGCGCGAGTGGCAGATGCCGCATCAGCAGAACCTCACCGGGACGCCATCGGCTTACCGGCCCAAGGGCTCGACGCTCAAGGACGGCGTGCGTCAGCCGGCAACCGGCGATTACGACGCCTGGACGCCGGGCTGAACGAGTGCCGGCCTCCAAATTCACCGCGCGCGAACCCGCCGCCGCGACCTTGCTCTGCGAGGATGCGCGTAGCCGCGTGATCCGCTACGACTTCAATCCGGGTGCCGAGACCGGCTGGCACATCCACCATATGCCCTATGTGGTCGTGCCGCTGACCGATTGCGAGTTCCTGATCGAGAGCGCCGCAGGCGAAAGCCGCGTCTCGCAGAAGGCCGGCGCCGCCTATACTCGCGACAAAGGCGTGGAGCACAATGTCGTCAATGGCGGCAACGAACCCATGTCCTTCGTCGAGATCGAGATGAAAGCGCCCGCCTGAGAGCCGGAGCGGCCGGCGCGAGAGGGCGCGTCAACACGGCCAAGCCGGGCGAGACGGTCCCGGAATGGGTCTGCGCAAGCCGTGCAAGCAGTTGCAATGGAATGCAGAATTCATGATATGCGGGCCTGACGAGAGGTATCCGCACAGGCCTTCAGCGGCAGGAATTCGCCATTTCTTGGCCGCCTTCCTGATGTTAATGCACTGCGCCGCTCGCTGAGCGGCGGCCAAAACGACGACAAGCAAGACGACGACAAGCAAGACGACGACAAACTCGTGACGCCGAACTGGCGACGACCCAAAAGCAACGATTCGAAATACAGCGATTCTGGGCCCATAATGCTGCGATCAATGACTGCCGCCATCGCTCTTGCTGCCTGCATGGCTGCCGGGCCGGCCCTCGCCGACAAGATCTCCAATCCCGGCGCTACCTTCGAGGGGCTCGACAAGATTACCGGCCGGATCATCTCCTTCGATGTCGCGGTCGGAGAAACCGTGCAGTTCGGCTCGCTGCAATTGACGCCGCGCATCTGCTATTCGCGTCCGCCGACCGAATCCGCGAACTCCACCGCCTTCATCGAAGTGAACGAGGTCACCTTCACCAACGAGTATCGGCGCATCTTCACCGGCTGGGTGTTTGCCGCAAGCCCGGGCCTGCACGCCATCGAGCATCCGATCTACGATATCTGGCTGACCGAGTGCAAAGGCGGCAAGGACATCATCGTCGAGGCCAAGGAGGAAGAGGTCACCGCCGAGCCCGAGCTCAAGGGCAGCCTCAACAAGCCGGCCCTGCCCGTGGGCAAGGAGAAGCCGATCATCGCTCCCGTGGCGTCCAGTGGCCGCATCGCGCCGCGGCCCGAGCTCGGCGTGCCGGTGCAGGCGCCCGTGGCACGCCCGACGCGCAGCTTCTTCTCGATCTTCGGGGGCGGTGGAGGCGGCGGCGGCGCTCCTCTGGTCCTCCAGCCGCGCGGCGAAGGCACCGGCCGATAGTGCCGCTCAGCCTTCGCTTGCAGCGCCTATCGCCTGATACTGCGCGGATTGGCGGAGTGCCCAGCGGCCGCGGCCCACGCGAACCGGCTCTCCGAACAATCTCGCATTGCGGCTCAAGGCTTGCGACACGGAGAGCTGCGGGTTGGCGGAGCGGAATTCGACGCCGGCCGCCTTGAGCCGTTTGAAGATCTCGCCATTTCCCAAGGGCCGCTCGCTATGGCGCAGGATCGATTTGATGGCGCCGATGAGCGGCCCACCCGTCTCCTCTGACGCCGATGCCGCGGCGAGCCTGGCCTTGCCCTCCGTCGATGCGGAGGGCAGGCCGTGCGGCACCTGGCGCGCCTCAGGCAACTCGGTGTTCAGCATCGCTTCGAGCGCCTCGATGGCCCGATCGAGTTGGGCGCGCTTGGCATAGAGATCCTGAATGACGCTGTCATAGGCCGCCTTGCGGTCATTCATCTTGTCCATGGACTTCGCCTCGATTCTCCTCGCCGAAGAGCACTTGGCCGAAGAGCGCTCGCGGATGATCTCGCAAAAGCGGCTTCGACCTTTTGCGCATCGTGCTCTAACACGCGCTTAGCAAATACCGATGCTTTCGAGCTCGATTTGAGACCCGCTCAGGCTCGTCAGCAATTGTGTTCTACGCAATCACATATGCGTGAGCAAGTGATTTGAGAGTCGATTAAGAGCCGATTTCGCTCTCATGCGACCCCAATGGAGAGGCGTGGCGACGTCGGAGACGATGCGGCAGGATGATGAGTGAGCGCATTTTCGAGCAAAGCAGATGCCGCTTCGCCTGGAGGCAATGCGTCAAACCAAGGATGGGTCGCGGCGCTCCAGGCGAAGCGATGACGCGCTATGGGCGCGCTGCTTATGGCCGTGAGTGACGCTCCCTCTCACTCACAGCGCGGCCTGGCTCGGAAGCTGCAGTAGGGATCGTCCGAGGAACAGGTTGTCGACACCGTCCTGGCGCAAATCGACAAGTGGTGCGCCCGCTGTGAGGAAATCCTCCCAGAAGGTCAGGTGGCTCGCGCCAGTCCTCGCGTCGCGGCCGTTCCAGCGGCTGGAACGCTCGATCTGGGCGGCGTAAGGCAGCGGTTTGCAGGCATCCGCCCCGGCGAAAATGTAGAACGGCTCGATCGCCACTCCCCAGACGCCGCCGAGCATCAGGACTTGATAGCCGAGACCTTCGTTCTTGAACCAGGGCCGACGCCCACCCCAGCGTTGCACCACGACATTGCGCGAGGCCTCGCCCGCCATGCGGCTCCTGTAGGAGATGGTGCGCGGCTTGCCGCCCTGCCCGTGGAAATAGGCGCGCGACCCATTAGTGTCGCCCTCGACGAACAGGCCTTGCGCGCTGAAGCGCCCGAGATAACGCTCGAAATGCTTGCGCAACAGCCATGACAGCACCTTGCGGCCGGTCGGATCCGCCTCGACCTCGGCGCGCGGGCAGGATCGGCCAAGCGAGCGGTCGAGCATCACGTGCAGTGCCGAAGTGAGATTGGGCAGGGTGGTGAAGCTCCAGATCTCGTCGCCGTTATGGATGAAGATGCCTGCCTTCGCCAAGGCCAGGTTCGGGGGCCTGAAGCGCAACGCGGTGCGGAGGCGCACGACGGAAATCCGATCAGGCATGGAGACGAAGGGCAGGAGATTGACGACCCGGTAGGCGTCCAGCTGATGCTTGGTGTCCATGGCGCTTCCGATCGCTGATTCCGACGACAACGATCATATGCTAATTAGCGTTATTAGAAAATGCAATTAGCTTTTGTTGCGATCTTGCAACAGTGTCTCCAAAAATGCTCACAAAAGCCTAAATGAGGCTAAATTCGATTGAGTGCGTGAGCGGTGCGAGTATGGTGCGTCTGCGGCAGGAGCGATCCCGCCGCCTCCGACATCAACCCGCCGATCTTGTCGGAACAGGGGCGATCTCGGGTCCGGATAGGAAGGCCAAGGGCAGATTCCTCCGAAGGAGCCGCGGCAAGGGCCAAGCCCGACATCGCGGAGTCTCATTCATTCTCACTTTGGAGGTCTCAATGAAGCTCGTGAAGAGCCTTCTCCTCGGTTCGGCCGCTGGTTTGCTCGCGGTCGCCGGGGCTCAGGCGGCTGATCTTCCCACCAGGAAGGCGGCGCCTGTCGATTATGTCCGGATCTGCAGCCTCTATGGACCAGGCTTTTTCTATATCCCCGGTTCGGATACTTGCATAAGGCTCAGCGGCAGGGCTCGCTTCGAATATATCAACTTCCAGTCCTTCAACCGGGCACTCGACAATTCGAGCTTCCGCGCACAGGGCCGTCTCGCGTTCGACGCCCGCACCGCGACGGACTGGGGTCAGCTACGCGCCTTTATCCGCATGACCTTTACGCGTGACAGCGGCGGCTATTTCGGTTCCGGCAGCGGCGCGCGGGGCGCAACCAGGATCAGCTTTGCCGGCGGCCTGTCGGGTATCACCGGAGTTCAGGCGGCGCCCGGCGCGCAGTTCACCGGATTTTCGGGATTGAACTTCCCGAACTTCAGCGGTGCCGACGTGATCGGCAACAGGCTGCAGACGGGCGTGTTCGTCGACAGCGCCTTCGTGCAATGGGGCGGGTTGACGGCAGGCCGTCTCCAGTCCTTCTTCGATTTCTACGCCGACAACGACACCTGGTTCGGCGCTGCCGATTCGGATCTCGTCACCACGGCGCTCGCCTATACCTACACCTTCGGCAACGGTTTCTCGGCGACCTTGTCGGTCGAAGACCCGAAGGAGCGTCAGAGATACCCGATCGCGGGCCTTGCGCCGGTGGGAGCCGGCGGCATCAACCCATCCGTTGCGACTGCGCCCTTCACCAATGTCTTTCCTTTCGCCTTCAGCCCCTTTGCGGTGCCCGGTGTCAACGCCATCAGCTACACCAATCGTGAAAGCATTCCGGATGTGGTCGGCGTGCTGCGTGTCGATCAAGCCTGGGGCTCGGCCCAGTTGTCGGGTGCCTATCATCGTTTCTCGACGGTCGGCGCCACGGTCGCCAACCTGACACCGAACAACACCGGGACCGGCTTCGTCACCAATCCTCTCGTCTCGTCGGTGCAGGGCGGCTTCGGCACGGTCACCGGCAATGGTTGGGCCGTGCAGGGCGGCGTGAAGGTCAACCTGCCGATGATCGCCGCGGGCGACTATATTTATCTGCAGGCCGCCTATTCGAAGGGCGTCATCTCCTATGTGAACGGCGGCTTCCCGGGCTCATATTCGGCGGGCGCCTATGCGGGCTCGTTTGAATCGCTTCCGGCCTATGACGCCGTCGTCGGACCGTCCGGTCGCATCACCTTGACCCCCGCCTATTCGGGCTTGATCTCCTACGAGCATTACTGGACCCCGACCATTCGCCAGGGCCTGTTCGCGAGCGCGGCGAAGATCAGCTACAGCGGCGCAATCCGGACGGCGGCCGGCTTCGCGCAGGGTGCTGCCTGCCCTACCTGTTTGGGGACAGTCACGGTGTCTACGGCAGGTGGCCCGACGCCCTTCAACCCCTTCTCCATCCAGTATGATGGCGGCACCTTCTTCGGCGTCGGTTCCAATCTGATCTGGTCGCCTGTGAAGGATCTCGATATCGGCGTCGAGGTCTATTACGACCACGAAGTGCTGCAACATAAGCAATTCGACACGAACAGCGGCCGCGGCAAACTGGTCAAGAATGCCGATGACTGGCTGGGGCGCCTGCGCATCTCGCGCGATTTCTGATACGCCCGATCTGGTGACGAGAAGCCCCGGCCGCGTGCCGGGGCTTTTCTTTGACACGCGCAGGGCAGCCTGTGTTCGCGCCCGACGACCAGCCCAACCGACCATGAGGCGCCTGTCTTGGCGCTGTCGCGATCGTCAGCGGCTTGCGGCTTTGGAGGCGCCACCCGACGCGACCAGGCGAAGCTCGAAGCTTTTCGACAATGAAGCCTTGATCAAAGCGCGCGAGGCGAAGCTGATCTCCTGAACGCGCCGAACCGTCTATGAGTGCCGATCACTCCGCCGGCCGGATGCGATTTTCGCTCTCCGTCGGGTCGAGACGTCGCAGCTTGCCGATATCGGAGGAGATCTCGCGGGCGAGCCGCGCCACCTGGCCGACCGCATGGCGATCGACGCAGCTCATCTTGTCGGCGAGATCCGTCAGAAGCTTGGTGCTTCGCGACAATTCCCTGGCCTGGCCAAATAATCGGAGGAGCACCATCGACGCGAACGCGAGCAGCACCAGATTGAGCGTGGCGAAGGCAAGATCGAGATTGATCTCTGTCACGTGAAACTCCCGAATGGCCGATCGCGGCGCCTTCCATCGCGTCAGGCGCCGTCCCTCCGCAGGCATCTTGCAAAGCTCCCGGCCGGTCGGCACGACGCGTATTCCGGCGTGCGGCAGGCATGAGAATGACAATTCGCCACGGTTCGGGGGGCGCCTTCGAAGCGACGAACCCGACATCACGACTCCGCCAGCGCATCTCTTATTCCATCACAATTCTTTGATGGGGCGCTGTCGGGCCGCGCTGTCGCAGGCTCCGGGTTTGCTCCGTCACCCGGAGCAGATTATGGACTTCCGGAAGAGGTCTCTGTCATGCCCGACCCCTATCACCTGTTCGACACCGCCATCGGAGCCTGCGGCGTCGCCTGGAGCGCAGATGGGCTGACGCGACTGCAGCTCCCGGAAGCCGACCGGGCCGCGACCGAGCGGCGTCTGCGTGCGCGCCAGCATGGCGCTGCTCCAGCGGATCCGTCGCCGCAGATGAATCAGGCGATCGGTGACATCCAATCCTATCTCAGCGGTGAAAGGATCGATTTCTCCGCCGTCGCACTCGATCTGCAAAGGGCGAGCCCCTTCGATCGCAAGGTCTATGAAGCGGCGAGGCACATCCCCTGGGGCGAGACCACGAGCTATGGCGAGCTCGCCCGGCGCGCCGGGTGTCCGGGGGAAGCGCGCGAAGTCGGGCAGGCATTGTCGCGCAATCCGGTCGCCATCATCATTCCCTGCCATCGCATCCTGGCGAAGGGCGGCAAGCTCGGCGGATTTTCCGCCTATGGCGGCACGCTCACCAAAGAGCAGCTTCTGGCGCTCGAGGGCGTGGACCTGCAAGGCGACGCGCCTTTGCTACCCGGTCTGTTGCCGTTGCGCGAGCGGCGCCGATAATCCGCTTCGCGCGTCGTGTCGCGCAAGCTGGGACCGCGGGCGTCCCCGCCCGCTCTTGAGAACGGCAAGGCGACATCCACAGGGGAAAAAAGGGCGACCGAGACGGTCACGGTCCCAGCGGTCTTGCGCGATCACCTCGCGTCTCTTACAACCGAAACGTTTCGGATCGTCCGTCGACTGGGTCAATCGATGTCGTCATTGAGATCTCTCGCCCGATCGCTCGGCCTGTCGATCACGACGGTGTCGCGGGCGCTCGATGATTATGGCGACGTGGCCGCTCAGACGCGCAAGCGGGTGCGCGAGACGGCGGATGCGATCGGCTACCGGCCGAACGCCGCGGCGCGCCGCCTGCGCAAGGGGGCGAGCGAGCTCGTGACCCTGGTGCTGCCGACCGAGCCCGGCCAGTTCAACGAGCCTTTGTATATCGAGCTCCTCGCGCCCATGGGGCAGAGGCTGGCGCGCGAAGGCTATGACCTGACCCTGATCGCGGCCGCGCCAGGCCCGGACGAGCTGAAGACCTACCGGCGCATCGTCGAGGGTAGGCGCGCCGACGGCATCTTCGTGGTGCGCACGCGTCGCCAGGATGCGCGCATCGACTATCTCCAGAAGCTCGGCTTTCCCTTTGTCGCCATGGGCCGCTGCGACAGCGAGACCGTCTATGCCTTCGTCGATGGCGACGGCGAGTCAGCCTTCGCCGATGCGGTGCGCCGCCTGGTGACGATGGGCCATCGCCGCATCGTCCATCTCGCCGCCCCTTCGGCCTTCACCTTCGCGGTGCTGCGCCGGCGCGGCTATGCAAGGGCAATGGCGGAGGCCGGGCTGCAGCCGCAGGTCATCGAGCATCGCGCCGACGAAACGGGCGGCTGCGGCGCGGCGCTCGAGGCCCTGAACGCTGCGTCGCGCCCGACGGCGCTCTTGTGCGCCACCGATCGCATGGCCTTCGGCGCCTTGCGGGCGGCGCGCCAGCGCGGCCTCGTCGTGCCTCGCGATCTCTCGATCATCGGCCACGACAATCTCGTCACCAGCCAATTCTGCGACCCACCCTTGACGACGATGGAGCTGCCGATCGCGGCGACCGGCGAGAAACTTGCCGAGATGATGCTGGCCCGGATCGGAGGAGCCGATCCGGGCACGCTTCAGGAGGTCTGCGAGGTTCGCTTCATCGAACGCGAATCGACTGCTGCGCCTGGAGCATGATCTTCGCACCGAAGTGAAATCACTTCGACGCTGAAGCCATGCTCGAGTGACCGATACGGGGCGTGATCTTGTCGGCCGAGCGAGGCCTGCCGGCAGGGTTGCGCGCTGGCTGACGACCACAACAAGAGATGAGGGAGGACATGATGTTGACTTCTCGGCGCATGGCGATCGCCGCAGGATTTCTCGCCTTCAGCGCCTTGGGCGCGGCGCAGCCCGCCAGGGCGCAGGAGCTTGTCTTCCTGTCGACGCAGCTTCGCCCCATCGAAGAGGCGCAGAAGGTGCGCGATATCCTTCTCAAGGGCGCACCCAAGACCAGCTTCATCGTCGATGAGCCTTCCGCCTTCGCGGTGCGCATGCAAGCCGAGCACGATGCCGGCAAGCACACGATCAGCGTCGTCGGTGCCTTGCATGGCGAGCTGCAGCCGCTGGTGCCGCTCGGCGCGCTCGATGCCGTCGATGATGTCGCAGAGGCCGTCAAGGCGCGCGGCATCCCGGCGAAGCTGATGGAACTCGGCAAGTTCGGCGGCCAAAACCAGCTCTACATCCCCTGGATGCAGGCGACCTATGTGCTGGTCGTGAAGAAGGAGGCCATGCCCTTCCTGCCGGCCGGCGCCGATATCAATGCGTTGACCTATGACCAGCTGGCGCAATGGGCGAAGGCGATCGCCGACAAGACCGGGCAGCGGCGGCTCGGCTTTCCGGCTGGGCCGAAGGGCCTCTTCGCGCGCTTCCTGCAGGGCTATCTGTATCCGTCCTACACGGCGTCCTCGGTCACCGAGTTCCGCTCGCCCGAGGCCGAGAAGATGTGGACGGATTTCAAGGCGCTCTGGGCGAGCGTCAATCCCAATTCGACGAGCTACGACTTCATGCAGGATCCGCTGCAGGCGGGTGAAGTCTGGATCGCCTGGGACCATATCTCGCGCTTCAAGGATGCCTTGCAGGCCTCGCCCGGCGACTACCAGGTGGTGCCGCCGCCCGCCGGCCCGAAGGGGCGCGCCTATATGCCGGTCATCGTCGGGCTCGGCATCGTCAAGGGTGCGCCCGACCGCGCCGGCGCCGCGGCGGTCATCGCGCATCTGGAAAAGCCGGAGACGCAGATCATCACCGCGGCCGAGACCGGTTTCTTCCCGGTCGTCGAGGCGAAGCTGCCGGCCGATCTCTCGCCCGGCATCAAGCTTCTCGCTGAAGGCGTCGCCAAGACGCAGACCGCCAAGGACGCCCTCGCCGTGCTGCTCCCGGTCGGGATCGGCGACAAGGGCGGCGAGTTCAACAAGGTCTTCACCGACTCATTCCAGAGGATCGTGCTGCGCGGCGAGCCGGTGCGCGCCACGCTCGATGCGGAGGCTGCCGTGATGCGCGACATCATCGCGGCGACCAAGGCGCCGTGCTGGGCGCCCGACAAGCCGAGCAACGGCCCCTGCCCGGTGAATTGACCTCATCGACAGGCCGCAACCTCTCGAGGAGATCTCGATGAGCTCGATCACTTCGGTGCAGAAGCGGGGCAGGGCCAAGGCCGAGTTCAAGGTAAGAGCCGAGCTCTTGCCCTATCTCCTCATCGCGCCCGCGATCTGCTTCCTGGCGATCTTCTTCCTGGTGCCCTTCGCCCAGACGATCGCCCTGTCCTTTACGACAGGCGGGGCATGGTCCTTCGGCAATTATGCGCGCATGGCGGGCGATCTGAATTTCGCGACCGCCATCCGCGACACCTTCATGCTGGTGATCGCCGTCATTCCCCTGCAGGTCGCCCTGGCGCTCGCCATGGGCATGATGCTGCAGAAGCTGACGCGCGGCCGCGATATCGTCCTGTGGGTCTGGACCATTCCGCTCGGCGTCTCCGACCTTGCGGCCGGCCTCGTCTGGCTCGCGATCCTGCAGAATTCCGGCTATCTCAACAGCGCCCTCTTCAAGCTCGGCCTGATCGCAGGACCGACGGCCTGGCTCAATGCCGAGACCCCGGTGACGCTGTTCATCGGCGTGGTGCTGGCCGAGATGTGGCGCGCCACCGCCATCGTCCTCGTCATCCTGGTCGCAGGCCTGCAGCTCATCCCCAAGGAATTCGGCGAGGCCGCCGACATCTTCGGCGCGACGCCCTGGACCAAGTTCCGGCGCATCACCTTGCCGTTGCTGAAGCCCTCCCTGCAATCGGCGCTGATCTTGCGCACCGTGCTGGCCTTCGAAGTCTTCGCCGTCGTCTATGCGCTCGGAGGGCGGAACTTCCCGGTGATCACCGGCGAGGCCTTCCTGTGGCAGAACGAGAACCAGAATTACGGGGTCGCTGCCGCTTATGCGGTGCTGATCATGGCGATCTCGCTCGCCGCCACCTTCATCTATCTCAAGGCGCTGCGCACCCGTCCGGAAACACTGCCATGAAGACGCAGCCATGAAGACGCAGCCATGAAGACGCAGCCATGAAGGGACCCCGCAAATTCCTGCTGATCAGCGGCGTCGTCGCGCTATGCGCCTGGATCCTCGTGCCGATCTACCTCATCGGGCTCGGCGCCTTCGGCGGCCGCGCCGGCGTCTTCAAATGGCCGAAGAGCATCTGGCCGAGCGATGCCTCGCTCGACGCGCTCCTCTCCTTCCTGAGGATCGAGGGCGTCTGGCAGGCGGCCTTGAATTCGCTGATCGCTGCCGGGCTGACGATGTTCCTGTCGATCGCGCTCGGCCTGCCGGCCGGCTACGCACTCGCCCGCTATCCCTTCAAAGGCGCGGACGCCTTCCGCCTGATGCTGCTCATGACGCGTGCCTTCCCGCTGGCGATCCTCGCCTTGCCACTCACCGTCGTCTTCATCCGTGTCGGGCTCTACGACACGCCGGTCGGCGTGGCGCTGGTGCACACGGCGCTGGCGCTGCCCTTCGCGGCGCTGATCTCGGCGAGCCTGTTTGCCGGCATCCCGCGCGAATTCGAGGAAGCGGCCTGGGTGTTCGGCTGCTCGCGCCTGCAGGCCTTCCGTCGCATCGTGCTGCCGCTGGCGCTGCCCGGCATCGCGGCTGCCGCCATCTTCGCTTTCGTGATCTCCTGGAACGAAGTCTTCGCCGCCTCGGTGCTGACCGTCACGCATCGCACGCTCACGGCCTATCTGCTCACGGTGCTCGCCGAGTCGCCGCTCCATTACCGTTTCGCGGGCGGTTTCATCCTGATCGTCCCGTCCGTCCTCTTCATCTTCGCGGTGCGCAAATATCTCTTCGCCATGTGGGGCGTCTCGAACCGCTGAACGGAGCAAGCCATGTCGGGTATCCTCATCGACAAGATCGAGAAGGCCTATGGCGCCGTGACGGCGCTCGCCGATATCACATTGGATGTGGCCGATGGCGAGTTCATCGCGCTGCTCGGGCCCTCGGGCTGCGGCAAGACCACGCTGTTGCGCATCATGGCGGGGCTCGAGACGCAGAGCGCCGGCCGGGTGCTGATCGGCGGGCGCGACGTCTCCGCCCTCAAGCCCGCCCAGCGCGGCCTCGCCATGGTGTTCCAGAACTACGCGGTCTTTCCCCATATGACGGTCTACGACAATGTCGGCTTCGGCCTCGCCATGCAGGCGAAGCCCAAGGAGGTCATCGCCAGGCAGGTGCAGAAGGCGGCTTCGCTCCTGCATATCGAACCTTATCTCGAGCGCTATCCGGCCAAGCTCTCGGGCGGGCAGCGCCAGCGGGTCGCGGTGGCGCGGGCACTGGCGGTCGAGCCGGCCGTGCTGCTGATGGACGAGCCGCTCTCCAATCTCGACGCGCTGCTGCGGCTCGAGATGCGCGCCGAGCTGAAGAGCGTGCTGCAGCAGGCCGGCACGACGACGATCTATGTGACGCATGACCAGATGGAGGCCATGGGATTGGCCGACCGCATCGCCGTGATGCATGGCGGGCGCATCGTGCAATGCGATACGCCGACCCAGGTCTATTCGCGGCCGGCGACGGCTTTTGTCGGCGGCTTCGTCGGCTCGCCGCCGATGAATTTCCTCGATGTCGACGCCCCCGAACGGCGGCTGGCCCTGCAGGGCCTCAACTTCGCCCCGCCTTCATCCGGCTCCCTGCAACTCGGCTTTCGCGGCGAGGACGTGAGGCTCGGCGAGGGCGGCTCGGGCCTTCCCTTCACGGTCAACGTTGCCGAGCCGATGGGCTCGCATCTGTTGCTGACCGGCACGGTCTGGGACACCAAGGTGCGCATCGTGGCGCCGCCTCAGCTTGCCGCCAAGCCTGGCGAGCGGCTCGGCCTTACGCTCGAACCGGCGCGCGCCGTGTGGATGAACGGCGAGACGGGCCTCGCGATCGGAGCTGCGGCGTGAGTGTTTCTTCCGATCTCGACCGCCTGGCCCACGATACCCTGGTCGGCAATGACCGGGGCGGCTACACGGTGCCGAATGCCAAGGTCTACCCGTTCCAGTGGAATTGGGATTCGGCCTTCGTGGCCATGGGCTTTGCGGTCTTCGACGAAGACAGGGCCTGGCGCGAGCTCGAAACCCTGTTCCTCGGCCAATGGGCTGACGGCATGGTGCCGAGCATCGTCTTCCACAAGCCCGATCCCGGCTATTACCCAGGCCCCACGGTCTGGGGCACCGCGCATGAGCCGCCGACGACAGGCATTTCCCAGCCGCCGGTCGCGGCGACCGCCGCACGCGCCGTCTTCGAAGCTTCGCGCGACAAGGCGGGTGCCGAGGCCCGCCTGCGCGCTCTGTTTCCGCGTCTGTTCGCCTCGCATCGCTGGTGGCACGAGACGCGCGATCCCGATGCGACGGGCCTCGTCACCGTGGTCCATCCCTGGGAAACGGGCCGAGACAACTCGCCCGAATGGGATGAGCCCCTCGCGCGAGTCACGCCGCTTCGCGACGTCTCGGCGCTGCGCAAGGACAAGACGCATGTCAACGCCGCCGAACGGCCGACCGACGATTTCTACAACCGCGTCATGAGGCTTGTCGACGAGGCGAAGGCCCTGGGATGGCAAGGCGAGCGTGTGGCGCGCACCCTCTCATTCCGCGTCTGCGATATCGGCGTGCAGTCGATCCTGATGCGCGCCGACCGCGATCTCCTCGCCCTGGCGCACCATCTCGGCCATGACGCCGAAGCGGCAAAGCTGCAGGGCTGGATCGAGCGCGCCATGCGCGGCTTCGACAAGCTGCGCCATGACGATGGCAGCTTCCGTTCGCTCGACCTGGTCTCGGGTCTGCTGGCGCCGGTCGCGACCTCGGGCTCCTTCCTGCCGCTTTATGCGCGCGCCTGCACCAAGGCGGATGCCGATCGGCTGGCGCAAATCCTCACCGAGTGGTCGGCGAAAGCCGTCTATGCGGTGCCGAGCACCTCACCTGATGCCGCGGCCTTCGATCCCGTGAGCTATTGGCGCGGCCCGGTCTGGCTCGTCGTCAACCGCCTGATCGCCGACGGCTTCGCCGCCTATGGACATGGGGAGGTTGCGGAGCGCATCCGCGGCGATGCGCGCCGCCTCGCCGAGGCGCATGGCCTGCGCGAATATTTCGACCCGCGCAATGGCGCAGGTCTCGGCGGCAGGGATTTCTCCTGGAGCGCTGCCGTGTGGCTGTCATGGCTCAGCGCCTCGCGCGACGATGTGGCGGGGCGGGATCTCGTGACGCCGGAGTGATGGTCAGGGCGAGCATCCAGAAACGCGGGCCGCAGCAACCCTCATGCCGCCCAATCCGTGACAATTAGCCCTGGCACGCGCTCGAACTCGCGGCGATTGGCCGTCACCAGCGTCGCGCGCCGGCTGCGGGCCTGCGCGGCGATGAGATAATCGTAATGGCCTATGGGCGTGCCTCGGCTTTCCAGATGGGCGCGTATATCGCCCGCATGGCGGGCATCTTCCTGCTCGAAGGGGACGATCCCGATTCCGGACGCCAGAAACTCATCGAGAAGCTGCTCGGAGGCCTCACGGCGGTCGCTCTTCGCGTTGCCGTATCGCATTTCGTAAAGCGCAATGACGGGCACGACGAGAGGCACGCGGGACCCGATATGCTCACTAAGGCGCGTCCGGATGATTGGATTACGTCCATTGATGGCGCCGATGACCACATTCGTATCGAGACAGATCATTCGTCGAAGAATTTTCGAGGGTCGGGCTCAGCCGGTGGATCGTCAGGCGGACCATCGGGAAAGAAGTCCTTGGCCCCCATGGCGTCCAGTTTTGCCCAAAAAGCCGTGAGATCGAAGGGCGGCTTTTCCATCGGCTCCAGAATGACCTTGTTGCCGACCCTGGTCACGCGCACCTCGGTGCCTTCGAACCGGAACTCCTTCGGCAGGCGCACGGCTTGACTACGGCCATGCATGAAGAGCTTGGCGGTCGAATTCTTGGCGGTCGGTTCGTTGACGGTCGGCTTCTTGGCGCTCGCTGTCATGGCACCCCCAAAGCGGTGATATCTATCAAAGATAGATATCATGAGCGCGTCCGTCAATTCCGTGTTCCGACGAGAGTCCGCGCCTTCAACGTTCCGCCGCGCTCGGCAAATTCTGGCGCGTCCATCATGTCGTCCCGCTCTCACCCATGCACGATCTTGCCGTCGACGATGGTGATGTCGGCCCGCAATGCCGGAATGGCGTCGGCCTCCATCGTCATCAGGTCCTGCGGCAGCACCACGAGATCGGCGCGCTTGCCGGGCTCGAGCGTCCCGAGCTCGTCCTCGCGCCTGCACAGTTGAGCGCCGCCGAAGCTCGCGCAGCGCAATGCTTCCTGCCGCGTCAGGCTCTGCGCGGGAGCGATGATCCGGCCGCAAGCTTCCGACCGGCGCATCACCGCGTGGTGGATCGGCCCGAACAGGGTCGGGGGCAGGTTGTCGCTGCCGAAGGAGATCGGCACGCCGGCCTCGATCAGGCTGCGCAAGGGCACGATCTGGTCGGCCGCCGCGGCGCCGAGCCGGTCGAGATGGCGCCCGCCATCCTTGGCGATGTGGCGGTTGGTATGGGTGGTCACGGCGAGGCCGAGATCGCGCACCTGACGGATGCGTTCGCGATCGAGGATGCTGATATGGCCCCACACCCAGCGCTGATCGTCGATCGGGATCGAGCGATGCACCTCGGCGAACAGGTCGACGACGTTGGGCCAGATGTTGGCGACGCGGATCTTGTTGCGCGCCGCCTCGAGCAGCAATTCCCGTAGCGCCGAACGCGGCAGTGCTGCATCGTAGCAGAAGCCGGCCCAACCGGTCTGAGGCAGCGCCTTGGCCCGCGGCTCGCAGCAAGGCGCCTCACCCTCTTCGGCGAAGATGCCGTGCACATCGAGCCAATGGTCGCCGAGGCCGCGCCCCGCCAGCCACTGGCACCAATGGCGCAGCATCTGCGCCACATCCTCACGCCCGCAGGTCGACCAGGCCGGGCTGAAGACGCGGCTGGCGCGCACGCTCGCTGCTTTCCGGGCGGCGAGCTCGCGATAGGCGGCGATCGTGTCCGGCGCAACGCCATGGCCTTCGAAGACGCAAGTCGTGCCGACCTCGTTATAGGCGCGCATCGAGCGCGCCAGCGCCTCGACGCGCTGCGGCCGCGAGAAATGCGGCGCCCGCGTGAGCAGCGTCAGCTCGGCGATGGGCATCTGCGTGCGCTCGATGAACACGCCGGTCGGCTCGCCCCGCTCGTCCTTCTCGATCGTGACCTCGGGCGCGGGTGGTGCCGTGTCGGGGCCGATGCCCGCAAGCGCCAGCGCCAGCGAGTTGGCGATGGAGATGAGGGGAGGCTTGTTGCGCCAATAGCCCCAGATCGGCCGGATATAGACGGGGTTGTGCGGGGCGGCCGCGTCGAGGTCATGGCGGTTCGGCCATCTTCCCTCGGCCAGGAGCTCCGGCATGCCCTCGTAATGCGGCGGATCGCCGAGCGGCATGGTGACGATCCAGGTGCCGGGCGCCGCGGAGGCCGCGAGCGCTGCGATGCGTTCCAGCAGCTCGCGAATGGAGCGCAGGCCAGCGAGCGAAGGCCAGACCGTCTTCAACCCCTCGCGGTCCATATGCGCGTGGCCGTCGATCAGGCCGGGGACGACGCAGCGCCCGGCGAGATCGATATGACGGCAGGTACCGCCGACCCGCGCCGTCACCTCGGTGAGGCTGCCGACCGCCAGGATCCGCCCATGCGCGAGCGCGATCGCCTCCGCAGTGGTGCCCGAGGCATCCGCGGTGTGCACCGGGCCGCCCGAGATCAGAAGCGGCTGATCGGCATTGGCGGTTGCCTCGGCTTGCGTCATCGAGGATGGCGGCGCCATGGCGCTCACGCATTGCCCTCGCTCGTTCTGACCTGGCGCTCGAGCGACTGGCTGTAGCGGGACATGAAGAAGCAGAAGCAGAAATACAGGGCGGCCACGAACAGATAGGCTTCGAGCGAGAAGCTGCGCCAGGCCGGATCCCCGAGCGCCTGCTTGGCGGCGAGCAGGAGATCCATCAGGCCAACGATGCCGACCAGCGAGGTGTCCTTGAACAGGCCGATGAAGATGTTGACGATGGCCGGGATGGCGATGCGCAAGGCCTGCGGCACGACGATCAACAGGCTCGTCTGCAGCGGGCCGAGGCCGAGCGAATGGGCCGCCTCCTCCTGTCCCTTGGGCACGGCCTGCAGCCCACCCCTTATGGCCTCGGCGAGATAAGCCGCGCTGAACAGTGAGATCGCCACCAGGGCCCGCAGCAGCTCGTCCACCTGGACGTGCTTCGGCATGAACAGCGGCACCATGAAGGATGCCATGAACAACAGGCTGACCAGGGGCACGCCACGCATCACTTCGATGAAGGACGTGCATAGCGCGCTGACGAAGGCCATCTCGGTGCGCCGTCCGAGGGCCAGCAGCACCGCGAGCGGGAAGGCGATGACGATGCCGGCGGCCGCCAGGATCAAGGTGAGCGGCAGGCCGCCCCAGCGCGACGTGTCGACAGGCTCGAGGCCGAAGGCGCCGCCCCACATCAGCACCCCGGCTGTCGGCACGCCGACCGTGCACGACATGGTGAGCCACCCGCGCGGCAGGCGTCGATCGCAGGCCGCCAGTATCAGCGTGATGAGGATGAACATGGCGATGAGCGGCCGCCATTGCTCGGCGTAAGGATATCGGCCGAACAGGATGAGGCGGTATTTCTCGTGCACGAAGGCCCAGCAGGCTCCACCCGCCTCCCGGCATTGCGCCGGGGTGGCAACATTGAAGGTCGCATCGACCAGCGCCCAGCGCAGCAGCGGCGGCAGGACGAGCGCGAACAGTGCCAGCATGAAGAGCGTCAGCAGGCTGTTGCCGAGGCTGCCGAAGAAGCGCCGCCGCAGATCGCCGAGCGTCAGGCTCATGACGCGGGCTCCATCCTGACGCGCGCATTATACCAGTTCATCAAGGCCGAGATGGCGAGGCTCAAGGTCAGGTAGACGGCCATCACGATGGCGATCACCTCGATCGCCTGTCCGGTCTGGTTGATGATGGTGTTGCCGATCGACATCAGGTCCGGATAGCCGATGGCGACGGCGAGCGATGAGTTCTTGGCAAGGTTGAGATATTGGCTGGCGAGCGGCGGCACGGCGACCCGCATGGCTTGCGGCACCACCACCAGGCGCAGAACCTGGCCGCGCCGCAGGCCGAGCGCCGCCGCCGCCTCGCCCTGGCCCTTGGCGACCGACTGGATGGCGCCGCGCAGGATCTCGGCGACGAAGGCGGCATTGTAAAGCGACAGGCCGACGAGGAGCGCCGTGAGCTCCGGGGTGAGCGTGCCGCCGCCCACGAAACCGAAGCGCCGTTGCTGCGGCAGGTCGAAGGAGGCGGTCGCTGCGATCTGCGCCAGCACCAGGATCGCCGGCGTGAGCGCCAAGAGCAGGGCAGGCCAGACCTTGTCCGGAGTGCCGTTGCGCATCTGCCGGCGGCGCGCCCAGCGACGATAGGCGTATCCTACGGCGAGCCCCAGGATCAAGGCCGGGATGAGGAGCCGCGGCGGCTCACCGAGCACCGGGAAATGCAGCCCGCTCTTGGTCAGGAAGAGGCCGGGCAGCAGGGGCGGCGCGCCGCCATCGGCGGGCAAAAGCTGGGTCAGCGCCGCATACCAGACATAGAGCTGCAGCAGCAGCGGCACGTTGCGGATCGCTTCCACATAGGCGGCCGCCAAGGGCCCGACCAGGGGGTTGCGCGACAGGCGGGCGAGGCCGATCACCGTGCCGATCACGGTCGAGGCGAGGATCCCGGCGCAAGTGATGGCAAGCGTGTTCAGGAGGCCGACGAGGAGGGCTGCTCCATAGGTGGCGCGCCCGTCATAGCGCAGGAAGCTCTCGCCGATATCGAAGCCGGCGGCGCTCCACAGGAAGCCGAAGCCGGTATGGATGGAACGCGCGCCGAGATTGCCGACGAGGTTGAAGGCGAGGTAGCCGACGAGCGCGACCACCACGATGAAGATCAGCGCCTGGAAGGCTAAGGCGCGCGAGGACGCCGTGCGCGGGCCCATCGCGGCCAGGGTCTGGACAACCACGTCGTGGTCCCGGTCATCTCGCCGGCATCGCGTACATCAGGCCGCCGCGGGTCCACAGATCGTTGAGGTTGCGGGTGAGATGCAGCGGCGTGTTCGCCCCCACATTGCGCTCGAAGATCTCACCGTAATTGCCGACCTTCTTGATGGCCTGATAGGCAAAGCCCGCATCGAGGCCGAGCTTGCTGCCGAGGTCGCCATTGGCGCCGAGCAGGCGCTGCACCGAAGGATCGTCGCCCGCCTTCATCTTGTCGACATTGGCGGCCGTGACGCCTTTCTCCTCGGCCTCGAGCAGCGCATAGAGGGTCCACTTCACCACATTCAGGAAATCGACGTCGTCGCGCGCCACCACCGGTCCGAGCGGCTCTTTGGAGATCATCTCGGGGAGGATCACCCAATCATCTGGCTTGGGCGCATCGGAGGCGCGCACCGAGGACAGGTAGGAGATATCGGCCGAGAAGGCCTGGCAGCGGCCGCTGAAGAAAGCCTGGCGCGCCTCGTTCTGCGATTCGAAGACGACCGGCTTGAAGGCGATCTTGTTGGCGCGGAAGAAATCGGCGAGGTTGAGCTCGCTCGTGGTTCCAGAGGCCGTGCATACCGAGGCGCCGTCGAGCTCGCGGGCGTTCTTCACGCCGAGCGATTTCGGGATCAGGAAGCCCTGCCCGTCATAGAAATACACGCCCGCATAGATGAGGCCGAGCGAGGCGTCGCGGGTGAGGGTCCAGGTCGCGAGCGTCGCCAGCAAGTCGATCTCGCCCGATTGCAGTGCCGCGAAGCGCTGCTGCGGATTCAAGGGAACGAACTTCACCTTGGCGCCTTCGCCGAGCACGGTCGCCGCCACGGCGCGGCAGAAATCGGTGGTGAGCCCGGTCCATTCCCCTTTGCTGTCGAGCACCGAGAAACCGCCGACGCCGGTGCTGACGCCGCAGACGAGCTCGCCGCGCTTGCGCACGGCGTCGAGCGTCTTGCCGGCCTGCGCCGACGTCGATCCGGCCGTCAGGCCGAGCGTCATTGCCAGGGCCAACAGGCCAGCTGTCAGGCCGTTCCTCTTCGACATTGCATCCTCCTCAGCGGATTTTCTTATTCATGTGCGAGAATGCCCCTTCGGTAGAGCCAAACACGCCAGCATTTATATGACAATGCAGTTGAATATTATATATCTATAAAGCAACCATATGGACGGTGCGGTAGATCACGACCATGTGTCGAGATGTCCGCCGAACGGACATCCATGCGGGCGGCGAAGTCGCGGCCCGCAATAATCAATCGACGACGCCCATCATGGCGAGGGCGGCGCGAGCCAGGATGCCGTCCGGGCGGGCCAATGTCACGCTGATCTCGAAATGGTTCAGCTCCGGGGCCAGCAGCAGCCGGTCGAGCTTTCCTGCAGCCTCGAGTGCCGTGGCGAAGCTCGTGGCCTGGCGCTGGAACTCCGGGCTCTCGCGCCCGCCATAGGCGATCTGGACGGGGCAGCCCAGGCGATCGATATGGCGCAACGGGCTGAGCTCGTCGGCCTCATGCGCGTCGAGCTCCAGATAGCTGCCGCGCTGGCTGAGCAGAACGGGCTCGAGATCGTACATGCCGCTGGCGCACAGCGCTCCGCGCACGATATCGCCTTCGCCTCCAAGGAGCTCCGGCCAGGCGCTGGTGAGCGCGGCGGCGACCAGATGGGCGCCGGAGGAATGCCCGATGACGTAGAGCTTGCTCGCATCCCCGCCGAAGCTCGAGGCATGGCGATGCACCCAGGCGATGCCGCGTCGCACCTGCGCCACCATCTCGGGGAGCCTGACCTCGGGGATCAGCGCGAAGTTGAGCGCCAGGAAATGAATGCCGGCCGTCACGAAGGTCTCGGCGGCGAAGCAGGATTCATCCTTGCCGAGCATCTTCCAGGCGCCGCCATGCACGAAGACGCAGATCGACGCGTCCTTGCGTCCAGCAGGAAAAAGATCGAGCGTTTCGGCCTCGCTGTCGCCATAGGCGATGCCGGCCTTGTGCTCGAGGCGGCTGCGCACCGCAGCGCTGTGCGTCGCGTACCAGGCTATGATCTCCTGCGAATTCGTCGCCCAGGCCGTCTGAGTATAGTTGCGGTCGAGCTCCGCCTGATCGTAGTCGCGATAGACTTTCATGGTCTTCCTGCGGCTCAGGTCACGGCGGAGCGGGTGGAGAAGCGCGTATCGCGCCATTCGCCCGATTGCAGCACGTCGCGCAAGATGGTCGCCGCGTCGAAGACGTCGCGATAGCGGATATACAAGGGCGCGAAGCCGAAGCGGATGACGTCCGGCGCCCGGAAATCGCCGATCACGCCGCGCGCGATCAGCGCCTGCATCACCGCATAGCCATCCGGGTGGGAAAAGGACACCTGGCTGCCACGCGCCTGCCCGTCGCGAGGCGAAGCGAGTTTCACGCCGTGCTCGCCGCACATGGCCTCGACGAGCTCGATGAACAGGTCGGTGAGGGCGATGCTCTTGCGGCGGAGCTGCGCGAGGTCGACATCGTCCCACAGATCGAGCGATGCCTGCAGCGCCCGCAACGACAGGATCGGCTGGGTGCCGCAGAGAAGGCGGCGAATGCCGGCATCGGGGCGATAGCCCTGCTCGAAGGCGAAGGGCTTGGCATGCCCCCACCAGCCGGAAAGCGGTTGCTGCAACTGCCCATGATGGCGATGCGCCGCGTAGATGAAGGCCGGCGCGCCCGGGCCGCCATTCAGGTATTTGTAGGTGCAGCCGATGGCGAGATCGACATTGGCGCCGTCGAGATCGACCGGCAGGGCGCCCGCGCTGTGGCACAGATCCCAGACGATGATGGCGCCTGCCGCATGCGCTTTGCGCGTCAGCGTCGCCATGTCGCGCAGCGCGCCGGAACGATAATCGACATGGTTGACGAGCATCACCGCGACGCGCTCGTCGATCAGCTCCTCGATGCTCGGCGCGTCGACGCCCTCGAGGCGCAAGCTGGCGCCGCTCCGCGTCGCGGCGACGCCTTCGGCCATGTAGAGATCGGTCGGGAAGCTCGAGCCTTCGGCCACGATGACGGTGCGGCCGGGATTGAGCGAGAAGCCCGCATGCAGCGCCTTGTAGACGTTGATCGAGGTCGTATCGCTGACAACCGTCTGGCCGTGAGCTGCGCCGATCAGGCGCCCGAGCTGATCACCCAGCTTGTCGGTGAGCGTGAACCAGCCGGCGCTGTTCCAGCTGCGGATCAGGCCTTGCGCCCATTCCTGGCGCGCCGCCGTCTCGAGCTCGGCGAAGGCGGCCTTTGGCGCCGGGCCGAGCGAGTTGCCGTCGAGATAGATCACGCCTTCGGGGAGGACGAACAGGTCGCGCATCTGGCGCAGCGGATCCTCGGCGTCGCGCGCCTCGATGGTGGCGAGGTTCGGAAGCGATCGACCCTTGGGCGAGCTCGAGATGGTCATGGCAAGGTCTTCGGGTTGTTGAGACACAGGTGGGCGCGACCACAAGCGCGCCGCGAGGCGCGGAGAACGCTAGACGCCGACATAGGCATGCACCTTCTCCATATCGCGATCCATGTCGGCGCTGGTGCCCGACCAGACGGTGCGGCCCTTCTCGAGCACGACGTGCCGGTCGGCGAGGCGCTTGAGCACGTTGAGGTTCTTGTCGATGACCAGGATGGATTGGCCGGCGCCCTTGAGATGGCCGATGCAGGACCAGATCTCGGCCCGGATGACGGGAGCGAGGCCTTCGGTCGCCTCGTCGAGCACCAGGAGCTTGGGATTGGTCATCAAGGCGCGGCCGATGGCCAGCATCTGCTGCTCGCCGCCAGAGAGCGTGCGCGCATATTGGCCGGCGCGCTCGCGCAGGCGCGGGAAGAGGTCGTAGACGCGCTCGAGCGTCCAGGGCTCGCGCCGGCAGAGACGGTTGGAGGCGGTGGCGACGAGATTCTCGCGCACCGTCAAGGTCGGGAAGACCTGCCTGCCTTCGGGCACGAGCCCGATGCCGAGACGGGCGATGGCCTCGGGCGGGCGGTTGCCGATCGCGACACCCGCGAAGGTCACCGATCCGGCGCGGACCGGCAACAACCCCATCACGGCGCGCACGCTGGTCGTCTTGCCCATGCCGTTGCGGCCGAGCAGGGTCACGACCTCGCCCTCGCCGATCGCGAAGGCGACATCGAACAAGACAGGGCTCGGCCCGTAGCCCGTCTCGAGTCCTTTGACCTCGAGCATCATGCGTCGCCCTCGCCGAGATAGGCGGTGCGCACCTGCGGATCGTCGCGCACCTCGGCCACCGAGCCCGTGGCGATGATGCGCCCATAAACCAGCACCGACACCCGGTCGGCGAGCGCGAAGACGGCGTCCATGTCGTGCTCGACCAGCAGCATCGCCACCTTCCCCTTCAGCGCCCGCAACGCCTCGACCATGCGGGCGCTCTCGCCATGGCCGAGGCCGGCCATCGGCTCGTCGAGCAGCAGCAGGCGGGGCTCGGTCGCGAGCGCCATGGCGAGCTCGAGCTGCTTGCGCTCGCCATGGGACAGATCGGCGACGCGCATGTCTGCCCGCTCGGCGAGGCCGGCCGCCTCGAGCAAGGCCAGCGCCGGCGCGCGCAACGCCGTGTCGCGCCTGGCATTGCGCCAGAAGCGGAAGCTATGGCCGCCGCGCGCCTGCACCGTGAGGGCGACATTGTCGAGGACCGTGGCGTCGCCGAGGAGTTGCGTGATCTGGAAGGTGCGCGCGAGACCCCGCCGCACGCGTCCGGGCGTCGGCAGATGGCTGACCGCCTCGCCTGCGAGATGGATGCTGCCTCCATCTTGCCTGAGCTCGCCGAAAAGCTGGGCGACGAGCGTCGTCTTGCCGGCGCCGTTGGGGCCGATGACGGCGTGGACCTCGCCGGGCGCGATGTCGAGATCGACATTGTCGGTGGCGACGAGGCCGCCGAAGCGCTTGGCGAGGCTGCGGACGCTAAGAAGTGGGGCGTTCATGCGGGCCTCGGCTTGGGGCGCGACAGCAGGGCCGAGAGGCCGCCCTTGGTGAACAGCACTACGAAGAGCAGGACGAGGCCGAGCCCGAGCTGCCAGTTTTCGGTCCAGCCCTGCAGCACCGTCTCGAGGAGGATGAGGGCCGCGGCGCCGATGAGCGGACCGAACAGCGTCCCGACGCCGCCAAGGATCACCATGATCATCAGCTCCCCGGACTTCGTCCAGTGCAGGAGGTCCGGGCTGACGAAGCGCAGCTGGTTGGCGATGAGCGCGCCCGCAAGGCCGGCAAAGGCTCCCGCGATCACGAAGGCCGTCAGCTTGTAGCGGAAGGACGCGACGCCCATCGCCGCCATGCGTCGCTCGTTCTGGCTGATGCCGGTCAGCACCAGGCCGAAGCGCGAATTGACGAGGCGGTGGATGACGAGATGCACGATGGCCGCGATCGTGAGGCACAGGAAGTAGAAGCTGCGATCGTCGCGAATGTCGACCCCGGCAAGCACGTCGCGGCGTCGGATGATGAGCCCGTCATCGCCGCCATAGGCCTTCAGCGACACGAACAGGAAATAGATCATCTGGGCGAAGGCCAAGGTGATCATGATGAATTGCACCCCGCTTGTCCGCAGCGACAAGGCGCCGATCGCCGCCGCGAGCAGAGCGCAGACCAGCATCGCGGCCGGCACGGTGACGAGCAACTCATTGCTGCCGGCGATGAAGCCGAACAGGGCGCTGCCCTCGGCGAAATGCTGATAGAGGATGCCGACCACATAGCCGCCGACCCCGAAATAGGCCGCGTGGCCGAAGCTGACGAGGCCGCCATATCCCAAGATGAGATTGAGGCTCGCCGCCGCGATCCCATAGATCAGGATGCGGGTCGCGAGCGGGGTCAGCGAGGCCATGCCGATCGCCGGCGCCGCGAAGGGCAGGGCAATCAGGGCGACGAGGGCGATCGCAAGTAGGAGGGCCGGTGTTGCTGCGGTCTTCATAGGAGCGTCATGCCTCACCGGTCGGTCGCGAACAGGCCTTGCGGCCTTGCCAGCAGCACCAGCGCCATGAGCAGATAGACCCCCATGGAGGAGAGGCCAGCCCCCAGCGCATCGGCCTCGCCGATCGACATCACCTGGCGCAGCAGCCCCGGCAGGAAGGCGCGCAGCAAGGTGTCGACGACGCCGACCAGCAGCGCGCCCAGGAAGGCGCCGCGGATCGATCCGACGCCGCCGATGACCACCACCACGAAGGTGACGATCAGGATCTGCTCGCCCATGCCGACCTGGACGGCGAGGATCGGTCCGGTCATCACGCCGGCGAGTGCGGCGAGCAGCGCGCCGAGGCCGAAGACGACCGTGTAGAGAAGGCGGATATCGACGCCGAGCGCCCGCACCATGTCGCGATGCGTGGCGCCCGCCCGCACCAGCATGCCGATGCGGGTGCGATTGATGAGCCCATAGAGGCCGGCCGCGACCAGGAGGCCGGTGACGATGATGGCCAGCCGATAGGAGGGGTAGGTCAGCCCCGGCACGATCTCGACCGAGCCGTCGAGGAAAGTGGGTGGCGACACGAAGAGCGGCTGGCGCCCGAAGATCATCGTCACCGACTGGTTGAAGATCAAGATGAGCGCGAAGGTGGCGAGCACCTGGTCGAGATGGTCGCGGGCATAGATGCGCCGGATGACGAGGTATTCGATGGCGATGCCGCACAGCCCGCCGGCCGCGAGCCCGGCCGGCACGGCGAGCAGAAAGGAGCCGCTCTTCGCGGCAGCGTAGGCCGCCGCATAGGCGCCGATCATGTAGAGCGAGCCATGGGCGAGGTTGATGATGCCCATGATGCCGAAGATCAGCGTCAGCCCGGCCGCCAGCAGGAACAGCATCACGCCGTATTGCAGGCCGTTGAGCAACTGTTCGAAGACGAGCATCATCGGCGTGTCGCGACCCTGCGCGGGGGGCAAGGAGCGCTCATGGAAGTGTTCATGGCTTCGTCGCGGCCTCCGCGGGCGGGCTGTCCCAGATGGCCGCCCCGTCCTCGATGGAAGGCGATAGCTGGGGCGACGATCCCTGGCAGGCTGCCTCGAACTTCGCGTGGTCGAAGGCGCCCTCCCATTTGGCGATCACCAACACCGCCACGGCATTGCCGATCATGTTGGTCAGCCCGCCGCACAGCGCCATGAAGCGGTCGATGCCGAACAGCAGGTTGAGCCCGTTCAGGGGCAGCGCCTGGGTGCTCTGCAAGGTGGCGGCGAGCTTGATGAAGGAGCCGCCCGCCACGGTCGCGCCGCCCTTCGAGGTCAGGAGCAGGATGGCGAGCAGAGCGAGTTGCGCCGACCAGGGAAAGGGGGTGTCGGTCGCCTGCGCGATGAAGCCGACGCCGAGCGCCATGTAGATCGAGGTGCCGTCCAGGTTGAAGCTGTAGCCGGCGGGTAGCACGAAGCCGACCACGGCCTCGTCGCAGCCGGCCTGCTCGAGCTTCTGCACGAGGCGCGGAAACGCCACCTCGCTCGACGAGGTGCTGATGACCAGCAAGATCTCCTCCCTGATGAGGGCAAGGATCTTGAAAATGGACAGACGGGCGATGGCGGCGATGCCGCCGAGGATGCATATGACGAAGATCGCCGCGCTCGCATAGAAGAGGATCACGATTTCGGCGAGATAGGCCATCGCGCCTCCACCATAGCCGCCGATCGTCGCCGCCATTGCGCCGAAGGCGCCGAGCGGGGCAAAGCGCATCAGGAAGCCGAGCACGATGAAGAGGAGGCTCTGGCCTTCATCGACCGCCTTGGCGATCACCGAATCCGGCTTGCGGAAGACGCTGAGGGCGAGGCCGGCGATGATCGACACGAACATGATCTGGAGGACGTCGCCCTTGGCGAAGGCGTCGACCGGATTGGCCGGGATGATGTGCAACAGGAAGGTCGAGAAGGAGAAGGCTTCGCTCCCGACGACACTCTTCGGCAGCGCTCCCGCGAAGGCGGCGGCATGCAGGCCAAGGCCCGGCTGGAAGACATTGACGACCACGAAGCCAAGCAGCATGGCGATCGTGCTCACCACCTCGAAATAGAGGAGCGTCTTCAGCGCCAGCCGGCCGAGCCGGCTCATGTCGCGGATCTCGGAGAGGCTGTGCACGACGGTGAAGAACACGATCGGCCCGATCAGCATGCGCAACAAGCCGACGAAGGCATCCCCGAACGGCTTCATCGCCACGGCGGGGGCGGGCGCGGCAAGGCCGAGCGCGATACCGGCGAGGATGCCGATCAGGACTTGAACATGCAGCTTGGCAAGCCAGCTTCTCATCTCGGATTCATCCCTGGCCGGTCGCTGCCGCAGCCGGCTTTCGCGGCGCGCCCGGCGCTGTTGCGTCAATTTTCCATGCCTCGCCGAGCGGCACGAAGTCGAAGCCGGTCCCGTTCTGCGCCAGGCGCCCGAAGGCCGGCCGTGGGAAGTGATAAGGCGCGATGATGGCGCCGCGCTCGGCACAGTCGCGCAGCAGACGCCGGCGCGTCGCACTTGCCTGCGCCGGGTCGGCGCAGAAATTCGAGCCGAGCTCCGGCTCGCCGAGTTGCAAGGGGTGATGCAGCACATCCGCCAGGATCGCCACATCGCCTTCCGGGGTCGAGAGATGCACAGTCATCATTCCGGGCGAATGGCCGGCGGCCGGCTCGAGGCGAAGCCCCGGCGCGATCTCGCAAGGCGCGGTGACCGCCTCGTAGCGCTTGGCCTCCAGGATGGGCAGGATGCTGTCCGCGAAGGCGCCGTGCAGCGTCTGCCCGGTAGGATCGGCCGCGTGCTGCGCCTGCCAGTGGTCGAGCTCGATATGCGAGGCGAGGTAGCGGGCGCGTGGAAAGGTCGGGCGCCAACCTTGCGGGCCGCGCACCGTGTTCCAGCCCACATGATCGGCGTGCAGATGCGTGTTGACGACGATGTCGACACGCTCGGGCGCGAAGCCCAGAGCCGTGAGAACCTCGAGGAAATTGCCGGTACGGCGATGCCAGGCCGGGCGGTCGAGGCGTTCTTTGTGATTGCCGATGCCGGCATCGACCAGGGTGATCATGCCCGGCATCTCGATCAGGAAGCTGTTGAAGCTCAGCGAGATCTCGGCCCTGCCGGGATCGACGCTGCCGGCCGGCAGGCGCGCGGCGGCGCCTTGCAGCGCCGCTTCCGTGAGCGAGCCGAACAGGGCGCGCGCCGGCCAGGCGATGCCCTCGATATCGGCGATGCGATAGATTCGCGCGCCGCCGATCCGCAGAACATCGATCCCGTTCGGCGCGCCCGTGACGGCGAGGCGCTGGACGCCCGTCATCGCCGAGCGCCCCTCACAGCTTGCATTGCGCCGAGTAGCTGTCGCCCTGGTTCGACATGATCTTGCGCAGCGTCTTGAGGAGCGGCTTGCCGTCGGCGCCCTTCTCGACCCTCAGCGCATACCAATCCTGGATCGGATGCTGGTTCGGGCCGAATTTGAAGGCGCCGCGCACCGATTGGAAATCGGCCTTGGCGAGCGCCAGCCGGAAGGCTTCCATGTCGTCGATCTTGCCGCCGGTCGCCTTGAGGGCCGCGGCGTAGGCGAGCCCCGTATCGTAGCCCTGGGCCGCATAATAGGTGAGCGGCCGGTTGTATTTCGCCTTCCACGCCGCCACGAACTTCGTGTTCGCCGGGTTGTCGAAGTCATAGTTCCAATGGGCAGCGACCGCGAGACCGACTGACGCTTCGCCGACCGCGTTCAGGATGACCTGGTCGGCGGAGGGTTCGGCGACCACCATCGGGATCTTCGCGCCGAGCCCTGCCTGCTGGTATTGCCGCATGAAGGCAATCCCGAGCCCGCCCGGATGGAACTGGAAGACCATGTCGGGATTGGCGGCTCGGATCTGCGCCATCTCGGCCGCGAAATCGGTCTGGTCGAGCTTGGTGTAGATCTCGCCGACGATCTCGCCCTTGAAATAACGCTTGAAGCCTGCCAGCGCATCCTTGCCGGCCTGGTAATTCGGGGCGAGGATGAAGGCGCGCTTATAGCCGAGCTCGGTCGCGAGCTGGCCGCCGGCCTCATGCAGCGCGTCGTTCTGCCAGGAGACGACGAAGTAGTTCTTGTTGCAGTCCTTGCCGGCAAAACCCGAGGGGGCGGCATTCGGGCTCACATAGATATCGCCCGCATCGAGGATGTCGGGCACGGTGGCGCCGGCCACATTCGAGAAGACGATGCCGGTGAACAGCTTGACCTTCTCGTTCTGGATGAGGCGCTCGGCGATCTGCTTGGCCTGCCCCGGCTTCAGGTCGTCGTCCTCGACGATCACCTGCACCGGCACACCGCCGAGCTTGCCGCCTTCCGCATCGATGGCGAGCTGGAAGCCGTCGCGGATATCCTGGCCGAGATAGCCGCCAGGGCCCGACAGCGTGGTGATCATGCCGATCTTGACCGGCTGCTGCGCCAAAGCCGGCAGCGCCGCCAGCAATGATCCTGTGAGCCCCAACAGCAAATGCAATCGTCTCATCTCGTCCTCCAGTTTCCGGCCGGGTTATCCCTGTTATCGATGCTTTGGCAAAGAACGCGCCCCAGGAGAAGCGCGCCTCAAAGCCGGACCCAGCCCTCCGGCGGCGTCTTGCCCGGATGGATGGTGCCGCAATGGGGGCAGGTGCGGGCCTTCTCATCCGCATAGAAGGCCTGGTAGAGCGGCGGCAGGTCGCGCACGATGCTCTTGAGGCTGAGCTCGACGCGATGCACGCGCGTCCGGCATTCGAAGCAATACCATTCGAAGGCATCGAACTGATCGGCTTGCCGCTTCGGCTCGACGACGAGGCCGACCGAGCCCTCCTGGGGCCGCTGCGGAGAGTGACGCACATGCGGGGGCAGCATGAAGATGTCGCCTTGCCGCATCGGCACGTCGTAGAATTTGCCGTCGTCGACGACCTTGAGCACCATGTCGCCCTTGAGCTGGTAGAAGAACTCCTCGACCGGGTCGTCATGATAGTCGGTGCGCTGGTTGGGGCCGCCGACCACGGTGACCATCAGATCGGCGTCTTCCCAGATCTGCTGGTTGCCGACGGGCGGCTTCAGCAGGTGCTGATGCTCCTCGATCCACTTGGCGAAATTGAACGCCTTCAAACGTCCCTCTGCAGCCATGTCGATGTCTCCCTGTGTTCGTTGCCCTGATGCGTCAGCCGGCCGCCGCCGTATGTTTCGGTGAAGCGCTGAGCTGCAGCCCGCAGCTCTCGAAGGCGGCGCGCGTCGCTGCCTTCTCGGCCTCGGTGAGCTGCAGCAGGGGCGGGCGCACCTTGCCGCCCACCTGGCCGAGCAGCTCCTGCCAATATTTCTGATGGGCTTGCGGCTTCTCGGCCGACCGGGTGCGGTGCAGCGCGTCGCGCACCGGCTGCAGGCTGTCGCGCAGCTTGCGGGCCCGCTCGACCTCGCCGCGCATGGCGAGATCGGTATATTGGCGCATGCGCAGATCGTGAGGCGTCTGCAGCAGATAGGGCGGCGAGGAGCAGAGATAGACCTGCCAGCCGAGCTCGACGATGTTGTCGAACCATTCCTCTTCCGAAGCGGTCGAGACGATCAACCGGTCGCCCGCGAGCCTCGTCAGCTCCGCATACATCGGGCGCGGCACGCTGTATTTGATGGCGACGATGTTCTCGATGTCGGCGATGCGGTTGCAGAGCTGCGGGCTCAACAGATAGCCGCTGTCGGGATGGCTCCACATGGCGATGCCGATATCGACCTTCTCGGCGATCGTCCGGTAATATTCATAGACGGTCTCGTCCTGGCTTTTGAGGAAATGCAGGATCGGCGCATGCACCACGATATAGTCGGCGCCGATCGCCTGAGCGTGCTTGGCGAGATCGATGACGACGTCGAGATTCTGGTCCGAACAGGACAGGATGGTGCCGGCCTTGTCGCCGCAGGCCTCGACGGCGATCTCGAAGCTGCGCTTGCGCTCCTCGATCGACATCGAGAAGAACTCGCCCTGCTTGCCGCTGATGAACAGCCCGTCGATCTTCAGCGCTTCGGTCCAATGGCGGATATTGGCGCGGTAGCCCTCTTCGTCGAGCGCGAGCGAAGACGTGAAGGGGGTCAGTGCCGCCGCCCAGATGCCTTTGAGATGGGCGCGGGCATAGGCTTTGGCGTCCTGGCGTCGATATTTCATGGCGTGTCCCTTCCGATCTTCCGGCCCGAGCCGGCCTGCATCGCTGTCCAAATCGTTTCGTTCGTCAGCGGCATGGCGAGATCGCGGATGCCGAACTCACCGATGCCGAACTCGCCGATGCAGAACTCTTGGAGCGCATCCATGACCGCATTGGCGATCGCCGCCGGAATGCCGATGCAGCCGGCCTCGCCCACGCCCTTGGCGCCAAGCGCATTGGCCGGGGAGGGGGTTTCGAGCTTATCGAGCTCGACCGCTGGAACATCGCTCGCCCGCGGCACGGCGTAATCCATCAGCGAGCCGGTCACCAATTGTCCGCTTTCGTCATAGACGATGCGCTCCATCAGCGCTTCGCCGAAGCCCTGCGCCATGCCGCCGACGAGCTGGCCTTCGACCATCATCGGGTTCACTACCACGCCGGCATCGTCGACGAAGACGAGCTTGTCGATCTTCGGCACGCCGGTGTCGCGATCGATGGTCAGGCTCGCGATGCAGCAGCCGCTGCTCCAGGCCTCCCCGTCCGCATGATAGACGACCGAGGTCGAGACCGCATGGCTCTCGCGGCCATCGATGCGCGCCGTGCCGATCGTGCCTTCGGCGAGTGCCGCCCAGCTCAGGCTGCGGCCTGAGCGGTCGAGCATGACGAAGCCCTCAGGGATCGGCGCCAACCTCTCGGGCGGGCATTGCAGCATCTCGGCTGCGATCTTGCGGGCCTCCTCGCGGAAGGCCTGCGCGGCGCGCAGCATGGCGCTGCCGCCGATCGCGGTGCTTCGGCTCGCCAAGGCGCCGATCCCCGATCGCGTCGCGGCCGTGTCGCCGTGCTTGACCACGATCGTCTCGAGCGCGACGCCGAGCGTGTCGGCGGCGATCTGGGTGATCGCCGTCTCGCGACCCTGTCCTTGCGCCGTCGAGCCGGTGGCCGCCACGATCCTGCCATCGGCCGCGAGGCTGACGGTGGCGCTCTCCCAGCCATGACCGCAAGGCTCGATATAGAGCGCAACGCCGAGGCCGCAGATCTCTCCGGCCGCACGGCGACGCTGCTGCTCCCGCCGCAGGCTGTGGTAGCGGGCGCGCTCGCAGGCTTTGTGCAGCAAGGTTGGATAATCGCCCGAATCGAGGAGCTCGCCGGTCGGCGTCGCATAGGGGAAAGGCCCGGTGATCAGGTTGCGCCGGCGCAGCTCGACCGGATCGATGCCGGTCAGGCGGGCGGCCTCATCCATCAGCCGCTCCATCAGCATCGCGCCTTCAGGGCGCCCGGCCCCGCGATAGATGCCGACCGCGGCCGTGTTCGACAACACGCCCTTGATGCCGATATCGACCGCGTCGATGCGATAGGGACCAGGCAGGATGCGGCCGGCATTGCGGGCCGGCACCGCGGCGCTGTAGGGGAGCCAGTGGCCGAGCGGGAAGACGAGGCGGGCGCGCAGGCCGATGAGGCGCCCATCGGCCGCGACCGCGAGCTCGCCTTCGGTCGTCGCGCCGCGGCCATGGGTGGCTGCGGCGAGATCGTCGCCGCGCGCTGCGCGCCATTTCACGGGGCGGCCGAGCCGCATCGCCGCCAGGGCCACCATCGCGTCTTCGGGGAAGATCGACGCCCTGCCGCCGAAGGCGCCGCCGACATCGGGCGCGATGACGCGGATCTGCGATTCCGGCAGGTTGAGGATGCGGGCGAGATCGTCGCGGGCCCGGTGCGGCGTCTGGGTCGACAGCCGGGCCGTCAGCTCCTGCCGGTCGTGATCCCAGCTGGCGAGCGCGGCGCGCGGCTCGAGCGGCATCGGGGCGACGCGGGCATGGGCGACGCGCACCTTGGCGATGCAGGCCGCCGCCGCGAAGGCCGCCCCGATATCGCCGCTGTGCCAGCCTTGCGAGAAGGCCTCGTCCTCGGCGCTGCCGCTGCGCAGCTCGGTCGGGCTGATGTCGAGCTCGATCAGCCCGAGCGCGTCGCGCGCCGCCGCCGGGCTCGTGGCAATGACCGCCGCGACCGGCTGGCCGACGGCTTCGACGCTTCCCTTGGCCAAGAGGTTGAAAGGGGGCAGGCGCAGATTGGGCACGAGCGGGTTGACCGATGCCTCGCCGACCGGGCCGAGATCGGCTGCGGTGAAGACGCCAATGACGCCGGGCGCCTCGCGTGCCGCGCCCATTTCCAGGCGCTCGATCAGGCCGCGCGCATAGGGGCTGCGCAGGAATTCGAGGTGCAGGCAGCCGGCAGGCTCGAGATCATCGACGAAGCAGCCTGCCCCGGTGACGAGGCGTGCATCTTCGAGCCGGCGCAGGCTGCGGCCGATGAAACCATCCTCGGCAAGCTTTCCTTGTGAAGGCTCGACGTCGTCTGCCTTGACTTGCTTGCGCTTCGCTTGCCGCTGCGCCGCCAACATGAGTTGAGCCACCTCCGCTGCGGCGATGCGCCGGGGCGCATCTGGCCGCGATCCCTAAGGTGATCGGATTTTGGCGTTGATAAGACAATTGGGCTATTTCTTATTTATTGAGATGCTGGCGTTATAAACAGAACGGAGCGATATGGGCATCACCCTCAAACAGATGAAGGCCTTCATGGCGGTCGCCGATCTCGGCAGCTTCACCCGGGCGGCCGAGCGTTTGCGGGTTGCCCAACCGGCCCTCTCGCAGAATGTGCGCGAGCTCGAGGCGGAGCTCGGCATCCGTTTGCTGCACCGGACGACGCGGCGGGTCGAGCTGACCGAGGGCGGGCGCGAATTCCAGCGCGCCGCGGCCAAGATCTTCGAGGAGCTCGATCTCGCCGTGCATCATGCGCGCGATCTGGGCGAAAGCCGGCGTGGCCGCATCACCGTCGCGGCGCCGCCGCTGCTCGCAGCCATCATCCTGCCGCAGGCGATCCTGGATTTCCGCAACCACCATCCGGGCGTGCAGGTGGTGCTGCACGATGCGCGCACCGATCAGATCGTCGAGCAGGTCCGCGCCGGCGAGGCCGATTGCGGCGTCGGCACCTTTCCGCCGACCGAGGAGGGGATCACCAGGGCGGTCCTCGCTCGCGACAGCCTGATGCTGTTTTGCGGCTATGGCAGCGAGTTCCATCAGCGCGAGGAGCTTGCCTGGTCGGATCTCAAGGGCCAGCCGCTGGTGACGCTGACGCGCGAGAGCGGCATCCGCCTCCTGGTGGAGCTCGGCTTCGAGGCCGCCGAACTGCCGGTGAAGCCGGCCTTCGAGGTGTCGCAGATCACCACGGCGCTCGCGCTCGTCGAAGCTGGGCTCGGCGTCGCGGTCCTGCCCACCTATGCGCGGGCTGCGGCGCGCTACCGCAAGGTCGTCGCGAAGCCCCTCATCCGCCCAAGTATCTCGCGCGACGTGGTGATCATCACGGCGAGCGAGCGGCCGATGTCGCCCGCCATGGCGTCCTTCTCGGGCTTCCTGCGCAAGCACACCCAGGCCCTCGTGCCGCGCGAGATCGTCGGAGAAGCCGCCGCGAGCGCGGTGTAACGCGGCGCCGGGCCGAAGCTCGCCGGCTCAGCCCAATGAGCGGGAGGAGCTATGCTGCACTGCAACACCTGTTCTCCTGTTAAATACAGGCTATTTACAGGTGGGAGACCCTGCTGCACCGCAGCATCTCCAAGCGGCGCGCCGCCAAGATCCGCACCTCCCTTCGTTCTCATTTTGTTCCAGCTCCGGCGTCTTGTCAATGTTATACTTCCCGTGCCCACCCGCTAATGCCAGCGATACGACCAGCGAGCCTTACGCCTTGGGGGGTGGGTCATTTCCATGGTAGGTCGCTTTCGCGATCCAGGCCGCCGTGGCGGATTTCTCGGTCCTACCCTTCGCGTCGAACGACTCGCCCATGTAATCGCCCACCGCGATCCAAACGCTCTTGGATTGTTGAGCTACGGTTATCGTCTGGGGCTTCCCGAGCACCTTGACGATTCTCTCGCCGCTCATTCGCGCTTGCGCTCGGGCGGCGGCGGGTGCGCATCCTTCCCGGCTCCCGGCGCAGGCACCTCTGCTACCCGAGAGAAAGCGCGGTCAAATGATTCGGGGCTATTGTCGGTGCCTATCTCGCGCGCGGCCTCTCGGATGCGCTTGGCGCGCTCCGAATCGCTCAATGTGTGTTTCTTGGCGGGCACGACACTGCATTTAGGCCTACGTCTTTGACATTTTCAATGGGGCGTAGCAGCTTTCCCTCGGGGTGAAGAGCGAAATTGCCAGGGGGGCACAACATATGGCCGCACCAAAGAGATTGGACTCGGTCCCGGTCGGGCGAATTTTTCTCAACCTAAGCAATCCTCGCCACGTCGAATTTGAGACGGAGGGGCAAGCTATCGCCTTTCTCTGCGACAATGAATATGTCCATCCGCTCGCGCGGGATATAGTGATGCATGGTTTAAATCCGCTTGAAAACTTTGCCGTGATCCCTGTCGACAAGCGTAACGCGGCGGCCGGTTACTATATTGTAGAGGGAAATAGACGATTCTGCGCACTAAAGTTGCTGAGCGATCCCGATCTGGCTCCTGCCAAGCTAAGGAAATCATTCCAAAAGCTCTCGGATGAATGGGATGCGCCGCTCAAGACGGTTCCGGCTGTCTTGTTCCCCACTCTCGATGACGTAAAGGTTTGGCTCGATCGTATCCATGGCGGCCTGCAGGGTGGGATCGGCCGCAAGGAATGGAATGCCGAGCAAAAGACGCGAGCGCATGGAGAAAATAAGAACAAGGCCGCGCAAGCTCTCCTTGACTATGCGCAAGACAGTAACATGATCTCAGAGGATGAGCGTAGAAAAAGGCTAACTACAGTTCAAAGATTCCTCAGCAACGGAGTTTTTAGAGAAACTTTGGGATTTGATCAAAACAATCCAGATGCCGTGGCAAGGACGCGTCCCGAAGCGGAATTCAACAAAATCCTAACGCGGTTTATGAGGGATATTGTCGAAGGCCAAGCCACGTCGCGAATGAATAGGGACGAGATCGTTCAGTACGCGCGCCCGCTTGCGCACCTAAGTGGGGTCACGAACGCCCGAGTCGAGCCCGAACCGCTGCAAATCGGTTCGGGGGCGTCGAAGACGAAGAAAGATCGTCGCGCGAAGCCAGGCAAACCGGAAAAGGTGAAGCACGTCCAGTACGAACAAGAGATTTTTGAGGCGTTGACGGGGCTTAGGAATAGCAAGCTTCGAAGCCTCTATCATTCCATTTGCGCGGTCGACCTAGATCCCCACACACCCTTGATCGCGGTAGGAGCGTGGTGCTTCTTCGAAACGCTCACTGCATGCGCGGGGCGAACCGATTCAACGAGTTTCGATAGCTTCCTCAGCAAGCAAAAGCTGCTGAGTTACGGGATAGCCGGCGATACCTTGTCTCTGAGAAATGCGCTTGGGCGGATGCGGGAATACGGGAATACCACGAAGCATCATCCGCTTGCTGCGACATTCAATGGCGACCAACTTAACAATGATATGGTCGCGCTAAAATCCGTGATCCTCAAATGCATCGAGGAAGCGGCGGCGAAGGGCTCCTAGAAGGCCCTGGCCGAGCGGCCTCCTATCTGGTAGGAAATGCCTCGCGATTGGGCGCGGAGCTGACGGATGGCATCAGGAACATCACCACTGCGCTACCCGGGCGGTAAGGCATGCCTCTTTGAGTTGGTGTCGACGATCCTTCGCATCAATCGACTTGAGCGTGGACACTACGTGGAGCCGTATGCCGGCGGATGCGGGCTGGCGCTCGAACTCCTATTTGGGGGGCACGTCGCGGACCTTCACATCAACGATATCGATCCGTCAATTTGGGCCTTCTGGCATAGCGCTCTTGAGGATACCGATGCGTTGGCAGAAAAAATCCACCGCACGCCGATCACGATCCCGGAATGGAGAAAACAGAGAGAAAAATATCGCGCCCAGGATATTGGCGACCCCCTTGGGCTTGGCTTCTCCGCCTTCTTTTTGAACCGCACCAATAGATCGGGGATCATAAAGGGAGCTGGCGTCATCGGAGGTCTAGAGCAGAATGGAAATTATAAGCTTGATTGCCGATTTAATAAGCCCGATCTAATCAGACGTATTTTACGTATAAAAAAATACAGAGATCGCATTCACTTGACACGACTGGACGCGTTGGAGTTTTTGCGTGGCCCGGGAAAGAAGCTCCCAACTAATTCATTTATGTTTATTGATCCACCCTATTTTAGAAAGGGGTCTGAGCTTTATACCAGTTTTTACAAGGACAAAGATCATCAGGATTTAGCAAAGCAAATACTTAAATTGAAAAGTCCATGGGTTATAACTTATGATGATGATTTGGCAATTCGAATGCTTTATCGTAATCACAGACAATTCTCATTTGATATAAACTATTCGTTGCAGGAAAAGCGCGTTGGGGCCGAGCTTCTTATTTCAAGTAAGGGTCTGCGGCTTCCAGACATCACTAGGGAAAGACAGGTAAACAGGCCGCAATATCGCGCGGCCTAGTTCCTCTTCCTAGGCTTGCCCACCAGATATGCGGTAGGTCATTCGCTTGCCGGCTGCGCCTTTCAGTGCGCGCTCTGCGCTCCGCATCATCAACGCCAAGCTTAATGCGATTGCTGTAGCGAAAATCGAATTCCGACAAATACCGATGCAAATGGGCTTCTGATACGTGGTGGTAGACACCCATGATGCCGCGCTTCAGGATCGAGAAATAGCCTTCTACGGTGTTGGTATGGACATCGCCGCGAACGTACTCCTTTTCCGAGTGGGTGACGGTCTCATGCGAAGCGAAGTTCCAGCCGATACCCGTATAGGCGTGTGCTTCGTCGGTCACGAAGTGGCTATCGCTATGCGCGTGACGGCCGACGACCGAACGAAGAGTGTTCGCGGTCACGTTCGGTACGTGAAAGCTACGCACTCCACCGCCGCGCTGCACAAGCGCCATAACGATCTTCTTTGGAGCCGGCTCTTTGAAGGTCCGGTTTTCGCCCCTGCCACCGACGAACGTTTCGTCAGCCTCTAGGATCGCGCCTTCACCGCCCATCGGAGGGGTAAACAGGCCGCGTTTCTCCTTCATGGCTTCGCGGATACGGTGCCCGAGAAACCACGCGCTCTTGAGCGTAATGTCCAATGTCCGATGGAGCTGGTGCGCGCTGATGCCTTTTTTCGAAGAGCAAATCAGTTGGATCGCGGTCAGCCAGTCGCGCAGCTGAATGTGGCTCGACTCGAAGATGGTCCCGATTTTGACGGTGAAGGGCTTGCGGCACGCGTAGCATTTATAGAGCCCGACGCGGTCGCTCTTGCCTTTCAAGGCACCCGATCGATCCATGACGCCACAATGCGGGCAAACGCGCCCATTCGCCCAAATCCGCGCCTCGACATAGGCGTAGGCTGCGACTTCATCGTTGAAGTGGGGGGCCGAGAAAATCGAGCGGGACATGGAAAATCTCCTATGCCCACAAGACTATATCTATGGCGTGGTCATGTCAAGTATAACATTGCCGGCATCTTGTCAAGGGCCCCTGCCCGCGCCGGCACGGGCTCTAAGATCTTCGCTGCGATCCGGGCACGATGCCTTCAGGGAGCGCCTGCACATGGCTTGCGATCGCGCCCGAGGTCGCAAGCCAGATCCGGTCGCGATGGCGCGCGATATGCTGCAGGGCCCGCCGCAGATGCCGCAGACGGAAGGGCTGGCCGACGATATAGGCATGCAGCGCGATGCCCATCACCAGAGGCCCGCTCGCGGATTGAGCCAGCATCTCGTCGAAATTGTCGACGATCATGTCGGCGAAGGCGTCGGCGCCGAGCTTGCGGGCCATGATGGCCGGAATGTCGTTGAGTTCCTGCGGATAGGGCACGGCCAGGATGCGGCCCTTGCGGGTGCGGAACCAGACGGGCTGATCATCCATGCACCAGTCGAGCAGATAGCCGTAGCCCGCCTCCTGCAGCAGGTCCGGCGTCGCGTGGCTTTGCGAGATCCAGGGGCCGAGCCAGCCCTTGGGAGGCTGGCCTTCATGGGCGCTGATCACCCGCGTCGCTTCGTCGATCAGGCTGGCCTCGGCGGCCTCGTCGAGCGAGCCTTGCCGCTCCGAATTGGTGCGCCCATGAGCGACGATCTCGTCGCCGCGGGCGCGAAAGGCGGCCGGCAGCTCCGGCGCATGTGCGTAGAGCGCCGAGTTGACGAGCACCGAAGCGGGGAGCGCGAGCGCCTCCAACATCTCGAGCAGCCGCCAGGCGCCGATGCGGTTGCCATAGTCGCGCCAGGCATGGTTCAGCACATCGGGATGCGGCCCGCCTGGAGCGAGCTCGGCACCGAGCCCCTCGCCGAAAGCGAAATGCTCGAGATTGAGCCCGAGATAGACGCAGAGCCGCGTGCCGTTTCGCCAGTCATAGACGCCGCGGCCCGGCAGGGGATGATAATCGTAGCGGCCATGGCTCGGGAGATTCATGCTGGGTTGCCGTCCCGGATCCTTATGACGCTATTTCGCGGGGCCGGCGAACAGAAGCAAGTTGCCGTCCGGATCCTTGACGATGAAATCCTGGGCGCCCCAGGGTTCCGTGCGTAGGCCCTGGTGAAAGATGATGCCGGCCCTCTGGAACTCGAGATGGAGCTCGCGGATCTCGTCGGCGGTGTCGACCGCCATATCGGCGCAAAGCAGGCTCTCGCGATCCCTGAGCTCGGTGTCGATGACAGGATAGTCGACATGCCTGAGATTGAGCCTCGCGCCATCGCGCATCACCTGTCCGTAGAAAGGCGGCTCGCCATAGATGAAGACGCCCGTGAAGCCGAGCTTCTTCGTATAGAAATCGCAGGAGGCCTCGATGTCGGCGACGAAGAGCTGCGGCGTAGCCCTGACGAGAACCGGTCTGCAAGGGGTTTCTGAGGTTCGATACGGCATGGTCGGTCGGTCTGTATGATGAGCCTGTTGTCGGAACACTCAGCCTGCCTTGCATGCGAGGTCAAGTCGAGCGAGGCTCGGAAACCGGTCCTCGCTCATTGGAGGATTTTCGGTCAGCGGCGCGTGCTTGGGGGTGACGAGATGGCCAATGACATTCCCGTGATGGAGGTAGCGATCGAGCCGAAATCCAAGGCCGACCAGGAGAAGCTCGAGGTCGCCTTGCAGAAGCTCATGGCCGAGGACCCTTCCTTCCGCGTCTCGGCCCATCAGGAATCGGGTCAGATCATCCTCAAGGGCACGGGGGAACTGCATCTTGACGACAAGATCGAGATCCTGCGCCGCACCTACAAAGTGGATGCGCGCGTCGGTGCGCCCCAGGTCGCCTATCGCGAGAAGATCACGCGGATGGGCACAATCGACTACACCCATAAGAAATTGTCGTGCGGCTCGGATCAGTTCGCTCGCGTCAAGATCAACCTGATCCCCGGCGAGGTGGATTCCGGCTTCGTCTACCAATCAAAGATCGTCGGCGACGCGGTGCCGCCGGAATATATTCCTGGCGTCGAGAGGGGTCTCGAAAGCGTCTTGACTGCGGGCGTGCTCGCTGGCTTCCCGGTAGTCGATCTGTGCGTCGAGCTGGTCGACGGCGCCTATCACGACATCGACTCCTCGGCGCTCGCCTTCGAGATTGCGTCGCGTGCGGCGCTGCGCGAGGGCTTGCGCAAATGCCGTTCGGTGCTGCTCGAGCCGATCATGAGGGTCGAGGTCATGACGCCCGATGATTGTAAGGGCGCGGTGAACGCCGATCTCAAATCGCGGCGCGGCCAGATCCAGGGCCAGGACTCGCGCGGCAACACCAAAGTCATCCACGTCTTGGTGCCGCTCGCCAACATGTTCGGCTACGTCAACAATCTGCGCTCGATGAGCCAGGGACGCGGCACCTTCGCGATGCGGTTCGACCACTACGAACAGGTGCCTACACCTGACGATGATCCTTTCGGGCCTGCGATAGGAATGCGCGCCTAAGCAAGGTGCGTGGGAAATGACGTTACCTCCGCGACACGCGCCAGCGCGTCCCTTCTCGCAAGCGGGAGTAGGATCGCGCTCGCACGTCGTGCCTTCATCTCACACCAACCCCGCTCCGGCATCGGAGCCGTGCCGTGCCTGGCGGGCGCGCAGCGTGAGGATCACGCCGAGTGCAACAGCGATGACCAGGAAGGAGACGCCGGTGGTGGTGGTGCCGAGCGCGTAGATCTCCGGCGTGGTCACGGTGGTGGTGAGGGCCTGCAGTTCGAGCGGCAGCGTGTTGACCTCGCCGATCGCCTGGCTCGATCTCGCGATCTCGTCCCAGGACAAGGTGAAGCCGAACAGCCCGACCCCGATCAGCGAGGGGAGGATGATCGGCAAGATGACGAAACGGAAGGTCTGCCAGGGCGTCGCGCCGAGATCGCGCGCCGCTTCCTCGAGGCGGCGGTCGAAGCGGTTGAAGATCGCGAACATGATCAGGAGACCGAAGGGCAGCGTCCAGGTGAGATGCGCGCCGAGCCCAGAGGTGAACAGGCCCATGGCGGTCGTGTAGCTCTCGGCGAGCCAGTCGGGCGCGTATGTCTTGACGAGATCGTCGAGCAGGCGGAATTCGAGGGCGATGCCGAGCGAGGTGACGATCGAGGGCACGATCAGGCTCGCGACCACGATGTAGAAGACGAGGTTCTGCCCGAAGAAGCGCTTGCGGAAGGCAAGCCCAGCCAGCACCGAGAGCACCACGGTCAGCGCCATCACCACGAGGCCGAGCGCCAACGAACGACGGAAGGCCGCGCCGATATCGACGATGCCGCCGCCTTGCCAGAGCCGCTGGAACCAGTGCAGCGACACGCCGTTCAGCGGGAAGACGAGACCGCCTTGCGGCCCCTGGAAGGACAGGACGAAGATGGTGATCATCGGCCCGTAGAGGAACAGCACATACGCCGCAAAGAAGAGCGCGAGCCCGTAGAAGGCAGGTGAGCGGCCTTCCCGCATCAGGAGGCGACCTCGATCATCAGAGTTCCTTCCGGATGTCGACGATGCGGTTGAGCAGGGTGATGATCACCAAGGTCACGCCGAGCAGGATCACGGCGTTCGCCGCGCCCGGCGGGAATTGCAGCGCGTCGAGGCGCGTCTGGATCACCTTGCCGGCCGAGGCGACTTGCTGACCGCCCATCACGCCGACCGTGATGAAATCCCCCATCACGATGGTGACGACGAAGATCGAGCCGATGGCGATGCCGGATTTCGACAGCGGGATGACGACGTTCCACAAAGTCTGCCAGCCCGAGGCGCCGGCATCATAGGCGGCTTCGATCAAGGTCTTGTCGATGCGCATCATCGAATTGAAGATCGGCACCACCATGAAGAAGGTGAACAGGTGCACGAAGGCGAGCACGATCGAGAATTGCGAATAGAGCAGCCATTCGACCGGCGCATCGACGAGCCGAAGTTGCAGCAGCGCCTGGTTGACGAGCCCATTGCGGCCGAGCAGCGGGATCCAGGAGATCATGCGGATGACGTTCGAGGTCCAGAACGGGATGGTGCACAGGAGCGCAAGCGACATCTGCACCGTGAAGGAGCGCACATGGAAGGCGAGGAAATAGGAGATGGTGAAGCCGATCGCCAAAGTGAGGGCCCAGACGATCAGGCAGAACTTCGCCGTCGACAGATAGGTCTTCAGGATAGTGCAGAGGCCGGGCAGCTCGGCGAGGCAGCCCTCGAAAGTCTCCGTATAGTTGCGCAACGTGAAGGCCGGGATGATCTGATAGTCGTTATAGTCCCAGAAGCTCACCGTCACGACGAGAGCGAGCGGGATGACGAAGAACAGCGCGAAGACGAGAGTGAGGGGCGCCGCCTGCATTGAGGCCGGCAAGGCGCGCAGGCGAAGCCCCGCCGCGAGCTCCGCGAGGCGCGAGCGCTCCCGCGTCCGTGGTGAGGCGAGGGCGGCGTCGGTCATCGGTGCCATTCGGTTGTCAGGCGAGAGCGGTTGGTCTCACCTCTCCCCTTGCGGGAGAGGTCGGAGCCCGAGCGAAGCGACGGCTCCGGGTGAGGGGGGTAGCTCCTGCCTTCGGAAGTCGGGGCAGGACAACCATTCCAGCTTCGGCGTAAGGCGTCCTCCGCGAGCCGGCGCTGCCCCCCTCACCCGGCTTCTCATCGCTTCGCTCTTCGAAGCCGACCTCTCCCGCAAGGGGAGAGGTGGGCGCCGGCACTCATCGACCTGCGCTCCGTGATAGTCGATGCTAAGCCGCGATGAACTCGTTCCATTTGCGCACCATGTAGTCGTTCTCGTCCATCACCGAGTTCCAGCAGGCGACCCCGCCCATGCGCTCCTCATAGGAGCCGCCGTCGCGCGTAGCGCCCGCCTTTTCGAGCAGCGAGCCGTCCGGCGCCTTGATGTCCTTCTCGGCGGGCTTGCCCTCCATCCAATAGGCCCATTCATAGGGCTCCATATTGGCCTTGGCGGTCTCGAGCACCGCCGAGTAATAGCCCTGGCGGTTGAGATAGGCGCCGGCCCAGCCGGACAGGAACCAGTTGACGAACTCATAGGCCCATTCGGCCTTCTTGCCGGCGACGCCTTTCGACAGCGCGAAGCCCGAGGCCCAGGAGCGATAGCCTTCCTTGAGCGGCTGGAAGGTGCAGGGGATGCCTTTGGAGCGCACCGCCGTGACGGCAGGCGACCACATCGACTGGATCACCGTCTCGCCGGACGCCATCAGGTTGACGCTCTCGTTGAAGTCGGTCCAGAAGGCGCGGAACTGGCCGGATTTCTTGGCCTCCGCCAGCACCTTGGTGGTCAAGTCGATCTCTTCTTTCGTCATGTTCCCCTTATCGGCAAATTTGTGCTTGCCGGTCGCCTCGATCACCATGGCGGCGTCCATGATGCCGATCGAGGGGATGTTGAGGATCGCGGCCTTGCCCTTGAATTCGGGGTTGAGCAGCTCGGCCCAGCTGCCGATCGGTCGCTTGATCAGGTCCGGGCGGATGCCGAGTGTGTCGGCATTGTAGACGGTCGGGATCAGCGTGGCCCATTCGGTCGGGCTCTTGGCGAATTTGGTGGACTTCTCGCCCTCGAGGAACATCACCTTCTTGGGCGCGGTGCCCTGATCGCCGATCGTCTTGCCGCTCGGCAACGCGCCCTTGGTGAAGACGGGGGTGATCTTGTCGAATAGCTTGATCTTCTTCGCGTCCATGGCGAGCATATTGCCCGAGGGCACGAGCTTCTTGAGGCTGAAATATTCGGTGTCGACGATGTCGTAGGAGTTCGGCTGGGTGATGACGCGCTTGGTCACGTCGTCGGTGGTGACGGCGACATATTCGATGGTGATGCCGGTATCTTCCTTCACCTTCTTGGCGATGTCGGCCGATTGGTTCACCGCGGTGCCGAGATAGCGCAGCACCTTCTCGTCGGCCGCCATCACATAGGGAAAGCCGGTGATCGGCGCGCCGAGCTTGGCGCCTATCCCGGCACCGGCGACAGCGCCGGCGCCCTTCAGCAACGAGCGGCGCGAAAAGCCGCCGCCGCGGCGCGTCGTGGACTTGGTCATGACGTTCTCCCTTGTGTGTTCATGTCATGCGGATCTTTGGTCAGGCGGATTGGGTCAGGGGATGCACATCGCGCTCAGCCCAGCTCAGCGCGACCTCGTCGCCGGGGCTGAAGGGGTTCTCCGCGAACACATCGTCGGCGACGAGCGCCGTGAGCTCTTGGGCCTCGCGCGCCTCGAGCGACAAATGCACATGGGTGCCCTGGTATTCGACGGCGCGCACGGTTGCCGGAAGGTGAGGTTCGCCATTCGCGGCGCGAGCCACGGCGATGCGGTCGGCGCGCACTGCGATCGCGCCGGCAGCGGTCGGCAATACATTGTGGCCGCCGATGAATCTCGCGACGAACTCGGTCTTCGGGGCGTTGAACACTTCGCGCGGCGAGCCGATCTGCTCGATCCTGCCGCCGTTCATGATCACCAGCATGTCGGCGATCGCCATGGCCTCGTCCTGGCTGTGCGTCACATGCACGAAGACGATGCCGAGCTCCTGCTGCAGGCGGCGCAGCTCGGTGCGCACCCTGATGCGCAGGAAGGGGTCGAGGGCCGAGAGCGGCTCATCGAGCAGCAGCACTTGCGGCTTGGTGATCAGAGCGCGCGCCAGCGCCACGCGCTGCTGCTGGCCTCCCGAGAGCTGGGCCGGCAGGCGCGCCGCATAGGCTTCCATGTCGACGAGGCGCAGGAGGTCGAGCGCCTTGGCGCGCCGCTCGCCCTTGTCGACGCCCTTCATCTTCAAGGAGAAGGCGACATTGTCGATGCAGGAGAGATGCGGAAACAAGGCATAGCTCTGGAACATCATCGCCGTGCCGCGCCGTGCCGGCGGCAGGTCGGTGACGTTCGCCGGCCCGATCAGGATATCGCCGCCCGACGCCGCCTCATGGCCAGCGATCATGCGCAAGGTCGAGGTCTTGCCGCAGCCCGAAGGGCCGAGCAGGCAGCAATAGGCGCCGGCCGCGATGCGCAGATCAATCGCATCGACCGCGACGACCGGCCCATAGCGCTTGGTGACCTTGACGAGTTCGACGCCCGATTGGCTCATGCTTGCTGCCGGTTGTGACGACATCCGGTTTTGCAAGCCCTGTGCCATGGCGATCTCTCACCGCCTGCGCGGATCCCTAGGACCGCGGGCATCCTGCCCACCCTTGAGCCGGTAAGGCCCCCCGCACCATTCGATAGGAAGGGCGACCGAGACGGTCGCGGTCCCAGGGCCGCGCCGGCGCCCTTCATCTCGCCGGCGGGCCTGCCATATCGTTGATCAACCTGCTCCGATCATGGGCATGCCGACGCCTTGCGTTCGATCATCCGGAGGGCCGCCATCACGAGAATGCGAGGGCTGCGGTGGGACCGCGACCGTCTCGGTCGCTCTTTTTCCCGGCGCCGCGCGGGCCGCGTGGTCTCAAGGGTGAGCGGGACGCCTCCCCAGGTGTCCCGCAATCCCCGGATCAAGTCCGGGGAGGGCGAGGTGAAAGGGACCTCGTTCCATCGCTAACGGCGAAGCAGGCCGGCCTCCTCCTCATGCATTGCCGCGGTCTTCGCGCCACAGATCGAGCTTCTCCTGAATCGGCCTGTCCGAGCAGGAGAACAGCACGGCCTCGCTATCCGTCTCATGCGTGAACCATTTCCAGCTCGGCACCACGAAGATATCCTTCGGCCCCCATTCCAGGACCCGGTCGCCGATGCGGGTGCGGCCGCGTCCCTCGATCGGCACGATCACGGTGGCGTCGGTCGAGCGATAGCGCGAGGTGCGGAATCCCTTGGGCAGCAGTTGGATGAAGGCGCCGATGGTCGGCATGGCGTAATCGCCCGAGACCGGGTTTGTGTAGCGCAGCTTCAGCCCATGGCAGGCATCCCACTCGTCGCGCGCCTTTATGCGCTCGAGCGCGGCGCGCGTCTCGGCATAGGGGTAGTTGAACACCGGCGAGGTCTTGCCCGAACGCTTGAGGTCGACGGGCAGCAGGTTATGGCCATAGCGCGCGAAACTGTCGCCTTCGGGCCTTGTGATCTTCTGCTCATCCTCGTCGAGGCCTTCGGCGAAGGAGGCGTCGAAGAATTGCACGACCGGGATGTCGAGGCCGTCGAGCCAGAACATCGGATCGGCAGTGCTGTTGCCGTGATCGTGCCAGGTCATGGAGGGCGTGATCACGAAATCGCCGGGCTCCATATTGGTGCGCTCGCCGTCGACTGCCGTATGCGCACCCTTGCCTTCGAGCACGAAGCGCAGCGCCGATTGCGAATGGCGATGGGCAGGCGCGACCTCGCCCGGCATGACGAGCTGCACCCCGGCATAGAGCGAAGTCGTGATCTTCGACTGGCCGCGCAGCCCCGGATTTTCGAGGATCAGCACCCGCCGCTCGGCTTCTTTCGCCGTGATCAGCGCGCTCGCCTTCATCATATGGGCGCGGATGGCGTCGAAACGCCACAAGGCCGGGACGCAGGCGCTTTTCGGCTCGGGCGTGATGAGGGCGCCCATCACGTTCCACAGAGCCGTGAGGTTCTCGCCGTCGATTTCGCGATAGAACGCCTCGCGCTCTAGCGTCTGCTGCACCGGGTGATCCATTTGGGCCTCCTCCGTCTACCGGCCGGCCTCCAAAAAAGGGCTCTGAGAGCGAGGCTCGGCCATAAATTCAGTATACTGAATGACTTTCAGCATATAGACAGTATGCTGTCAACCTGACGAGGACGCTCATGCAAGGCTCGAGGATGAAACTGATTGGCTATTTCCGCAGCAGCGCCGCCTATCGGGTGCGCATCGCGCTCAACCTGAAGGGGGTGACGGTCGAGCACGCCTTCCGCCATCTGCGCAAGGGCGAGCAGCGCGCAGAGGACTATCTGACGCTCAACCCGCTGGGGCTGGTGCCGACCTTGCTGCTCGATGATGGGCAGGTGCTGACCCAATCGATCGCCATCATCGAATGGCTCGACGAGACACAGCCTCAGCCGCCCTTGCTGCCTGCGGAGCCGCTGGCGCGCGCCAAGGTCCGCGCTTTCGCCCTGGCCATCGCTTGCGACACCCACCCCGTGCAGAATCTGCGTGTCTTGAATCGCCTCCGGGAACTTGGTCATGCGGAAGATATCGTCACCGCCTGGGCCGGCTGGGCCAATGAAGAGGGGCTCACGGCCTGCGAGGCGCTCATCGCCCACGTGAAGGGGCCGTTCTGCTTCGGCGCGGCGCCGACCCTTGCCGATATCTGCCTCGTGCCGCAATTGGGCAATGCGCGCCGCTTCAAGGTCGATGTGTCGCGCTTCAAGCGCCTGCTCGAGGCGGAGGCCGCGTGCTTGCGGCTTGCGGCCTTCAGCGACGCCGCCCCCGAGCGCCAACCCGACGCGGAGTGATCGCATGTCGATGGACGACGTCTATTCGAAGCCCGGCTACCTGTTCCGCCGGGCGCAGCAGATCGCGGTGGCGATCTTCATGGAGGAATGCGCCGCGCTCGACCTGACGCCCGTCCAATATGCGGCGCTCGTCGCCATCCGCGAGCATGCGGGCCTCGACGCCACCCGCCTTTCGGCGCTCGTCGCCTTCGACCGCTCGACGCTCGGCGACGTGCTGGAGCGGCTGGAACAGAAGAACTTCATCCTGCGCCAGCCGAGCCCGGAGGATAAGCGCGTCAAGCTGCTGCATCCGACGCCGCGCGGCCGCAAGGTGCTCACCGACGTGATGCCGGCCATGGAGAGGGCGCAGGCGCGCATGCTCGCACCCCTGAAGCCGTCCGACCGGCAATTGCTGCTGCGGCTGCTCGGCGAGCTCGTCGAGGGCAATAACGAGGTGTCGCGCGCCCCGCTGCGGGCAGGCTCGGCGCGGCGGGGGTGAGGGCGCGCGCCTTCCCTCTCCCGCGCTCTTCGCGCGGGAGAGGGTGGCCGAACGTAGTGAGGACGGGTGAGGGGGGATCGCGGTTCCGCTGATCGGGAGCGGTCTTAGGGCCGCGAGCGGCAGCTGAGCGGATGAGGACTATGGTGATGCGCTTCAGCAGCGCCCCTCATCCGCCCTCCCCCCGGAACAAGAGTCCGGGGGTCGGGCACCTTCTCCCGCCAAGTGCGGGAGAAGGAAAAGCGCCGCCCTACTTCACCGACGAGAACGCCGTGGGCTGCAGGATCAGGTTGCTCAGCGAGGTGAGGATCGGGCCGTCCTTCTCGGTCTCGGCGCGCTTGGTGATCCATTCGGGATCGTTCTGGAAGGCATTCCATTTCTGCTCGCGCTCGGCGAGCGAACTCCATTCGAGAAGATAATAGAGATCATTGTTGGAATCGCCGATGGCGACGGTCCAGAAGCCTGCCTGGCGGATGCCGTGGCGCTTCCACAGATCCAGCGTGATGGTTTCGAAGCGCTTGAGCAGCGCCGGCAGCCGGCCTGGCGCGCAATGATAGATTCGCAGCTCATGGATCATCGTCATCACCTGTTTGCAGATATGCGTCATGGCGCCGGATCGGCGAGCGGGCGCCAGCTTCCATATTTCGGATGGTTCGCAGCGATCGGCAAGGAGACGGGGCTGCTGGTCTCGGCAGCGTGATAGAGCGCCGTGATCAGCTCGAGCGAGCGGCGCGCATCGGCGAGCGTGACGGGCAGCGCTCCGCCGCTTTCGAGCGCCCGGTGGTAAGCCTGCATCAGCCCCTCGAAGCGCGGCGCGACCTCCGACCAGCCTGCGAGTGCCTTCTCGATGCGGGCCTCCGCCTCGGGCGAGGTCGCGATGATCTGCCAGGGATCATCGCCAGGCGCATAGGGCGCAAGCGAGCTCTCGAAGGTGACATGCTCGAAGCAGAGGCGCAGGCGGCTGATCTCTTTCGCGGAGCCCAAGGTCGCTGCGAGCGAGGCCAGCGCCCCGCTCTGGAGCACCAGGCTCGCCACCGCGCAATCCTCGACCTCGATCGTGTTCGCGCGCGTCGCGGTGCGGGCGAAGACCGAGGCGATGTCGCCCATCAGATAGGTCAGGATGTCATGGGAATGGATCGCATGGGTGAGGAGGACGCCGCCGAGCTCGGTCTCCCAGCGGCCGCGCCAGGGCACGGAGTAATATTTGGCGCCGCGCATCCAGGCGGTCTCGACGGTTCCAAGATAAGCCTTGCCGGCAAGCCCGAGCTCGACGATGCGCTTCGCCTTCTGCAAGCCGTTGCCGTAGCGGTATTGGAAGATCGGCATGATGCGGCCTTTGGCCTTGGCTTCGGCCGCGGCCAGCCGGTCGACATCGGCGAGCGAGCCGACCAGCGGCTTCTCGCAGACGACCTGCTTGCCGGCCGCGAGCGCCGCCATGACTTGCGGAAAATGCAGCGAAGGCGGTGTCGCGATGTCGACGATATCGACGTCCTGCATGGCGAGCACCTCGTCGAAGGAGGTGGTGCGGCGCGGCACGGCGAATTCATCGCCGACCGTCGCCAGCCGCTCCTCGTTCAGGTCGCAGAGCGCCTTGACCTCGAACTTGTCTTGCAGGCGTGAATAGCCCTCCGCGATATGGCTGCGGCCGATGCCGCATCCGATGACCGCGACGCTCCAGCGTTTCGACATGATCTCTCTTTCCTGCGCGGTTTCAGTGTCGCCTGCGGCTCAGCGCCGCTCGGCCATGGCCTGCCCGGTTAGGGCGAGCTCCATGGCCTTGAAGCAGCGGGCCTGCGGCATCGCGGTCTCGGTGCGGTTCAACACGTCGGCGATGAGCTGGCGCCCATAGGGCAGCTCGACAGTGGCGCAATCGACCCGCCGTGTGCCTTTGCGATCGACGAGGATGAGATGGTCGATGCCCGGCGCGCCCTCGACGTCGATATATTTGCGCAGCTCGATATAGCCCTCCGTGCCGAGGATGGTGAGGCGGCCGTCGCCCCAGATCGGAAGCCCATCCGGCGTGAACCAGTCGACGCGCACATAGCCCGTGACCTCGCCGGCGCGCAGCAGCAGCTCGCCGAAATCCTGCAACTCGGGCGTCTCGGGATTGGCCCGGTTGGCGACCGTCGCCGCCACCACCTGCGCGTCGAGCGCATCGGCGAAGAACAGGAACTGCTCGCATTGATGGGAGGCGATGTCGGTGAGCACGCCGCCGGTCTTCTCGCGCCGGTAGAACCAGTCGGGGCGCGGCAGGTTCTTGAGCTTGTGCGGGCCGAGCCCGGTGGTGTTGATCACTTTCCCGATGGCGCCCGCCGCCACCAGCTCGCCCGCCTTCACGGTCGAACGCGTCTCGAAATGCTCCGAATAGCAGATCGAGTAGATGCGCTTCGTCTCGGCCTGGACGCGGCGCACCTCGGCGAGCTGCTCGAGCGAGGTCATGCCCGGCTTGTCGCTCATATAGTCCTTGCCGTGCCGCATCACCTCGATGCCGAGCGGGGCGCGCTCGAAAGGAATGCCGGCCGAGACGATGAGCTTGACGCTCTCATCCTCGAGGAGGCGACGGCGGTCGGCGATGCGCGGCGCTTGCGGGTAGCGGGTCGAGAACAGCTGAGCGAGATCGTCCTCGGGAGCGTGGAAGCCCATGAATTCGGCGCCCGCACGCAGCAGGCAATCGACCTGGCCGTAAATATGGGCGTGATTGATGCCGATCACGGCGAAGCGAAGCGCGGTCATGGTCTGGTCCTTGAGGAGAGGCTTGGTCGAGAGGTTTTCTCAGCCCTTGAGGCCCGTCGTGGCGATGCCGTCGATGAGCAGGCGCTGGAAGAACAGGAAGAAGGCGAAGACCGGCAGAAGCGTCAGCGTCGACATGGCGAACAGCGCGCCCCAATCCGATTTGCCGGTGGAATCGACGAAGCTGCGCAGCCCGAGCTGCACCGTGTAGGAGTTCATGTCGTTGAGATAGACGAGGGGCCCGAAGAAATCGTCCCAGGTCCAGATGAAGGTGAAGATCGCGGCGGTAGCGAGCGCCGGCAGGGAGAGGGGCAGGATCACCATCCAGTAGATGCGCCAGGGCCCGCAGCCATCGATCATCGCGGCCTCGTCGAGCTCGCGCGGGATGGTGCGGAAGAACTGCACCAGGAGGAAGATGAAGAAGGCATCCGCCGCCAGGAATTTCGGCACGATCAGCGGCAGGAAAGTGTCGACCCAATCGAGGTTGAGGAACAGGATGTATTGCGGGATCAGGGTGACGTGGTAGGGCAGCATCAAGGTGCCGAGCATCAGCGCGAACCAGAAATTCTGGCCGCGGAACTTCAGGCGCGCGAACGCATAGGCGGTGAGCGAGCAGGACAGCACATTGCCGATCACGCAGGACACCGAGACGATGAGCGAGTTCACGAAGAACTTGCCGAAGGTGACCTGCAGCCCCGACCAGCCCCGCACATAGGAGCCGAGGCTGAAGTCGCGCGGCCAGAGCGAGGCACTGCCGAAGATGTCGCTCTCGGGCTTGAAGGAGCTCGCCAGCATCCAGAGCAGCGGATAGAGCATGGCGATCGAGGCGAGGCACAGAATCGCATGATAGGCGAGCGAGCGGCTCCGGCCTTCGCGGGCGCCGCGCGGCAGGGGCAGGGGCATCGATGCGGCGATGTCAGCCATCGTAATGCACCCAATAGCGCGACGACAGGAAGGCGAAGGCCGTGAAGGCGGCGATGATCACGACCAGGATCCAGGCGAGCGCCGAGGCATAGCCCATGCGGAAATAGGCGAAGGCCTCCTGGTAGAGATAGAGCGTGTAGAACAACGTCGAATCGATCGGGCCGCCGGTGCCGCCGCTGATGATGAAGGCGGGCGTGAAGGCCTTGAACGCCTCGATCGTCTGCACCACGCCGTTGAAGAAGACGACCGGCGTCAGCAATGGCAAGGTGATCCGCCAGAATTGCTGGCGGGGATTGGCGCCGTCGATCTCGGCGGCCTCGTAGACATCCTTGGGGATCTGGCGGAGCCCGGCGAGGAAGATGATCATCGGCGAGCCGAACTGCCAGATGCTCAACGCCACCAAGGTGTAGAGCGAATAATCGGGATTGGAGATCCAGCTCGGACCCTTGATGCCGAACAGCGACATGAACTGGTTGAACAGCCCGTCGCCCGCGAAAAGCTGGCGCCAGAGCACCGCGATAGCGACGCTGGCGCCGAGCAGCGACGGCAAATAGAACATCGCCCGGTAGAGCGGCAGGCCGCTGATGCCCTTGTTCAGGATCGTCGCCACCATGAGCGCGAAGGCGAGCTTGAGCGGCACCGCCAGCGCCACATAGAAGAAGGTGACGTGCATCGCGGAGAGGAATTTGGGATCGTTGGTGGCGATGCGGACGTAATTCGCGGCCCCGACCCAGTTCGGGCTGCGCAACAGGTCGAAATCCGTGAACGACAGGTAGAGCGAGATCAGGGCCGGCCCCAAGGTCAGCCCGAAGAAGCCGATCAGCCAGGGCGCAAGGAACAGATAGCCCGCCGCACTGCCGCCGCGCCGACCTTTCTCCCGCGCGGCGCGGGCGGGCAGCGCGGCCCGGGTTCCGGCCTCGGTGAGCGCGACCGCCATCTGGTCAGCCGCGCGCCAGCACGGCGTTGGCTTCGGCGACGAATTGCTTGGCGCCGTCGGCAGGCGTCAGGCGGCCGAAGCCCACTTGCTCATTGACGCGCAACAACAGGGTCGCGATTTCGCCGGCGCCGCGCGGCGGGGGTGGCGGCAAGGGCCCGACCTTCTCGCTGATGAAGCTGATATAATCGGCCATGGCCCGTCCGAGATCGTCGAGCGTCGGCGCCACCGCCTGGCGCACCGCAGCGGAGGCCGGCACGCCGCGCTCGACGCCGAGCAGCTTGCCCGCCTCAAGATCGGCGACGAAGAAGTTGAGGAGCTTGACGGCCGCCTCCTGCTGCTTCGACTGCGCCGACACGCTCAACAGCATCGACGGCTTCAAATATTGGCCGGGCTTCGAGCCGGGACCGCCATCCGGATAGGCGGACAAAGCGAGCTTGCTCTTGTTGAGGGCCTGGAAGCCCACGAGCTGGTTCGAATGGGCGAACACCATGGCGGCCTTGCCGATGGTGAGGAGGCTCGAATCGATCTCGCCATGGTCGAGCGCCTGGGTGTCGGGAGCCGCGCAGCCGCCGCGCTTGCGCAGCTCGCTCCAGAAGGCGAACCATTCGCCGACATCCTTGTCGTCGAAGCCGAGCTTGCCCTCCGCTGTGTAAAGCGGCTTGCCGCGCTGGGCGAGCCAGACTTCGAGGCCGGGCTCGTTCTGGCCGCCATCCTGGATGCCCGTGAAGCCGTCGCGCTTGGCGGCCTTCGAGATTTCGACCGCGAGGTCGCCGAGCTCGCTCCAGGTCGTGTTCGCGCTGGGCTCCTTCAAGCCGAGCGACTGGATGAGCGCCTTGTCGTAGACGAGCGCTTTCGAGTTCATGCCGAGGCTGACGCCGTATATCTTGCCGTCGACCTTGCCGCTGTCGATCGCGGCCTTGCTGAAATCGCCGAGATTGAGGCTCTTGGCGACGAAGCCGTCGAGCGGCAGCAATGCGCCGCGGCGCGCATATTCGAAGATGTAGCGGTAATCCATCTGCAGCACGTCGGCGGCGTTGCGGCCGGCCGTCTGGGTGGCGAGCCGCGGCCAGTAATCGTTCCAGCCGAGCGATTCGCCGGTGACCGTCACCCCGGCGTTCTTCTGCTGATAGAGCTGGTTGGTCTTGTCGGTGCGCTCGGCGCGGTCCTTCGAGCCCCACCAGAACATGCGTAACCGCACATCCGACTGCGCGAAGCCCGGTAACCCGCCAAAGCTCGCGAGCCCGGCTCCGCCGATGCCGGCGCCGATGATGGAACGGCGCGAAAGCGTAAAGCCACGCGTGGGGGCAGTCATGGCATCTCCTCCTTGACGGTCTTCATTGTCGATCCGGGGCACTAGTAACGGCCTCGTTGTGTCATTTGCGGCGGGTGCAAACCCGACGATGGCATGCCGAAATCATCCGGATGGCCGATGCCGTCCGAACTTACCTTGGAGTCCAAAGGCTGCGGCGGTCGAAATGCCGTTTCGGACGCCGCGCTGACCGCCGTGCATCCATCCAGTTCCGGTCGACAGTTTGGCATGACGCGGCCATGATCGGCAATGGGCAGTGCCAAGGCTAGGCCGCCGGCCGCTGCAATTTCGGACCGGCGGTCGCAAAGGTTGGCCGGCGATGCGCGCACCGGGGCGACTCGATGCCATGGGCTCCCGCTCGCCTGGGGCGCGTGCAACTCGAACCACGTTTCCGTCCCTTGCGCCGGGAGGCCTGAGCCGCCTCCCTCATCGCATCATGTTGATCTGGTATGGTAGAATTAGATCGGTCCAAGGAAGCCTGTCAAGGACGCCGGACGCCTTCTTGACGCCTTCCCCCTCCCGCCTCTTCGGGCGGTAGAAGGGAAGAGCGCGACAGTCGTGATACGATCTGCGGTGAAGTGAAGAGGAGACAGCGACGTGCCCGATCCTGCAGCTCCCCGAAACCGATCGGTTGCCATCGTCGGGGCGGGGGCTTCAGGTCTCTGCGCGGCGAGGTATTTCAAGGAAGCCGGCTTCGAGGTCACGATCTATGAGATCGGCACTCAGGTCGGGGGATTATGGTGCTTCAACAACGACAATGGGCTGTCGTCCGCCTACGACACGCTGCACATCAACACCGCAAAAACCCTCACGAACTTCAGCGATTTTCGCTTTCCGCCCGGGACGCAGCCCTTTCCCGATCACAGGGACATGCACGCCTATTTCGAGCGCTTCGTGGAGCATTATGGGTTAAGGCCCCTCATCCGATTCAGCTCCCGCGTGACCGCGATCCGCCCGAACCAGCAGCAGGATGGTGCCCGCGCCCGCTGGATCGTCGAGACCGATGCCGCGAATGGCGGCGTCTTCGATGCCGTCATCGTGGCGAGCGGCCATCTCAGCAAGCCGCTGCATGTCGAGCGGCTCGCGTCATTCCAAGGCGAATATCTGCATTCGCATGATTACAGGGAGCCTGCGCCCTTTGTGGGAAAGCGCGTCTGCATCGTCGGCGTTGGCAACAGCGCTTGCGACATTGCGAGCGATCTCGCGACCGTCACGCCAAGGACTGTGATCGTTGCACGGTCCGGCGTGCGCATCGCACCGAAGCTGCTGTTCGGAATGCCCTTCACCGACGTCACCTCGCGATTATCGCATCCCCTCATTCCGCAATGGCTCGGCCGAGCCGTCACCAACGCTCTCATCCGCGTGATCCAGGGCCCGATGGAACGGCTCGGATTCAAGCCCCTCAAGGGGCGTTCGCACGCGCTGAGCAACGCCACCATCGTGCAGCACATTGCCTATCGGCGCGTCGAGGTGAAGCATGATATCGAAGCCGTCGAAGGCAGGACGATCGGCTTTTCCGATGGCAGCAAGGCCGAGTTCGATACGCTGATCGCGGCGACCGGCTATGTGATCGACTTACCCTTCCTGTCCGATTCCGTCATGCCGGTCCGCGACAATTGCGTGGAGCTCTATAACAGGATCGTCCCGCCGGACCGGCCGGGGCTCTATTTCATGGGGCTCCTCAACCTCAATGGCGCGGCGAACCAGGCCTATGACCGTCAGGCACCTTGGATCGTCGCCATGGAGACCGGTGAGGCGCAATTGCCGAGCGTCGACGAGATGCGCGGCGCGATCCGCCGCAAGGCCGAATGGGTGCGGCGCCACTATCCCCACACGCCGCGCCATACTATCGAGGAAGAGCCGATCCCGTATTTCCGGGAGTTGCGATGCTCCTTGAGGGCGGCACGCCGCCGCGCCGATCGCAGCCGCCCGCTCGGCGAAGCTCGCTCTCCATCGGGCTTGGATGCGCCGCCGGGAGCGAGGGCGACCGAGACGGTCGCGATCCCAGTGGGACCGCGGGCGTCCTCGCCCGCTCTTGCGAAGGGCGAGGCCTCCACATCCGGAAGAAGTGCGACCGAGACGGTCGCGGTCCCAGAGGCGTCGCCGACCGGGACCGGAGACGAGAGATGAGCCGCGACACTCCTGAGCCGTTCGAGCTCTATGCCATCCGCTATGCCTGCCTCGAAGGACGCTCGCCGCATGACATCTTCATCGGCGGAGACCCGCATGAGGGTCCTTTCGACATGGATTATTTCGTCTGGGCGGCGATCGGCTCGAAGCGCAGCTTCGTGATCGATACCGGGTTCAACGCGCAAACGGCGCTGCGGCGAAAACGGCAATTCCTGCGCTGCCCGATCGGCCTCGACCCGCAGACGACGACCGATGTCGTGATCACGCATCTGCACTATGACCATGTCGGGAATTTCGACCGCTTTCCGGCGGCGGTTTTCCATCTGCAGGATCGGGAAATGGCCTTCGCGACCGGCCGCCATATGGGTCATCCGATCATGAATGCGGCCTTCGACGTCGAGGACGTGGTCGGCATGGTGAGGGAAGTCTATCGCGGCCGCGTTCGTTTCCATGATGGCGCCGTCGAGCTCGCGGCAGGTCTCAGCCTGCATCCGGTCGGCGGCCATTCCGCCGGCCTGCAAGTGGTGCGCGTGTGGACGCGCCGCGGCTATGTGGTGATCGCCTCTGATGCCAGCCATTTCTACGCCCATATGGAGCAGGGCCGCTGCTTTCCGATCACCTACAATGTCGGCGACGTCCTCGACGGCTATCGCAAGGTGAACAAGCTCGCATCCTCGCCCTCCCACATCATTCCCGGTCACGACCCGCTGGTCATGCAGCGATACCCTGCGCCGCGCGACGACATGCGCGGCGCGATCGTGCGGCTGGATTAGCGGCTCGTCGTCGGTTCGCGCCGGCCGCGCCGCCAGTTCTTACAACGCCGCCACATAGCCGTCGCGGCGCGGGTCGCAGGCACCGGCCATCGCGCCGCTCTGCGGGTTGCGGGTGATGCCGTGCATGCCTCCGACCGCCATGGTCCAGGGGAGAGGGGTGTCGACTTCGTGGCCGCGCTTGCGCAACGCCTCGTAGGTGGTGTCCGGAAGCCGCGCCTCGATCTGCACTCGCCGCCCGTCCCAGAGGCGGGCGCGGGGCGCCTCGATGGCATCCTGCAGCCCGAGTCCGTAATCGAGATGCTGGACCATCACCTGCGTCTGCGTCTGGCAGATGCCGTAGCTACCCGGCGTGCCGAGCAGGAGAGCGAGCTCGCCATCGCTCGTCGCGATGCTCGGGGCGAGCGGCAGAGCGAGCTCGGCGTTCGGCGTCAGGTGGTTGCGTCCGCCCGGAGCCACCTCGCCCCAATAGAGGAAATTGTTCAGGCACACACCGTGCTCGGGCACGACCACGCCGCAGCCGAACAGCGCGCCGAGGCTCTGGGTGATGCAGACGGCATTGCCGTCGCGGTCGGCGACCGAGAAGGAGGTCGTGTGCTCATGGGCGAGCTCGACGGGTTGCGGCGCGATGAACTGCTCCGTCGGCCCTTCGACGGGCCGACCGTCGCGCACGCGTTGCCGCAGTGTCTCGACATGGGCGTCGCCGAGCAAGGAGCGCAGCTGCTCCGCATCGGGGTTGCTGGTGGCGATGCGGACGCCGGCCGCAAGGCGGATGGCGCGATAGACGATATCGAGGTGCTCGACGCCGTTGCGCTCGAGCTTCGAGAAATCGAAGCCCTCGAGGATGCGCAAGGTCAACAGATATTGGTAGGATTCGGACGGGGGTGGCGCGCTGTGCACCGCGAGCCCGCGATAGCTCTGCGCGATCGGCTCGACCCAGCGCGGCTCGACCGCCTCGAGATCGGCCTCGCTGAGACAGCCGCCCGCGCGCTGCGCCTGCGCCACCACGGCCCGGCCGAGCGGGCCGCCATAGAGATAGGCCGGGCCCTCCGACGCGATCGCCTCGAAGGTGCGCGCGAGCGCCGGCTGGCGCAGCACATCGCCGAGCGACTGGCGCTCGCGCCCGCTCGCATAGAGCGCGGCCCAGTCGGGCAGCAGCTCGGCATGCGACGCCTTGAGCTCGGCGCGGATCTCGTTGATGGCCGACACATTGTATTCGGCGAGCGGGAAGCCGTCGCGGGCATAGCCGATGGCTGGCGCGAACACCTCGGAGAGCGTCTTGCGTCCATGGCTGCGCACCAGCTCGCACCAGCCGGCGAGATTGCCGGGCGTGCCGCAGCCTTGCGCGCCGCGGGCGAGCTCCGCGCGTTCCTTGAAGCGCCCTTGCGGGAAATGGCTCGGCACGCGCGTCACGTAATCGAGGGTGCGGATGCGCTTTTCGGCGGCGATCCGGCAGGTGGCGGTGCCCATGCCGGCAAGGCCCGACATATAGGGCTCGACCACGTTCAGCGCGGCGGCGGTGGCGGCGGCCGCGTCGAAAGCGTTGCCGCCCTCTGCGAGCAGGCGCACGCCCGCCAGCGCCGCCAGCGGATGCGCCGCGGCGACGATGCCGTTCACCGATGCGACCGTCGGTCTTTTGCCGTCCATGATGATGATCCTCCCGTCGTCTTCGATTTGGTCTGGCTCAACCCGGACCGATCAGGTGGCACGCCACCTGATGGCCCGGCGCCGGCTCGGTGATTTTTGGTTCCTGCTCGCGGCAGATCGGCATCACATGCGGGCAGCGTGTATGGAAGCGGCAGCCGGAGGGCGGGTTGAGGGCGCTCGGCACGTCACCGGAAAGATGCGCCCGAGCCGCGCGGGCCTGCGCGCGCGTCGAAGGATGCGCCGCCGGCACGGCCGCAATCAGGGCCTGCGTATAGGGATGCAGCGGGGTGGCGTAGAGATCGCGCTTGGCGGCGATCTCGACCACCTTGCCGAGATACATCACCGCGACCCGGTTCGAGATATGCTTCACCACGCCGAGATCATGGGCGATGAACAGATAGGTGAGGCCGAGCTCGGCCTGCAGCTCCTGCAGCAGATTGACGATCTGCGCCTGCACCGACACATCCAGCGCCGAGACCGGCTCGTCGCAGATGACGAGCTTCGGGCGCAGCACCAGCGCCCGCGCGATGCCGACGCGTTGGCGCTGGCCGCCCGAGAACTCATGCGGGAAGCGGTCGCGCGATCCTGCTGCGAGGCCCACGAGATCGAGCATCTCGCCGACCTTCAGCCGCGTCTCCTTGCCGGGTTTCGCGCCATGGATCAGCAGCGGCTCCATGATGATGTCTTCGACCGTCATGCGCGGATTGAGCGCGCCGTACGGGTCCTGGAAGATGATCTGCATGCCGCGCCGCTTCTGGCGCAACGCCTTGGCGTCGAGGCCGGTGATATCCTCGCCCTCGAAGATGATGGTGCCCCCGCTCGGCTCGACCAGCCGGATCAACAGGCGCCCGAGCGTCGACTTGCCGCAGCCGGATTCGCCGACGAGGCCCAAAGTCTCGCCGGCTTCGATGCTGAGCGACACCCCGTCGACTGCGCGCAGCGCGCCGCTCTGGCGCTTCAGGAACAGGCCCGAACCAACCGCGTAGTGCTTGCTGAGGTCGACGGCCTCGACGAGCGTGGTCACGATGCGTCCGCCCGGATGCAGGCCGCGCTGTGGGCGGCTTCGATGCCGGTCAGCGGCGGGATGGCGGCGGCGCAAGCCTCGATGCGCAGCCCGCAGCGCGGCGCGTAGCGGCAGCCCGGCGGGCGCCGCGCCGGATCGGGCAAGGTGCCCGGTATGGCGACGAGACGCGGTTTGTCCTGCTCCAGCGAGGGCACGCAGTCGAGCAGGCCGCGCGTATATGGATGGGAGGGGCGGTCGAAGATCCGTCCGACCGGCGCCTCCTCGACCACGCGGCCCGCATACATCACCATCACCCGATCGGCCGTCTGGGCGATCACTCCCATATTATGGGTGATGATCATGATCGCCATGCCGAGCTCGTCGCGCAGATCCATCAAGAGGTCGAGGATCTGCGCCTGGATGGTCACGTCGAGCGCGGTGGTCGGCTCGTCGGCGATCAACAGCTTGGGCTTGCAGGCGAGCGCGATGGCGATCATCACGCGCTGGCGCTGGCCGCCCGAAAGCTGATGCGGATAGTCGGTGAGCCGCAGGGCAGGCGAAGGGATGCCGACCTTGTCGAGCATCTCGACGGCGCGGTCGCGCTGGGCGCGCGGCGACAGGCGCTCATGGGCGCGCAGCGTCTCCATGAGCTGCTCGCCGATGCTGAACACCGGGTTGAGCGAGGTCATGGGCTCCTGGAACACCATGGCGATGCCGGAGCCGCGGATCTTCTGCAGCCGCGATTCGCTCAACCGCGTCAGCACCTCGCCGGCGAAGCGCACCTCGCCGCTCACGATCCGGGCGGGAGGGCGCGGCAAGAGGCCCATGATGGTGAGCGCCGTGACGCTCTTGCCCGAGCCCGATTCGCCGACGATGCCGAGGATCTCCCCCTCGTCGAGCGAGAAGCTCACCTCCTCGATGGCGGTGATCTCGCCGCTCTCGGTCTTGAAGGCGGTGGTGAGGTTGTCGACCTCCAACAAGTTCATTGCGACAGGCTCATTGCTGGATCCGCAGCCTGGGATCGAGCACGTCGCGCAAGCCGTCGCCGAGCAGGTTGAGGCCGAGCACGGTGAGCATCAGCGCGACGCCCGGGATGGTGATGATCCAGGGTGCGTCCGTCATGTATTGGCGCCCTTGCGCCATGATGTTGCCCCAGGTCGGTGTGGGAGGCACCGCGCCGAGGCCGAGGAAGCTCAGCGTCGCCTCCGACAGCACCGCATAGGCGAAGATGAAGCTGAGCTGCACGATCAGCGGCGCCATGGCGTTGGGCAGGATGTGGCGACGCAGGATGCGCCAATGCCCGGCGCCGGCCGCGACCGCCGCCTGCACATATTCCATCTCGCGCAGCACGATCACCGAAGAGCGGGCGATGCGCGCCGTGCGCGGCACATAGGCGATGGCGATGGCGAGCACCACATTGACGGTCGAAGGGCCGAGCACGGCCGTGATGCCGATCGCCAAGAGGATCGCCGGAAAAGCCATCAGCGCGTCGTTGATGCGCATGATCAGGTCGTCGAGATGCCGGAAATAGCCGGCGAAGGCGCCGATCATGGTGCCGAACACGGCGTTGAGCAGCACGACGGCGAGCCCCATGGCGATCGAGAGCTGCGCCCCCCAGACGACGCGCGACCATTGGCTGCGCCCGAAATTATCGGTGCCGAACGGATGCTCGGCGCTGGGCGGCAGGAACTTGAAACGCATCGCCAGGCGGTTCGGATCCTCGGGCGCGATCAGCGGCGCGAAGGCCGCCGCGAAGGCGATGATGCCGAACAAGACGAGGCCGGTCAGGAACAGGCGGTGGCGCAGCAGGCGCCGCACCGTGGCGACGAGCGGATGCCTGCGGCGAGGCGCTGCCTCGGCGATCGCCTCAGGAGGATTCATAGCGAACCCTCGGATCGAGCAGCGCATAGCCCATATCGACCAGGAGATTGGTCAGCACCAGGAGGCCGGTGACGATCAGCAGTCCTCCTTGCACCATCGGGTAGTCGCGGTTGAGCACGGCCTGGGTGAGCAGCTGGCCGATGCCGGGAATGGAGAACATGGTCTCGATGACGACGGACGCCGAGATCAGCAGGCCGAGGATGATGCCGATCACGGTGGTGATCGGGATCAGGGCGTTGGCGAGCGCATGCTTGAACACCACGAGACGCTGCGGCAGGCCCTTGGCGCGGGCCGTGCGGATATAGTCCTGGCGCAGCACTTCGAGCATGGTCGAGCGCGTGATGCGGGCGAGAAGCCCCGCCTGCAGCAGCGCCAGCGAGATCGCCGGCATGGTCGAGGTGCGCAGCCAGCCCACGGGATCATCCGTGAAGGCGATATAGCCGCCGGTCGGCAGCCAGCCGAGATGCACCGCGAAAACCAGGATCATCAACAGCCCGAGCCAGAAGCTCGGCATGGAGATGCCGAACATCGCAAACAGCATGGCGAGCTGATCGACGATGGTGTTCTGCTTCAAGGCCGCGAGGATGCCGCTGATCAGGCCGATGAGCAGGGTCAGGACCAGCGCATAGGCCGACAGCGCCAAGGTCACCGGCAGCCGCAGGAAGGTCGCCTCGACCACCGGCTGGCCGAGCAGCAGCGAGCGTCCGAGATCGCCATGCAGCAGCCCGCCATACCAGCGCATGAGCTGCACCGGCAGCGACTGGTCGAGGCCGAGCTGAGAGCGGATGGCGGCGATCTGCTCGGGCGTGGCGCTCAAGCCCGCGATCACCGCCGAGGGATCGCCCGGGACGAGCCGCATCAGCCCGAAGGTGATGAGGCTCACCAGCAGCAGGATGGGCACGGCGCTGATGAGGCGCCGCAGGATGAACCGGGCCATGCCTGACCCCTTATCCCCGAGCCCCTCTCAATTCGTGAACCAGACATTGGAGATGCGCGGAATGCGGAAGGGCTTGAAGCCCTGCACATTGGCGCGCGTCGCCTGCACCTTGGTCAGGGCGCCGAAGGGCAGGGCGTAGACGCGTTCGAGGATGAGCTTCTGGGCACGCGCGAAGGCGTCCTTGCGGCCGGCCTCGGTCGGCAAGGTGTTCATGTCGTTCCAGGCGGCGACGAGATCGGGATCGTCCTTGCCGTCCTTGGGCATGTAGAGGGAGGAGGGCGGTGCCAGGAAGGCGACCGTATCGATCGGGCCAAGCGCCGGCTGCGTGCCCCATCCGGTATAGAAGAAGTTCCACCCGGTATCGGGCTTCAGCGCCATGTTGACCGAGGTCGGCCAGTCCACCACCTTGAGCTGGGCGTTGATGCCGATCGACTGCAAAGCCTGCTGCATGACGAGCGCCGAATTATACATCGGCGCATAGTCCTGATTGGTCAGCAGCACCACCGGCTCGCCCTTATAGCCGGATTGCTGCAGGTATTTCTTCGCCACAGCCGGGTCGTGCTGGTTGTAGGTTTCCTTGCCGGCATCCGTATAGGTCGGCTGGTTCGGATATTGGAAACCGATATTGAGCTTGTAATTGCCATCGGTCGCCGCATCCATGATCTCGTCCATGTCGAGAGCGGCCTGCACCGCCTTGCGGAAATCGAGATTGTCGGTCGGCGGCTTCGAGGCGTTGGGCAGCGCGATCTGGATCCACCAATTATTCAGCGGCAGGAGGGTGATGTTCTTGTCGCCCTTCAGGTCGGGGACGGATTTCGTCGGCACGTCCTCGACGCCTTGCAGCTCGCCGGTCTTCAGCCCGGCCACCCGGGCGCCGGATTCGGTGACGATGCGGAAGGTGACGGTGTCGAAACAGGCCTGCTTATAGCCGCCGAAGCCGCTGCGCTCCTCGAATGAGGCGTTGGGCACATAGCCCTCATAGCGCTTGAGCTTCACGAAGCTGCCGGGGACGAACTGCACCAGCTCCCAAGGCCCGGTGCCGATGGTCTTGAGTTGCTGCGGCGGATCGTCCTTCTCCTCGGCCGGGAAGATGACGATCGGCACGCTGAACGAGCTGATCTGGTCGATGAAGGTCGGCTGCGCCTTCTTCATATGCACCACGAAGGTCTGCGCATCCGGCGCATCCCAATGATCGACATTGGCCAGCATGCTGCGGATCAGCCCGACCTTGTTGTAGCGGTCGAAAGAGGCGGCGACATCGGCCGAGGAGAGCGGCTTGCCGTTATGGAACTTGATCCCCTGACGCAGCTTGAAGGTGTAGGTCATATGGTCGGCGGATTCGTCCATCGAGGCCGCGAGATCGAGGATCGGATGGTTATTCTCGTCGCGCGTCATCAAGGTCTCGAAGATGTTCATCGCGACATTGCGCGTCGAGATCGTCGAGGAGGTCATCTGGTCGAGGCTGTTGACGTTGGCCTCCTGGCCGAAGACGAAATCGCCGCCGACATGCGGACATTTGAAGGGCGCAGCGATTGCCGGCGCCGCCAGGGTCAGGCCGGCCAGCAAGCCGATCGGTGTCAGGAGCGCTCGTCCCATGGTGATGTCCTCTCGGTTATGCCGTCATGCTTGACATGAGTCTGCGGAGCTGCGCCGTCGCGGTCAAGTCGCTGCCACCCAAGGCTGCGCCACCATCCCCCGCGACGTTGTCCCGATTGCGATGGTTGCAGGATCGATGCCAAGCTCGGGCGAGAGCCGCGCCTTTCACCTCTCCCCTTGTGGGAGAGGTCGATCCGAGCCGCCAGGCGAGGATCGGGTGAGCAACTGTGATTTTGGGCTCCCGATTATGTCATTGGGCCAGCGGTCTCGGGACCGTCAATGACGCTTCGCGCCGCCTGCGGCGGTGGCCTGCGGCCATCATTGACCGTCCCTGCGAGCGCTGGCCTTCGGAGGCGCAGGTCGGGACGAAGGGATGGTCGCTCGCCGGTCGAACCAAGGGATGGTCGGGGGTCATGCGGTTTTGACCTGCCAATCCATTCCATCGCGCACCATGGCGTTGAGGATGACCAGGAGCTTGCGCATGCAGGCGACGAGCATGACCTTGGGTTCCTTGCCGGCAAGCCGCTTGGCGAATTCGGCAATGATCGGATTGTGGGTCCTGGCCGAGAGGGCGGCCATATAGAGCACCTCCCGCACCGCCCCCCGTCCACCCTTGATGTGGCGCTTGCCGCTGCGCTGGCCGCTGTCATTGTCGAAAGGAGCGACACCGACCAGGCTGGCAATGGCGCGCCGCGACAAGTGGCCGAGCTCGGGCAGGAGCGCGATCAGCGTCTGCGACAGCACCGGGCCGACGCCGGGCACGGTGCGCAGCCGCCTGGCGAGCACGTTCCAGTCGGCATGCTCGGCAGTGAGCTTGGCCAAGGCCTTGTCATGGGCTGCGAGCGCGCGTTGGAACTTGACCCGCAACGCCTCGGCCGTGCGGCGCAGCGCCTTATCGCGCAGGTGCTCAAGCTGGTTGGTGCAGTCGTCGATCCAAGCGCGCAGCTGACGACGGAACGTCAGGTGCTCGCTCAACGAGTCCAGTTCGCGCCGGCGGCCGGGTTGGGGAGCCTCGATCATCACCGCGGTGAACTGCGCAATCGTGCGGGCGTCCACACGATCGTTCTTCGCAAGCCTGCCCTTGGCCTGGGCGAAGCGACGCACCTGCAGCGGGTTGAGGAGCGCGACCTCCAAGCCCTGCGCCTCCAGCGCGTCGATGACCTCGCGCTCATACCCGCCCGAGGCCTCAAGGCCAACCCGCACCACCTGGCGCTCCCTGAGCCAGAAGGCGAGCTCTTCCAAACCGGCAGCATCACGCTTGAACCGCGAGACCTCGTCACGCTTCGGCCAAAGCGCGACGTCGAGCCATTGCTTGCTGACATCGATGCCGGCATTCGTTACCATCTGTGCCATCTTCCGATCCCTTCCTTGCGGTTCGGCCTTCGTGACCGTGCAACTGTTCGGGCTTGTGAAGATGGAGAGAAGGCACCTTGCTCACCCACGGTCTTAAGCCAAGGGGGTAACGGGCTCTCCTCTCCAGGGCCGGCGCGGCGGCCTACCGCGCCGGCCCAGTCCTTTTTGGCACATTTTCAAGACACAAGGGGGGGCGACTCCAGCCTTCGAAAAGCGGGTCAATGCAGCCATCCTGCCTAAGCGAGGCAAGCCTTTTAGGCTGGCGCCGCCCCCCTCACCCGGAGCCGTCGCTTCGCTCTGGCTCCGACCTCTCCCGCAAGGGGAGAGGTGGGCGCCGGCGCTGCGCCGAGCATCTCACCCATTGACAGGCGTGCCGGCGGAAGGGAGCTTGGGCAGGCGCGGCGGCACGACCTTGCATCCCCCCAAAACCCGCCGGCCCGCAGAGAGCGCAAACCTGGTCATGAGCGGCCCTGCAGTCACCGGCACGATCGCGGGGCGGGCAATCGCGCTCATCGAAGCGCCGAGCAATCTCGGGCTGAAGCCGCCGGCGCCCGGCAAGGAGCCCGGCACCAGGCGCGCGCCTGACGCCTTGCGGCGTGCCGGCCTGCATGAGGTGCTGCGCCCGGCCACGGTCACGCGGATCGAAGCTGCACCTTACGATCCCGATGAAGCTAATGCCGGCTCGGTGCGCAATGTCGCGGGCATCGCCGATTACGCCTTGCGCCTCGCGGATGCCGTCGGCAGCGCCCGTTCGGCCGGCCTGTTCCCGCTGCTGATGGGGGGTGATTGCAGCATCCTTATTGGCGCCATGCTCGGGCTGCGGCGCGGCGGCGACTATGGCCTCGTCTTCATCGACGGCCATACGGATTTCTACCTTCCGGAACAATCATCGACCGGTGGGGCGGCCGGCCTCGACCTCGCCCTCGTCACCGGCTGGGGGCCGGGTGAGCTGACTGATCTCGAAGGCCTGCGGCCTTATGTCCGGCCCGAGCATGTCGTGGCGATCGGCAATCGCGACCATGCCCCGCGACGCCCCGCCGCTATCCCGGCCGCGGCCGATGCGCTGGGCTGCTATATCGATCTTGCGGCGGCGCGGCAGGCGCCGATCGATGAGGTGCTGCGCCGCGGCCTGGCGACGACGGGGCTCGCCGCGCTCGACGGCATCTTCGCGCATTGCGATGTCGACGTGCTCGACAACGAGGTCATGCCGGCGGTCGATTCTCCCCAACCTGGCGGGCTCAGCTATGACGAGCTCGCAACCCTGTTCGCGGCTGTGCGCGCGACTGGCAAGTTCGCGGGCCTGGAAATCACGATCTTCGACCCGGACCTCGATCCTGACGGGGCGATCGCCGAAAGGCTGGTGCGCGAGCTCGCGCGCGCCGTCCTGGATTGAAGCGATCTTGGACTGAAACTTGAACCGACGGGGATGAAATGAGCGAAGCCTTGCTGCCGATAACCGGATATCTCGATCGCTTCTCGCATCGGCCGGGCGAAGCCTTCACGGCCTATGTCGGCATGCGCGAGCCGGGCGCCTATCGGGCAAAACTCGTGCGTGTGATCAGCGGCGATCCCAATCCGAAGGGGCCGGGCCTGCGCTTCGAAGATATGTCGCGGATCTTCGATCGAACCTTCGCGGGCCGGCGCCAGGAGATCCAGCTTGGCTCCTACGGTAGCGTCGAGCGGGGGCCGCGGCGCGAGGCAGGCGCCGCTTGCACCTGGAGCGTGCTGCTGCAGACGAGCGTGCCCGAGGTCCCGGCCGCGCTGCTCGCCGAGGAGGGCGAGGGGAGGGCGGTCATCGTCTCGGTCGGTGCCTCGGGCGCCGAGGCCGGGCTCGCATGGCCGGGCGGCGAATTGCGGCTCGCGACGCATGTGCCGCTGAAGGCCGCGCATTGGTATCGCGTCTGGCTCGGCGTCGACCCCGTCTCCGGCCGCGTGGTGCTCGGCCAGCAGGCTCTCGACGGCGAGGCGCCGGCAGTGACTTCGGCGCAGGCGCCAGGGCTGACCTTGCCGTCGGAAGGCACGGTGCTGATCGCGGCCGAGCGCAGCGCGGCGCCGCATCGCCATTTCACCGGCAAGCTCGAGGATCCGGCGATCCTCAGTGGCTGTGTCGAGGCCTTTTCGGATCCGCGCTGTGAGCTCGGCGCGCTTCCCGGCACCGTGCTTGCCGGATGGGATTTCTCGATCGGCATCGACAGTCAGACCATCACCGATATCGGGCCGGGCGGGCATCATGGACATCTCGTCAACCTGCCGACCCGCGCCATGGTGGGTTCGCGCTGGAGCGGCAGCGAGATGTGCTGGCGGCACGCGCCGCGCGACTATGGCGCCATCCATTACCACGACGATGATCTCGACGATTGCCGTTGGCAGCCGGATTTCACCTTCACGGTGCCGGCGGATCTGCGCAGCGGCGCCTATGCGTTCCATCTCACCTGCGCTGAGGGCGAGGACTGGCTGCCCTTCTATGTGCTGCCGAAGGCCGAGGGGCCCTTCGCCCGCATCGCTGTCCTCGCCTCGACCTTCACCTATCAGGCCTATGCCAACCATGCGCGCGGCAATGCGGACGAGGCCTATCGGCGGCGCGTCGAGGAATGGGGCGCCTATCCGCATAATCCCGACCAGCACCCGGCCTATGCGGCCTCGACCTATAACCGCCACCGCGACAATTCCGGCATCGCCTTCTCGTCGCGGCGCCGGCCGATCCTGACCATGCGGCCGGGTTTCCTCACCTTCGACGATGCCCGCGGCTCGGGCCTGCGCCACTACCCCGCCGACACCCATATCCTCGCCTGGCTCGAGGCGAAGGGGCTCGCCTTCGACATCATCACCGATGAGGATCTCGACGATGAGGGGCCAAAACTGCTCGCGCCCTACCGCACGGTGCTCACCGGCTCGCATCCCGAATATCACACGCTCGGCACGCTCGACGCCTTGCAGGCCTATACGCAGCAGGGCGGCAAATTCATCTATCTCGGCGGCAACGGTTTTTATTGGCGCATCGCTCGCGACAAGAAGATGCCGCATGTGATCGAGCTGCGTCGCGCCGAGGGCGGCATCCGCGCCTGGGCCGCCGAGCCCGGCGAATATTACCATGCGCTCGACGGCCAGTTCGGCGGCCTGTGGCGCCGCAACCGGCGCCCGCCGCAGATGCTGGCGGGCGTCGGCTTCTCGGGGCAGGGCCTGTTCGAGGGCACACATTACCGGCGCTTGCCGGCCTCCCACGATCCGGCCCATGCCTGGATGTTCGAGGGTATCGAGGACGAGGTGCTGGGCGATTACGGCCTGTCGGGCGGCGGCGCCGCGGGCTTCGAGTTGGACAGGGCCGATGCGGAATTGGGCACGCCCCGGAACGCCGTGATCCTCGCCCGCTCCGAAGATCCACCGGCCTCCTTCGTCACCGTGCCCGAAGAATTGCTGTCGCATCTGCGCACCGTCTCGGGCGAACCGCCGGAAGAGCTCAAGCGCGCCGAGATCGTCTATTTCGATACGCCGTCCGGCGGCACTGTGTTCTCGGTCGGCTCGATCACCTTCTGCGGCAGCCTGTGGCGCGACGGTTTCGAGGGGCCGGTGTCGCAACTCCTGGAGAATGTGGTGCGGCGCTTCAGCAGGGTGGCGTCATGACCAATGCGTCAAGGGCGATTTCTGGAGCTGGTCCCTGATGAGCGTGTCGTGAAACTCGTCCGACATCTCATCGTCCCAGATGCGGTGCGAATGTGATCAGTGCGACACCGGCGATCGCCAGGACGATGCCGGCGCCTTCTGCCAATCCGACCTTCTCGCCGAAAACGAAGATCGCGACAAGGTTGATCGCGACCAGCTGAAGCACAGCCGTGACGCTGAAGGCCGTCGCCATCCCCATCTGGCGCAACAGGCGCAGCATCAGCAAATTGCCGACCACATAGAGCATCATCGTGAAGATCACGCGTCCGAACGATGGAGAGATCGACCAAGCCTTCGCGCTGCTCGCCGCGCCGATGAATACCGTGGTCGCGACGCAGAGTTGAAAGAAGGAGGAGACAGTCATGCGTTTGGACCTAGCGTGTTCCGGCAGCGGCTCCAACTAAAGGTTTGAGTTCGTGCACAACCGCCTTCGCCCCCGAACGCAGACGCGCAGCCGGGCGATCCCGCTTGGCCAAAGCGCGCCGATGGATCATCATGAGGAAGCCGGATCGGCATCGGGAATGGCGTCAACGCGCTCCTTGACGCCGAGGCCTATCGTATCAGGAGGTTCTATGCCTGCGATCGTCAAGTCCCTGTCCTCGACCGAAGCCGAAGCCGAGGAATGGCGGCTGCGCTGCGACATGGCGGCGGTGTTCCGCATCTGCGCCCGCCATGGCTGGAACGAACAGATCGGCAACCACAACTCGCTGATGCTGCCGCAGGCGCGCCCGGGGGCGCCGCCGCTCTTCATCATCAACCCGCGCGGCTATCGCTTCGAGGAGCTCACCGCCTCGAGCCTGATCGCCTGCGATCTCGACGGGCGTGTCATCCGCGGCAAGGGCGAGCTGCGCAAGGTCGCCTTCCACATCCATGCCCGCATCCATCTGCGCAATCCCGCGGCGGCCTGCGTGCTGCATGTGCATCCCCGCTACCTCACGGCGCTGTCGATGCTGGAGGAGCCCGAGCTCGCTCTCGCCCATCACAACAACCTGACCTTGAACGACCGGGTGGTGGTCGACGCGCATGGCGACGAGCCGGTCGACGACAATTCCGAAGGCGACCGTATCGCCGATCTGATGGGCGACAAGAGCATCATGATCATGGCGAGCCATGGCGTCACCGTGGTCGGGCCGAGCGTGCATGACGCCTTCGACGAATTGTTCATGGCCGAGCGCACCGCCATGTACCAGGTGACCGCCATGTCGACCGGCCAGAAGCTGCGCGTGCTGCCCGAGCGGCTGCGCCGTCGCCATAACGGCGCTTGGGGCGAGCGCTACGATGCACGCCTGCATCTCGATGCCTGGCGCCGCATCCTCGACAAGGAAGAGCCGGATTATGCGAGTTGAATGGCGGGCGAGTGGCGAGTAGCGAGTGCCGAATAGTAGATAGGGTGAGTAGTGAGTAGTGAGTAGTGAGTAGTGAGGTTTCAGGATATCTCCTATTTTCTAGTATCTACTCACTGCTCACTATTCACTATTCACTACTCACTATTCACCATTCGCCTCATCCGGTCAGAATAGGCCGAAGCGAGTCGAGTTCCTCCGTGATGAAGTCGAAGAAGGCCGAGACTCTCTGCGTCCGCCTGAGATCCGGGTGGGTGAGCAAGCGCCAGCTTCTTGCAAGCTCGGGGATTGGCCCGAGAACGCGCACGAGGTCGGGTTCCGCATCACCGAGTGCGGTTGGAAGTGGAGCTATGCCGATCCCAGACTTCACGGCGTAGACCAGCCCTAGGACGCTGTTGTTGCGGGCTATGACCTCGGCGTCGGGCGCGACCTCGCGAAGCCACTTCGCCGCACGATGGTTGGCCATCGACTGGTCGAGGCCGATGAGCGCATGACGATTGAGATCCTCGACGCGCTCCGGCTTGCCGCGGCGCTCGATATACTTACGGCTCGCGTAGACCGCCCAGATCGAATCCGCGATCTTGCGGCCGACGAGCACGTCGTCGTCGGTATCGCCGGAGCGCAGCGCGACGTCCGCGTCTCCCTTCGACAAGTCGAGGTACTTGTCGCTCATCACAAACTCGACCCGCAGCCCCGGATGGCGGGCGTGGAAATGGTCGAGCAGCGAGGATTGCGTGATGCGATACATGATCGGTTCCGGGCAGGTGACGCGGATGACCCCGACCTCGCCTCGTGTGACCGTGGCCTGGTGCTGCTCGAACCCCTGCACGGCATGCTCGACGCGTTCGGCGTAGGGGAGCATCGCTTCGCCGAATTCAGTGAGCCGGTAGCCGGTCGGGTGACGTTTCACGAGTTGCCGCCCGATCCTGCGTTCGAGCTCGGCCAGTCGGCGATGCACCGTGGACTGGCTTAGCCGAAGAGATTTTGCGGCAGCCAACGTGCTGCCGTGGCGAGCCACAGCCAGGAAGTATCGCAGATCGCCCCACTCGAACATGGCCCGATTATGCACATGTGCTCGTGCCGCAAGCAATCTTGCGGCTCCCGCGCACCACGCGGCGATGTAGGATTGAAAATATGCGGCCGACCACTCGCCGTTGCGAGCGGCGCGGCATGAGCCATCAAGGGAGCCCGGCAATGCACATGATGATCGGTTTCGCCGTTGCGCTTGCAGCCGCCGGCAGCGTGCCTGCAAGCGCAAATGACGGCAATCTGGCGAAGCCGAACCTCCTCTTTCAACAGATCGTAGCCGGGATGCCGAGAGGGGAGCAGCAGGAGGTGCGGGTGCTTACCGCGACCTTCAAGCCGGGCGACAGGACCGTTTACCACAGCCATGCCTTTCCTGTGACCGTCTACGTCCTGGACGGAGCCTTCACCCTCGAGCTCGACGGCCGCGACCCGATTGTCGTGAAGGCCGACGAGGCGCTGGTCGAGCCACCGCATGTCGCCATGACGGGCTACAACCGGAGCGCCAGCGAGCCGACCAAGGTCGTCATCTTTTACGTCAGCGAACCCGGGGCGCCGTTCCTCGACCTGCACCATTAGTAGTTAGTAGTGAGTAGTGAGTAGTGAGTAGTGAGTAGTGAGTAGTGAGTAGTGAGTAGTGAGTAGTGAGTAGTGAGTAGTGAGTAGTGAGTAGTGAGTAGTGAGTAGTGAGTAGTGAGTAGTGAGTAGCCAGTGATTCGACGTCACTTAGAGTTATTCTATTCGCCACTCGCTATTCGCCACTCGCCCCGCTCTACTCACTCTTCACTCTTCACTCCTCACCCCTCACCACTCGTTATCTCCTCACCACATAGAGCTTGCCCGAACCCGAGATCCGATAAGTCTGCTTGAGCCGGCGATTGAGCTCCGGGAGGAAGCGGATACCGATCTCCCGATTGCGCTGCCAAACGATCTCCGCCGTCTCGATCGACAATCTCAAATCGTCGAAGAGGCGGATCTGGGCCGGGAGTTTCGCGTTCGTTCTCAGGCGAAGCCGGGCTCCGGTATCGGACCGATCGCGAATCTGGCATTCGCCGATGAAGGTGCTGTCGAGCTTGGCGACCCGGCCGGAACACAGATAAGTACGCCGCCGCGCCGCGGCGCGCAGATTCCCACCGTTCGGCGCGGCGACCGGATCCCTGACACGCCCCATGGCCGCGTCCCAGGATGCGAGCGCATTGCGCAACTGGCGCAACAGCCAGTCGCGCAGCGATCCAGCCCTGATTTCGGCGACTTGGGGAATTGACTTGCTCATGTGGAGAACGAAGCGACCGACCGATGCCCCCTGACCTCGCCCCAGTCGCGGCTCGACTCCGAGCAAGGTGATCACGATCGCCTCATAGCGCGATCCGGCGCCTGAGGCACGCATTTCTTGGAAATTTGGTGAGCCTATACTTACTTGGGCTCTTTATTTTGTCTTACATGCAATCTATAGTTGTGAACCTGTAGCCAATGCTTATTGACGAGATTTCGTCGATATACTTCGTGCCCGTCCCGCCTTCATGGATCATGCGTGATCTAGCGCAGGCCGATCGTCACGACGACGCAGCCATTGCCCAGGGTCGGCATCAGGAGGCTGCGCGTCCCAGCCTTCGTCTCGATCATCGGGATGGATCGCAAGACCGCGATCGTATTGCCGAGCTCCGGTTGCAGCGCCGTGCAGGGCCGGGCGACCGGGTAGACCTGCACGATCTGCCCATGGCAGGTGTTCGAGCCGGTCGGCGCGGCGAGCAGCACGGCTGCCCCGTTCGGGATCGCCTGATTGCTGTAGCTCAAGCCGAGGATCGACTGGAACAGATTGTCGTTCGGGGCGGACGTCGCCCAGGTGGAGATCGCCGCATAGGCGCCATCGACGACACTGCCCGACTCCGCCGCCACCATGTCCATGCAAGTGGTGATCTTGGCCTGCCGCGCATGCAGGACCGGCTGCGGCTCGGCGGCGAAGGCCGCCGGAGTGGGGCCGGTCGTCGCCGCGCGAGCAACCGACTGCATCTCGGCCGCTTCCTTCACCGGAGCCTTCGCCGGCGGCCTCTGAACGGCTGCGCTTGGGGGCGCGCTGCGCAGCTCGGCGCCCGCCATCTCACGGATGAACGGCAGGCTGAAGGCGAGCCCGGCGACGGCGGCGCCGAGGAGAAGGCCGAGCTTCATCGAAATGGCGGACCCTCCATCATCAGGATGGGCTTGCTCGACCCGGCTCGCCGGCGGCTTCCGGGCGGTCCGGAACCGGCTAGTGAATCCGAACACTCAGAACTCGCCCTGCAGCCCGACGCGTGCGACCTGGTTGTTGTTGCCGCCATAGGAATAACCGGCCGTGACCGCGAGCGGGATCGTCATGTCGAGCCTGTGCGCCATCGAGCCGCCGAAGCCCATTTGGCCCTTGAAGGTCGCGGTGTTCAAAGTCCAGCTGGTCCGCCCCGGAGCTGACGGCATGGGGGCTGCCGCCATGGCGGCGGTCGCCGCGATCCCGCCGCGCTCCTCGGTGCGGATCTTGCGCGACAGCAACGCGAGGCCGGTGATCTCGTTTTGCATCTGGCCGTATTCGCTGTTCAAATTGCCGACGCTATTGGCGAGCGTCGTCGGATCGAAACCGGCAAGCGTCGCGAGATTGCCGTTGGGGTCGGCGGTGACGAGTTGCACGGGCCCGCTCTGGGCCGCCCTGCTCGAGGCGGACGAGATGCCGGAGAGCGTGTAGGTGTTGGATTTGCCGCCGATCGCCACCTGGTTCGCGCGCGTCGTCGCGACTCCTTGCCCGATGGCCGTCGAGTTGGCGAAGGCGGCAGTGGCGCCCTGTCCGAAGGCCGAGGAGAAATCGCCGCTCGCCTGCGCGCCCTGGCCGACCGCCGAGGAGGCGTTGCCGGAAGCGAGCGCATTCGCGCCGAGCGCCAGCGAATTATTGCCCGACGCCGTCGCCGATTGGCCCAAGGCGGTCGCCGGGACGCCGGAGGCGATGGCGCCCTGGCCGATCGCCGTCGCCCCAGCCGCGCTCGCCGTCGCCCCATAGCCCATCGCGGTGCTGGCTTGGGCCGATGCCGTGCTGCCCTGTCCGGTCGCGGTGCTGCCCTGGCCCGATGCCATGCTGCCTTGTCCGAAGGCCGAGGAGAAATCGCCGGTCGCTTGCGCGCCTTGGCCGGCCGCCGAGGAGGCGTTGCCGGAAGCGAGCGCATTCGCGCCGAGCGCCAGCGAATTATTGCCCGATGCCGTCGCCAATTGGCCCAAGGCGGTCGCCGGGTCGCCCGAGGCGATGGCGCCCTGGCCGATCGCCGTCGCTCCGGTGGCGCTTGCGGTCGCGCCAAAGCCCATCGCAGTCGTGTTGTCTGCGGTCGCGCCATAGACGTTCGAGGTCACTGTTGATCCCGTCCCGAAGGCCACTGCCTGGTTGCCCGTCGCCTCGCTTCCTTGCCCATAGGCACTGCTGTAATCGCCTGATGCCAGGCTGAAATCGCCAGTCGCCGTGCTGGCTTGCCCGGAAGCCAGGCTGCGGTGCCCTGTGGCCGTGCTGAACTGGCCGGTTGCCTCGCTGGTCTGGCCGGTCGCGGTGCTGTCGAGGCCTGATGCCAGGCTTCTCATTCCCGTGGCGGTACTGAAATCACCAAAGGCCGCGCTGCCCTCGCCGGTCGCAGAGGTGAATTGACCCGATGCGGTGCTATTGGCTCCGGTTGCGGTGCCGAATTTGCCTGACGCCAGACTGCCCTGGCCAGTCGCGGTCGCGATGCTTCCCGTCGCCTGGCTGCCTTGGCCGGTGGCGGTGCTGTAATCGCCCGACGCCCTGCTCGCCTGCCCGAGCGCAGTGCTGTTGACAGCCATCGCCAGGCTGGCTTCGCCGATGGCGGTGGCGTTATCGAAGGACGCCGCGCCGCCGGAGCCGATGGCCGTGCTGAAAAGACCCGAGGCCCGGCTGTTCACGCCGACCGCGATGCCGCCGCCGCCCGAGGCGACGCTGGCGGCACCTATGGCGGTGCCGAACACGCCCGTTGCGGTGCTCTGTTGTCCGATGGCCGTGCCGTAATTGCCGGACGCTGTGCTCGCGTAGCCGAAGGCGGCGCTGCCCACTCCCACCGCCTGCGCGGCATCTCCGATCGCAGTCGAGCCGCCATGCAGCACCCCGGTGGCCACCGCCCCATTGCCCCCTTGCAAGGAATCATCGGCGACTCCGGTGACCGTGATGGTTTCGGCGGCGTTTGCACCATTGGCCGACAGGGCGACCACAGCCGTTGCCGACAATAACACCGCCAAGAGCGTGCGAGGTCTGCTCGATCGTGTCGACCAGGTCGGCTGGTTCATCTGAACGGTCATCGCCTGTCCCTCGCTCGGACGCCGCGAAGCCGATGAGCGATATCCGCGTCACGTCGCTGCGCCTCCTCTATTTGCCGAGGCTCGGCCGTCCTGTCGTCGCAACGCGGGAAACACGGCTTCTCAGGCCGCGCAATTTCGGGCGCTTCGGTCGATCTGGTGGAAGCTGTTGATTTTCGGCAACAAACAGAATGAAGAGTGATGCCGCGCAACGGAGAAGAGATAGAAGTCAGCGAGCGGGGTCAGCCGTTCTCCTCAGCCGGCGCGGTCGGCTTGCGCCTTCCTGAACTCGTCCGGCGCCACGCCGTAGGCACGTCGAAATCCTCTGTAGAAGGTCGCGAGGCTCTCGAAGCCGCAGTGGAAGGCGATGTCGGCGATGCTGCGATGGCCATGGGCAGGCTGAAGCAGCAGCAGCCGGCTGCGCTCCAACCTGCAGGCGAGGACATGGCGCGCGAAGCTGGTGCCGAGCGGCTCGAATAGGAGGTGCAACTGACGGACGGAGATGCCGAGCGCGCCGGCCACGCAAGCCGGATCGAGGCCGCGCTTGTCGAGATTGAGCTCGATGAATTGCTTCGCTGCTTGCAGCCGCGCGGCCCGCACCGCATGCCTGCCGACCTCGTGTTCCGACGGAGCAAGTCCGTAGGTGATCGCGCTCAGGCTGGCGAGTGTCTGCATCGCGCCATCGGCCTGCACCCCACGCAGATGTGGGAGCTGTTTGACGAACGCATCGAAATAGCTGGACAGAAGATTGCCGATTCCGCCCGAGTGGGACACGATCCGCACCGGCACGTCGAAGGCGCTCACCAGCAAGGGCGCAATGAAACGGCGTGGTATCTTCAAGATCAGATGATGGTAGTGGCCCAGTGATCTCGACGTAAAGGGCCGGTCCAAATCGCCGAGCAGCAGCATGCCGCTCTCGGTGACGATATCGTCCTGGTAGCCGAACCCGAACCACGCCGGATGGTGTAGCTCCCGATACAGCGAGATCGAATCCTCGCGGGCGCCTCTCGCTTCGCTTTGGGTTCTCGCAACACGGTGAGAGGTCGCGCGGACCTCCAGCAATGCCGCATCGCCAATCGTGCTCGATGTGATCGCGCCATTGAAGCTGGCGTGTTCGACCGCCTCGAATTCGGGAGTCACTCCGGCAAAATTGGCGCAAACCACTTCGCGCCAATAGCCGAAACGCTCATTTTCGGGAACGTCGACCGTCGACCAGGATCGCGACACAGAATCCATGGACTCTGATTTTCCAGCAACTGGCAGCAGCGATTGCCATTCGAGGACACGAGCTAGGTTGCAATGATACGGATTTCAACGGTCGAGCAAACAAAAATCTCGTAAGACTATTCCGTTCGGCAATATTGCGCTCGATGAGATGGTTCTTTGCGTGAGTTGAGAAAGCTTGGTCGCGTGGGGGGCCGGCGGGCGCGTCTCCTTCTCCCGCCCTTTCGCGGGAGAAGGTGCAAATCTTGAACAGAAAAACTCTGCGCAGTGAGGGCGGATGAGGGACGCCGGTGAAGCGCTCAACCGTCCCTCATCCGCCTCGGCTGCGCCTCGGCACCTTCTCCCGCGAAAGGGCGGGAGAAGGAACGCGCACGAATGGCCTGCCTCAGGCGGCTGCTTTCAGCTTTTCGAGCTCGGTGCGCTGCATGCTGGGGCGGGTCTGCATGCGCTCGATCCAGCGCTGCAGCTTGCCGCCCTTCATGATCTCGCGGCCTTCCGGTGTGATTGAGAAATAGAAGATATGGGGCGCGAGCATCAGGTCGGCGATCGAAAGCTGATCGCCCGCGAGATAGGCATCGCCCATCAGCCCCTCGATGGCGCGCACGCAATTGATCGCATTGGGCTTCGCCGCCTCGATGCCCGCCTCGTCCGGCGTGCCTCCCATCATCGGCACGACGATGCGCTGGAAGGAGATCGTGGCGCTGGCTTGGGGAAAGAAATACCAGTCATTGATGCCGACGAGCTGATTCATGCGGGCCCGCGCCCGTGGCTCCTTCGGCTGAAGGGGCGGCTCGGGGGAGAGATCGTCGAGATAGCGCAGGATCGCCTGCGTCTCGTAGAGGCGGAAATCGCCGTGATCGACCACGGGAACGCGGCCGAAGGGATGGCGGGCGAGATGTTCAGGCGTCTTGCTCGACCCCATCGGCATCGCGACGAAGCGATAGGAGACACCCTTCTCCTCGAAGCCCAACAGAGCGCCCCGTACGTAGGGGCTGCCGGGCACTCCGTAGACGGTGAATTCGGCCATGACGCATCTCCTCTGCTGGTCTGAGTTTGTAAGCTTCAGCCACTCCTAGCCGGCGGCCGCCACCGCTTGCGCATAGGCGTCCAGGATACCGGCCCAGCCATTCGGCGAATCGAAGGATTCCCGCATGGCTTCGGCCTTGTCGCCGAGGCGCTCGAGATTGCGGTGCTCGAGCTCGACGCGTGTCAAGCCGCCTTCGATTTGCGTGAAGCGGATCTCGACCTCTGTGATCAGGTCCGGGTCGAAGCGCCAATCGCCGCTGATCTGCCAGGCGAGCGTCACACGGTGCGGCGGCTCGAAGGCGAGCACGTGTCCCCAATCGGTCGTCGTGCCGTCCTCGTCCTCGCCGTACCAGCGCCCGCCGACGCGCGGCTCGATCACCGCCGTCTTCAGCTTGCCCTTGCTGATCGTGTGCGAATGCGGCCACCAGTCGCCAAATCCCGCCGTGAACACCTCGAAGGCGCGTTCCGGGCTCGCCTTGACCTCGACGCTGCGACGCACGGGAGCGGGCTGGATGGTCCTCATTTGCGCGTGTCCCCAAGATTTTTGTCAGATCGTTGAGCTTTGTCGGATCGTTCGGGCTTGGACTTGCGCTCGACCTCTGCCTTGAAGGCGTCGAGCGCTACCCCCCAGAATTGATCGAGCCAGGCGCGGATGGCACCAAGCCCGGCCGGGTCGATGCGGTAGACGCGGCGCGTGCCTTCCGCCTGGTCTATCACCAGCCCAGCCTGTTTCAGAGCCTTGAGATGCTGCGACACCGCGGGACGGCTGACCGGCAATCCCGCGGCGATCTCGCCGACCGCGGCAGGCCCTGACGCAAGGCGCTCGAATACATGCCTGCGGGTGGGATCCGCAAGAGCAGTGAGGGCGAGTTGGGCATTGAGGGCAAGTTGAGCGTTAGCCATAGCTAACGGTAAGGAGCAGCTTACGCTATGTCAATAGGCGGCGGGCAGCCGCACGGCCGCTCCAATACCCCGGCGCGGCGTCAATCCTGACCGGAGGCCATTGCGGCAGGGCGCCAGCCGGGCGGGGCCATCTCGAAGCCTGCGAACTCGAAACCCGGCGCGACCGTGCAGGAAAGGAGCGTCCAGTCACCCAGGCTCCGCGCACTTTGCCAGGCTCCGGCGGGCACCACCGCCTGCGGCCGCTCGCCGGCCTGAAGATCGGCGCCGAGGAGATTTCTATGCAGGCCATGCCCGTCGCTGCTGACCGACAGAGCGAGCGGCGAACCTGCATGCCAGAGCCAGATCTCGACCGCGTCGACGCGATGCCAATGCGAGACCTCGCCTTTCGCCAGCAGGAAATGGATCGCCGTCGAGGCGGCACGCCCGCCCTCGATGCGGCGGGTGTCGCGAAAGGTCTCGCGATACCACCCGCCTTCGGGGTGCGGCGCGAGGCCGAGCATGCTGATCACCTCGGCCGCCGAAGGGGAGGGCGTCTGCATGTCCGTCGGGGCGGCTGCTCAGAACCTGTTCTTCAGAATCTATTCTTGCGCGCACGCAGCTCGGCGAAGACAGCGCTCGCATCGGCGCCCGCCATGCCGACCGCGTTCTGCACCTGCGGATCGCCGGCGCGCAGGAAGGGGTTCGTCGCCTTCTCCTCGGCGAGCGTGGTCGGCACGGTGAGCTTGTCGGCGCCGCGCAGCCGCTCGATCTCGGCGTAGCGCGCCTTCAGCGCCGCATTCGCTCCGTCGACCGAGAGTGCGAACCTCGCATTCGAAAGCGTGTATTCGTGCCCCGACCAGATGCGCGTCTCGTCCGGCAGGGCGGCGATGCGCTGCAGCGAAGACCAAAGCACCGACGGGGTCGCCTCGCTCACGCGGCCGCAACCGAGCGTGAAGATGGTATCGCCGGCAAAGAGCGCGTTCTCCTTCTGGAACCAATAAGAGATGTGATCGGCGCAGTGACCGGGCGTGTCGAGCACCAGGCCGATGAGCTCGCCGACCTTGACCTTGTCGCCTTCGGCAACCAGCTCGTCGGCATCGGGCACCTGCGCCGCCGCCTTCTTTGGAGCGATGACGCGGGCGCCGGTCGCTTTCTTCAGGGCCGGGATGCCCTGCACATGATCGGAATGGCGATGCGTGACGATGATGTCGGTGAGACGCCAATTGCGCTCGCGCAGCGCGCGCTCGACGGCTTCGGCTTCCGGCACGTCGACGCTTGCGGTCGCGCCGGTCGCCTCGTCATGGATCAGCACGCCGATATTGTCGGAGAGGCACGGGAATGTGTGGAATGCGGCCGGCATGATGGCTCCTGCGGTTAAGGCCGCTGCCATAGCACGGCGCATCCCCCTTTCGGAAGCGCGACGCGGCAAGGCACGGGAGAATCGGGTGGGACAGCGACCGTCCCGGTCGCTCTTCCTTCCCGGCGGTGGCGGCCTCGCCGTTCGCAAGTGCGGGCGAGACGCCGCGGTCGCAGGTCCTGGTTCAGGGCTCCACCAGGACGACGGTGCCGACCGAGACCCGCTCATAGAGATCGATGATATCGGAGTTGAACATGCGGATGCAGCCATAGCTCGCGAATTTGCCGATGCTGCTTGGCATGTTCGTGCCGTGAATGGCGTATTCGCCGCGATCGAGGGTCAAGGCCCTTTCGCCCATCGGATTATGCGGTCCGGGCGGGATGACGGCCGGCATCCAGGGCTTGTCGCGCTTGACCTCGTCGGGCGGCGACCAGGCAGGGCGCACATATTTGCCGTCGACGCGCGCAAAACCGCGCCATTGCTTGCCCGGCTTGCCGACGGCGACCGGATAGGCGACGGCCGCGCCATTGCCGAGCGTCAGCAACAGGCGCCGCTCATGGGTGCGGATGACGATCATCCCCGGTGCGTAGCTTCCCCCGACCAGCTCGAGGCGCGCGGCCTCGGCGGGCGCTGCCGCCGACCAGGCCCCCAGCACCAGGGCCGATAGCAGATAGAGCCGATGCAAGCGTGTCATTTTGTCGTTCTCCCCGTCCGTCGCTTCGGGTGCATAGTCCAATGTTCTATTGAATGCAGCAATCCGGCAGTCTTAACCCTAAATGATCGAATTTTAGCGATAATGGATACATGTGATTTCGTATTACTACAGTTGATGCTCGTAGAGCGCCACTGGGCGCACTTCCTTCTCCCGCTTGCGGGAGAAGGTGCCCGAACGAAGTGAGGGCGGATGAGGGGCCGCCGAGCTGCATCCACGGCATCGTGCCTGCGATTAAAGGTGCCCTTCCGATCGATCGGTTCTCCGATCCACCCTCACCCGCCCTCATTACGTTCGGGCACCCTCTCCCGCGCGAAGGGCACGGGAGAGGGAAGGGCGCCTCCGTCTCCCGCTTGCCTCCAAGATTCCCGCCTCTGGCCTCGCGCCAGGGCGTGCAGTAACCTTACGACAGGCCCATCATCGAGAATGTGGGCCGCACATGGACCGCATCACCCCGGCCGCGTCGGGAAGGGTGCGGCGCGTCGGGGCGGCTCGACGCGGATATCGGGAGGACATGCATGCCGGTTGCGCAGTCGATATCTGCTGGCCCGAGATCAATTCGCCGTGAACGTGGCGCGAGCCGTCATGGGCGGGGCAGAAACTGATGGGCTTCGACGCTCCTCGTCCCTGGGTGGACGCCTTTCCGCAGGCCGCGCGCTGGGACGCAAGCATCGAGGTCGGCACCTTGCCCGAGCTGATCGAGGCAGCCTTGGCGGAGTGGCCGACGCGCCCGGCGATCTCCTATCGCGACACACGCCTCGATTATGCGAAACTCGCCTCCCTGTCCTCGCAGCTGGCGACCGGCCTTGCTGAAGCGGGCATCGGCAAAGGGGATGCGGTCGCGCTCTATTTGCCGAACACCCCCTACCATCCGATCGCCTTCTTCGCGATCACGCGGCTCGGCGCGCGGGTGGTGCATCTCAGTGCGCTCGATGCGCCGCGCGAGCTTGCCCATAAGCTCAAGGATTCAGGCGCGAGGACGCTGATCACCACGAACTTCGCCTTTCTCCTGACGAATGCCCTCTCGTTGCAGGCCGAAGGCCGCGTCGAGCGCGTCTTCGTCGGCGACGATGCGCATTGGGGGTCATCCAACGCGGTCGCTGTGCCGTGGCGGCAAGGCGTGAGCCCGCTCCTCGATCTGTTCCGGCAACCTGCGCGCAGCGATTTCCCGAAGGTTTCGGCCGATGATGTCGCGGTGCTGCAATATACCGGAGGCACCACCGGCCTGCCCAAAGGCGCCATGCTCACCCATGGCAACCTCACCGCTGCGGTGAGCATGTATCGCAACTTCACGGAGGCGGGCGCCACCAAACCCGGGCAGGAGCGCGTCATCTGTGTGCTGCCGCTCTTCCACATCTATGCGCTCTCGACCGTGCTGTTGCGCAATCTGCGCGACGGCAACGAGCTGTTGCTGCATCCGCGCTTCGATGCCGAGACCGTGATCGCCGATATCGAGACGAAGCGCGCGACCGTGATGCCTGGCGTGCCGACCATGTGGATCGCCATCGCCAACCTGCCCGGCATCGAGAAGCGCGATCTCTCTTCGCTCAAGCATTGCGGCTCGGGCGGTGCGCCCATGCCCTTCGAAGTGGAAAAGCAGCTCGAACGCATGCTCGGGCGGCGCATGTCGGGCGGCTGGGGCATGACCGAAACCTCGCCGGCCGGCTGCCGCATGGTGCTGAGCGAGCCCTCGAGCCCGGGGCTCATCGGCATCCCCTATCCGGGCATCGATATGCGCATCGTCGCGCTCGACGATCCGCGCCGCCCGCTGCCGCCGAACGAGGTGGGCGAGATCGCGATCCGGGGCGCGAACGTGTTCAAGGGCTATTGGAACCAGCCGGAAGCGACCGCCGAGGCTTTTGCGGACGGCTATTTCCTCACCGGCGATATCGGGCGGATGGACGAGAAAGGCCAGTTCACCATCGTCGATCGCAAGAAGAACATGATCATCTCGTCCGGCTTCAACGTCTATCCGGTGGCGATCGAGAGTGCGATCTACGAGCATCAGGACGTCAAGGAAGTGATCGTCATCGGCGTGCCCGACAGCTATCGCGGCCAGGCCGCCAAGGCCTTCGTGACCTTGAAGGCCGGCGCTCCTCCATTCACGCTCGACGAATTGCGCGCCTTCCTGGCCGATCGGCTGGGGCGTCATGAAATGCCGGCAGCACTCGAGATCCGCAGCGAGCTGCCGCGCAGCCCGGCCGGCAAGCTGCTCGCCAAGGTGCTGATCGACGAGGAGACGGCAAAGGCCGCCGGCGAAGCGGCGGCCTAGGCCGCGGCGCGGCTCCCTCTCCGCGCAACTTTGCGAGGAGAGGGCGGGGGTGAGGGGCCAAGTGAGTGCGAAGAACTGGTGAGTTAGAGCCGGCGCCGCGGCTAATCACCAAGTCCTTTACGCTCACTTGGTCCTTTACGCTCACTTGGTCCTTTGCGCTCACCCGCTCCCTCGCTGCGCTTCGGATCGACCTCTCCCCGTGATCCTCGGAACAAGTCCGAGGAGGGCGAGGTGGGCGCCGAGGCCCTGGATTGCCGCGCCCCGAGGATCAGGACGAGGACGCAGGCTGCGACGGCGAAAGCCAGAGGATCCAGGGGCTCGCCGTTGATGAGCCATGCGAAGGAGAGCGTCACGAAGGTCTGGAGCAACTGCACCTGGCTGACGCGCGCCACTCCGCCGAGCGCGAGACCGGCATTCCAGGCGAAGAAGCCGAGATATTGGCTGAGCAGCGCGATATAGGCGAAACCCGCCCAGCTCGGGAGCGGGATGGCAGCCGGATGCGTGGGCCACAGCAGGATGGTGCCCGGCAGCGACAGCGGCAGCATCACGACGAGCATCCAGGACGTGACCTCCCAGCCCGGCATGCGGGTCGACAGATCGCCCGCGATCACATAGCCGACGGCGCAGATGACGACAGCCGTGAGCAGCAATCCGTCGGCAGGCTCGAAATGGCCGCCGCCGGCCCGCAGCGCGAAGCCGACCACCAAGGCGGCTCCGCCGACGGCGCAGAGCCAGAAACCCAGAGGCGGACGCTCACGCAGGATCAAGGCCGCGGCGACCGAGGTCGCGAGCGGCAGGAGGCCCGCGACCACGCCGCCATGCGCGGCGGGCAGGCTGCGCATGGCGAAATTGGTGAGGCCCGGCCACCCCCAGACAAGACATAGCCCGGCGCCGAAGAGGCGGATGCAGGTGGCGCGCTCGGGCAGGCGTCGGCGCAGCGCGATGAGGACGATGGCGGCGAGGAGCCCGGCGATACCGGGCCGCGCCATGGTCACGAACCAGGGGTCGAGAGCAGCGACCGCGAGCCTCGTCATCGGCAAGGATCCGCCGAAGACGAGGACGCCGAGCGCGCCGAGGAGAAAGCCGAGCGTCTGCGGTGACATTGTTCGGGGTCCGGCGCCTGCGCGACTGCCGGCCCGCGCAAGCGGACCCGCCTTGCGGCGCAACCTTGAGGCCTATCCCACTTGGCCTATGCCCTATGGTCCTTGGCCGTCAGGTTTATGTGTTTGCTGTAACGGCGAAAACCGTTCTTGGGCTCCGACGGCTCCGGGTCATGGCGAGATGCGGAGCTGGGAAGCCGGCAAAAACACCACTATCCCGAGGGCGCTTCGCGCGACGCTCGAGCAGGTGTGTATGGGTCGCCGCGGTGGCGGCGACAACCCCGCAACCCTAAAGGTCGCGGGACGCGTGAATCAGGCGAGCGAGAGATTGCCCGCCGCGGTTTTGCCGCGCTCGGAGACGAGATCGAAGTTGACCTTCTGCCCTTCGGCCAACGTCTGTAATCCCGCCGTGCGAACGGCCGTGATGTGCACGAATACATCCTTGCCGCCGTCAGACGGACGGATGAAGCCGTAACCTTTGGTCTCGTCGAACCACTTGACAGTACCGGAAGCCATGCAGTCGTATCCCTGTCGACCCAAAGCCCTTCACATTTCCCCACGGCGCCGCGCCGGGAGGAAGCAATCGTCGTCGTGGACCGGCGGATCGATAACCGAATCCATTCGGAGCAGCAGAACTACGCCGAATACTTCCCGACTGCGATGGATACGGGACACGAAGTCGCGCGTCGCGTCAACTGGGGTTGCGCGAAAAATGCACGGCGCCGTTGAAAAAGGACGGTCCGTTATTTGGAATCCACAGCGCCGGAAGATCACGGTTCTGTGAGCGGCACGCAGGGTTCAGGCGCGTCGCAGCTTGTCTTTCCTCATGAGGCCATCAGGCTTTTCACTCTCTGACAGTAGATCCGGTTGGCGGCACTCATCCGGAAGGCCAGATGACCGCTCTGATACTTCATGACGGTGCGGCAGACATCGCCATCGGCCTGCTGATAGGCGCCGCCGAGATATTTCAGGCCGAAATGCAGGTTGGTGTCGGGGTCGAGCAGGGCTGCCGGCGAACCGGCGAAGCCGAGCGAGCGGGCGGTCGCCAGCTTGATCTGCATCAGCCCGTAATTACCGGCATGCACGATCCTGGCGTTGTAGTTGCTTTCGATGCGGATGACCGCATTGGCGAGCCCGACCGGAATGGCGTTTTCATGGGCATGTCGCTCAATAACCGGGCGCAACTGCCGGGCCCGGGCCTTGGCGTCGACGCCCTCGGCCATCTCCTTGTTCGGGCTTTCGGCCTGCTCGCCGGCCGCCGCCGCTTCGGCCTTGCCCTGCGTGGCGCTCGGCGACACACCCTCGGCGAGGTCGGCGCAGCCGGCAAGCAGCGCCGCAATGACCGCGAAACACGCTGAACTCGACAGTCGCATCGGCAGACGGGCCTCCCTTCATGCGCCCGAGAACAGGGGGTCCGGCGCCGTGGTCATGAGGTGTCCGCTCCCGGCTAGGGTTCAAATGAGGCGATTTCCGGGCTTCATTTTGGAACCGGGGCCGCATCCACAAGCGTTAAGCGTGATAATCTGCGCGGCTGGTCCAAAGCGGCGTTAGCGTTTAGCATAGGATGCCGCTATGTCGGCTCACGATTCGGATCGTAAAGGGAGTTCGAGATGAAGAAGGTCATGACGGCTGCGGTGCTGGTGCTGACGCTCGGCGTCGGCGCTTGCAACACACCCGGCGAACGGGCCGTGGGCGGCGGTTTGCTCGGCGCAGGCGCCGGAGCCCTGATCGGCGGCGCCGCGGGCGGCGGGCGCGGGGCGGCAATCGGCGCGATCGCCGGTGGCGCGACGGGCGCCGTGGTGGGTGCAGCGACTGCGCCTTGCCCCTATGGCACCTATCAGGATTATTACGGCAACACCTATTGCCGCTGAGATCCAACGATTTGACATATCTTGTCCCGGAGCTGGGCGCAGCCCTGCTCCGGTGAGTTGGGTTCTCACCTCATGAGCCCACAATCCAAAAGCTCGCAATTCCAGAGCGCGCAGTTCAAGCGATTGTGCATTGCCTCGCCGAACCATGGCGAGCGCCGGGCCGGCGTCGACATGCTGGTTCTGCATTATACGGGGATGCCGGATGCGCCTGGCGCACTCGCGCGGCTCACCGATCCTCGCTCGGAAGTGTCCAGCCATTACCTCGTCGATGCCGAGGGTGTGATCTACGAGCTGGTCTGCGAAAGCCGTCGCGCCTGGCATGCCGGCCAGTCGTCCTGGAAGGGCGAGACCGACCTCAATTCCCGCTCCATCGGCATCGAGATCGATCATCCCGGGCATGAGGGCGGCAACCCGCCCTTCGCGCCGGCCCAGCTCGATGCGGTCATCACGCTCTGCGGCGAGATCCTGTCGCGCTGGCCGATCCTGCCTTGCCGCGTGCTCGGCCATTCCGATATTGCGCCGCGCCGCAAGCTGGATCCGGGCGAGCGCTTTCCCTGGGACCGCCTGTTCCACGCCGGGATCGGTCATTGGGTCGAGCCCGCCCCGCTGGCGGACGGGCCCTCGCTCGGGCCGGGCGATGACGGGGCGGAGGTCGAAGCGCTGCAGCGCCTGCTGGCGGGCTATGGTTACCCGCTCGAGGTGACGGGCTGCTTCGGCGAGCAGACGCGCGGCGTGGTCGAGGCCTTCCAGCGGCATTTCCGCAGCGACTGCGTCGATGGCCTTGCCGATCTCTCGACGCTCGCGACGCTGCGCGAGCTGACGCGGGCGCTCTGACGTCATTGGCGGAGGTTTGGCGCCGGCGCTCGCCGCAAAGCGAGGTCGTTAGCCGCCTTCCTCTCCCTGAAAGGGGGAGGAATGAGGTGGGGGTCGATTAGCGGATATCAAGCTTCCATCAGCGCCGTGACATGGGCGCTGGTCGAGGCGGCGAGGCCTGCGAGATCATAGCCCCCCTCCAGCACCGAGACGATGCGCCCGCCGCAACGGCGGTCGGCGATCGCCATCACCTGACGGGTCGCCCAGCCGAATTCTTCCTCGCCGAGATCGAGGCTCGCCAGGGGATCGCGCCGATGCGCATCGAAGCCCGCCGAGATCACGATCAGATCGGGCTTGAAGGCATCGATCCTGGGCAGGATCACGCCCTCGAAGCCGTTGCGGAAGGCCTGTGGGCCGGTTCCGCTCGCGAGCGGCAGGTTGACGACGTTGTCGTGCTCGCCGGTCTCCGACGCCGCTCCCGTTCCGGGATACAGCGGAAATTGATGGCTCGAGGCGTAGAGCAAACTCTTATCGCTCCAGACGATGTCCTGCGTGCCGTTGCCGTGATGCACGTCCCAGTCGACGATGGCGACGCGCTCGGCCCCATAGGCACGCTGCGCGTGGCGCGCCGCGATCGCCGCATTATTGAACAGGCAAAATCCCATGGCCCGGTTGCGCTCGGCATGGTGGCCGGGCGGGCGGGTGGCGCAGAAGGCGTTGGTCGCCGTGCCGCCCATCACGGCATCGACCGCCTGCACGGCCGCGCCCATGGCGTGCAGGATGGCCGGCCAGGAATGGGCCGAGAGATAGGTGTCGGCATCGACCTGGGCGATCCGGCCTTCGGGCGGAACGAGCAGCGGCAAAGCCTCGCAGTAGCGCTCGTCATGGGCGAGCAGCGCGAGCGCCGGGTCGCCGGCCACGGCCTTGTGACGATCGAGCGCCGCGAAGCTCGGATCTTCGAGCGCCCGCCAGACGGCACGCAGGCGATCGGGCCGCTCGGGGTGTCCGGGAGGGGCCTCGTGCTCGAGGCAGATGTCGTGGGTGAGGTAAAGCGTCATGGTCTTTCGCTTTGCAGCAACCACCGCAGGGAGACAAGGCGGGAGAGGCGCGCTTTTCGCGAATGGCGAGCTTGCGAGAGGGGAGAATTTGAGCGAGTGGCGAAAATGTGACCCATTGAACATATTTGCTCGGGCATGGTTTAAGCTTACTGGTGTTCGGGTGCAAAGCACGTTAGATGCAGATCATCGAATCCCTGGATCATCGGACCATGCGCCTCGTCTCCCGGCTCGCTATACTCGGACTGATGCTCGGCCTTGCCGGGTGTTATAAGAGCGTCCCGTCCCCAGTCGTCAGCGCTCACGATGCGGAGTGGATGGCGCTGGTGCCGACGGCCGTCATCGATATGCAATATCTGCCTTATGAGATCGACAATCCGACCGGTGAGCCCGCCGGCACGGTCGTCATCGATACTCCGAGCAAGTTCCTGTATCTCGTCGAGAAGAACGGCAAGGCGATCCGCTACGGCGTGGCAGTGGGCGATGAAGCCTTCAAATGGTCGGGCGTCGCCGAAATCGGCGCCAAGAAGGAATGGCCGGGCTGGATGCCGCCGGCCGATATGCTCGAGCGCTGGCCGCATCTCAAGCCGGTGGTCGATGCGGGCGGGCTGAAGGGCGGTCCCGACAATCCGCTGGGTGCGCGGGCCCTCTATTTGTTCCAGGACAAGAAGGACACGCTCTACCGTATCCATGGCACCAACGAGCCCGAGACCATCGGGCATGCTGTGTCGTCGGGCTGCATCAGGATGCGCAATATCGATGCCATCGACCTCTACAGCCGGGTGCCGCTCGGCGCGCGCGTGGTGGTGAAATAAGGCGCGCTGCCTGGCGCCTGCCGCTCGCAGCTTGATCCCGCCCTTCGGGGCGGGATAATTATTTCATGACCATTATTCGGCTCTATGCCCGCGCTTTGGCGCAACTCGGGCCCGAGCGGGGGCTCGCGATCATATTGGCCATTGCCAATGTGGCCCTGGCTGCGGCGCAATTCGCCGAGCCGATCCTTTTCGGACGCATCGTCGACACGCTGGCGGGCGCCCAGAGCGCCGGCGCGACGCTGGCCTTGGGGGCCGTGCTGCTACCGCTCGGGCTCTGGGCCGCCTTCGGCCTGTTCAATATCGGCGCCGGCGTGCTGGTGGCGCTCAATGCCGATCGGCTGTCGCATCGGCGCCGCCTCGCGGTGATGGCCGATTTCTTCGAGCATGTGCTGACCTTGCCGCTGATGTTCCACACCCAGACCCATTCGGGCCGGGCGTTGAAGGTGATGTCGGACGGCTCGCTCAGCCTCGGCGGCATCTGGCTGACCTTCTTCCGCGAGCATTGCGCCGCCTTCATCGCCTTGTTCGTGATGCTGCCGCTGACGCTGGTGCTGAACTGGCGCCTCGGCCTCGTGCTGATCCTGCTCGTCTCGATCTTCACCGTGCTCACCACGCTGGTGCTGCGCCACACCGAATCCATGCAGCAATCGGTCGAGCGCTATCGCGGCGATCTCGCCGAGCGCGCCTCGGATGCGCTCGGCAATGTGGCGGTGATCCAGAGCTTCACCAGGGTCGAGGCGGAGGCGCGCGATCTGCGCGCCATCATCGATCGCCTGATGGCGGTGCAAAACCCGATCCTCTCCTGGTGGGCCATCGCCGCCATCGGCACGCGCGCTTCGGCGACCTTGACGATCCTGTCGATCCTGTCGGTCGGCACCTATCTGTTCATGCAAGGACTCACCACGGTCGGCGAGATCGTCACTTTCGTGAATCTCGCGACCTTGCTGGTCAGCCGCCTCGAGCAGGTGGTGAGCTTCATCAACTTCATCTTCCTCGAGGCGCCGCGGCTCGCCGACTTCTTCGCCGTGCTCGACACCGCCCCATCGGTGCGCGATGCGCCGAACGCCGTGACCCTCGGACGCACCACGGGCGAGGTCGCTTTCGAGGGGGTGAGCTTTTCCTATGACGGCAAGCGCGCCGCGGTCGCCGATCTCTCGGTCAAGGTCGAGCCCGGCGAGACGGTGGCGCTGGTCGGCGCCACGGGCTCCGGCAAATCGACGACGCTCGGCCTGCTGCATCGCAGCTTCGATCCGCAATCGGGACGCATCCTCATCGACGGGCGCGATGTCCGCGACGTCACCCTGTTGTCGCTGCGCCGCAATATCGGAGTGGTCTTCCAGGAGCCGATGCTGTTTGCCCGCTCGATCCGCGAGAACCTGCTCGCCGGCCGCCCCGAGGCGACCGAAGAGGATTTGCAGGCGGCGATCCGGCGCGCCCAGGCGGCCGAGTTCATCGCCCGCCAGCCTGAGGGGCTCGACACCATTGTGGGCGAGCGTGGACGGTCCCTCTCGGGCGGGGAGCGTCAGCGCCTGTCGATCGCGCGCGCCTTGCTCAAGGATCCGCCGATCCTGATCCTCGACGAGGCGACGAGCGCCCTCGACGCTACGACCGAGCAGAAGCTGCAGCAGGCGCTCGAGGAGGTGATGGTGGGACGCACCACCTTCGTCATCGCGCATCGCCTTGCCACCATCAGGCACGCGACGCGGATCCTGGTCTTCGATCAGGGGCGGGTGGTGGAGGCCGGCTCCTTCGACGAGCTCATCGCCAAGGGCGGCCTGTTCGCCGCGCTCGCCAAGGCGCAATTCCTGGCAGGCGCCACAGCCGCACAGGAACGCGCGGAGGGTAGAGAGATCGCCATGAGCGAAGTGGCGCAGAGCTGAGCGCTTCTGGGACCGCGGGCGTCCCACCCGCACTTGAGACGGTGTGGCTGGGGCGCCGGTAGGAAGAAGGGCGACCGAGACGGTCGCGGTCCCGGCGTGGCCGCGCCTCAAGCTGCGCGTGAATGATCCTGAGCGTCGGCGCCGGTCCTGAACTTCGCGATCAGGCTGCCGAGGTCCTCCGCCCCTTGCGCCAGCGCCTGGCTCGCCGCGGTCGTCTCTTCGACCATGGCGGCGTTCTGCTGCGTGACCTGGTCCATCTGGTTGACGGCGGCATTCACCTGCTGCAGGCCGCTCGCCTGCTCCTGCGCGGAAGCGGCGATCTTCGAGACGAGGCCGTTCGCCTCGATCACCTGGCTGACGATATCCTGCAGCGCCCGGCCGGTCTCGCCGACGAGCTCGACGCCGCGCCCGACCTGCGTCGACGACATGGCGATCAGCGTCTTGATCTCCTTCGCAGCCTTGGCCGAGCCTTGCGCCAAGGCCCGCACCTCGGTCGCGACCACGGCGAAGCCCCTGCCGGCCTCGCCGGCGCGTGCCGCCTCGACCCCGGCATTCAGCGCCAGCAGATTGGTCTGGAAGGCGATCTCGTCGATCACCCCGATGATCTGGGAGATTTCGCGGGCCGAGCTTTCGATGCCGCCCATCGCGGCGACGGCCTCGGCCATCACCTGTCCGGAGCGTTCGGCCGAGGCCTTCGCGGTTCCGACCACCCCTTGGGTGCGGCGCGCTTCCTCGGCCGTCAGGCGCACGGCGTTCGTGATCATGTCGAGGGTGGCTGCGGTCTGCTGCAGGCTCGCCGCCTGTTGCTCGGTGCGGTTCGACAGGTCAGCCGCCGCCTGGCTGATATCGCCGGTATCGGAGCGGATGGCCTGCGTGTTGCCGGCGATCACCGCCATGGTTTCGGCCAGACGATCGATGGCGGCGTTGAAATCGTCCTTGAGCTTGCGGTATTCGGGAGCGAAGGCCTCTCCGATCCGATAGGTCAGATCGCCTTCCGAGAGGTGCTCGAGGCCGACCCCGATCGCGTACACCGCGCCTTCCTGCTCCTGGGCGATGCGGGCCCGCTCGATCTCGTTGCGCCGGCGATCTTCCTCCGCCGTGGCATCGCCGTGTTGTTTCTCGGTCTCGGCTTGCGACAAGGCCACCGCATTGTCCCGGAAGACCGCGACGGTCCGCGCCATGTCGCCGATTTCGTCTTTCTGCGTCAGGCCCGGGACCTCGAGCGTGGTGTCGCGCATGGCGAGGCGGCGCATGGCTCCCGTCAAGGCCACGATCGGTCCGACGATGCTGCGCCCGACGATCAGGCTCAAGGTGATGGAGACGAGGAAGACGAGGGCGATCGACGAGCCGATCAAGGTCGTGGTCCGGGTGCGCGCGGCTTCGAGCTGCTGCATGGCGCCGTGCTCGCTTTGCACCGCGAGATCCATGAGCTGCGGCACGGCCGTCGCGATCGCGTCGAAGCGCTGCCGCAGCGGGTCCGACACGCGCGTCAGCGCCATCGAGGTCTCGCCCCATTTGGCGAAAGCGGCCTGATAGGTCGTGAGCTTCTCGGTGAGCGCTGCGAAGATGTCGGGGGGGAGGGGCGCTTGCGCGAGGGCACGCTCGACGCGCCCTACCTTCACCTCGAAGTCGCCGCTTGCCAGATCGTCCTGGACGAGGCGGTAGCGAAGCTCGGCACCGCGCGTTTCGGCGACAGTGCGGCGCAGCTTCTCCCCATCGCCGTCCTCGAGATCCGAGGCGGCGTTCGCGACGGCGTTGCTCAAGCGCTCGGCGGCCTTCTGCAGGTCGTTCGACAAGCCGCTATCGTCGTCATAGCCCAGTTGCGTGCGCAATTCCCGCAGACGCGAGAATTCGCGCGTCACCACCTCGGCGCCCTGGCTCAAACCATCGAGGATGCTGGTCGCGGCCGGCGGCAGCTGGCGCTTGCGCATGGCGCTGACCCGGTCGCCGAGCAGCGCTGCCGATTGCGCGAATTGCTCTTCGAGCTCACGCGACGGCCGCTGCGCGTAGGATGCCACGATGGCACGCAAGGAAAGCGCCGCGTTCTCGATCTCACGCGTCCGTGCCGCGAGCTCAGAGGCTTGGCCGAAGCTGTCGAAGGATGTGCCGACGACGCGCTCGCTCTGCAAAAAAGTGGTGTCGATCGCCACGAGGCCGATGCAGGAGATGGCGCTGAGCAGCAGCACGCGCCGCGCGATCGAGAGGGAGCGTAACATCTTTGTCGTCCGCCCTGTTGGGTTGTCCTGGAAGCGCTGAGCAATGGAGGGCCGCGAAGAACCGGGCGCGACGCTATACGATGCCGGTTAACAATCATTTTCGGGAGGAGAAGCCTTCCTTCTCCCGCTTGCGGGAGAAGGTGCCCGAACGCAGTGAGGGCGGATGAGGGGCGGTTGAGCTGCATCCACGAGATCGTGGCCGTCGCCCGCAACGGGATCACGATCGCGTGAAAATCTTCGGTGACGGCAAAGCCCGTCTTGCTCAGCCTGGCGTTGCCGTAGCTGTAATCGAGGCGACAGGCTAAGCATCGCTGGGAGGACAGAATGGATCTTGGATTGAAGGGTTTGCGAGCCGTCGTGACCGGCGGCACCAAGGGGATCGGGCGCGCCATCGCCGAGACGCTGGCGGCCGAGGGTGCGAATGTCGGCATTTGCGCGCGCAAGGCGGAGGAGGTGACGGCGACGGTCGCGGCCCTCGCCAAGAACGGCGTGCGCACCACCGGCCGGGCCGTCGACGTGGCCGATGCAGGCGCCCTGAAGGGCTGGGTCGAAGCGGTCGCGGCCGAATTCGGCGGCATCGACATCGTCATCGCCAATGTGAGCGCGCTCGCCATCAATGCCGATGAGGAAGGATGGCGGAAAGGCTTCGAGGTCGACCTCATGCACAGCGTTAGGCTGGTCAATGCAGCGATGCCATGGCTCGAGAAAAGCACCGCCGGCGCCATCGTCGCCATCTCCAGCGTCAGCGGCAGGGAAATCGATTTCGCCGCAGGGCCTTACGGGGCCTTCAAGGCGGCGCTCATCCACTACACTCAGGGGCTCGCCTTCCAGCTCGCCGGCAAGGGCATCCGCGCCAATTCGGTATCGCCGGGCAACACCTATTTCGAGGGCGGCGTCTGGCACCAGATCAAGGACGGCAATCCCGAGCTCTATCAAACCGCGTTGAAGCTCAATCCCACCGGGCGCATGGGCACGCCGCAGGAGATGGCCAATGCGACGGTCTTCCTCGCCAGCCCGGCCGCGAGCTTCATCACCGGCACCAATCTCGTGGTCGACGGGGCATTGACGCGCGGCGTGCAGTTTTGAGCGGAGGACGATCCCCGGAATTCCACGTTTCTGTGGTAAGATCATACGCGAATACAATGAGATAGCGAAATGTTGCGCTGCAATACGAAACAATACTGCCGTCAACTCGATTGACAAGCAAACGGCCGGTCTCCAAGATACGCTCCGGCAATGATGCCACCCTGCCTGATGATCGAAGGCCGATCAGCCGGCGGCGGGCGATATGACGGACTGAGGCCGGACGGCCTCGCATGATCGACAGACTGCGACGCAAGCGGCGGCGCGTGGCGACGAAGCCCTGGAACTCTCGCGAGTTCGCAGGGCTTTTTTGTTGCCACTTTCCGCTACCTGCGATCGGCGTTCTCGAGCGGCCGGATGGCTGCCGGTGAAGGTGTGGATATGGCGGTTCGGCCTCCGACACAGGCGCAAATCCGGGAGCTCGCACGGAGCTTCGCGCTCGATCTGACGGATGAGGATGTGACGTCGTTCCAGGGCCTGATGGCCGGAACCCTCGCCGGCTATGCGCGGCTCGACCGGCTGCCCGAGCCGACCTTGCCGGTCAAATATCAGCGGGATTCGGGATGGCGCCCCAGGCCTGAGGATAATCCCTACAATGCCTGGTATTGGCGCACGAAGATCAAGGGAGCGTCGCATGGTCTCCTCGCCGGCAAGACGGTTGCGATAAAGGATAATATCTGCGTCGCCGGCGTGCCGATGATGAACGGCTCGGCCCTGCTCGAGGGCTACGTCCCGGAGATCGACGCGACAGTCGTCACCCGCATCCTCGATGCGGGCGGGGAAATCGCCGGCAAGGCTGCTTGCGAGGATCTCTGTTTTTCGGGCGCCAGCCATACTTGCGTCACCGGCCCCATTCGCAATCCGCACAGCCCCAGGCACAGCGCCGGCGGCTCCTCGGGAGGCAGCGCCGCGGCCGTGGCCGCCGGCGACGTGCCGATGGCGCTCGGCGGCGACCAGGGCGGCTCGATCAGGACACCGTCGAGCTGGTGCGGTGTCTATGGCCTCAAGCCGAGCTGGGGGTTGGTGCCGCTCTCGGGCTCCATGCCGATCTCGTATTCGGTCGACCATTGCGGGCCGATCTGCGCCTCGGTCGAAGATGTGGCGCGGCTGCTATCGGTGATCGCCGGCCATGACGGCTGGGATACCCGCACCATTCCCGCGAAGACCGGCGACTACATGGGCGCCCTCTCGCAGGAGGTGAGGGGAATGCGCATCGGGGTCCTCAAGGAGGGCTTCGCGCATCCGGAGAGCGACGCGAGCGTCAGTCGCAAGGTGCGCGAGGCGATCGCGGAGCTGGGGCGGTTGGGGGCCGAGCTCGTCGAGGTCTCGGTCCCGATGCATTATGACGCGCCGGCCATCTGGAGCGGCATCATCCTCGAAGGGGCCGCCGAGATGATGCTCAAGGGGCATGGTGTCGGAAACAACGCACCGACCTTCTACCCGGTGTCGCTGCAGGAGGCTTTCGCGCGCGGCTTCGCAACGCGCCTCAACGATGCGTCCGAGACCGTGAAGCTGGTGCTGCTCACGGGCGAGTATCTGCATCGCAATTACCATAATCGCTATCACTCCAAGGCGCAGAACCAGCGGGTGCTGCTACGCCAGGCCTATACGGACGCGCTGAAGGACGTCGACATGCTCGCCATGCCGACCATCCCGTTCACGGCGACCGAGATCCCGCCCGCGGATGTGCCGCGCGCTACTTATGTGGATCTCGCGCTCAACATGCAGGCCAATACTTGCCCCTTCGATGTCTCGGGACATCCGGCCTTCACCATACCTTGCGGCAAGAGCGGCAATCTGCCGATCGGCCTGATGCTGGTCGGCCGCAACTACGAGGAAGCAACGCTCATTCGCGCCGCCGCTGCATTCGAGCGGCATGGCGAATGGACGAAGCGCTGATGATGGGCGTCGCCGATCCGAGCCTGCGCCATGAGGAGAAACCGATGACCGACCCGGCATGGATGTCCCGATCGATCATAGCGATGCGCGGAGCCGCGCGCGGCAAGCCCGGCGCCAAGCACCTCCTGACCGAGAAGGCGCAGGGCAAGTTCCATTTCGTCTATGGCCCCTATGTGAAGCCGGCGCTCGAGATCGAGCCGGGCGATGTCGTCTCGGTGGAAACGCAGGACGCTTTCGGCGGCGCCTTGACGTCCGAGCAGGACAAGCCGAGCCAGAAGCTCACCTTTCCCTATCTCAACCCGCAGAGCGGACCGATCTTCGTGCGCGGCGCCAAGAAGGGCGATTGCCTTGCGGTGCGTATCCACGCCGTCGAGACGCGCGGAGCCCAACCCGCCGGCACCACCTGCCTGGTCCCCGAATTCGGCGGGCTCGTCGGAACCAGCATGACGGCGATGCTCAACCCGCCTCTGCCCGAGCGCGTCAAGAAGCTGCGCATCGATGCCGCGGGCGTGCACTGGAACGACAAGATCGTGCTGCCCTATGAGCCCTTCATCGGCACCATCGGCGTTTCGCCCGAGATCGAGGCGATCTCGTCATTGCAGCCCGATTACCATGGCGGCAACATGGACCTGCCGGATATCGGGCCGGGCGCCATCATCTATTTGCCGGTCCACACCGAAGGCGCGCTCCTCTATCTCGGCGATTGTCACGCGGCCCAGGGCGATGGCGAATTATGCGGCGTCGCCATCGAGCAGGCGGCGACCGTCACGCTTCAAGTCGACCTGATCCAGGGTTGGAGCTTCGCCTGGCCGCGGCTCGAGACCGAGACATTCATCATGACCATCGGCAGCGCCCGGCCGCTCGAGGATGCGGCGCGCATCGCCTATCGCGAGCTCGTTCGCTGGATGGCCGCCGAATATGGCTTCGAGGAGCTCGATGCCTACATGCTGCTCACCCAGGCGGGGCGCATCCGCCTCGGCAATATGGTCGACCCCAAATACACGGTCGGGGCGTCGATCCTGAAGAAATACGTCCATGCCTAGAGTGCTTTCGCGGCTGAGTGCATAGCGGTTCGCAAGCATAACTTACAAAGACTTACAAACGGCGCGCCGCCTTCTCGTTATAGAACAAACATGGGAGGCTTTCATGAGTATAAGAGCGTCGATTGCATCGATAACGTCGGTTGCATCGTTTCTCGGCGCGGCGGCGCTGACTCTCGGCCTCGCCGCGACATCGAGCCTGCACGCCGAGGATGCCGTCAAGATCGGGCTGCTCGAGGATGTCTCGGGCGATCTCGCCTTCATGGGCATGCCGAAGCTGCACGGCTCGCAATTGGCCGTCGAGGAAATCAACGCCGCCGGCGGCATCCTCGGCCGCAAGATCGAGCTGATGCATCTCGACCCCCAGGGCGACAACGCCCGCTACCAGGAATTCGCACGTCGGCTTCTGCAAAGGGACAAGGTCGATGTGCTGATCGGCGGCATCACCTCCGCCTCGCGCGAGGCCGTGCGGCCCATCGTCGATCGGGCTGACGAGCTCTATTTCTACACCAACCAATATGAGGGCGGCGTCTGCGACGGCAACATGATCAGTGTCGGCGCCGTGCCCGAGCAGCAATTCTCGACCTTGATCCCGTGGATGGTCGAGACTTACGGCAAGCGCGTCTATGTGGTGGCGGCGGACTACAATTTCGGCCAGCTCTCGGCGGAATGGAACCGCCAGATCATGAAGAAGCTCGGCGGCGAGGTGGTCGGCGAAGAGTTCATCCCGCTCGGCGTCTCGCAATTCGCGCAGACGATCCAGAACATCCAGAAGGCCAATCCAGACTGGCTCTTGATGCTGAATGTCGGGGCGGCGCAGGACTCCTTCTTCGAGCAGGCGGCGGCGGCGAAGCTGCGCTACCCGATGGGGAGCTCGATCAAGATCATGCTTGGCTTCGAGCATAAGCGCTTCGCGCCGCCGGCGCTCGCCAACATGCACGCGACGGCGAACTGGTTCGAGGAGATCGACACACCGGTCGCCACCGAGTTCAAGAAGCGCTGGCACGCCAAGTTCCCGAGCGAGATGTATATCAACGATATGGGCTACAACGCTTATACGGCGGTCTATATGTACAAGATGCTGGCGGAGCGGGCGAAGTCGCTCAAGAAGGACGACATCCGCAAGGTCGTCGCCCAGGGCGATGCCTGCATCGACGCGCCCGAGGGCAAGATCTGCATCGATCCCAAAAGCCAGCACACCTCGCATAATATGCGCTTGATCGCGGTCGACGATAAGCACCAGGTGACGGTGACCAAGGATTTCGGCCTCATCAAGCCCTATTGGCTCGGCGATGTTGGCTGCGACCTGACCAAGAAAGATCCGAAAGAGCAGTATTCGCCAAGCAACCTACCCAAAAACTAACAACCTTCCCAAAAACTGATGCGAACTGAAACTGACGGACTGAAACCGACGTAAACTGACGCATCGCGGCCGTGCATCATCGAGGTGTGCGGCCGCCGAACCAGCCTGAGGGCCGGCATGCTCGCCGAAACATTCTCTGTCCTCTACCAATTCGCCGATGTTTTCGCGTTCCTGATCCTGTCGGCTGCCGGCCTCGCCATCGTGTTCGGCATGATGGGCGTCATCAACATGGCGCATGGCGAGTTCATCATGTGCGGAGCCTATGTCACGACCGCGCTCAAGCATGCGGGGCTGCCGCTTGTCGCCGCGCAGGCGCTGGCCGCGCTTGCCGCCGGCCTGATCGGCGTGGCGCTGGAGGCGATGATCGTGCGGCGCTTCTACAAGCGGCCGCTCGATTCGCTGCTCGCCACCTGGGGCGTCAGCCTGATCGCCACGCAAGGGATGCTGATCGCCGTCGGTTCCACCTTCACCGGCATCGGCACCCCGGAAGGCAGCTTCTCGGTCGGCGCCTACACGTTTTCGCTCTACCGGGTGGTGCTGTTCGGCGCGGCGCTCGGCGTCATCGTCTTTATCTACCTTCTGTTCATGAAGACACGCTTCGGCGTCTATGCGCGCGCCACCATGCAGAACGCCGACATGGCCCAGGCGCTCGGCATGCGCGTCAATGGCGTCTACGCGCTGACCTTCGGCCTGGGCGCCGCGCTCGCCGGCCTGTGCGGGGCGCTCTACGCGCCGACCATGACGCTGATCCCCACCATGGGGGCGACCTTCATCGTGGAATCCTTCGTCACCGTCGTGGTCGGCGGCGCCAATGTCCTGCTCGGCACGGCGCCGGCCGGCATCGCCTTGGCGGTGGTCCGCACGGCGCTCAATGGCTGGTACGGGCAGATCTTCGGGCAGATCGGCATGCTGGTCGCCGTCATCATGATCATCCGCCTGCTGCCGGATGGCTTTTCCGGTTTGTTGGCGAAGCGCTCGAGCTGAGCTGGACGGGACAGATGTTCGAAAGGCTCAACGGTCCCCAGACGCTCGGCAACACGAGAGGCTTCTGGATCGGCGCAGGCGTCGCGCTCATCGCCGCGCTCGTCTATCCGCTCTTCGCCGATGCCTATGACGTCGGCAATTTCGCCTATTTCCTGATCTGGATCTTCATGGCGGCCGGCCTCTGCCTGATGTGGGGCTATGCGGGCATGCTGTCCTTCGGGCAGACCTTCTTCTTCGGCATCGCCGGCTATGGCTACGGCGTTATCGCCATCAATCTCGGCAGCGCCGGCGGCTTGACCATCCTGGCGCTGCTGCTCGCCATCCTGCTGGCCGCGGCGGTTGCGGCGGTGCTCGGCTACCTCATCATCTATGGCCGGGTGACCGGCGTGTTCTTCGGCATCGTCACGTTGTCGCTGACATTGGCGCTGGCGGTGTTCCTCGGGCAGACGGCGGGGCCCGAATGGGCGATCGGCAAGGCGAGGCTCAACGGCTTCAACGGCATGCAGGGGATGTCGCCGCTGCGCCTGCCCTGGTTCGGAGGCGACATTTATTTCCAGGACACGGCGCTCTATTACCTGATGGTCGCGCTGCTGACGCTCGCCTATCTGGCGCTTCGCGTGCTCCTGAATTCGCGCTTCGGCAATGTGCTCGTCGCCATCCGCGAGGATCCGCAACGAGCCGAGCTCCTCGGCTATGATGTGCGCCGCTATCAGCTGGGCGCTTTCGTCATCGGCAGCGCGCTTGCCGGGCTCAGCGGGGTTCTCTACACGGCCTGGGGGCAATACATCACGCCATCCAGCATCGGCCTGCCGGCGGCCGCCATGCCGATCGTCTGGGTCGCGTTCTCGGGGCGCGGCGACATCACCGCGACCATGGTCGGCTCCTTCGTCCTCCTCCTGGCTTTCCAGACGATCACCGTCTACAGCCAGCAATGGGCGCTGGTGCTGATGGGCGCGCTCCTCGTCATCACCGTGATGTTCGCGCCCGATGGCTTCGTCGCGACCCTTTTCGGATGGGGCGAGCGCCTGGCGGCATCCTTCGGGCGCAGGAGGAAGCTCGTCGGCGAGCAGGGTGCCGGCCGATGACCGCGCTCCTCGAGACACGCTCCGTCACCAAGGCCTTCGGCGGGCTGACCGCCGTGTCGGGGGTCGATCTGGCGATCGCGACCGGCGACCTGCATTGCCTGATCGGCCCGAATGGCGCGGGCAAGAGCACCCTGTTCAAGCTCATCGTCGGCCAGCACGCGGCGAGCGCCGGCGCCATCGTCTTCGACGGCGAGGACATCACCGATGCCTTGCCGTTCGCGCGCGTGCAGCGCGGCATCAGCATGAAGATGCAGGCGCCGAACATCTTCAAGAACCTGTCGACCAGGCAGAATCTTCATATTGCCCTGCAGCGCCGCGCCACGCCCCGCCAGGTCCTGCTGGAGGAAGAGCGGCTGCTCGAGCTGTTGGAGCTGCGCCTCGATGCGGGCAAGCCCGCCGGCACCCTGTCGCATGGCCAGCAGCAATGGCTCGAGATCGGCATGGCTCTCTCGCTCGCGCCGCGCCTGATGCTGCTCGACGAGCCGACAGCGGGCATGTCGCCGGAGGAGACGCACCGCACCGGCGAGCTGGTGCAGCGGCTCAACGCCGACGGCATGGCCATCCTCGTCGTCGAGCACGACATGGAATTCGTGCGCCAGATCGCGCGCCAGGTGACGGTCATGCATCTCGGCCGGGTCTTCGCGCGCGGCAGCATCGACGAGATCGTCGCGGACCCGCGCGTGGCGGAGATCTATCTGGGGACAGCGCATGTCCACTGACAGCACCTTGCGGGTCGAAGGATTGCGCGCCAGCTACGGCCGCACGCCGATCCTGCACGGCATCGATCTGACGATCGCATCGGGCGAGATCGTCGCCCTGATCGGCCGCAACGGGGTCGGCAAGACGACGACGATGCGCGCGCTGATCGGCCTCTTGCGTTCCACCGGCGGATCGATCCGCTTCCGTGATCGCGACGTGACGAGCGCTTCGGCCGATCAGAGGGCGCGGCTCGGCATGGGCTATATTCCGCAAGGGCGCGAGGTCTTCCCGCGGCTCACGGTCGAAGAGAACCTGATGGTCGGGGCGCTGATCGGCGGCAAGGGGCAGCGCAAGCTCGGCGATCTCGTCTTCCAGCTTTTCCCGCGCCTCGCCGAGCGACGCCGACAGATGGCCGGCACGATGTCGGGGGGCGAGCAGCAGCAGCTCGCCATCGGCCGGGCGCTGATCGGCAACCCGTCGCTGATGCTCCTCGACGAGCCCTCGGAGGGCATCCAGCCCTCGATCGTGCAGTTGATCAGCGAAGTCTTGCGCCGGGTCCGTGCCGAGCTCGGCACCACCATCCTGTTCGTCGAGCAGAATTTGGACACGATCCTGTCGACCGCGGAGCGCTGCTACGTGATGGAGAAGGGGAGGGTGGTCGCCGAGATCGCGCGTGGCGCCATCTCGCGGGACACGGTGCGTCGCTATCTCTTGATTTGAGTCGATCGCGAATTGCGTCAGTTTGTTTGCCGTCGGCAAGAAACATCGTTGCTACGAGACATCGTCGGATGAAGGCAGGCTCTGGTTCGGGAGAGACGTGCGAGATGGTGACAGATGTCGGCTAAGCGAAAATCGGTCGTTCCGGTCGGCGTCCTCTATTCCCTCACCGGGATATACGGCGTCATGGGCTGGGAAATGCTGAACGGCGCCCTTGTGGCGATCGATCAGATCAACGCCGATCCCTCTCTCGATTTCGAGCTTCGCCCGGTCATTCTCGATCCCGGCGGCTCGATCGCGCGATACCATGACCTCTGCGAGGCGCTGATTCATCAATATGGCGTGCGCCACATCATCGGCTGCTACACCTCGGCATCGCGCAAGCAGGTGCTGCCGCTCGTCGAGGGCGCCAATGCGCTGCTTTGGCATTCGGCCCGCTATGAGGGCTTCGAAAGCAGCGAGAACGTCATCTATGTCGGGGCGGCCCCCAATCAGCATGTCGTGCCGCTCGCGAGATACGCGCTCGCCAATCTCGATCCGCGCATCTACTGCGTCGGCTCGAACTATATCTGGAGCTGGGAGATCAACCGCGTCATGCGCGAGATCATCGCGGTGGGCGGGGGTCAGATCATGGCCGAGAAGCTCGCCCCGCTCGGCGAGAAGGATCTCGACTATCTCGTCGACGACATCCTCAAGAAGCAGCCGGGCGCCGTGCTGAACACCCTGGTCGGCGTTTCCGCCTACAGCTTCTACCGCGCCTGGCATGCAGCGCTCAGGGCGCGCAATATCCGCGAACCCATTCCCATGCTGAGCCTGAGCCTGTGCGAGGCGGAGCTGCAGCTCATCGGCGCCGATACGGCGACCGGCCATCTCGTCTCCTCGGTCTATTTCCAGAGCATCGACCGGGCCGAGAACCGCGAATTCCTCGCCCATTACCGCGAGCGCCTCGGACCTTACGGCTCACCCTCAGTCGATACGGAAGCGGCCTTCCTTTGCGCCAAGCTGCTCGGCCGCGCCGTCGCCCGTTGTGGATCGGCCGAGGTCGCCGCGGTGCGCGAGGCGGTCTATCTCGACAGCTACGAGGCGCCTCAAGGAACGGTCCGCGTCGATGCGGATAATAATCACTGCTACCTCACGCCAAGGCTCGCCCGCTCGGTGCCCGGAGCGTCCTTCGAGGTGTTTTGGCAGGCACCCTCGCCGGTCAAGCCGGATCCCTATCTCGCCTGGGTCGATTTCTCTTCCTTCGCCGAAGCTGCGGCGACCCGCCGCTCCGGCGGGACTTTGCGTGTGGTCGAGTGAGGGGAACGGACGATGCGCAAGCAAGGCCTATCATTCCGTGATTTCAAGGTCGCGGTCCTGCATTGCGAGATCAACGACCGCCGGACCTTGCTGCGTCACTTCGCGCGCCTCGGGGTCGAGGCCGCCTATCACGAGGATGTCCCGCTCGCGAAGGCGCTCGCCGGCGTCGAGGCCATCTTCTTCGACGGCGACGCCAGCCTGCCTTCGAGCAAGCTCCCGGAAATGCTATGGCCGGACGTTCCCCTGATCGCGCTGGTCGGTTCGGAAGCGCCCTCGCGGCTGGAATGGATCTTGTCGCTCAACATATCGGCGTTTCTCATCAAGCCGGTGCGGTCAGTCGGCGTGCTGACCGCATTGGCGGTCGCGAGCCGCGAGTTCCAGCTGCGCAAGGCGCTGCGCGCCCGCATCGAGCGCCTCGAGGAAAGGCTGCAAGGGCGTCGCTTCGTCGTCTCGGCGCAACTCGCCTTGATGCGCGATCACGGCCTGAGCGAGGCCGATGCCTTCGCGCGGCTGCGCCGCCTCGCGATGGAAGGGCGCACCACCATCGAGGCGATCAGCATCGGCATCACGGCTCGCTCGACGGATGGCGGCGCCCGACGGGCGCTCGGCTAGCACGGGGAATTGCCGGACATGGAAGTGATCGCTGCCCTGTTCGACGTCCTCAGCTTCGCGGCAGCGATCGTGCTCGTCGTCCTGGGCCTCGGCATCATCGCCAATATGATGGGCATCTTCAACTTCGCCCATGGCGAGTTCGTCTTGCTCGGCGCCTATGTGACCTGGCTTGCGAGCAGCTGGGGCTATTCGGCGTGGGCCGGTATCCTCGCCGCGCCGATCCTGCTTGCGCTCTTCGGCGCGCTCCTCGAGCTCACGGTCATCAGGCGCTTCTATGCGGCGCCGATCGTCGCGATGCTCGCCACCTATGCGCTCAGCCTGATCATCCGCGAGAGCGTGCGTTCTTTGATCGGCGGCCTCTATTACTCGGTGCCGGAGCCTTTGCCCGGCTCCTTCGTGATCGGCGCGGTGTCGCTCTCGAGGTGGCGCATGGTGGTGATCTTGATCACCATCATCGTGATGCTCTCCTGCTACCTGCTTTTGACGCGCACCAGCGTCGGGCTGAAGGTTCGCGCCTCGCTCGAGAACCCGGCTCTGGCGCGCGCCTCGGGGCTCTCCACCTCGCGCATCTATGCCATGACCTTCGCCTTCGGCGCTGCGCTTGCGGGCCTCGCCGGCGCCTTGATCGTGCCGATTTTCGCGCTCTCGGCCGATCTCGGCATCCGCTTCCTCATCCAAGGATTCGTCGCCGTCATGCTCGGCGGCGTCGGCAGCTTCGAGGGACCTCTGGTCGGTGCCGGCGTCATCGGCATCTCGAGCGCGGCGTTGCCTTGGGCGGTCCCCCCGGTGCTGGCCGATGTGTTGGTCTTCGTGCTTGCGATCGTCTTCATCAAGTTCAGGCCGGGCGGCCTGTTGGCAAGGAGGGTGTGACCATGGCTGACAAGACAAACGAAGGGCGGACGGGGATCGACCGCAGGCGGCTGCTTGGCGGCGCGGCTTGGGCGACGGGTGCGCTCGCGACCGGTCTCGGCAGCTTCGTCATCCGGCCGGATTGGGCGAATGCCGCCGCGGAACCGATCAAGGTGGGCATCGCCACCGACCTGACCGGGGCCATCGGCTATGCCGGCAACGCCGACGCCAATGTGGCGCGGATGCTGGTGAAGGACATCAATGCCAAGGGCGGCATCCTGGGACGGCCGCTGCAGCTTTATATCGAGGACACCGCCTCGAATGAATCGGTCGCGGTCGCCAATGTCCGCAAGCTGATCCAGCGCGACCAGGTCGATGTGGTGCTGGGCGGCATCACGAGCTCGATGCGCAACGCCATCAAGGATCCCATCGTCACGCGCGGCAAGACCCTCTACATCTATCCGCAGCTCTATGAGGGCCTGGAATGCACGCCCTATCTGTTCTGCACCGGGCCGACACCGGCCCAGCAATGCGATGAGTTCATCCCCTGGCTCGTCAAGAATGGCGGCAAGCGATTTGCCCTGCCATCCGCCAATTATGTATGGCCACACACGCTCAACGCCTATGCCCGCAAGGTCATCCAGGCCAGTGGCGGCGAAGTGATCTTCGAGGATTATTTCCCGCTCGACCAGGTGGAATACAGCGCAACCGTCAACCGCATCATGAATGAAAAGGTGGACGTGGTCTTCAACACGGTCATTCCGCCAGGCGTCGGACCGTTCTTCAAGCAGCTCTACGAGGCGGGCTTCAGCAAGCGGGGCGGGCGCCTGGCCTGCGTCTACTATGATGAGAACACGCTCAACATCAATCAGGCCCATGAAATCGAGGGGTTGGCGAGCTGTCTCGATTATTTCCGCGCCGTGACGCCGGACCATCCCGAGAGCGCGCGCATCCAGTCCGAATATGACCAGGAATTTCCAGGCAAGATCCTGTTCGCCGCGGGAAGCGCCGCGACCGGCATGTATCGCGGCATCCAATTATGGGCGGGCGCCGTGAAGGAGGCGAACAAGCTCGATCGGGAGGCGGTAGCGGCAGCGCTCGACCATGCCAAGATCGCCGATGGTCCGGGTGGACCGGCCGAGATGGTGCCCGGCAAGCGCCATTGCAAGATGCGCATGTACACGGCCATCGCCAAGGACGGCAAATACGAGATCGTGGCGCGCAGCGCCGAGCTCGTCGACCCGAAGGAGTGCTGATGGCCAAAGCGACATGACCGAAGCGATTGCCACATCGGCGCCGGAGATCCTCGATCGGGCGGCGCGCCGGCGCCTCAAGGTGATCCCCATCCTGGAGCTCGCCTTGATCGTCCTGTTCGCGGCGCTGCCCGCTCTGCTTCCGAACTATCTCACCGTGTTCATGACACGGGTGCTGATCTTGTCGCTTCTGGCGCTGAGCTTCGATCTCGTCTGGGGCTATGCCGGCATCATGAGCTTCGGCCAGGCGCTGTTCTTCGGAACGGCCGGTTATGCGGTCGCCCTGATGGCGCGCGATCTCGGGATCACCTCGATCTTCGTCGTCGTGCCGGCCGCACTCCTGATCGGTCTCGTCCTCTCCTTCCTGATCGCCTGCTTCATGCTGCTCGGGCGACATCCACCGACCCTGATCTTCGTGTCGCTCGGCACGCTGACCGGCTCCTACGCCGCCGACCGCCTGGCGCGCGGCTGGTACTATCTCGGCGGCCAGAACGGCATCCCTTCGATCCCGGCGATGACGGCCGGTCCCTATGACATCGACGAGGGCGTGACCTTCTATTATCTCGCCTTCGGCATACTGATCCTCGTCTACTTGCTGTGCCGCTTTCTCGTTCGTTCACAATTCGGGCTGGCGCTCGCGGGCATCCGGCAACAAGAGCTTCGCATCAGCTTTCTCGGCTACAAGGTGCAGCATCTCAAGGCCGTGATCTTCTCGTTCGCCGGCGCGATCGCCGGCCTTGCGGGCGGCCTCTATGCCTTTCACGAAGGCTTCGTGTGGCCCAACATGCTCGGCGTCGTGCTGTCGACGCAGGTCGTGCTCTACGCGCTGTTCGGCGGGGTGGGCACCTTGATCGGGGCCATCATCGGCGTCATCGCCATCGAGGTGCTGAGCTATGTCCTGGCCGACAGCTTCCAGGGCACCTGGCCGCTCATCCTCGGTCTCCTGCTGCTCGTGGTGATCATGTTGCGGCCGACCGGCCTGATCGGTCTTTTCGTCTCGGAACGCGAACGGATCGGCAGCTTCGGCCTCGGGAAATCCGCTCCCCGTCGCAGGCATTGAGGAGCGGCCCGTGCACCTCCTCGACGTCTCGAACCTGCGCAAGACCTATGGTGCCTTGACGGCGCTCGGCGGCGTCGATCTCCAGGTGGAGCACAACCAGTTCCACGGCCTGATCGGTCCCAACGGTTCCGGCAAGAGCACCTTGCTGAAATGCATCGCCGGAGCCGAGGTGCCGACGGCGGGCAAGATCAGCTTCGCCGGGCGCGATATCACGCATTTCACGCCGGCCGAGCGGGCCCGTGCCGGCCTAAGCCTGAAATTCCAGATCACCAGCGTGCTCCCCTCCCTATCCGTGCACGACAACATCCTTCTGGCGTTGCAGGCGCATGGCACGACGATGTCGCTGATATTGTCGCGCAGCCGGAGGCTTCTCGATGAGCGCGTCATCGCCTTGCTGCAGCAATTTTCCCTGGTCGATCGCCGCGACGATCTCGCCGGGATCTTGTCGCATGGCGAGCAGCAATGGCTGGAGATCGCCATGGCGATCGCGCTGGAGCCGAAGCTGCTGCTGCTCGACGAGCCGACGGCGGGCATGAGCCTCGAGGAGCGTCGCGTCACCGGGGAGCTGCTGCAGCCGATCAAGCGTTCCTGCTCGCTCATCATCGTGGAGCACGATCTCGATTTCATCCGTGACATCTGCGACCATCTCACCGTCCTCGATGAAGGCGAGGTGCTCGACAGCGGCTCGGTGGCGCAGATCCGCGAGAGCCGGAAAGTCCAGGAGGTTTATCTCACCCGTGTCTGACGCGCCCATTCTCGAGGTGAGGAACCTGCGCACCGCCTATGGTCGAAGCCAGGTGCTGTTCGACCTGTCGCTCGCGGTCGGCTCGCCGGGTGCGGTGGCGATCCTCGGCCGTAACGGCGCCGGCAAGACGACCTTGTTGCGCACCATCGTCGGCGAGCTCAGCCCGCAGGGCGGAGAGGTGCGGTTCGCGGGCGAGGACGCCACGCGGGCGCCGACCGAGACGCGCATCCGCCGCGGCCTCGGCTACGTGCCCCAGGAGCATTCGATCTTCGCGCGGCTATCGGTGCGCGAGAACCTTCTGGTCGGCGTGCTCGGCTCCAAGGACAAATCGATGATCGATCACGTCCTGACGATCTTCCCCAAGCTTGCGGCGCGCCTCAAGCAACAGGCCGGGACGCTGTCCGGCGGCGAGCGCAAGATGCTGGCGGTCGCGCGGGCGCTGCTCGGCAAGCCCAAGCTCCTGCTCCTGGACGAACCGACCGAAGGCGTGTGGATCGGCGTGATCGAGGAAATCGCCGAGCGCCTCAAGGAGCTGGCACGCGACATCGCGCTCGTGATCGTCGAACAGCATCTGGCGCTGGCGCTGAGCGTCGCCGACCATGCCTATGTGCTGGAGCGGGGCAGGGTGGTGCTCGCCGGCACCTCGGAAATCGTCAAGAATGATCCGCGGCTCTTGCGGTATCTCGCGCCATAAATCGGAAAGTCAGGAGAGGGAGAGACCATCATGCCCGTCACAATACCTACGCCGGACCAGCTCAAGGAGGTCGCCGACGTGGTCGGCCTGTCGCTCACCGATGCCGATATCGCCTCGTTCATCTCGCTGATGGCGCCGAGCATCGCTGGCTACAATGTGGTCGACGCGCTTCCCGACAACCTGCCGCAGGTGAAATATCCGCGCACGCCTGGCTACCGGCCCGACGCATCCGAGAACCCGCAAAACGCCTGGTATGTGAAGACCACCGTCAAGGGTGCGACCAAGGGTAAGCTTGCCGGCAAGACGGTGGTGCTCAAGGACAATGTGATGCTGGCCGGCGTGCCGATGATGAACGGCGCAGCGACCCTCGAAGGCTATGTGCCGGAGATCGACGCCACGGTCGCCACCCGCATCCTCGATGCCGGCGGCACCATCCTCGGCAAGGCGCATTGCGAATATTTCTGCCTGTCCGGGGGCAGCCACACCAACGCGACCGGGCCGGTGCACAATCCCCACAAACACGGCTATTCGGCCGGCGGCTCCTCGTCCGGCAGCGCCGTGCTCGTCTCCAAGGGCGAGGTCGACATGGCGATCGGCGGCGACCAGGGCGGCTCGATCCGCATGCCGGCCTCCTTCTGCGGCATTTACGGCATGAAGGCGACCCATGGCCTCGTGCCCTATACCGGCATCATGCCGATCGAGATCTATATCGACCATACCGGGCCGATGACCGCGACCGTGAAGGACAATGCGCTGCTGCTCGACGTGATCGCCGGGCCCGATGGCTATGATCCGAGGCAATATGCGCCGAAGGTCAAGAATTATTCGAAATCGCTCGAGGAGGGCATCGCCGGGCTGCGCATCGGCATCCTCAAGGAGGGGTTCGGCCATGCGAATGCGGAGAAAGACGTCGACGCCAAGGTGAGGAAGGCCGCGAAGCTGCTCGGCAAGCTCGGCGCCACGCTGACCGAGGTGTCGATCCCCATGCATCACCTCGCCGGCCCGCTCTGGCTGCCCATCGGCGTCGAGGGCCTGACCCAGACGATGATGTGGGGCGACGGCTACGGGCTCAGCCGCCCGGATCTCTATGTGACCAGCCTGATGGATCACCATCGGAGCTGGCGTCATCGCGCCAATGAGCTCAGCGAGACGACGAAGCTGTTCACGCTGCTCGGCACCTATATCAACATGAACCATGGCAGCCGCTATTACGGCAAGGCCATGAACATCACCCGCAAGCTGACGGCTGCCTATGACGAGGCCCTGTCGACCTATGATCTCCTGCTGCTGCCGACGACGCCGATGAAAGCCCAGAAAATGCCGGAGCCCGGCGCGCCCCGGCAGGAAGTCGTCGACCGGGCGCTCGAGATGATCGCCAATACGGCGCCCTTCGACATCACGCATCATCCGGCCATGGCGGTACCCTGCGGCATGAGCGAGGGCTTGCCGGTCAGCATGATGCTCGTCGGCAAGCATTGGGACGAGCCGACCATCTACCGCGCCGCCTATGCGTTCGAGCAGGCGCAGGATTGGCGGACGATGTGACGTAGGCGCACGCTCACAGCGAAGCGTCTTTGGGCGACAGCGCGGCTGCCGTGTCGCTGTAGAGATCCGGATAGATGCGCTTCAGGTTGGCGATCTTCGGCAGGTCGTTGATGACGATGTAGGCCGAGTGGGGGTTATGGATCAGGTAATCCTGATGATAGGCCTCCGCCGCATAGAAGCCCTTTAGCGCTTCGACACGTGTCACGATCGGCTTGCTGAAGGCATGCAAGGCGTCCAGCTGCGTCACATAGGCACGCGCGACGCGTTCCTGCGCCGAATTGGCATAGAAGATTTCCGAACGATAGCTCGGGCCGCTATCCGGGCCCTGACGGTCCAATTGCGTCGGGTCATGAGCGACCGAGAAGAAGACCTGCAGGATCTGACCGTATGAGACCTGCTTGGGATCGAATGTGACCTGAACGGATTCGGCATGGCCGGTCGTCTCGGTGCTGACCTGTTCGTAGGTTGCCGTGCTCTTTTCCCCGCCCGAATAACCGGCGACCACCCGGCGCACGCCTTTGACATGTTCGAACACGCCCTGCTGCCCCCAGAAGCAGCCGCCCGCCAGCACTGCCGTCTCGAGGCCGTCCGTCGCAGCCGTCGCGTCCACCGCCGCCTTCGGCAAAACTCTCGGCGCCTCTTCGGCACGAGCCACGAGGCCATAGAACGCGGCTCCGGCCGCGCAGAACGATAACAGAATCATGCCCAACGGACGCTTTGTCCCTGCCGCCATGTTCGCCTCCGTTCGCCGATAGCTGAATATACCGAGAGCTAGTGAAGGTAGTCGGGCCGATCAACCTCGTGGCGAGCCTGCGCCGCACCCTCGCGGTCCCGCCGCGTACACATCCTCGTGTTTCGCCTTCACAAAGATCGTGAGGACGGCGCCCTGGGACAGCGACCGTCTCGGTCGCCCTTCCTTCGCGGCGGCGCGCCACCTCGGTGAAACCCGGTCCTAACTCCCCAGTGTCACCGTGAACTTGGCAAAGCCGTCCCCGCCATCTCCCGCGAAGCTGACGCCCGGAACCGATGCCGCGACCTCCTTGGCGGCCGGGTTGGTCAACAGGACGATCTTGCGCGCGCCAGTGACCGGCAGGAGATGCCAGTTGCGGTCGGGCTTGGGCGAGACGGCGCCGGCTGCCGCGAGATAATGGGCGATGATGTCGCGCGAATAATCGGGCGCATCGAGGATAATCGCCTTCGAGTCGAGGCCGGCGAAATTGCCCCCGCCGCCGGCACGGTAATTATTGGTGACGACCGCGAAGACGTCGTCCTTTTGCACGGGCTTGCCGCCATAGGCGAGATCGACGATGCGTCTCGCGCCGGCATTCTGCGGCTTGCCGTCGACATCGAATTTGGAGGGCTGCGACAGGTCGATCGCATAGGTGACGCCATGGATCATGTCGAAATTATAGGGCGGGAAATCGAGCCTCACGAGGCTCTGCTCCTCCTCCGTCGCCTTGATCTGGTTGAAGATCCCGGCCGAGCGCTCGAGCCAATCGGCGAGCTGCGCGCCTGAGATCCGCACCACCTTCAAGGTGTTGGGAAAGACATAGATGTCGGCTGCGTTCTTCAGCGCGATATCGCCTGCCGCCACGTCCGTATAGGCCGAGGGGCCACCGCGCCCGCCCGCCTTGAAGGGGGCGACGGCGGAGAGCAGCGGCAGGCCCGCGTGGGGAGTGCTGGCGAGGAGCGGCTTCGCGTACCAGATCTGCGCGTCCGAGATCAGCTGCGTCAGGGCGCTGTCGGTGATCAGCGAGAAATAGGATTCGAGCCGCAAGGCGGTCTTGCCGACGGGCTTCCTCACATAGCTCAAGGTCGCGTCGTGGTCCTTGGCGAGCTTGGTCGCGAAGATCGGCGCCGGCTCGACGAGCGATTGGATCTTCCCGCCATCGCGCTTGTAGATCGGCAAGGCCGCGACCTCGGATGACAGGACATGGAAGCGCCCGCCATCCTTCTGCAGCACGAGGTCGATCTGGCCGAGATGGCTGCCCCAGAAGCCGGCCATCACCGCCGGCACGCCGTTGAGCATGCCCTTCTGCTGGTCGACGCCCTCGCCAGTGACATAGCCAGGCCCCGGAAAGACACGATGGGCGTGGCCGGTGAAGATCACGTCGATGCCGGTCAGGCGCGAGAGATGGAAGGCGGCGTTCTCGTCCTTCTCGCCCGGAGACGCGGTCGAGATGCCGGTATGGGCGAGGGCGATGACGAGGTCGACGCCCTGCTCGCGAATCTCGGGAAGATAAGCGCTGGAGGTTTCGACGATGTCGCGTGTATCGACCTTGCCGCGCAGATGCGCGTCGTCCCACTGCATGATCTGCGGCGGGACCACGCCGATGATCCCGAGCTTGAGTTTATGCGCATTGCCGGCCTCGTCCGTGACCTCGCGCTCGAGGATCAGATACGGCTTGAGGTAAGTCGCATCGAGGCGCGGATTGGCGCGCAGCGCTCCCTTGACGAGGTTGGCGCAGCAGATCGGGAAATTCGCGGGCGTGATCGACTTGTCGAGGAAGTCGAGGCCGTAATTGAATTCGTGATTGCCGAGGGTCGCGGCATCGTAACCGAGGAGATTCATGGCGGCCATCACCGGATGGACCTCGCCGTTCTTCAGGCCGCGCTCGAGGGCGATCAGCTCGCCCATCGGGCTGCCCTGCAGGAAATCCCCATTGTCGAAGAGCAGCGAGTTCCTGGCGCCCGATCGCGCCATCGTGATCAGGGTCGCGAGCTTGGAAAGACCGACCGTGTCGTCGGGCGCATCGCGATAATAGTCATAGGGCAGGAGGTTGACATGGATGTCGGTCGTCTCGAGCAGGCGCAGCTTCACGGTTCCGGCAGCTCCTTGCGCCAAAGCGCCTGAGAGCGGCGCGAGCGCTGCTGTTCCGGCAAGGCTTCCCATGGTGGCGATCAGCTTCCGACGGTCGAGGTTGCGATCCAAGATAAGCGGGGACATCGAGGCCTCCTCTTCGATCCAGCCCGAAGATTAATGCTGATCGCGCCCTGCGTCGATATGGGAGGCGAGGCTTCCTTTGGGACCGCGGGCGTCCACTTGGGAACGCGGGCGTCCCGCCCGCCCTTGCGACGGTGGGGCTGGCGCAGGGCTTGGAAGAAGGGCGACCGAGACGGTCGCGGTCCCAGGGCGTTCCGGGCAATCGAGAGGCCGGGTGATGAGCCGCAGCGCTCGCTGCCTCGCCTAGCCTGCGTCGCGAATACCAAGATGGTCGTTCGCCACGGCGAGCTTGAAGCCGGCGATCCTGTCGAGAATGAGCCGGCCGTAATCGGTGGCCGACATGGCGCGATCGTCGACACGGGTCAGGCCGCGCGAGACGGGAACCAGCAGGTCGCCCGGCGATTGGCCGCGCAGAGAATGGATGGTGGCCGGGTCTCCGCCTTGGGCACCCAAGCCTGGCGCCAGGATAATCGAGTGCGGCAGCAATTGCCGCAGGCGCCGGCCCTCATGCGGCACCGTCGCTCCGACCACGGCCCCGACGGGGCTGAGTCTCGATAGCTCGCGGTGTTGCTCTGCCATACCTCCGATCAGGTCGGCCAGCCGATCCGAGACCAGACGGTTGCCGGCCAACCTGTCCTGGAGCCAGCCGGCTCCGGGGTTCGACGTCCGGCACAGCACGAACAATCCCTTGCCGAAGCTGCGCACGCAGGCGAGGAACGGTTCGAGCGTGCCGGGGCCCATCAGCGGGTTCACAGTCAGGCAATCGACCTCGAAGTCATCATTTCCACCGGCCGAAGCTGGCGTTAGATAGGCGCGCGCATAAGCGGCGGCAGTCGCGCCGATATCGCCGCGCTTGGCGTCGAGAATGACACCCATTCCCGCAGCCTTGGCTCTCTTGATACCGGAGGCCAAAGCCGCAAGCCCGCGCAGGCCGCAGGCTTCGAAATAGGCGGACTGGAATTTGACGAAGCCGACCTGACCTTCGATCGTGGCGAGGATAAAGTCGACATATCGACCTATCCAATCATGATCCCGATCCCGCTCGAAGTATGCCGGGACATCGGGCAGATGCGGGTCGATCCCGGCAACGAGCTCGCCGAATTTGCCGACATTGACCTCGACACGTTCACACCATGACATGTCGGTCATTGCGCCCCCTGGCCTTGCCGCGATCCGTGGGTAGGCAAACGCTAGTGCCCGTTGCCTCCGCCGCCTTCGCCGACGCCGCGCAGGACAGGGCGCGGCGCCGGCGCAGCCGGTCCTCCGCCCGAACGCGACAGCATGCGCGTCGAAATCTCCGCGGGGAGCGCCACCGGCGTCGCGAAAGTGACGCCGGCGCAAGGCACCTTGCCGCGTTCCGCATCCGCGAGGCTGACCAGCCCGACCAGCACATTCTGGGAAAAGTTCTCGATCACGATCGGACCGCCCGAATCGCCGAGGCAGGCGCTGCGGCCGCGCCCTTCGGGCGTACCGTCCGCGGTGAGCGCGAGGCTCGGCACGCCGATATTGGCGATGCCGGCGACGCGCAGATGGGCGAAGCGCAGCTTGCCGGCGGTGGCGCGGTCGCCGAAGCGGCTGAGCCCGAAGCCCGAAACCGTCACTTCGCTCGAGGGGCTGAGCTGGCCGAGATCGCTCGAAATCACGAGCGGCTTCATATCGCCTCCAAGAGGCTCGGAAAGCTCGAGAATAGCGATGTCGAGGCCCGTCTGCCGGTCGGGACGTCCCTTGAGCTTGAAAGCGGGGTTGCGGGCCGCCGAGGCGACGCCGATCACGGTCGGCACGAAATTGCGATCGAAGGCGATGACCCGGTATTTGGTCTTCTGCGTCACGCAATGCGCCGCGGTCAGCACGAGGTCGCGCGCGATCACCGCACCGGAACAGAGCTCGCCCTTCTGGCTCTGCACGATCACCGTATAGCGGCGCGCACCCGTCGAGCTCGAGGCATCCTCGCCGCCGACGATGGCGTGCGCCGGGGCGCCCGGCAATGCCAGAGCCGCCGCGACCGTCAGGACGCCGAGGGCAAGTGTCTTGCGGGCATGTGTCATGGCGTGATCTTAGATCATCCTATCGTTCCGTCCAACGCGCCGCGGCGCCCCATTTGGCGAGCGTCGCGTCGATGAAGGCGCGTTGCGGAGCGACCAGCACCCCTTGCGTCAACTTACCACAACGAGCGTTACCAGCTCCTTCCGCGAAGGCGATCACGGCGATGAGCGCCGCTCCGCCGTTGAGCATTCCGCCCCCGGAATCGCCTTCGCAGGCACCGGCTCGAACGCCTTCGGCCGGCGCCGCCCAGAGCAGGATCGTGCTGCGCCCATAGGGCTCGATGACCCGTAAAGTGGCAATCCGCGGCTTGCCCGACGAACTGCCTTTGCCTTCTTCGGCAAGCCCGTCTCCGGCCACCACGACGGCTTCGCCGGCGCCCGGCGCCTCTCCTGAGGCAAGCGTCGTCGGCCCATAATTTGCCGGCAAAGTTTCTGGCAGCTGGATGAGGGCGAGATCGACCGAACGCCGTCTCGTGCCCGCGGCATTCGGCACATAGGCGGGGTGCACGGCGCTGGCCCTGGGCGCGATCAGATGCGGCGAGCCGGGAGCAGCGTCTGGCGTCGGTGCGTAGACCCGGATCTGCCGGCCCCTGGGCAGGCAATGGCCCGCGGTCAACACCACTTGCGGCGCCACGAGCACCCCGGAGCAGGCGGCGCCGCCTTCGGCGAGCACCATCACCAGGCTTTGCCGCATGGCGCCCTCCGCGGGGTTGCCGCCGACGACCGCGAGGGCGGGTTGCGCCGTGGACAGGAGGGCGGCGAGCGCCATGGCGGCGCCGGTCGCCAACTCCCGACCGATCAGATTGTGTCGGCGGATTCGATCTCGAGGCAGCTTCATCGACGACATCCTCGCTCCGGCCACTTCCATGCGGGTCGAAGCGGGATACCGCGACCGTGACGGTGAAGCTAGAATGGAGCGACCTCGCGCGTCCACCTTTTCGGATGCGCCGCCGGAGCCCCAAAACCGCCCGAGATGGCGCTCATCCTCTTGAAGGCTCGCGGCCGATCGGCGCGTTCAGGACAGGTTCAGTGGCTGCGCGCCACAGCAGGGCGGCATGAATATGTTTCCCATTCTCGCTTTGACGGCCATCGGCTTCGTTCAGCCGGTGGCCGAGCCGTCGATGCCGAAGGTCGAGGCGTGCCTGACCGCGCACGAGAAGCGCGAGGCGATCGAGGAGCGGCGCGCCGTGCAGCCACTGGTGGCGCTGAAGGCCGCCGGAGCAGGTGAGAAGATCCGTGCCGACTTGTGCAAGACCGAAGGGGGGCTCGTCTATCTGATCACGACGCTCGGCCCTAACGGACATGTCTCGCGCGTCATCGTCGACGCCATGTCGGGCCAGCGCATGGGCGCGCGCTGACAGCAGAGGTGCAAAGGTCTATGAGGGCGCCTTGCTTCCGGTCGGGCTTCGACGAAAGATGGCATTCGTCCGTGAAGGAGCTTGCCATCCGCGGAGGAGTTGACCGCAAGCTCTTGAATTGCTGAATAATAGTTTTGCCGAGGTCGCCAGGCAGGTTTGGTGCTGGATCTAGGATTGGCGGCGGATCGAGGAGAGGTGCAAGTGAGGCTTCTGGTCGTCGAAGATGATCGCGATCTCAATCGGCAGATCGTCTCGGCGCTGGAGATGGCGGGCTACGCCGTCGACCGCGCCCTGGATGGCGAGGAAGGGCAGTTCCTCGGCGAGACCGAGCCTTATGACGCCGTGGTCCTCGACCTCGGCCTGCCCAAGATGGATGGCGCCTCGATCATCACCTCCTGGCGGACCGGCGGCAAGACCATGCCGATCCTGGTGCTGACGGCGCGCGATCGCTGGAGCGACAAGGTCAACGCCTTCGATGCCGGCGCCGACGATTATGTGACCAAGCCTTTCCATCTCGAGGAGCTGCTGGCGCGGGTGCGCGCCTTGCTGCGCCGGGCCACCGGCCATGCCACCAGCGAGCTGGTCTGCGGCCCGGTGCGGCTCGATACGCGCTCCGGCCGGGTGGTCGTCGATGGGGCGGCGGTGAAGCTCACCTCGCACGAATACCGGCTTCTCTCCTATCTCATGCACCATGAGGGCCGCATCGTCTCGCGCGCCGAGCTGATCGAGCATCTTTACGATCAGGATTTCGATCGTGATTCCAACACCGTCGAGGTGTTCGTCGGCCGCATCCGGCGCAAGCTCGGCTGCGATTTGATCCAGACCGTGCGCGGCCTCGGCTATATGGTGGCGCCGCCCGTGGAGAAGGCCAAGTGAAGGCCTCGAGCATTGGCTGGGGGCCGATATCCCCGACGTCCGCGACGAGGCGCGCTTTCCACCTGCGATGACCAACCCGACCCTGCCCGGACGCTCCTGGCCGCTCGCCGCACGGCTCCTGGCCTCGGCGGCTGTGCTGTCGGCGGCCATCCTCGTGATCACCGGCCTGTTGTTGACCGTCATCGTGCGGCGCGCGACCGAGCGCTCCTTCGACGAGCGTCTCTATGTCTATCTCAAGGAGATCGTCGCGGCGGTCAGCCAGGACCCGCAGGGCAAATTGTCGGAAGCCGGCAATTTCGGCGAGCCGCGCTTCGATTTGCCGCTGTCGGGCTGGTACTGGCAGGTGAACAAGATCGATGCGCCGGGCCCGTCGGTCGGAGGCTCGAATTCACTGGTCGGCGCGAAGCTGCAGCTTCTGCCCGAATCCGCCGTCGAGGACCTCGGGGGAGCCCGCCGCGAGGGCTATGTCGAGGGGCCGGACGAAAAGTGGCTGCGCATCGTGCAGCGCACGGTCGATTTCAGCGAGGATGGGCGCTTCCGCATCGCCATCGCGGCGCGTGCCGAGGAGATCGACGCGGAGGTACGCCGCTTCGACGCGACCTTGGTCGCCGCCTTCACCTTGCTGTTCGCGCTGCTGATGGCGACCACCCTGGCGCAGGTGCGGTTCGGCCTGCGCCCGCTCGCTTTGCTCTCGCGTGAAGTGCAGGCGATCCGGCGCGGCGACGCGGATGCACTGCAGGGCGATTTCCCGCAGGACATCGCGCCGCTTGCCCAGGAGATCAACCTGCTCCTGACCGCAAACCGCACCATTCTCGAGCGCGCCCGCACCCAGGTCGGCAATCTGGCACATGCGCTCAAGACGCCGCTCTCGGTGATCATCAACGAATTCCGCAATCTGCCGGACGCGCCAGCCGAGAAGGTGGCCGAGCAGACCGCGATCATGCGCGACCAGATCGCCTGGCATCTCGATCGTGCCAGGACCGCGGCGCTCAGCGGCTCGCCGGCCGGCGCGACACCGGTCGGGCCGGTGATCGCCGAGATCGCCCGGGTGTTCGAGAAGATCCACCCGGCCCGCCATCTCGATATCGTCGCCGATGGCGGGGATGAGCTGCGCTTTCGCGGGGAGAAGCAGGATCTGCAGGAAATGGTCGGCAATCTCCTGGACAATGCCGGCAAATGGAGCTGCGGGGACGTGAAGATCGCGGCCCGACGCCTCACCGAGGCGACGGCCGGGGCGCCGCCGCGGCTTGCGGTCACCGTCGACGATGACGGGCCGGGCCTGCCGGAAGCGGCCCGCGCCGAGGTGATGCGGCGCGGCAGGCGTCTCGACGAGACCAAGCCCGGATCCGGGCTCGGCCTGTCGATCGTTACCGACATCGCCAGCCAATATGGCGGCAACCTGACGCTCGGCACCTCACCCCTTGGGGGGCTGCGCGCCGAGATCGTGCTGCCGGCAGTGTAAGGAGGAAGAGCGTGTGGAGCGCGATATCGCGATGGTTCTGCGCCGGCTCGGTCACGCCTCGGCTACCAGCGCAATCGAGATCCGCATGCCTTTCGGATGGATCGGCAGCTTCGCACCTTGGCGCGCCGGCGGGTCCGTGGGGAACCACTTCCCCCATTCCTCGTTCATCCCGGCGAAGTCGCTCTCCTCACCCAAAATGAAGGTCGCCTGCACAGCCCTGTCGAGCGAGCTGCCGCCCGCACGGAGAATCGCCTGGATGTTCTTGAGGCACTGGGCGGTGTGTTCCTGGATCGTCGTGCCGACCACCTCACCGGTCCTTGCGTCGAAGGGTCCCTGCCCGGAAACGAAGACAAAACCGTTGGACTTGATCGCCTGGCTGTAGCCCGCGAGAGACTTCGGCGCATCCTCGGTATGTATGACGACCTTAGCCACTTTTTCCTTCTCCTTGTCTTGCTGTCTCACAATGGGGAGAGGCTAGAGACATGCTGAGCAAAATGCACTGTTGGCGGCGCCACCATCAAGCCGCGGGCTGCTTCAAGGCGCGGCTGAGCGTCATTTTCGAAAACTGGCCTTCCGCATTTCGGTAAAATGATGCGACGTCGAGAAACCAGGAGCAAGGTTGTGTGTGACAAACCACGCATGGCTGCTTAGGTAAGAGCCATCATGGTTCTGCATTTGATCTTCGCCGCGATGCTCGTCGTCGCCATGCTCGCCGTGCTGGTGCCGCTGGCGCGCGGCTCCGCGACTGCCGGTGCCGGGCAAGCTGCGGGGCCCGGTGGGGCGACGCCGGTCGAATTGCATCGGCTGCGCCTTGAAGAGATCGCGCGCGATCTCGATCGCGGGCTTCTCGATCCGGCAGGAGCGGCGGCGGCTCGCAACGAGGCGGCGCGGCTGCTGCTGCGCATGGCGCGGCAGGAGGAGGGGCCTGCCCCTCTCGGCACCGCCGCCGACCAGGCACGGGCCGCCCTGCGGCGCCACCGCGTCGTGGCGCTCGTCGCGCTTATCGGATTGCCCGCCATCGTCCTGCCGCTCTATGTCCGCCTGGGCTCGCCGTCCCTGCCCGGGCGCCCCTTCGTCGCCGCAGGTCCCGTCAATCCGGCTTCCGCCGATCTTGCGACCCTGATCGGCCAGGTGGAAGCCCATCTCGTCGAGCATCCAGATGACGGCAAGGGGTTCGAGGTCGTCGCGCCGATCTATATGCGCCTTGCCCGCTATGAGGATGCGCTGCGCGCCAGGTCAGAGGCGCTGAGGCTGCTCGGCGAGACGCCCGACCGTCTGGCCGATCTCGCCGAGGCGCGCATGGCGGCGGCAGGCGGCATGGCGACGCGCGACGCGAGCGAGGCGGTCGGCAAGGCGCTCGCCATCGATCCGAAACATGCCAAGGCGCGCTTCCTCCAGGCGCTCGTCCTGGAGCAGGATGGCCGGCGCGACGAGGCGGTCGCGGCGCTGAAGGCGATGCTCGTCGACGCGCCGGCCGGTGCGCCCTGGCGCGCGGCGGTCGAGGCGCGCCTCGAAAGGCTCGCGCCCTCGGGGGCAAGCCAGGCTTCCGCCATCGCGGCGCTGCCGGCCGGAGCGCAAAATGATGCCATCCGCTCGATGGTGGAGGGGCTCGCGGCCCGCCTGAAGCAGCAGGGCGGCTCGGCCGAGGAATGGGCGCGGCTGGTGCGGTCCTATGCGGTGCTCGGCGACGCCGATAAGGCGCGCGCCGCGCTCGCCGAGGCCAGCGCCGCCATGCAGGACGAGGGGTCGCGGGCAAAACTCCTCGAAACCGCAAGGGCGGCTGGGATCGAGGAAAAGGCACAATGAGCGCCGCCGAGATCGGCCGCCGTCGCATCTCCTCGCGCAAGCAGCGCCGCTTCGCCCTGATCGCGGTCGCGCTCGCCATGCTCGGCCTGGCGGTCGGCCTCGCCCTTTATGCGCTGTCGGGAAGCATCGTGTTCTTCCGCACGCCGAGCGAGATCGTCGACGGGGTCGCTGCGCCGGGCGCGCGGCTGCGCGTCGGCGGGCTGGTCAAGGAGGGCAGCGTCGTTCGCGCCGGCGACACCATCAGCTTCGCCATCACCGATACGGCGAATGAGGTGAAGGTTGCTTATCGCGGCATCGTGCCCGATCTCTTCCGGGAAGGGCAGGGGGTGGTGGCCGAGGGCGTGCTGAACCCGGACCATTCGTTCACCGCCGACAATGTGCTCGCCAAGCATGATGAGCGCTACATGCCGCGCGAGGTGGTCGAAGCCTTGAAGCGCCAAGGCGTGTGGCGCGACGAGGGGACGAGCGCGGCAAAGTAACGAGATGCGAATCATCGGCGTGATTTCGGACACGCACGGATTGCTGCGCCGCCCGGCTCTGGCGGCGCTGCGCGGCTGCAACCCGATTATCCATGCCGGCGATGTCGGCGATCCGACCATATTGGAGGAGCTCCGAAGACTCGCACCGGTCTTCGCCGTACGCGGCAATATCGACAAAGGCATGTGGGCGCTGAAGCTTCCGGAACGCGAGATCGTCAAAGTCGATGATTGCCTGATCCTTGTTCTGCATGATCGCAACGAGCTCAAACTGGATCCGCAAGCGGAAGGATTTCATGCCGTGATAGCCGGGCACTCTCATCGGCCCTTGATGGAGAGTAGGCGGGGGGTCCTGCACTTCAACCCGGGGAGCGCTGGGCCGCGACGATTCAGATTGCCGGTGACCGTCGGGCGTCTGACGCTCTCACGCGGCAAGCTCAAAGCGACCATTATCGATATCGGCGGTGAATCGGCGTCGCTGCCGCTATAAGACCAAACTGGATCTCGCTACGGCCCTCGCATTCGCCGAAGGGCAGGGGAGGCTCAGCATCTCCGCGATCCCGCTGGCGGTGATGTCGGGCGTCGATGGCGGCTCGCCCGCCACCTATCTCTGCCCGCCGTCTCGTGAGGCGTCCGCTTCACACCATTTCGGGGATGGCACGTTTCGCCATGAGCTCGACGAAGGCCGAGCGGGTCAGCCCTTGACGTTTGGCTTCGTCGTCGATGGCGGACAGGATGCCGGCGTCGATCGACAGATTGGCTTTGGTGGGTTTGCCTGTCTCGCGAACAAGCGGGACGGCGGCGAGCACGGCGCCACCGGCGAGCGCCGCGTTGATCTCCGGGTCCCGGCGCAGCGCCTCGAGTGGGCGTGGAGCGGGAATGGCCTCGCCGGCGGTGGCGGTGATCTCGACCCAATCCCGCAGCGCCTCGGCCGCATGGGCGAGGGCTGCATCGATCGTGGCGCCCATGGCGGTGCATCCGGGAAGATCCGGGAAGGTCAAGCCGTAGCCGCCTGCCTTACCGTCGATAAGAGCGGCGTATCGGGCCATGGCGGAGTCCCTTTCTGGCGACCGGTCGGTTCACAGCCACCCGGCGGCCTTGGCGATCGAACGAGCAACGCCCGGCGAGAGCGCACGGTGGCGAGGCACGACAATCGTGCCCGGTTTGACAGGATGGCGATAGACATCGTGCTCGGAACCATGCCTGGCAAGACTCCATCCCTCCCGCTCCAGGCGGCGGATGATATTCGCGCGATTGGTTTCGACGGACGAGATATCTTCGGCTCCAGCCTTGCGCCTATATGGGCGCATGGGCCGCATGCGTCAAGGACATTCTGCCGCGGTTTTGCGCGCGATTGGCACGAAGCCAACGATGGGCTTGCCCTTGCGGCGCTAAGCACCTAGCCTCTCGCACATCCGAGGGGAGCCTCCAAGGCTGAGACGGCATCGTGCCGGACCCTTTGAACCTGATCCGGGTCATGCCGGCGGAGGGACGGACATGCCATCTCGCTTCCCTCCGTGCCTGCGCGCAGCCCCGGTCCAACCGAGGACGCACGGCGATGAGCGCTAACATGAGCAAGATTACCCTCGAAGCCATCGGCGAGAGCCTGGCGCATCTGCGCGAGCGCCGGCCGCTGGTGCACAACATCACCAATTTCGTCGTCATGAACTTCACGGCGAACACGCTTCTGGCGCTCGGCGCCTCGCCCGCCATGGTGCATGCGCCCGAAGAGGTGCAGGCATTCGTGGCGATCTCGGGGGCGCTGGTGGTCAATATCGGCACCCTCGACAGCGCCTGGATCATGAGCATGTCGCTTGCGGCGCGCCAGGCGGTCGCGACCGGCATACCCTGGACGCTCGATCCGGTCGGTGCCGGAGCGACGGCCTTCCGTACCCGCGCGACGCTCGACCTCCTGGCGCTGGCGCCCAACGTGCTGCGTGCCAATGCCAGCGAGATCCTGGCCATCGCCGGCACGTCCGGCCATATGCCGAAGGGCGTCGACGCCACCATCTCGTCGAAGCACGCGCTCGAGGCCGCACGCAACCTGGCGCGGGCCAACCGGACGATCGTCGCCGTGACCGGCGCCGTCGATTATGTGGTCGGCGCCGATGGCGGCGTCGCGATTGAAGGCGGCTCGCCGATGTCGCAACTCGTCACCGGCACGGGCTGCGCCGCGACGGCTTGCGTCGGCGCCTTCCTGGCGGTCGAGAAGGACGCCGTCCTGGCGACGGTTTCGGCGCTCGCCGTGTTCAAGGCTGCTGCCGCGATGGCCGAGAAAAGGGCGCAGGGGCCGGGAGCCTTCCAGTCGGCGCTGCTCGATGCGCTGCATCGCGTCTCGCCCGCCGATCTCGCGGAGCATATCGCGCTGCATCCCTTGTGAATGCGTTGGGACCGCGACCGTCCCGGGCGAGGACGCCCGCGGTCCCACCGCCTGGGACCGCGACCGTCTCGGTCGCACTTCTTCCCGGCGGTGTCGGCTTCGCCGTTCGCAAGAGCGGGCGAGGACGCCCGCGGTCCCAGGGCTGCGGTCCAGGGCGGTGGCGCCGCATCCGATTCCGCGCTATAGCGTCGCCCTGAATTGCGCCGAAGCCTTTCGGACAAGTTCATGCGCGAAAACAAGATGATGCGAGCGGTTCTTGCGGAAGATCACGGCCTGCGCGGCGACCCGTCGCCGGCAATGGCGGCGCCAAGATGATGGCGAAACCTCGTCTGCCACTCGGATGGGATCATGCGCCAGATCAATGGGTTGGCCGGAGCAGATGAAGCGGAGCTTGAGGTGAATCGGACGCCATATCGCTCGACCGCGACGCAGGGTCGCCCCGCCGAGGGCGCACCAGGTGGCGGCGCATGATTGCCGAGACCGGCTTCTTCGCGCTTCTGCTGGCGCTGGCGCTGTCGATCCTGCTCGCCGCCTCGCCGCTCGCCTGGAGCGCCAGCGGCGACCGCTCGATGATGGCGCTGGCGCGCCCGCTGATGCTGGCGATGGCGGGCTTCGTGGCGATGGCCTTCGCGATGCTGACGGCCGCTTATGTCACCTCCGATTTCTCGCTCGCCACGGTCGCGGAGAACTCACATTCGACGATGCCGCTGATCTTCAAGATCACCGGCGTGTGGGGCAATCATGAAGGCTCGATGCTGCTCTGGGCGCTGATCCTGGCGATCTTCGGGGCGCTGGTCGCGCTCGTCGGCAATGGCATGCCGGCGCGCCTGCAGGCGCGGGTGCTGTCGGTGCAGGGCTTAATCGCTGCGGCCTTCCTTGCCTTCATCGCCTTCACCTCGAACCCGTTCTTGCGGCTCGACCCGGCTCCCCCCGAGGGCCAGGACCTCAACCCGGTGCTGCAGGATATCGGCCTCGCCATCCATCCGCCGCTCCTCTATCTCGGCTATGTCGGCTTCTCGGTCGCTTTCGCCTTCGCCATCGCGGCGCTGATCGAAGGGCGCATCGACGCCGCCTGGGCGCGCTATGTGCGGCCTTGGACCTTGACCGCCTGGAGCTTCCTCACCGTCGGCATCGCGATGGGATCCTATTGGGCCTATTATGTGCTCGGCTGGGGCGGCTTCTGGTTCTGGGACCCGGTCGAGAACGCCTCGCTCATGCCGTGGCTTGCAGGCACCGCCCTCGTGCACTCGACCATCGTGATGGAGAAGCGCGACGCCTTGAAGGTGTGGACCTTGCTGCTCGCCATCCTGGCCTTCTCGCTGTCGCTGCTCGGCACCTTCCTGGTGCGCTCGGGGGTGCTGACTTCGGTACACGCTTTCGCGTCCGATCCGAGGCGCGGCGCCTTCATCCTCGCCATCCTGGCGGTCTTCATCGGCGGCGGCCTGACCCTGTTCGCGGCGAGGGCCGGCGAGCTCAAGCCCGGCGGGCTGTTCGCCCCGGTCTCACGTGAAGGCGCGCTGGTCCTGAACAACCTCCTGCTCGCCTCGGCTGCCGCCGCCGTGCTCATCGGCACGCTGTATCCCCTGGCGCTCGAAGCGTTGACCGGCGACAAGATCTCGGTCGGGCCTCCTTATTTCAACGCGACCGTGCTGCCCTTGCTGGCGCCGCTCCTGCTGGCGCTGCCCTTCGGGCAATCGCTCGCCTGGAAGCGCGGCGACCTCTACGGCACGGGCCAGCGCCTCATGATGGCGTTCGGCCTTGCGGCGCTCCTCGCCTTCGCCATCTGGGCGGTCGACCGCGGCGGGCCGGTGCTGGCGCCGCTCGGCGTCGGCCTCGGATTCTTCGTGATCCTCGGCTCCGCGGGCGAGATCGTGACCCGCTCTTGGCCTGCGGGCGCTTCTTGGCCGGCGGGCACCGCTTTGCCGGCGGGCGCCTTTTGGCGGATCGCGCTGAGGCGTGCCGCCGGGCTGCCGCGCCAGACCTATGGATCGGTGATCGCCCATATGGGCATGGGGCTCACGGTCATCGGCATCGCGGCGACCGCCTGGCACAGCGAGACCATCACCATGATGCGTCTCGGCGAGGCGAAGGAGGTCGGCGCCTATACCGTGACGCTTGCCAAGCTGTCGCCGCTCCAGGGCCCGAATTACCGCGAAACGGCCGCCATCTTCTCGGTCGCCAGCGCCGGTGTGCCGCTAGGCGACGTCGTCTCCACGAAGCGCATCTACACGGTGCGCGGCACGCCGACCACGCAGGTCGGGCTGATGACGCGGGGGCTCAGCCAGATCTACGCCTCGCTCGGCGATGGCGAGCCGGATGGGCGCATCGGGGTACGGCTCTATTGGAAGCCTTTTGTGCTGCTGATCTGGCTCGGCGCCATGGTGATGGCGGCGGGCGGCGCTTTGTCGCTGTCGGACCGGCGCCTGCGCGTCGGATTTGCGATCGCTTCGCGTCTCAGGCCCGTCGGCACGGAAGCGCCCGCGGCACCGGCGGAATGATGGCGCCTGCGGCCGCCGCCCGGGTCGACCTGGCGCTCCGGCTCCAGCGCGCGCGGCCCCTGATCGCGACAATCCTGCTGGTCGTCCTGGCAGCCCTGGCCGGCAGCGCGATGGGGCCGCGCGCCGCGCATGCCGTGGAGGCCGGCGAGATGCTCGCCGATCCCAAGCTCGAGGCACGGGCCCGTGCTTTGTCGGGGGAGTTTCGCTGTCTCGTCTGCCAGAACGAATCGATCGACGAGTCGAATGCGCAACTCGCCCATGATCTTCGCGTCCTCATCCGCGAGCAGGTTGGCGCCGGACGCTCGGATGGGCAGGTCCGCGACTTCCTGGTCGCCCGCTATGGCCAGTTCGTGCTCCTGAAGCCGCGCTTCGACGGAGAAACCTTGCTGTTATGGTTGGGACCCTTCCTGGTCCTCGCTGCCGGAGCGGTGCTGGTCGGCTTCGCGGCCCGGCGACGCTCCAGCGCCGTGGACGCACCGCTCTCCGAGGCCGAGCGCGCCGAGCTCGAGCGCCTGCAGGCGAAGTGAGCCCTTCCGGCCCTTCACCTCTCCCCGCGCTTTGCGGGGAGAGGTCGGTCCCGAGCGCAGCGAGGGAGCGGGTGAGGGGCTGGGTGAGTTCGAGCCAGCGCTGATCACACTCACCAGGTCCTTCATACTCACTTGGCCCCTCATCCCCCGCCTTCTCCCGCAAAGCGGCGGCGAGAAGGAGCCGCGCCGGCGCCAAGCTCTCCGGCCCGATTACAAATATTTCATCGACCGGACAGCCCTTCGCAACCGGCCCATCACCATATGATTTGCTCAACAGACCCGCGGCAATACCAAAGGTCAAAGGAGCTCACATCATGAATACGCATAGCACCGTTCCAGCCGCTTCGCGGCGCCGGCGCTTGACGCTCGTATCGAGCGTCGCGGCGCTGGCACTGATGGCATTGGCTGGATTCGAGGCCGGGGTCGCCGTTCCGAGCCTGCCCGCATACGCAGAGACCACGCAGGCCCCGCTGCAGGGGTCCGCGATCGGCGCGCCTGCGGCTCTCGCCCCCGTCTCCTTCGCCGATCTCGTCCAGAAGGTGAAGCCGGCCGTCATCTCCGTGAAGGTGAAGATCGTCGAGCAGGACGCCCAGCCCATGGCTTTCGGCCGCAATGGCGGCGGCGACAACGAACTGCCATTCCCGAACCTGCCCCCGAACCATCCGCTGAACCGCCTGTTCGGGCCCTTCGGCCAGGATGGCGCCCAGAATGGTGGCCCCGGCGGCCAGGCGCCGAAGCATTTCGGCGAGGCGCTGGGTTCCGGCTTCTTCATCTCTGCCGATGGCTATGCGGTCACCAACAACCATGTGGTCGCGAAGGCCAAGACCGTCAGCATCACCACCGATGACGGCAAGATTTATTCGGCCAAGGTGATCGGCACCGATCCGAAGACGGATGTGGCCCTGATCAAGGTCGATGGCCGCTCCGACTTTCCTTTCGTCAAGCTCGCCACCGCCTCGCCGCGCATCGGCGATTGGGTGCTCGCCGTCGGCAATCCCTTCGGCCTCGGCGGCACGGTGACGGCCGGCATCGTCTCGGCGCGCGGCCGCGATATCGGGGCTGGCCCCTATGACGACTTCCTGCAGATCGACGCTCCGGTGAACCGCGGCAATTCCGGCGGCCCGACCTTCGATCTCTCCGGCAATGTGGTCGGCGTCAACACCGCGATCTACTCGCCCTCCGGGGGCAGCGTCGGCATCGCCTTCGCCATCCCCTCGCAGACGGTGCAGTCGGTCGTCGACCAGCTCAAGGATACGGGCTCCGTGACGCGCGGCTATATCGGTGTGCAGATCCAGCCGGTCACGACCGATCTCGCGGATGGGCTCGGCCTCAAGGATGCCAAGGGCGCACTCGTCGCCAGCATCGCCGGCGACAGCCCTGCCGGCAAGGCGGGCTTGAAGGCCGGCGACGCCATTCTCTCGGTCAACGGCCAGAGCATTGCCGATGCGCGCGAATTGTCCCGCGACATCGCGGCGCTGAAGCCCGGCGACAAGGCCTCGCTGTCGGTGTGGCGTGACGGCGAGACCAAGACCATCGAGGTCGCGGTCGCCAAATATCCGAGCGACGACAAGGTCGCCAAGGCCTCGGTCAGCGACGAGGCCATGAGTGCCGGATCGAAGCTCGGCTTGTCGCTCGCTCCGGCGAGCGAGGTCGGCAAGGGCGGCAAGGGCGTCGCCATCATGCGCGTCGATCCGGACAGCCCGGCGGCCGAAAAGGGTCTCCAGCCCGGTGATGTGATCACTCTTGCGGCCGGCAAGACCGTGTCGACGCCGGATGATGTCAAGAAAGCCGTGGCCGACGCCAAGCGTGACGGCCGCAAGGCCGTGCTGCTCCAGGTCGAGCGCGACGGCAACAGCCATTACGTCGCAGTCCCCTTCACGGGCTGAGACGTCAGGAGTTCGGAGCGCCGGCCGGTGCATCCCGTCGCCCCCGCGACGGTCGGCATGTCCGAACGCGGCGGGCTGGGGTCTTCCCCAGCCCGCCGTTGCCTTTTTGGGGGAGCGGGCTTGATGGCCGCTATCCCTTGTGAATTCGGCAATCTGCCCTATTTTCTGCGGTGGCCATGAAAATTCTTGTTGTCGAAGACGATCATGATGCCGCGGCCTATGTCCAGAAGGCGCTGCGGGAGGAGGGGCATGTCGTCGACCGGGCCTCGGACGGGCTCGACGGCTATGCGCTGGCGCGCGAGGGCAGCTATGACGTGCTGATCGTCGACCGGATGCTGCCGAAGCTCGACGGCCTGTCGCTGGTGCGCTCGCTGCGCGAGCAGGAGGTCGAGACCCCCGTGCTCTTCCTGTCGGCCCTCGGCCAGGTCGATGACCGCGTCAAAGGCCTCAGGGCCGGCGGCGACGACTACCTGACCAAGCCCTATGCGTTTTCCGAGCTGCTCGCCCGGATCGAGGTGTTGGCGCGACGCCGCATCAATGGCCCGGCTCGCGAGGAGACGGTCTACCATGTGGGCGATCTCGAGCTCGACCGGCTGTCGCGCCGCGTCACCCGGGCCGGCCAGATCCTCGATCTGCAGCCGCGCGAGTTCCGCCTCCTGGAATACATGATGCGCCATGCCGGCCAGGTGGTGACGCGCACCATGCTCCTGGAACATGTGTGGGATTATCACTTCGACCCGCAGACCAATGTCATCGACGTGCATGTGTCGCGGCTGCGCGGCAAGATCGACAAGGGTTTCGACCGCCCATTGCTGCAGACCGTGCGCGGAGCCGGATATGTGATTCGTGACGGCGCTCGGTAAGCTCGTCCGCACCACGGCCTTTCGGCTCACGCTCGCCTACGCACTCATCTTTGCGGTCATCTCGGCGGGCGTGCTCGGCTATGTGGCGTGGAACGGCAGGCGGCTCGTCGAGCAGGGCATGCGCGAAACCGTCGATGCCGAGGTCAACGGCCTCATCGACCAGTATCGCGTGGGCAATATCAGGCGGCTCGTCGCCAGCGTCGAGCAGCGCACCCGTAGGCCGGGCTCCTCGCTCTATCTGGTCACGACCTTCGTCGGCGATTCGCTGGCCGGCAATGTGGCGAGGCTGCCGGCAAGCGTGCTCAACTCACCGGGCGACACGCCGGACACGGAATATCAGCGCCTCGATGATCCCGACGATGTGACGCATCACGCCTATGTCCGCGTCGTCTTGCTGCCGGGCGGCTTTCGTCTGGTGGTCGGACGCGATCTCGAGGAGCTGAACGGCCTCGGCTCGGCGGTCAGGCGCGCCTTCGTGCTGGCGCTCGTCGTGCTCACCGGATTTGGCCTCGTGGGCGGCTTCGTGGTGGCTCGCCGCGTGCTCGCCCGCATCGATTCGATGACGGCGAGCGCCAATGCCATCATGTCGGGCGAGCTTGCAAAGCGCCTGCCGCTATCGGGCACGAATGACGAGCTCGACCGTCTGGCGACCTCGCTCAACGCCATGCTCGATCGCATCGGCGACCTGATGTCGGGGCTGAAGGAGGTGTCGGACAATATCGCCCACGACCTCAAGACGCCGCTGACGCGCCTGCGCAACGGCGCCGAGGAGGCCTTGCGCTCGGCGAAGAACCCGCAGGAATACCGCCAGGCGCTCGAGCGTACCATCGAGGAAAGCGACAACCTGATCCGCGTCTTCAACGCGCTTTTGATGATCGCCCGGGCCGAGGGCGGGCGCGTGGCCGAGAACATGTCGCAATTCGATGCGGCCGAGATCGCCCGTTCGGTCGTCGAGCTCTACGAGCCCCTGGCCGAGGAAGCCGGCGTTGCCCTGTCGGTCGAGGCGCCGGGAGCCTTGCAGGCCCATGGCAATCGTGAGCTCGTGGGCCAGGCGCTCGCCAATCTCGTCGACAACGCCCTCAAATACGCCAAGCCCTGCGACGGCAAACCCGTTTCGCCTTCAGCCCCCGTCGCGGTCCAGGTCTCGGCGCGCGCCAATGGCGCAGGTTGCACCGAGGTTTCGGTCGCAGATCACGGGCCGGGCATCCCGGAGGCCGATCGCGAGCGGGTGCTCGAGCGCTTCGTGCGGCTCGAGAGCAGCCGCACAAGGCCGGGCTTCGGCCTGGGCTTGAGCCTTGCCAATGCGGTGATGCGGCTGCATGGCGGTTCGCTGAAGCTCGAGGACAACCATCCGGGCTTGCGTGCTACATTGTCATTCCCGCCGCCGCTTGCCGGAGCCCACACGTGAACGATGATGCCGGCCAAGAAACTCAAGATCTGACCCAAGATCTGGCTCAGGATTTGGCTCAGGATCCGGCTCACGATCCGGTTCGCGATCTGCATCGAGGACGCCGGGCGCTGATCAAGCGCATCGTCACGGCGCCTCGCCTGCCGCAAGACGAAAAGAGGGATGCGCTCGCCGCGATCCTCGAGCGCGTCGAGGATGAGGAGCTGCGCGCCCGTCTCGCCAGCCTGGTCGCGCCCGAACCCAAGGCCGCGCGCCTGCTCGGCGCCATGCTCGCCTATTCCCCCTTCCTGACGCGCATCCTCGTCACGCGTCCGGATTGGCTGCTCGAGGCGCTCGCCCAGCCGCCATCGGCGCATCTCGATCATCTGATCGATACAATGCGGCGCGCCTGCGCGCGCGCCACGAGCGATGACGAGGTGATGCCGCTCCTGCGCCATACGCGCCAGCGCGTGGCGCTGCTGGTGGCGCTCGCCGATCTCGGCGGGGTGTGGACGCTCGACGAGGTCACCGAGGCCCTGACGCGCCTCGCGGACGCCGCTGTCTCGCTCGCGGTGGATCATGTGCTGCGCGACGCCCATAGGTCGGGCCGGCTCGTCCTGCAAGATCCTGCCCATCCCGGCGAGGGCTCGGGCTATGTGCTGCTCGCCATGGGCAAGCATGGCGCACGCGAGCTGAATTATTCGAGCGATATCGACCTGATCGTCCTGCATGATCCGGCCGCCGCCAGCCTGGCGCCGGGCGCCGAGGCCGACGCGCTCTTCGCGCGCCTGACGCATCGGGTGGTGAAGCTGCTGCAGTCGCGCACTGCCGATGACTATGTGCTGCGCGTCGATCTGCGGCTGCGCCCCGATCCAGGTTCGATGCCGCCTTCCGTGCCGCTGCCGGCAGCCTACCAGTATTACGAATCGGTCGGCCAGAACTGGGAACGCGCGGCCTATATCAAGGCGCGCCCGGTCGCCGGCGATATCGAGATGGGGCAACGCTTCCTTGCCGACCTCACGCCTTTCGTCTGGCGGCGGCATCTCGATTTCCAGGCGATCGCGGCGCTGCGCGGGCTGTGGCGCGACGTTCGCGCCGTGCATGGCGACGACGAAGCGATCAGCGGGCGCAACGTCAAGCTCGGGCCGGGCGGCATCCGCGAATGCGAGCTCGCGACGCAGGCGCTGCAGCTCGTCTTCGGCGGTCGCGACGCGCGCCTGCGCGGATCGCGCACGCTCGACATGCTCAAGGTCCTCGCCGAGGCCGGCCATCTTCCGAAGGAGGCGCGCAAGCGCCTCGCCGCCGCCTATACGTTCCTGCGCATGGTGGAGCATCGCCTGCAGATGCTCAACGACGAGCAGACCCAGATCCTGCCGCGCGACGGCGAGGATCTCGAGGGGTTCGCGCGCTGGTGCGGCTTTGCCGGCGCCAAGGCCTTCGAGAAGGAGTTCTCGGCCCGGACCAGCGAGGTGCGCTCCGAGGCTCAGAAGGCGTTTGGCGGCCGCGCCACGCCGGCCGGGGAGGCGGATGCCAGCTTCACCGCAAAGCAGCTCGGCGCCATGGGATTTCGCCGCCCGGCCGAATCGGCGCGCCTGATCGCGAGCTGGGCGACGCCGGGTGAGCGGGTCACGGCGCGTAACGTCAGGGTGCGCAGGGCCCTGATGGCGGTGTTGTCCGACCTGATCGCGGCTTTCGCCGTCGCCGACGACCCGGACGCCGCAATCGCGGCCTTCGATCGCACCTTCGATCGCATGGCGGCGCCGACCGAATTGTTCTCGATATTGGCGGAGAGCGAGCCGCTCCGCCGCCTGTTCGCGGCCATGCTCGGCTCGGCTCCAAGGCTCGCCGAGGCGATCGTGCAGCGCCCGCATCTCCTCGATATCTTCATCGATGTGCGGGCTCTGTCGGAAGCCCAGACGCTGCGCAGCGCCGAGAGCCGGATCGCCGAGCGCATCGCCGTGGCAGCCACGCATGAGGAGGCGCTCGATCTGTTGCGCGATGCGGGCGGCGAGGAATGGTTTCTGGCCGGTGCCCGCTTCCTTGGCGGCAACATGGATGCCGCAAAGCTAGGCTCCGCCTATACGTCGGTCGCGCAAGCCTCGCTGCGCGTGGCGCTCGACATCACCCGCAAGGCCTTCGCGGCCGAGCATGGGTCGATACGCGGCGCGCGTCTCGCGGTCATCGCCATGGGACGCCTCGGCTCCGCCGAGATGACCGCGACCTCGGATCTCGACCTCATCGTCGTCTATGACATGCCGAAAGGCGTGACCGCTTCCGATGGCCGCCGCCCGCTCGATCCCGTCCTCTATTTCTCGCGTCTCACGCACCGGTTGATCACGGCCGTCTCGGCGCCGACTTCGCATGGGCGTCTCTACGATATCGACATGCGGCTTCGCCCCTCCGGCGGCAAGGGGCCGGTGGCCTTGCCGCTTTCAGCCTTCGTCGATTATCAGCAGCGCGAGGCCGAGACCTGGGAGCATCTCGCCTTGACGCGGGCGCGACCGGTCGCCGGCGATGCGGCCCTGTGCCGCCAGGTCACGACGGCGATCAAGCGCATCTTGTCGCGCGAGCGCGATCCGGCGCAGCTCGCCCGCGAGGTGCGCGCCATGCGCCAGCTCCTCGCCTCCGAGAAGGGCGATGACGATGTGGCCGATCTCAAGAACATGAAGGGCGGCCTCGTCGATATCGACTTCTGCTCGCAATTCCTGGTGCTGGCCCATGCGGTGCACCATAGCCCGCTGCTGGCGGACTCGATCGGCGCGAGCCTCGAAGCCGCCTCGGCGGAGGGAATTCTCGCGGAAGCCGACCAGCGCAAGCTGACGAAGGCACGCATGCTGTTCACCGAGCTTTTGCAGCGCGAGCGGTTGCGCTCGACCGATGCCGCCCCGATGAACTGGAACGACGCTTCGATCCTGCGCGATCTCGCCCGCGATCTCGGCTTCGCCTCGGGGCCGGCGCTGCTGCGCGCCGTCGACACGCAGCGCACCGAGGTCGCCACCATCTACAAGCGCGTGGTGCGGGCGGATTGAGGGGCGGCTTTGTTGGGCCAGCGGGTTGCGCCCGTCACATCCCCCAGCGCAGGGCGGCGGTGTGCACGGGCGCGTCCCAGAGCGCTGCGTCTCCGTCGTCGAGCAGCGAGACCGTGATCGAGGCGCCCGCCATGTCGAGGGACGTCACATAAGAGCCGACGAGCGCGCGCGCCGGCTTGATGCCCGCGGCCTCAAGGATGCGCGCCGCCTCGTGGTAGACGAGATAGAGCTCGATCGAGGGCGTGCCGCCGAAGCCGTTGACGAACAGGATGGCCTCGCTGCCGCGCTTGGGCGCCAGGTCGGACAGAATGGCCTTGGTCATCTCCTCGACGATCGCCCGGGCCGAGGCGAGCTTCACGCGGCGGCGGCCCGGTTCGCCATGGATGCCGACGCCCATCTCCATGTCCTCGTCGCCGAGCTCGAAATTCGGCTTGCCGGCGGCCGGCACCGTGCATGAGGTCAGCGCCACACCCATGGAGCGGGTCCGCCGGTTCACCGCCTGCCCCAAGGCCTGGAGGTCGGCGCGCCCCATGCCGGCCTCGGCGGCAGCGCCGACGATCTTCTCGACGATGAGGGTGCCGGCGACACCGCGCCGTCCCGTCGAATAGGTCGAGGTCTCGACCGCGACGTCGTCATCGGTGACGATGGTGATGCAACGTCCATCGGTCATCTCGGCAGCCATCTCGAAATTCATCACATCGCCTTCGTAATTCTTGACGATGAAGACGACGCCTGCGCCCTGATCGACGGCTTCCACCGCGGCGATCATCTGGTCCGGCGTCGGCGAGGTGAAGATCTGCCCCGGGCAGGCGGCGTCGAGCATGCCCTGGCCGACAAAGCCCGCATGCAGCGGCTCGTGCCCGGAGCCGCCGCCCGAGATCAGCCCAACCTTGCCGGGCTTCAATATCTTGCGGCGCAGGAATTTGCGTTCTTCGCCGGTGACCACGATGTCCGCATGCGCGGCTGCGAAGCCATCGAGGCTCTCATCGAGCAGGGTTTGCGGCGAATTGAGAAATTTCTTCATTGTTCCCTCCGCTGTCGCGCCGATGCGAATTTCGGATTCGCTGCACTAGGGGCCTTCACTCGTTACGCCGCATCAGCCGCGAAAGCCGTCTTGCGGTTTCGCGCACCAGCTCGTCGAATTCGCGGTTCTTCTCCGCATTTCCGAAGTCGAAGACCTCGAGCTTCAAGGTCCGCAGGCTCGGCCCCGAGCGAATCTGCTTCAAACGATTGGGATGCGCTTGCATGAAAGCGTCGAGGAAGCTGCGTTTCTCGACCGGGGAGAAATGGCAGATCTCGAAGATGATCTCGATATGCGGCGCAGGTATCGGCACCGGGTAGGCCGGGTTTGAGATATGCGAGACGAAGCTGCGGTTCTTGCCGAGCGCGGTGGCAAGACGCTGGCGCGTGCCGGATGGCCGCTGGTCGAGAATATTGCGAAGAATGGTCTTGTAGGCGCCGACATGTGCGGCTTTCGCGTCGCGGCCGGGAGCGTCGTTCATCCGCCACTCCCCGAAAGGTCGGTATGCGCAATCGCTTCCTTGACCTTCGCCAGCGCGGCGGGCGCGACGGACAAGGTTCGCAGGCCCGCAGTCAGGAGCGCCTTGACGAGCTTCGGGTCACCGCCGGCATCACCGCACAGGCTCACCTTGCGCCCGGTGGCGAGGCCATGGGCGGCGACTTGCGCGATCAGCCGCAGAACGGCGGGATGGGTCGGGTCGCTGAGCTCGGCGACCGCGTTGTTGTCGCGTGCCGCCGCCATGACATATTGCGTCAGGTCATTCGAGCCGATGGAGAAGAAGGCTGAGTCGAAAGCCTCGATCGCGATCGCGGCGGCCGGCACCTCGACCATGATGCCGAGCGGGGGCAGGCGGCAGGGGATGCCGGCTGCCTGCAAGGCCGCAAGCTCTTCGGCGAGAATGCAGCGCGCCCGCGCAAGCTCGCCCGGCAGGGTGACCATCGGCAGCATCACCTCGACCGCGCCATGCATCGCGGCGCGGCACAGCGCCCTGAGCTGCACGCGAAAGGTCTCGGGCCTCGCGAGCGACAGGCGAATGCCGCGAACGCCGAGGAACGGGTTCGTTTCGCCATCGATAGTGAGGCCCGGGATCGGCTTATCGGCACCGGCATCGAGGGTGCGGATGGTGACGGGCTTGTCGGCAGCCCATTCGGCGAGCCGCCGATAGACGCGATATTGGGTCTCCTCATCCGGCAGCTCAGCCTTGCCATGGAAGAGAAACTCGGTGCGCACCAGTCCGATGCCGTCGCAACCGGCGGGGTCGAGCACCTCGATCTCGGCGGGATCGGCGACATTGAGGCAAATGGCGATCGCCGTGCCGTCCGCCGTGACGGCCGGCCGCATCCTGAACTTCTCCGCCGCTTCCGCGGCGTGCCTTGCGGCGCCCGCGCGCGTCGCAAAGGCCTGGCGGGTGGCGGGCGCCGGGTCGAGGCACAAAGTCGCGCTCTCGCCGTCGATCAGCGCTTCGCCTTGGTTGCCGATGCTCGTCAGATCGAGCTCGATGCCGACCAGCATGGGGATGCCGCGCGAGCGTGCCAGCGTCGCAACATGACCCGAGGCGCTGCCGCGGGTTAGCGCGATGCCGCCCCCCTGGCTCCAATCGGTGGAGAGGAAACGCGACGGCGTCAGATCCTCGGCGAGCAAGATCGCGCCCGCCGGCGGACGGGATTCGGTCGATGCCCCCGACAAGGCGCCGAGCACCCGGTCCCGGATGTCGCGCAGATCGCTGGCGCGGGCCCGGAAATGCTCGTCATCAGCGGCCTCATAACCCTCGATCTCGGTGTCGAGCGCATCTCGCCAGGCGAGATCGGCGCTTGCTCCCGCTGCGATCTCGGCGAAGGCCGGGGAGGCGAGCGCTTCGTCATCGAGCATGGCGACCTGGAAGGCGAGGATGTCGGCGCCATCGCCCGGCATGTGAGCTGCGAGTTGCGAGAGCTGATCGAGCGCGGTCGCGATCGCATCGCGCAGGGCCGCCGCTTCCCCGGCCGGCGCGCCGCCCTTGCGGCTGGTCGCCACGAGGCCAGACAGCAGCGCCAGCGGGCCGGCCGCAAAGCCGCCGGAGGCGAGCCGGCCGGTGAGGCGAAGCTCAGCCATGCGTTGGTCCCGCCCCGCCGCCGTCGTGATCCGCCTTGTCCTCGTGGAAGTCGAGAGCGACCAGCTCCCGCAGCGCCGCAAGGGCCGCGCCGGCATCATGCCCCGTGGCGCGAAAATGCAGGACGGCACCCTTCGCCGCCTTCACGGCCATGACCTTGACGATGCTCTTCGCATCGACCCAAGGGCCGTTCGCGGTCGGCGCGACCTCGATATGCGCCGCGAAGGTCTTGGCGAGCTTGGTGAGCTTGACCGAAGGACGGGCATGCAGCCCGATCGAGTTGGTCAGCGGCACCGAAGAGGTCGCAGTCGTGTCATCCATGCGAAGATCTCGATCCTATCCGTGTTGTGATGCCGGGGAGCGCCGGATTCATCCTCATGACGGTCACGCGGACAGCTCTTCGGCTGTGCGCCGCACCGTGGTCAAGCTCGCCCCGCCCGAAGCCTCGGTCGCGGCGATCACCGCCCCCTCGACGATCGGTGCGTTGCAGACGACGACGCGGCCTCTTTTGTCCTCCGGCAGCATCTCGACCGCCATTTCGCTATTGGTCTCGGCACCGCCGAGATCGACCAGGATGGCGACGCCGGCCTCCGACCAGGCGCGGTGGATGGCCTCGGTGATCGCCTCGAAGCTGGTGCCGAGGCCGCCTGCCGGGTTGCCGCCCGTCCAAGCGAGGGGAACGTCTTCTCCCACCATCTGGCGCACCATGTCGGCCGCGCCCTCGGCGACCTTGGGCGAATGCGATACGATGACGATGCCGACATTGGCCATCAACTCTCTCCAAATTCGTCGCAGAGCGCCGCGATCATCAACGATGATGAGCGCGCGCCGGGATCCATATGGCCGATCGAGCGCTCCCCCAGGAAGGAGGCGCGCCCGCGAATGGCCCGCATCGGCACCGTCGCCTCGGCAGCCTTCGTCGCGGTGTCCTTGATGGCGGCGAGATCGCCACCGGCGGCGAGCGTCGCATGCACCGGGGCCAGCACGTCGAGCAACGTCTTCTGGCCGACATCGCTCTTGCCGCGCGCCTTGACGGCGGTGATGGCGGCGGCGAACGCCGTCACCAACTCGGCGCGCGAAGGCTCGGCGAAGAGCTGCTTGCCGAGTGTCGATTCTTGGCCGACCGCCAATTCCTTGCCCAGTGACATGAACAGCGTCCCGTAGAGCGGTCCCGAGGCGCCGCCGACCTTCATCACGAGCTTGGTCCCGACCGCTTTGAGGAGATCGGGAACTTGCATCGCCGAGAGCGCATCGAGATCCTGCAGTACCGCCTCGCAGCCTCGCTTCATGTTGTGGCCGTGATCGCCGTCGCCGATGGCGGAATCGAGCGCAGTCAACTCGTCGGCATGGGCGATGATGCGGTTGGCGACCGCGGCGACGAGACGGCGCTTGCACTCGCTGTCGAGCCGCAACGGCGCATCCGGCATGGTGATCGTCTTTCCTTGTGCGGCAGCCATCCGAATATCCTTCACGTCGCGAGCCGGACGCCATTGGCGTCGAAGAAGAGCGGCCTCACCAGGCTGACGCCGATATCGTCGCCGACGGCGAGACCGCTATCGGGGTCTGCGAGCGTCACCACCTCATGCTGGTCGATCCTGATATGCAGATGGTTCTGGTCGCCGAGATGCTCGATCCAGGTGACGCGGCCGCGCGCCGCGGCCCGCTGCGCCTTGACGATGCGCAGATGCTCGGTGCGCGCACCGATGGTGGCCGCCTCCGCTGGCGCCGGCAGATCAGGCAGCAGGCGGCGCGGCATGAGGTTGATCGAAGGCTGGCCGAGGCGGGCCGCCACATAGACGCTGCTCGGCAGCTCATAGATCTCGCGCGGCGTGCCGAGCTGCGCGATGCGGCCGGACTCGATGACGCCGATCTTGGTCGCCATGGTCATCGCCTCGATCTGGTCATGCGTCACATAGAGGAAGGTTGCGCCGAGCTCGACCTGGATGCGCTTGAGCTCGAGCCGCAGATCGGCGCGCAGCTTCGCGTCGAGCGAGGAGAGAGGCTCGTCCATCAGATAGATGGAGGGGCGGCGCACCAGGGCGCGGCCGATGGCGACGCGCTGCATCTCGCCGCCCGAAAGATTGGTCGCCCGGTTGCCGAGCTTCCCCTCGATGCGCAGGAGCGCGGCCGTCTCGGTCACCTTGCGCCTGATCTCGTCCTCGGGCGTGCGCCGTGTCGGCGAGCGCAGCGGAAAGGCGAGATTGTCGTAGACCGACAGATGCGGATAGAGCGAGTATTGCTGGAACACGAAGGTCACGTCGCGCGCCGCCGGCGGCGATGTGGTGACGTCGCGCCGCCCGATGGCGACACGCCCCTGATCGGGCGCCTCGAGGCCGGCGACGAGGCGCAATGTCGTCGTCTTGCCGGCTCCCGTAGGCCCGAGCAGCACGACGAAGGAGCCGTCATCGACCTCGATCGACAAGTCGTCGACCGCGACAGTGTCGCCGAAGCGCTTGGTCACGCCGCAGAGGCTGACATCAGCCATGAACAACGTCCTCCGTCAAAGCCGTCGAGATGGCGCGGCCGCTCGCTTTGTCGAAGAGGGAGAGCTTCTCGGGTCTGAAGGCCAGGCCGAGCTGCTCGCCGATGCGCAGATTGACGTCGGCAGCGATGCGGGCGCGCAGCATGCCCTGCGAGGTCGTCACGGTGACGATCTGCGTCGTGCCCAGATATTCCACGCCGAAGACGACGCCGCGCAGCGCGCCTTCGTCGGCGAACTGCACCTGCTCCGGACGCACGCCGAGGACGAGCTCGCTATCGCCGATACTCTCACGGAGGGTCGGCACCACGATCTCGCTGTCGGCGAACCTGATCTTGCCGGCACCCTTCTGAACGCTGCCACGGAAGCTCAGGAAATTCATCGGCGGCGAGCCGATGAAGTCGGCGACGAACAAGCTCGCCGGCTTGTCGTAGATCTCGCGCGGCGGGCCGAGCTGCTCGACGACGCCGCGATTCATCACCGCGATCTTGTCGGCCATCGCCATGGCTTCGAGCTGGTCATGCGTCACATAGATGGTGGTGGCGTTCAGCCGGTCATGCAAGGCGCGCAGCTCGCCGGTCATCACATGCCGGAACTCGGTGTCGAGCGCGCCGAGCGGCTCATCCATGAGGAACGCCTTAGGCTCGCGCACGATGGCGCGCCCGAGCGCCACGCGCTGGCGGTCGCCGGAGGACAGGCCGGACACGGAGCGATCGAGAAGATGGGTGATGCGCAAGGTCTGCGCCGCCTGCGCCACGCGCTCGCGCGTCTCGGCGCGGCTCATGCCCTGGCTCTTCAGCGGAAAGCTGATGTTCTGGCGCACGCTCATATGCGGATAGAGTGCGAAGAGCTGGAACACGAAGGCGATATCGCGCTGCGCCGCGCGGCGGAAGGAGACGTCCTCGCCGTCGAGCAGGATGCGCCCGGAGGTCGGCAGCTCGAGGCCGGCGATCATCCTGAGCGTCGTCGTCTTGCCGCAGCCCGACGGTCCGAGGAGGCAGAAGAACTCGCCATCGCGGACCGTGAAGCTCGAGCTCTTGACGGCGACGAAATCGCCGAAGGCCTTGTGCAGGGTGTCGACCTTGATTTCCGCCATGATGCCTGGCCTCAATCCCGAAACTTGGTGACGATGGTGAACAGCACGGTGCCGGTCAGGATCGTCACGAAAGAATAGCTGTAGAGGGTGATGAGGAAGGGTTGGCACAACATGATCACGCCGAGCCCGATGATGCCGGTCGCGACATTCTCCCACGGCCCGCGGCGGAAGAAGCGCCGCCGCAACGATGTGCGTTCCTTCGAGCTGTCTGCTGTCGCGCTCATCGCCGCACCGCTCCGAAGGTGATCCCGCGCAGGAGATGCTTGCGCAACAGGATGGTGAAGGCGACGATCGGGATCAGGAACAACGTCGTGCCCGCGGCGACCGCCGGCCAATCCTGGCCGCCTTCGCCGATGATGAAGGGGATGAAGGGCGGCGTCGTCTGCGCCTCACCGGAAGTGAGAAGCACCGCGAAGGCATATTCGTTCCAGGCGAAGATCAGGCAGAAGATGGCGGTCGCGGCGATGCCGGTCGCGGCCTGCGGCAGCACCACCTTGCGGAAGGCCTGCAGGCGCGTATAGCCGTCGATCATCGCAGCTTCCTCGTATTCGCGCGGAATCTCGTCGATGAAGCCCTTGAGGAGCCAGACCGCGAGCGAGACGTTCACGGCCGTGTAGAGCAGGATCATGCCGAGCTTGGTGTCGGTGAGGCCGAGCTCGCGATACATGAGATAGATCGGGATCGCGACCGCGATCGGCGGCATCATCCTGGTCGACAGGATGAAGAACATCAGATCATCCTTGAGCGGCACCTTGAAGCGCGAGAAGCCGTAGGCAGTGAGGGTGCCGAGGACGACCGCGAGGAAGGTCGATCCGAAGCCGATGACGAGCGAGTTGATGTAGCGCGGCAGATATTTGGAGGGGCCGGCGATCACCATGTTGCGCGAGCGCACCAGGCGGTCGTACCAGGTCTCGGCGGGCGGCAGAGTGGCGATGAAGCTCGGCGTCTGGCGGGTGCGTGTCGTGAACAGGTTGACATAGCCCTCGAGCGACGGCTCGAACAGCATCTTGGGCGGATAGCTGATCGAATCGGGCGGTGTCTTGAAGCCCGTGAGCACGATCCATAGCAGCGGCACCATCGAGACCAGCGCATAGAGGATGACGAGCGCACCCGCGACCCACCTGGCGAGCCGGCCCGGCTGGACGATGGAATGAGCGGCGATCGAGCCCGTCATTTCTGCTTCACCCGGTTGAGCGCCTTCACATAGATGTTGGCGAGGCCGAAGATGGTCACGAAGAGGATGATGGCGAAGGCCGAGGAATAGCCCGTCGTCCATTTCTCGAAGGCTTCACGCTTCAAGGTGATCGAGGCGAGCTCGGTCGTGGAACCCGGCCCGCCATTGGTCAGGAGATTGACCATGTCGAACATCTTGAAGTTCTCGATGCCGCGGAACAGCACGGCGAGCATGATGAAGGGCATCGCCATCGGCAGGGTGATCGACCAGAACTGCCGCCATTTCGACGCCCGGTCGACCTCGGCGGCCTCGTAGATGTAGTCCGGGATCGAGCGCAGCCCCGCGAGGCAGATCAGCATCACATAGGGCGTCCACATCCAGACATCGACGATGACGATCGACCAGGGCGCCAGGCGCACATCGCCGATCATCTGGAAGGAGGACGGATCGACGCCGGTGAGGAAGGCGATGACGTAATTGAAGAGGCCGATCTGCGGCTGATAGAGGAAGGTCCAGAAATTGCCGACGACGGCCGGTGACAGCATCATCGGAATCAGGATGACGGTGGTCCAGAAGCCGTGGCCCCTGAATTTGCGGTCGATCAGATAGGCGAGCGCGAAGCCGATGAAGGTCTCGATGGCGACGGTGGTCAGGACGAAGCGCGCCGTCACCTGCATGCCGTGCCAGATATCCGGATCGCTGAGCAGGTCCGAATAACGGTCGAGACCCAGCCATTTGAGCGGAGCGTTCGGCCTATTCGCCCGGTAATTGGTGAAGGATAGCCGGATGGTCCAGATCAACGGGAAGATGTTGATCGCCAGCAGCAGCAGGATGGTCGGGGTGATGAAGGCCCAGGCGATGGCCCGATCAGAGAGGCCTCGCACGCCTTTCGTGATCGCTGTCGGGGTCAGGCCGGCAGCTCGTTCGACCAGCGTGGCTGCGGGGCGCGATTCCAGCATTCTTGTCACTCGCGAGCACCTTGGAGAGGCTGGGCTCCACGCGCCGGCGATGCGGCGACGTGGGACCCAGTATATGCCTTCGGGAAACGGCAGGGCTCAATTCAACTTGCCTTCTTCCTTGAAGACCTTTTCCCAATCCTTGACCAGGAGATCGAGCGCCTCCTTGGCTGTTCCCTTGTCGGCGACGACATAATCATGGACGCGCTTCTGCATGTCGAGCAGCAGCTCCGCATAGGCGGGCTCGGCCCAGAAATCCTTGACGATTTCCATCGACTTCAGGAAGTCCGCCGCGAAGGGGGCGCTCTTCACGAATCCCGGCGCCTGCACCACCGCCTTGAGGGCCGAATAGCCGCCGAGATCCCACCATTTCTGCTGCACGGCCGGCTGCGCGAACCATTTGACGTATTGCAGCGCATCGGCCTTCTTGTCGGAATAGGAGACCACGGAAAGACCCTGCCCGCCAAGTTGTGTGAATTGCTGCGTGACCGCCGGGTTGACGAAGAAGCCGATCTTGTCGCCCCCCACATTCGGATCCTTGTAGAGCCCGGGGAAGAAGGCGAACCAGTTCATCTGCATCGCGACCTGGCCCGATTTGAAGGCATCGAGCCCCTCCGACATATAGGCGTTGCTCATGCCGGGGGCCGTGCAGCATTTATAGAGCTCCTTGTAGAATTCGAGGCCCTTGACGGCGCCGGGCGAATTCACGAAGCCCTCCATCTGATAAGGCTTCTTGGGATTGTCGTAATCGAAGCCGTAATCGTACATTACATTGGTCACGCCCATGGTGATGCCTTCCGAGCCGCGCTCGGTGAAGATATAGGCGCCATAGACCTTCTTGCCGTCGATCTCGCGTCCTTGGAAGAATTCGGCGATCTGCTTGAGCTCGTCGTAAGTCTTGGGCGGAGCGAGGTCGCGCCCGGATTTCTTCTTGAACTCGGCCTGAATCTCGGGCCGTGAGAACCAATCCTTGCGGTAGGTCCAACCGACCGCGTCGGCCATGCCGGGCAGGGCCCAGTAATTGGGGGTATTCTTCGGCCACTCCGAATAGCCGAGCACGGTCGCCGGCATGAAGTCGTCCATCTTGATCCCTTCCTTCTGGAAGAAATCATTGAGCTTGATGTAGTGCCCGTTCTCGGCGGCACCACCGATCCACTGGCTGTCGCCGATGATGAGATCGCAGAGCTTGCTGTGCGTATTGAGCTCGTTGAGGAAGCGGTCGGCATAGCTCGTCCAGGGAACGAACTCGTATTTCATCTCGATCCCGGACTTGGCCGTGAAGTCCTTGCCGAGCTCGACCAGCGCGTTCGCCGGGTCCCAGGCGGCCCAGCACAAGGTGAGCGATTTCGTTTGCGCCTGCGCGGTGTTGACAGGCGCCGCGGCCACCAGACCGGCAGCGACGAGTCCAACCAATGCCAAGGCTTTTGTCATGCTTGTTTCCTCCTTCGGGTTGCCGGCTTCTCGCGGTTTTCGCTCGCATGAGCGTCCCGCCCAAACGACCTTATGGTCGAGTGTTCGACAAATAGCGTTTCCTCGATCCCGCTGCGGATTTCACATTCCCACGGGCTGCTTGGTGTTTATTAAAACGCTTATTTATAAACAGCGCAAGCAAAAAAAATATGAGTGCCGCAGGCAAGTATTCGCCGCGGTTCCCTGGGGCATGAAAGGCCAGTGCGGGATGCCCGCAGAACGGCAAGGACGCGCTTCAGGATCTGCCGGGCGTCCGGAGCATTTGTCGGCGACGCTGTTATGGCGTTTCCGTCTGGCATCGCTCGGCACGCAGCTCGTGATGTGGACGACGATCGGCCTGCTGTTTGGAGCGCTGGCCGAGCGCCGCCTGGCGAGCCGAGGCAGCATCAGGAGCGGGCAGGGCAGGCTGATCCCGGGCTCGATGCGACGCCCCTATCCGGAGGCGCCGGATTGGGCGCATGAGTTCGACGGCCGTTCGGCGGCTGGCTTGCTGAAGTCAGCACCGGTCATCTGGTGCGCTTCTTGCGAAAATACTCGTATGTGTCGTCGAACATAGCAGAGCCGCGCTCAATTCGCGCGAGGTCGTCTTTCTGTGACGAGCAGATACCGGCGATCACATGGGCAATGCCCGCGGTCTGTTCGCGACTGAACTTTCCGTCCTTCAAGTCGATGTCGTGCACGATCTCCGCGATGGCGTGCAGCGCCTTGTCGTTCGAGCCGATCTTGTCGAGCAGCACCTCGAACGAGCACTTGTCGCCTTCATGCGTGAACTCGGCCTTGAACATGTCGAAGCGGAGCTCACCTTGTTGCGCGTCGTAGTCCTTCTCTGCGACGAATTTGAAACCTGCCTCGGGATCGATGAAGCGCCGGATCAACCATGCGCAAGCGATGCGATCGACGTGGACGCTGCGGCGCGTGACCCAGGTCTTACCGGTAAGGTTCTTGCCGGTAAGGTTCTTCCCGGCAAGGCCTTTCGAGATCTTCTCCATTCCTGGATCCTCCGTTTGCGTCTTGGTGGCCGTATCGGCGAGTCGGGTTTCGAGCTCCGTCAGAAGCCCCTCGACGGTCATGCGGCCAGTGGCGCTGAAGAAGTCGATGTCGCTCAGCTCCGAATATCGGCGCCGCAGCCGAACGAGCTGGCCCCTGACCTCCGGCTTCTTCTCCGACGACGCATCTGCGCTGCTTTCGATTTCGGCAGCTAAGGCGCGGAGGTCCTTCGCGATCTCCTCGTAGTCAGCGTCGCGCGCCGCATCGAACAGCGTGCGAACTTCCTGATCGCTCAAGCCGTCGACCAGATTGGCTTCGCAGATCATGCCTTCGCCGCCGCCCTGCTCGATCTCGCGAAGTAGCCATTGGAAGTCCTCGAGCGCCTGTTCGCCTGCCGGCAGGACATACACCGAGTTCTTGACCGAGATGGCGCCAAGCCCCTGTAGCCGGCGCCAGATCTTGACCCTCAGATATGCCGGCTTCGGCGGCAGCTGGTGGATCAGCAGCAGCCAACGGGCAGCGGTCGATACGGAGTGTTTGCGCTTTGATGACGGTGTCATGATATTCTCATATCATATCTCTTGACTCTTTGAAACAGATGTATCATAAATCACCAGGGGCAAGGGAGGAACTCGATCATGAATCACCACATCGCCCCGATTCCATGCAAGCCGTGGGCGCTCAACGGTCTGCCCGATCGTCTCATCGTCAGCCACTACGAGAACAATTACGGTGCCGCCGTACGCTCACTCAATGCGATACGCGATCGACTCGCGTCGATCGATCTCGCGGCGGTACCCAGCCACGACATTCGGGCGCTGAAGCAGGAGGAGCTCGTCGCAACCGGGTCTGTCATCCTTCACGAGCTGTATTTCGGGAGCCTGGGGTTGGGGTCCTCCGGCTTTTCCGGGGATGGGAAGATCCCGGATTCCGTATCGTTTGCGCTGCAGCAGTTCGGCGGTGTCGCCGCGTGGCGACGAGAGTTCGTCGCCTTGGCCCAGGCCCTCAGCGGGCGTTCCGGCTGGGTCCTGCTGAGCTATTCGCGGCGAGACGGGAGGCTCCACAACCAGATCGCCTTCGATGACTCCCAGGCAATGATGGACGCCGTGCCGGTGCTCGCACTGGACATGTACGAGCATGCTTATCACCTCGAGTTCGGTGCCAATGCGACAGCCTATATCGACGCATTCATGCGCAACATCGACTGGGCCGCCGTCGGTAATCGATTGCTGGAGGCGACTGGAGACCGGGCGTCCCCGCGAGTGAACTCCACGGGCGACGCCTTGCCCTCGATCTCCGTCGAGGAACTGGCCACCCAGCTTGCAATGGGCAAGCGAGTCCAGGTGCTGGACGCCCGGCCGCGACACTACTTCTCCAGGGCGACGGACATGATGGAGGGCGCAACATGGCGTGACCCGGAACGGGTTGATGAGTGGTGTGAAGAGCTGTCGGCCGATGCCCCGGTCGCCGTCTACTGCGCCTATGGGTTCCACGTCGGTTGTGGCGTGACGGCGGCGCTTCGGGAACGAGGCTTCGACGCACGCTATGTCGAAGGCGGGCTATCTGCCTGGTACGGCATGGGCGGCGCCCGCTCGCTGCCGTCGGCCAGCCAGGGGAAGCTTCCCCCGAATTGATACAAACCTCGGCACGCATCCCGTGGCATTCGCGCGCCGACCGTTCCTCGTACTCACTTCAAAAGGAGATGAGATCATGAAATGGGTTACTCGCGAACGTCCGGTCATCGACCGAATTGCCTGCCCCTGGCTCATCGCCCGGTTCATCGACAAGGAACCCGAGTTTCTCTTCGTGCCGCCGGATCAGGTGGCCCGGGTCGCCAAGGAAACCGGCGCGACACCCTACGACATACCAGGTGTCGAACTGACTCACGTGGGCGAGGGCTGCAGCTTCGATACATTCATGTCGAAGCACGGCCTCGAGCGTGATCCGGCGCTCGTCACCATTGCCGCGATCGTACGTGGGGCCGACACCGACCGGCACGACCTGACGCCGCAATCGGCAGGGCTGCTGGCGATTTCAATGGGTCTGCGGGATCTGTCGCCCGACGACCATCAGGTGCTGGCGCACGGCTTCGTCATTTACGACGCGCTCTACGCCTGGGCATCGCGTCGCAAAGGGGAGGCGCATAGCTGGCCGCCCAAGAAGACGGCAGCCTGAGGTGACCGAACCCGTGGTCAGCGCAACGTTTCAAGACGAGAGAGCCGTGCCGCAGCACGGGGTCAGCCTCGGTCAGGCATTTCGTGTCTGGCTGCGGGTGGCAGCGCTGAGCTTCGGCGGTCCGGCCGGGCAGATCGCCGTGATGCACAAGATCATCGTCGAAGAGAAACGATGGATCTCGGATAATCGTTTCCTGCATGCCTTGAACTACTGCATGCTGCTGCCGGGCCCGGAGGCGCAGCAGCTCGCCACCTATATCGGCTGGCTGATGCATCGCACCCTCGGCGGCATCATGGCGGGCGGGCTGTTCGTGGTCCCCGGCATCGTCTCGATCATGGCGCTGAGCTGGATCTACGCGCTCTTCGGCAATGTCGGCTTCGTGACCGCCCTGTTCTTCGGGTTGAAGGCCGCGGTCCTCGCCATCGTGCTCGACGCGGTGGTGCGGGTCGGCAAACGCGCCCTGAAGAACAAGGTCATGCTCGGCCTCGCGGCCGCGGCCTTCATCTTGATCTTCTTCTTTTCCGTGCCGTTCCCGATCATCATTTTTGGCGCCGGCCTCATCGGCTTCTCTGGCGGGCGTGCCGGCCTGAAGCAATTCGCGGTCGGCGGCGGGCATGGTCCTGCGCAGGGAGCACAGGTCGTGGAGAGCCTGCTCGGCGAGGAGCTTCCGGCCCATGCCAAGCCGTCGGTCGCGCAATCGCTGCGCGTCGGCGCGCTCTGGCTCGTCATCTGGCTGACGCCGGTGATCGCCCTCCTGATCTTCGCCGGCGGGGCGAACGTGTTCACCTCGATCGCCGTGTTCTTCTCGGAGATGGCGGTCGTGACCTTCGGTGGCGCCTATGCGGTGCTCGCCTATGTGGCCCAGCAGGCGGTCGAGAATTACCATTGGCTCAAGCCGGGCGAGATGTTGGACGGGCTCGGCATGGCGGAGACCACTCCCGGCCCCCTGATCATGGTGCTGCAATTCGTGGGCTTCCTGGCTGCTTACCGCGCTCAAACTGGGCTGCCGCCCCTGATGGCTGGCACGCTCGGCGGCCTGCTCGCGACCTGGGTGACCTTCACGCCATGCTTCCTGTGGATCTTCCTCGGCGCGCCCTTCATCGAGCAGCTGCGCGGCAACAAGGAGCTCGCCGGCGCCTTGTCGGCGATCACGGCGGCGGTCGTCGGCGTCATCCTCAATCTCGCCACCTGGTTTGCGATTCACACCATCTTCCACGAAACCAAGCCTTTCACCGGCTTCGGTCTCTCGGTCGATGCGCCGATCCTGGCGAGCGTCGATGCCTGGGCGCTGGCGCTGTCCGTGGCTGCGGTCGTCGCCATCTTCCGCTTCAGGGCGGGGATGATCCAGACACTGTTCGCCTGCTCGGCTGTCGGAGTGCTGCTGTATCTGGGCGGAGCCATCGCTTTTGCCGCGCATAGCTGAGGGAGGCCGTTCATGACCGAACCGAAGATAGTCGCATTCGTCTGCTTGCACGGATCGGCAAAAAGCCTGATCGCGGCTGAGTACTTTAGTCGCTTGGCCCAAGCGCGCGGCCTTGAGTTGTCGGGAACCACCTCGGGCCCGGAACCGGACGCCGAGGTTCCATCGAACGTCATCGAAGGCCTGCTTGGCCGCGGCATCGATGCGCGGCACCGCGTTCCGGAGCGCGTCAGTGCACCGGCTCTGGCGCGCGCCGGCCATATCGTTTCGTTCGGCTGCGATCTCGATGGTTTCGTCGGCGCGAACCGGGCGATCGAGCGCTGGGACGATTGCCCGGCCGTCAGCGACGACTTTGATATCGCTTGGACGTTCATTACCGGGCGGGTCGGACAGCTCTTCGACCGGCTGACCGCGGAGGTATGATCAAGCCGCTCGACCTCTCGGAGGGGGTAGCCGCGCCGGCCTAGTTGGAAAATGCCGTCAAGCGAGGAGCTTGCACATGAGCGAACGGCGGGTCGATTTGGCGGAGATCGCACGTGTCTTTCTGAAAATTGGCGCCATGAGCTATGGCGGGCCGGCCATCATGGGAACAATGCAGGCGGAAATCCAGGAAAGACGCCAGTGGCTCTCTAAGCAAGAGTTCGTAGACGGCCTCGCACTCGTCAACATGCTGCCCGGGCCCGGTGCGACCCAACTCGGCATATTTGTCGGGCACGCCAAGGCAGGGTTGCCCGGCGGTATCCTCGCCGGCATTTGCTTCATTCTGCCGGCATTTCTGATCATGCTCCTGCTGGCGGCGGCTTACATTGCCTTCGGCGCGCTGCCCGCGACGCAAAGCGCGTTCTACGGCATAGGACCGGTTGTCATTGGTATCTTTGCTGCCTCGATCTATCGTCTAGGAAAGGGGACGATCAAAGAGCGTTCGCAAATCGCAATCCTCGTCGCCGCGCTGGCCGTGATGCAGTTTACGTCAGTCGGACTTGTGACAATGCTGCTGGCGGCGGGCTGCATCGGGATAACCTTGTTCCACTCCCGCCGAACCGGTGCCATATCGCTCCTCCTTCTTATGGCTGTGGTTGTTGCGTATTCCGCAGTCGACGTCCTCGTCGCCCCATCGGTCATGCCAAGCCCGGGGCTGGTGCGGCAATCCAGTCCGGGCCTGCCCGGTTTGGCAGAACTGGGAACATTCTTCGCAAAGGTCGGAGCTTTCAGTTTCGGCGGCGGGCTTTCAATGCTCGCATTCATTCAGAACCAGGGCGTCGATCAGCTCGGCTGGTTGACGCCGCAGGAATTCATCGACGGGTTGGCCCTTGGTCAGATGACGCCGGGCCCGATCCTGATGCTCGCGGCGTTCGTCGGGTTCAAGGTGGCCGGCGTGAAGGGAGCTACGGTCGCCGCATCGGCAATTTTCCTGCCGTCCTTTCTGATGATGCTCTCGATCCTGCCATTGCTTCGAAAAATGAAGGACCTTCAGTGGCTGAAGGCCTCCATGCGCGGGGTGGGACCGGCAGTGATAGGCGCGCTTGCCATCTCGCTCATCCAGATGGCGCCGCATGCCGCACCTGATCTCTTCACCCGCGCTCTTCTTTCACTAACCGTTGGCCTCATCCTCCTGCGCAATGTCGGGCCGCTTCCGTTGATGTTTGGGGGCGCGGTTGTCGGACTACTTAGCAAAAGCAGCACTTGGGAACGCATCGAGAAGGTGGCACGATCAGGGTTGGGGGCCATTCCATGAATCGATATTGCGCGTTGGCTCTTCTTCTCTTCGTTGGAAGCTGGCCCGCCCAAGCTGGTAGCCCCGCGGATCAGGGTTTTCGGAAACTCACCGGCCCCCAAATCCGCATGGTCCTCGTTGGGAAGACTTTCACCGACGAGACGCATTTCTCAAATCGATACAAAGCCGACGGCACTATCGACGGCTTCAGCATGGGAAAAAAGATCCTGAATACCTGGAGAATTGTCACAGACGAGCTCTGCATCACGAATAGTTTTGGTGAGCTTTGTTACGCGGTGTGGAAGAAGGGGACCGACGTGCAACTGGTCTACAAATATTCCGACATAACGCTGTACGGCTCCATCAAATAGGGATCAGCGCGAGCTGATGGCGAGAAGCCAGTGGGGCGTGCAGAGAAGCATCATGGAGAAGCATCATGCGAGCTCATTTCTTGGCGGGTCTGGTCGCTGCCTTTGCCCTGGTGACGCCTGCTTGCGCCGAACCCGACTGGCAGGACGTCGCCCGGGCTCTCGGCAAGGAGGGAGCCGTGCAGCAAGGCGGGGTCTACCGGGTCGGGCTGCCGCGCACCGATCTCAAAGTCAGGCTGGACGGCGTCGACATCAAGCCGGGATTGGCGCTCGGCTCCTGGCTCGCCTTCATGCCGATGGGCGATGAGGCGATGGTGATGGGCGACCTCGTCCTGACCGGAGACGAGGTGAATCCCGTCATGAAGACGCTTCTGGAGAGTGGAATCGATGTCACGGCGCTGCACAATCATCTGCTGCGCTCCGATCCGCCCACGATGTACATGCATGTCGCGGGGCATGGCGATCCGCTGAAGTTGGCGGCTTCGCTCCACGCAGGTCTTGCGTTGAGCAAGACGCCGATGGGGCCGGCTCCCGCGGCGCAACCGCAATCCGTCGACCTCGATATGGCCGCGATCGACGTCGCCATAGGCTACAAAGGCAAGGCCAATGGCGCGATATATCAGTTCTCGATTCCGCGTGCCGACCCGATCCAGGATGGCGGGATGGTGGTTCCCGAGGCCATGGGCTCGGCGCTCGCCATCAATTTCCAGGCGACCGGCGGCGGCAAGGCGGCGATCGCCGGCGATCTGGTTCTTGTGGCGTCCGAGGTCAACCCCGTGCTGCGCGCCTTGCGCATGAACGGCATCGAGGTGACGGCCGTCCACAACCATATGCTCGACGATCAGCCGCGCCTGTTCTTCATGCATTTCTGGGCCAATGACGACGCTTTGCATCTGGCAAAGGGACTCCGCGCCGCGCTCGACAAGGTCGCGGTGAAGAGCTGAGCAGATGAGGAAGTTTGGCGGGCTTGCACTGCTGGCAACTTCCCGCTTCGTATTTCGTCCGATCCCATGATGGCTGTCCCTCCCAAATCGACCGGCGATGAATGGTGGCGGCCAATGCCGCCGGGAGCCTCGACCGATGCCTTGCGCATCCTGGCGGCACGCGGCGTGCGCGCCTTCGCCGACGGCTTCGTTTCGCTGCTGTTGCCGATATACCTTCTCGAGCGGGGTTTCGATGTGCTCGCCATCAGCGCGATCATTACCGCCACCCTGATCGGTTCCGCTCTCCTCACGCTCTGCGTCGGGATGATCGCATATCGACATAAGCGGCGGCATCTGATCGTGGGCGCCTGCCTCCTGATGGCGGCGACGGGAGCAGGATTTGTGCTCGCCAGGGATTTCTGGCCGCTCCTGGTCGTTGCCTTCGTCGGCACCATGAATCCGAGCTCGGGCGATGTCAGCGTCTTTCTCCCGCTCGAGCACACCATGCTCGCCCAGACGATCGAGCCACGCCGCCGCACCGCGCTGTTCGCGCGCTACAGCCTTGTCGGGGCATTGGCCGGCGCCGTCGGCACGCTGGCTGCGGCCTTTCCCGATCTCGCAGTCGCATGGAGCGGCCGGTCGCATCTTGCCGCCATGCAGGCCATGTTCGGTCTCTATGGGGCGCTCGGTCTCGCGGCGCTCTTGCTCTATCGCCCGCTATCGCCTGCTGTCGAGGCGGTGTCCGAAGCTCCACCGGCACCGCTGAAGGAGTCCAAGACGATCGTCTACGGCCTCACGGCTCTGTTCAGCATCGATGCGTTCGGGGGCGGGTTCTTCGTTCAGTCGCTGCTGGCGCTCTGGCTCTACCAGGCTTTCGCGCTCTCGGTCACGGCGGCCGCCTCGATCCTGTTCTGGACCAGCATCTGCTCGGCGGTCTCCTACCTGCTCGCGGTGCCGATCTCGGAACGCATTGGCCTCGTCAACACCATGGTGTTCACGCATCTGCCGTCCAACCTCTTCCTGATGCTCGTCCCATTCGCGCCCAATCTCGCGACCGCGATCGGCCTGTTGCTCGCCCGCAGCGCATTGTCGCAGATGGACGTCCCGACCCGCACCTCCTACGTCATGGCCGTGGTCACACCGGAGGAGCGTCCAGCGGCCGCGAGCCTGACCGCCGTTCCCCGGAGCTTCGCATCGGCCTTGAGCCCGTTGCTCGCCGGCTATCTCTTCACCCTCTCGACCTTCGGCTGGCCGCTGATCATCGGGGGCGCGTTGAAGGCGATCTACGATCTTTTGCTCTTGGCGAAGTTTCGAAAGCTACGTCCACCCGAGGAGACCGTCGCGGCGGCTCGCTGACCGAACGCTGTACGTGAAGGGCCGGTCTTGTCCCCGCTGCCGCGGCTCTCGGCAAGACATGAAGTCAACCATGACAATGAAAACGCTCATGAGATTGACTCGCGTATTCGTTGCGGCTTCAGCGACGTATGCGACGTCACATATCGGCGGAGGCAGCAGGGCATCAAAACTCATGCGCTGGTGGCTAAACCGCGACAAGTGCCGACATGCGCTTGCCGCACTCGATGACGACCAGCTCTGCAACTTGAGCGATATCGGGCGCCAAATACGGCGTGAAGCACAGCGCGAAGCAGGGCGAGGCAAAAGCGGGTCGCACCCTGTGACGCCCCATCTCACATGATGCGCTGGCGCGCCCGGCTTGAGACGGGCGCGGGCGCACGGACAACCTGCTTTGTCTTGCCGCTGAGCTGCGCTCCGACGCTTAAGATCTTGGGAAAACGGTCCAAGAGAGGCAAGAGCAGTGTCGTTGCGCCCGGTCGCATCGCGAGATGGGCGAAGACGGCCGCCATGCGAAGGCGCATGCCAAAACATGCCTTCCAGTCCGACGCATACTCCCTGTGAACTTCAGAGATGCGGCGCCTTGCCGTGACGCCGTCTTGATCTGCGATCAGCCGCCGGCTGAGCAGCCAGGCTGATTGCATCGCCATGCTGATGCCTTCGGCAACGATGGGATGCGCCTCTCCGGCGAGGTTTCCAACCAGGAAGATGTCCTGCGTCGAACGGATGCGAATTCCTGGCCGGATAGGACCCGCCGACAGCCAGGCGCCGCGCAGGCGAGGGTGAAGGAGAGCCTGGCGCACACCCAGGCAAGACGCCTTGATGTGCTCGAGGACCGACTCGCCTGCCCGCTGGCGTGGATAGAGTCGGCGGCACTCCTGCAATTGATCGCGACGGATGCAGCAGGAAAGGCTGACGCGTCCCCCATCGCTGTGCACCATGCCTCCATAGCCTCCGGGAAAGACGAGCAGAGGCATCAAGCCGGCCGGAAGCTCGCATTCGGTGAAATGCGCCTTGAAGGCGAGCAGATCGGAGGGCTTGTGCGGTTCGACGCTCTGCAAGGGCAGCGCGCCGCTCCGCCATGAGCCATAGGCGCCGATGACAACGGGGGCGACAAGTTCCCGCTCGGATCCTTCGCCCGTGATCTTGCAACGATATATTTGGTTGCCGGCGTGCAATTCATGGGCGCTCCAGGGTTGCCACAGCCGGGCTCCGGCGTTGACCGCAGCCTCCAGCAACAGCGTGTCCAGATGCTCGCGCCCCAAGGCTCTGCCCCATCCGGCGAACGAGCCGGCAGCTTGCGGCATGGCCGAATCCAAAACCGCCTTGTCGGCGAACAATCCGACCCGCCGCACTTCCGGGCCGGCGCGCTCGAAGAACGCATCGCTGACACCGAGCTCGTGCAAAAGGGGCATGCTGGTCGCCGAAATGAACTCGCCGCAAACCTTGCGCCTCGGGAAAGCTGTCTTCTCCACGATGGCGACCGACCAACCGGCTCTCGCCAGCATCAAAGCGGCTGTTGTCCCAGCCGGGCCCGCACCTATGACGAGTGCATCATATTTCACAGCCTCATCCTTGCTCAGCTCCCTCGACGCGGCGGGCCACGAAGCAGTGGGTGAACAGCCCCGCCGCGCCCTCATGCAGCACGGATTCAGGCCGCTGAGGCCACAACCCGGAAAGCTCCGCGCCGCGAAAGCCGGCCCGCACGCTCACGACAGCATCATGCCGGGTCACATCATTGCATCCGATCGCCCAGGTGAGGCGGCTGCCGAGCAAAGCGAGGGCGGAGCGCCTCGGCTCGCAGGCCGCAAAGAGGCGACATATCGGCGCCGTCCGTGTGAACAGGCGGGCCAGTTGCTCCTGCGAGAAGTGATGCAGGAAGAGATTGGCGGTGACGATATCCACGCCCAATGACGGTGTGCGCTCCAGATAGTCGAAAACATCGGCCGTCACAGTTTCGACCTGCCATCCCAAGGCGTCGAACCCTTTGCGGGTTTCGAGGCTCACGACCTCCTGGCGATCGAGCAGGGTCACTTTGACGTTCGGCCAGCGAGATGCGAGCCGGCGCGCCAGCCGCAACATGAACGTTCCATCGCCGGCACCGAGCTCCAGAATTCTCCGCGGGCCCCCATCCGCGCAATGCCCAGTCAGGGCTCTCGCCATGAGGTTCGTCTGCAGCATGATGGTGTTCAGGCGCTTGAGGTCGCGTCGCGAATGGATCGCGCGCGGATCGCTGGCAGGCAGAGCGTCCAGCAATTCCGGGCTCACCTGGCGGGGCATGCTCATTTTTGGCGGCCGGCTTCCATCTGACGCATAGGTCACGATCGAGAGAGCGCTGTCGGCTGCATCGAGCCAACCCGCTACCCGACTGCCCTGAACCGCATGGTCTCGGCTACCAGTCCCGGACCGAAGGCCATTGCACAACCAGACGCTCCGCTCGGTGCCTGTTGCATTAGCGCCTGAAGAACGAACATCACCGTTGCGGAGGACATGTTGCCGTAGCGGCGCAGGATGTCTCTCGATGCCGAGAGCGAGGCCGGTGCGAGTTCGAAGGCCCGCTCGACCGCATCGAGAACCGTGCGCCCTCCGGGGTGGACGGCCCAAAGATCGATGGAGTCGACTGGCGCGCCAGCGAGAATCTCCGCCACATGATCGGGCAGCGAGGCCTGGATCGTCGCCGGCACCTGCCCCGAGAGCATCATGTCGAAGCCCGATTCCCTGACATTCCAGGTAATCAGGTTTTGCGTATTCGGCACCTGCACGGCGTGGAAGCTTTCGAGTGCAACGCCTTGCGGTTCCGAGGTCACGAGGGAGGCGGCGCAGCCATCGGCGAACAGCAGAAAGCAGAGAATCTGCTCGAGATCGGTCGATTCCTGCAGGTGCAGCGTGCAAAGCTCCAGATTGAGGGCGAGCACCCGCGCATTCGCGTCCGAGCGCACGATATGCCGAGCAAGCTTGAGCGCATTGATTGCCGCGGCACAGCCCATGAAACCGATCATCGTCCGCTCGACCGAGCCTCTCAGCCCGCAGCGCTCGATCAGCTCGAGATCCAGACCCGGCGCCGACATCCCGGTGCAACAGGTTATCAGGATGTGGGTGATGCGATCGCGCTCCGAACCGAGGTCGAGCTTCTCGACGGCCGCCGTTGCGAGTGGGGGAGCGAGCGTCTCGAAGGCACGCATGCGCGCCGCCGTATCCGGGAATGCGCCGCTCTTGTAGAAAGCCTCTCCATTCATAGCCCCGCCATCGACATGGCCCGTGGGCGAAACATATGCGTATCTGTGCTCGATGCCCGCCCTTTCGGCCATCCGACGAAAGAGCACCGCGTGGCGGTTGTTCTCTCCGAAGAGCGACTGCGCGAAGTTGCAGAAACTCTCATGGACGTCATGGGGGGGCACCGCTGTCGCAATGCGATTGACATAAGCCGTGGTCATGGCGAGATCTCGCTCCGGAAAGCCGTGTTGATCACATCGCAACTCCTGATCATGGCCATCAGGCGCAGCCGACAATTCGCCGGATATGGAATTCTCCGCGCCAGCCGATAGCCGCGCCGGCCGCTAGCCTCGCCAGCCGGAGCGCGGCTGACGAGGGGCGGATCAAGGAGCTCGACGCTGTCCAGTCCGCGGGCCCCGCTAGCTACATATTAGCGTGCGGTGGACTTGAGGGTAGCCCCAGCGGTTCACGAAATGGCGACGGACCACGTAGCACTCGTCGCCGTAATACCCGTTATTGTAGTACCCGTTATCATAGTCACCGCCATAGCCGCCGACAAAGAACGGCCCGACGAAGCGGCGATGACGGAAGAAGAAGCGCCGGTCAGCAAACCGACGGTGGAAGAAGAAACGCCGGTCGGCAAACCGATGGTGGAAGAAGACCGGGCGGTTGACGAAGCCCCGGTGAACGAAGACCGGGGAGCGGAAAAAGCCCGGATGGGCAAACGCGACTGAACGGTGGAAGCCACCAAATCCCCGCATCATCCCGCCGCCATGGAAGCCGCCCATGCCGCCATGGAAGCCACCCATGCCCCCGTGGAAGCCGCCACCCATGCCCCCGTGGAAGCCGCCACCCATGCCCCCGCCGTGGAAGCCGCCGCCACCGAAGCCGCGAGCCTCGGTGGGTGCCGAGAAGGCCATGGCGCCGAGGCCAAGCGCGGCCGCGGCGATCCATAGCTTCAGTTTCTTGGTATCGAGAGCGAACATCATCACAATATCCTCCCTTCACGGCGCGACCACGTCAACGTGATCACACAGTGGTGTCGCCCTGCAGCAAACACTTCAGACGAGTAAAATATTCGAGACCGCCTCGCCAGGCGGTGACCGTGTAGATATGGTGCAGATGCTGGCCGTGAGCCGCGGGTCGACGTTCCTCGATGCAATCCGGCCACGCGAACTCGATCGGGGTGACGCCGATCTCTTCTTGAACCTCGCGGATCAGCGTGTCCTCGAGGCGTTCGCCTGGCTCGACCCGACCGCCGACGGCGTCCCAATGGCCGGGCCAGGCTTTCTTCCAGGCTGCGCGCAAGCCGAGAAGGATCTCGTTCCTGTCATTGACCAGGAGTGCGCCGACGGTGGTGACTATCGGGGTTGGCATTTGCGCGCAGGGGCATCACGGAGTTCTCGCGGTGATGCTTTCACGTTTGCGGAGAACCAGCAAATCGCCCGTCACGGCCGCGCAGATCGGAAAGCTGCGCCCCGCTCAAGCGGCTTTGGCAGGAGGCTCGGCGGCGAGCATGGCGGCTGCCGCCTGATCTTCGAGCGCCGGCTGGCGCGGCAGGCTCAGCGCCACCACCGTGCCGAGGCCTTCGCGCGACTTGATGCGCAGGCGCCCGCCATGCAGCTCCACGAGGGAGCGGGCGATAGCGAGGCCCAAACCCGACCCTGAGCCCGACCCCGATTTCGTGGCATCGACGCTGACGCGCTGAAACGGCTGGCCGAGATGCGGCAGCCGGTCCGCCGGAATGCCGATGCCGGTATCGGCGATATGGACGCCCACATGCGACGGATAAAGCTTGGCTTTGATCGTGACGCGGCCGCCCTCGGGCGTGTGGTTGATGCCGTTGCGGGCAAGATGCACGAGCACCTTGACCAGAGCCCGGTGATCGCCGTCGATCAGGGCCGCGGCCGGCGCGCTCACCGTCAAGGTCAGCTTCTTGGCCTCCGCCGCGCCCGCGACGCTGACCGCGGCTTCCCCGATCAGGTCCTTAAGCGAGACCTTGCAGCGCTCGATGCGCCGGCGCCCCGATTCGATGCGAGCCATCTCGAGGATATCCGAGAGGACCGCCAGGAGATATTGGCCGCTGCGGCGGATGTCGCTGACATATTCCCCGTATTTCTCGCTCCCGAGCGCGCCGAACAGCCCCGTCTCCATGATCTCGGAGAAACCGATGATGGCGTTCAGCGGGGTGCGCAGCTCGTGGCTCATATTGGCGAGGAATTCGGCCTTGGCGCGGTTGGCGTTCTCGGCGCGTTGCCTCTGGTCGAGATAGCGATCGGCGAGAGCGGCGAGCTCGCAGGACTGCCGTTCGACCGCGAGCCGCGACCGTTCGAGATCGGTCAAGGTCGCCATCAGGCGCTGCTCCTTCTCGATCAGCTCCTGCTCGTTGCGCCAGATGTCCATCAGCGCGGCGCGCATATGCATGCGCACGCGGTCACTATCGCCTTGGGCGGTGCGGGCCCGCCGCCTCTGCCACAACACGCCGCCGGAGAGCAGGAGGATGATGAAGCCCGCGATGGCTGCGACACGGGCGAGCTGGAGGGCATGCTCGCGCCACAGCGTGAGCATGCGCGAAGTCGGCATGAGGATGGCGACTTGGCCGAGCGGCTCGGCGAGGTCGCGCACCGCGACGATGGCATCGACGCCGTCGGGCGTGGTGACGCGCGCGGCGCCGGTGCGGTTCGAATAGGCGATGTGCTGGCGCCCGATCAGGTCGGCCAAGGAGCTGATCTGCCGTCGAAATCCGATGCTGGCGACCATCTGGCCCGCATGGTCGGTGACCCCGATGAGCATATCGCTGCCAGGCGAGCGCAGCGGCAATGCCGCCGCCAGCAGCTTCTGCGGGTCCGAAGCGCTGTCATTGGCGAGGCGGGCGGTCGCGACCATGTGATCGAGCCGCTCGGCGATCAGGGAGGCGACGGCGTCGCTCTGTTCGAGCGATTGCGCCAGATGCTGCTCGCGTGCGGAGTAGAGATTGACGAGCGTTTCGGCGATCACCAGCGCCGCGACCAGCCCCGAGAGCAGGACGAGCATGAGCTGCATCAGAACTCGCCCCTGGCGAAATTCTCGCGCCTTTCCGCTACGTGTCGCCTGCCCCGATACGCTCGCGTGCATAGGTGGCACGGCCGCGTCAAAGCGCGCCATGCACTGGCCTCCGTCGAAGATTGAATGGATTGTCCGGAGTGGACAAACGCGCCGCGTCCCTCCGAATCAGTCCCATTCGAATCTTCCGAAGACTCCTTGTCCAGCGCTATTTGCGCGCCGCGTCGCATTTTTTCGGACAAAAATAGAACGGATTCGCGCCGGGCAGAGTGCTGAGTCGAGTCTTGCGAATACTTGCGACGTCGAGAATTTGCCCGAGAGCGGCCGTGTTTTCGCCGAAATCGCGAAATCCGGCCGGGCGGGTACTTCAGGCGAGAGAGCGCGTGACGATATCGCTCACATCGGTTGACAGGTTCCCGCGTGCCGCAATGGCGCGGAGCGCAGCCTCCGCCTTGCCACGGCGACCGGCCTCCATGCTGCGCCAGCTGCGGAAGGAGGTGAGAAGCCGCGCCGCGACCGCGGGGTTCGAGGCGTCCACCTTGGCCACGATGTCTGCGATGAATTCATAGCCTGAGCCGTTGGCGCGATTGAAGCCCGATGCATTGCCGCTCGAAAAGCTCATCACCAGGGCGTAGATCCGGTTCGGATTGCTCAGCGAGAATGCGGGGTGGCCCATCAACTGCTTCACCTTGTCGAGCGTTCCGGGCTCGGGGATGCGCGCCTGCAAAGCGAACCATTTGTCGAGGATGAGGGGATCTTCGGAATGAGCCCGCTCGAATTCGGCGAGAGCCGGCTCCCGCATCGCCTCCGGTGCGCGCGAGAGGGCGCTGAGCGCCGCGAGGCGGTCATTCATGTTGTCGGTCGCCTTGAACTGACGCAGCGCGATCTCGGCGTGGCGCGCCGGATCCGCGATCACCAGGAGGGCGAGCGCCGTGTTGCGCAAATTGCGTCGGGCGGCGCTCTTGGCGTCGGGCGAATAGGGGCCTTGTCCCGCCAGCCGCTCATAGGTCGCGAGCAGCGGGCGCTCGAGCGCCTGTCCCATGCCGCGCAAGAGGGCGTTGCGGGCCGCCAGGATCGCGTCGGGGTCGACATTCGTGCCGATCTCGCGCGCGATGTCCTGCTCGGACGGGATCGCCAGCGCCTCGGCCGCGAAGGCATGGTCGGGCTCTCGCGTCAGCAGGCTCTCGAGCGCCGCGAAGAAGCGCGGATCGAAGGCCAGCGTCTGCGCGGCAGCGGCTTCCCTGATGGCGCCGAGCATGATCTTTCCGGCAAAGCTCTGGATCGCCTGCCAACGGTTGAAGCGATCCTGGTCGTGGCCGGCGAGCAGCAGCAGGTCCTCGAAGCTCTGGGCGAAATCCAGGCGCACCGGAGCCGAGAAGCTGCGAAACAGCGACGCCACCGGCTTCTTGGCGATGTCGCGGAAGGTGATCTCGGCGCTCGTCTGGCGCAGCGTGAAGACACCGTCCGCACGCCAGTCGGGGTGGTCGCAGGCGAGCGGCAGCTCCTCGCCCTCCTGCGACAGGAGGCCGATGGCGATCGGAATCTCGACCGGCATCTTCTCGGCTTGTCCGGGGGTCGGCGACGTCGCCTGGGTGAAGGTCAGCGTCGTCGAGCGTGCCGCCTCGTCATGGCGCTGATCGACGCTGACGACAGGCGTGCCGGCCTGATCGTACCAGCGCATGAAGCCCGACAGGTCCCGCCCCGTGACATCCGCGAAGCAGGCGAGGAAATCCTCGACCGTCGCGGCCGTGCCGTCGCAACGCTCGAAATAGAGGTCCATGCCGCGCCCGAAGGCTTCCGCGCCGATGATCGTCTTGAGCATGCGGATCAGCTCGGCGCCCTTCTCGTAGACGGTCGCCGTGTAGAAATTGTTGATCTCATGGTAGAGCGGCGGGCGCACCGGATGGGCGAGCGGGCCGGCATCCTCGGTGAATTGCACGAGGCGCAAGGTGCGCACATCCGAGATCCGCTTGACGGTGCGCGAGCGCATATCGGACGTGAATTCGTGATCGCGGAAGACGGTGAGGCCTTCCTTCAGCGACAATTGGAACCAGTCGCGGCAGGTGATGCGGTTGCCCGTCCAGTTGTGAAAATATTCATGCGCGATGATCGCCTCGATATTGGCGTAGTCGGCATCGGTCGCCGTTTGCGTGCTGGCCAGCACATATTTGTCGTTGAAGATGTTGAGGCCCTTATTCTCCATTGCGCCCATGTTGAAATCGGACACCGCGACGATGTTGAACACGTCGAGATCATATTCGCGCCCGAAGCTCTCTTCGTCCCAGCGCATCGAGCGCTCGAGCGCGTCGAGCGCATAGGTGGCGCGCTGCTCCTTGCCGGGCTCGACATAGACGCCGAGCTCCACCTTGCGGCCGGAGCGCGTCTCGAAAGCGCCGGCGACGCGGCCGAGCCGGCCGCCGACCAGGGCGAAGAGGTAGGAGGGCTTCGGCCAGGGATCGTGCCAGACGGCGAAATGGCGGGTGCCCGCCCCGACCTGACCCTGCATCACCGGGTTGCCGTTGGCGAGCAGCACCGGAGCTTCGTCCCGCTCGGCCTCGATGCGCGTGGTGTAGACGGCGAGCAAGTCGGGGCGATCCTGGAAATAGGTGATGCGCCGGAAGCCCTGCGCCTCGCATTGCGTGCAATAGGTGCCGTTGGAGCGATAGAGGCCCGAGAGCTTGGTGTTGGCCGTCGGATCGAGCCGCGTCTCGATATCGAGCACGAAGCGCCGCGCGGGCGGGGAGGGCAGGGTGAGCGCGGTCTCGGTCAGTCTGTAGTCGCCAGCTTCGAGCCGACGGCCGTCGAGGGCGATCGAGACGAGCGTCAACTCGTCGGCGTCGAGCACCAGCTCGGCTCCCGCCACGCCTTTCGGATTCGGCACGAAGGCGGTTTTCGTCCGCACCCGCGTCTCATGCGGCTGCAGCGAAATGTCGAGATCCACCGTTTCGACGAGATAATCGGGAACGCGATAATCTTCGAGGCGGGTCGCGGGTGGCGTTTCTGGGCGCATTGCACGGTCTCAGCTGTGGAACGGGCGTCTTAAGGTGACTTGCGTGTCATGGATAGCTCACCGTCGCAGATGGGTCGGCTGCGCCTTGCGGTCCATGTCCCGCACCCGCCGGCTCGGCATGCCCGACGAGGCGGGCGATGCCCGCGACCTCTCGTTTCGTCGCCTGCTCGATCTCGTCGACGGCGGCATGGACGCTCGCCACATCGGTGTCCGGCGGGGCGAGGCAGTGGAAATGCGCCACGAGGCCGGCAGGCGTCTGCCTGACGCGTACATTGTGGATGTTGCTGATCTTGCCTTCCGCCGCGGCGGCTCGCGTCAAGGCCTCGGCGACACAGCGTGACGTCGCCGCATCGGCCGGCGTGCCGTGGAGCTCGCGCAGCTCCAGGGGCTCGATATGCGCATCGACTTCCGTCGCCGGGCCGAATTCCTCGCGCAGCGCCGTTTCCAGCCGCGAGGCGCGCCCATGCGCGTCCCCGAGGCTCAACCTCCGATCCACCTCGATGTCGAAGCCGATCGCCAGATGGTCGTCCAATGTCTGGACCGTGACATGGTGCACGAGAGTTCGCTCGCGCGCAGCGATCAGCATGACACGCTCGAGGATGCTCTCATCGTCGGGGGCGACGGGGCGGGTCGCGACGGTGAACTCGGCCCGTTTCAGCTCGGAGGCGATGGCGCCCGCAAGCGCAGCCTTCAACTCGCCGACCCGATCGAGCGGCAGAGTGCGGGCCACGGCGACGCTGACATCGCCCAATAATGTGCTCCCTGCCGGGCGCACCCGCACCCCGTCGATGCCGAGCACGCCCGGCACGCGCAGCGCGATCTCACGGACATGTTCGGCGACGCCCTTCGGCGCGGCGTCGATCAGCACGCCGATGACGCGCTTGGCGAGCCTCACGGCCGCGAAGCCGATCAGCACGGCGACCAGCAGCGTCGCCTTCGCGTCCGCATTGGCGAAGCCTGCGCCCGCCGCCACCAGGCCCGCCAATATCGCGAGCGAGCTTGCGAGATCTGAGGAGAAATGCAGGGCGTCGGCGGCGAGTGCGTCGCTGCCGGTCTCCTTGGCGATGACATGCAAGGTCCGCCAGCGTGCAGCGTCGACGCAGATCGAGATGCCGACCGCCGCGAAGGCAAAGGGAGAGACGCTCACGATCGCGTGTGCGTCGAAGAACAGCCGTCGCAAAGCCTCGATGAAGGCAGCGATTGCGAGGAGCCCGAGCAGCGTCGATTCGCAGAGCGCCGCCACCGCCTCGATCTTGCCGTGGCCGTAATGGTGTCCCTCGTCGGCCGGCCGGTCCGCATGGCGCACGGCGAAATAGGTCAGCGTCGTGGCGCCGATGTCGAGAAGACCATGCACGGCATCGGCCAGCAGGGCGAGCGAGCCTGAGATCAGCCCGGCGGCGAGCTTCAGCGCCGTCACCAGGACGGTGGCGACGACCGACCATGCCGCGGCCCGGCGCTTCAGCCTTGCAAGCGCGGCACTGGAGGCAGGCGATTCAAGGCTGGCGTTCACGCGGTCGGGCCCTATAACCAATGTGTTTCCGCCATCTGCCCCGGCAACGACCGTGTGGCAAGGCTACTGCGAGGCAAGACTACAGCGAGGATGGAGCACGCTATGGAGTATCTGCATACCATGGTGCGGGTGGGCGACCTCGATGCCGCCCTGGATTTCTGGTGCAACAAGCTTGGTCTCGTCGAGGTGCGTCGCGCCGAGAACGAGAAGGGGCGCTACACGCTCGTCTTCCTGGCGACGCCCGCCGAAGCCGAACGCTCGAAGGAGACCAAGGCGCCGCTGCTCGAGCTCACCTATAATTGGGACGAGCACAGCTATGGCGGCGGCCGCAATTTCGGTCATCTCGCCTATCGGGTCGACGACATCTACGCTTTATGCCAGAGCCTGATGGACAAGGGCGTGACCATCAACCGGCCGCCGCGCGACGGCAATATGGCCTTCGTGCGTTCGCCCGACGGCATCTCCATCGAGCTGCTGCAGAAGGGCTCTCCCCTCGCTCCTGCGGAGCCCTGGCTCAGCATGCCGAACACCGGCAGCTGGTAGACGCCGCGAGGCGGCGGCCACGACGCGGCGTCGGGCCGGATCCGGGACTGGAACCGTGCCCACTTTCCTCCTGGCGCTGTTGTCCTATCCGTCGATGGCGGCGCAATTCGCGGCGACGAAGCTCGGCCTTCAGGCCGGGCTGACGGTCTGGGACATCACGGTGCTGCGCTATGGAGCGGCAGCGCTCGGAGCGCTGCTGGTGTTCTGCGATCCGGCAAGGCGAGCTTTGGTGCGGGCGGTGCCGATGCACTACGCCGTCGTCGGCCTCCTGGGCGGCGCGGTCTATGGCGGGATCTTTACGCTGGCGACCGCGATGATGCCGGCAAGCCACTCAACCTTGTTCGCGCCGTCCTCTTCGATCGTCTGCACGCTCCTGGTCGCCGGCCTGGTGCTCGGCGTGTGGCCATCGCCGGGGCGGCTCCTCGGCGTCGGCGTCATCCTCGCCGGCCTCGTGGTGTTTGCGCGCGCCGCGGGGGCGCAATTCGACGCGGGTGCGCTCGGTGGAGACCTCATCTTCGGCCTCATCGGCCTGATGTGGGGCTGCTTCGGCGTGCTGGCGCGCAAATGGAATCTCGATCCCTTATGCTGTGTCGCCGTGATGGGCGCGACCGGCATCTTTGCCGTGCCGATCTGGCTCGCCTTCGCGCCTTCCGGCATCACCCTGGCCAACCTCCCGATCGCCTTGGGCGAGGCACTGTTCCAGGGCTGGTTCCTGACCTTCGTGACCTTCCTCGCCTATGTGACGCTGGTGCATCGGCTTGGTCCGTCGGCCGCCGCCCTCGGCATCGCGGCCGTGCCGCCGCTGGGCGTCGCGATCGCCAGCGTCTTCCTCGGCGAGGCCACCCATGCGGGCCAGTGGCTCGGGGCCGCGATCGTCGTCGCCGGAGTCGTCATCTCGAGCGGGGCGGGCTTAGGGGCGATCGGACGCGCGATCGGCGTCCGGCCGAAACATCACGGCATCTGATCGAACGGACGCGGCAGCCGCGCGCCGTCAGTGCAGAAGATAGGCCGTCGCAGCCACAGCGATGCCGGCGACGCCCAGCACCAGCGCGGCATACCAGGGCCAGCGCTGGCCCTTGGCGATGATGGCGATGGTCGAGACGGCGATGCCGACATGCAGGAAGGTCGCGGCCAGGGTGAGCCTGTGGTGGCGATGCTCGTGCAGGCGGCTTTCTTCTTCGGCCGCGTCGACGCTCTTTTCCAGCGCCTTGGCTTCGCCCTCGATACGCCTGCTGTCGGAATCGTAGCGCTGCGATTCCTTTTGAGCCTCCGGAGCCTTCTCCGGCGTCTGCAAGGCGACGGAATCGTAGATTGCCTTCTTGACGCGCTGGGCCTGATAATAGCCCCAGCTATCGGTCGCCTTGTTCTGCGCGAGATTGGCATCGCTCAGCTTGGCGAGCGCACTGCCGGACTCGACCGTCTCGAGGCTCGATATGCCGGCCGCGATCACCGCCAATATGGCGATGGTGACCGACACCCTGATGATGAATGGATCGCCGCTGTGAGCCGCATGCTCGGCGTGCTCCAGATGTTCCTTGTTCTCGAGCGCCGATTCTTCCATTGCCGCCTCCCAGTCCCGCCATCGACCGCGCAAGCTATGCATGCGGGACCGATTCTCGCAAGCTCAGGCGCCGGTCAGCGGCCCCGCCGCTGCGTCGCCTGGGCCAGCACGCACAAGATCTCGAACACGATGCTGGCGCCGGCCCAAGCGGTGATGCCGCCGACGTCGAAAGGCGGCGACAATTCCACGAAATCCGCTCCCACCAGGTCGATGCCGGCGAGCAGGCGCAGCATCTGTTGCGCCTGGAAGGTCGAGAAACCGCCGATCTCGGGCGTGCCGGTGCCGGGCGCCTGGGCGGGATCGACCCCGTCGATGTCGAAGGACAGGTAGGTCGGATGTTCGCCGACAATGCTCCTGGCCTCGTCCATGATGGCCTTGGTGCCACGCTCCATCAGCTCTTCAATGAAGACGATCCTGACGCCGTTCGTTCGTGCGAATTCGACGTCCTCGCCGTCATAGGCCGAGCCTCTGATGCCGATCTGCACGACGCGCTTGGGATCGAGCAGCCCTTCCTCAACCGCGCGGCGGAAGGGAGTGCCGTGCGTATATTTGAAGCCGCCGAAATAGCTGTCGTAGAAATCGGTGTGGCTGTCGAAATGGATCATGCCGACCGGACCCTTGGCGGCGACGGCGCGCAGCACCGGCAGGCTGGTCAGATGGTCGCCGCCGATCGTCATCGGGGTGATCTGATGTGTCATCACCTCGCGGTAGAAGCTGGTGACGCGCGTCAAGGTGTCGTCGAGGCTCGCGGGATTGACCGGGACGTCGCCGAGATCGGCGCAGCGCGCCAGATGGAACGGCTTGATGCCGGTCGCCTGGTTCAGCTGGCGCACCATGGTGGTGGCGTCGCGCAAGGCGCGCGGCCCATGGCGCGCGCCCGGGCGATTGGTGGTGCCGGCATCCCAGGGAACACCGATGAGACCGATATCGACCTTGTCGATGCGGCTATCCTCGAGCGGCACATGGGGCAGCCGCATAAAGGTCGGGATGCCTGCGAAACGCGGCAGCACGAAGCCTGAAATGGGCAGAAAATCCGGGTCTCTCGCCTGCATCGATGCCTCGCTCGCCATATCGCTGGTTTGAGCATGATCGCATCGCAAAGGCGATATCCGCCACCGCCGCGATCGAGCTCTCGGGAGAGCGAGCCATAGCAGAGGATGTGTCGCGGTTTGAAGCGCGCTCTCTCACTGAAGCGCGCACCCTCAACGTGAGGAGGCCTTATTTCGGGCTGTACACCGAAAGGATCATGTCGACCGCGCTCGCTACGACCGTTTCGATCCTCTCGCGCGGGGCGGGGCCTGAGACGTTGAACAGAAGCGGCTTGAGGATTTGGCACATGCAGAGCTCGATGAACTGAGCCGCAGCCAAATGTGTATCCGACATCGACAATCGCCCTTCGGCGCATTTCGCGTCGAAATAGGAAGAGATGTAGCGGATTCCGTAGCCGGGGCCGGCCGAATACAGGGTGCGCCCGATCTCCGGGATATGCGCCGAGGCCGCGATCACGATGCGCGTCAAGGCGATGGTCTGAGGGAGTTGCATCCGCTCCGCGAGGCTGACGCCGAAACGGGTCAGCATGGCCCGGATATCGGGATCGGCGAAATCGATCTTGACGATCTGCTCGGCTTGCTCGCGCCGATCTTCGATGATCAGGTCTTCGAACAGGCGCTGCTTGTTGTCGAAATAGACATAAAGCGTGCCCTTCGAGACGCCGGCCGCGCGGGCGATCTCGTCCATGCTCGCACGATCGAAGCCCTGGGCCAGGAAGACGGTCCGCGCGCCCTCGATGATCTGCCGGCGTTTGGCGCTGTCGGGCGGAGGATCCCTGGTCTCGTCCTTCGAGAGCGTCACAAAATCGTCGATTGCCTGTTCCATGTCCGCCTGGCACTGCTCCGGCATCATCGCAGCTCAAATCCCGGCCAAGAACTTCGCCTGAGATGAACTTCAGCCGAGATGATCAAAAATTGACCGAACCGTTCAGTTCGACCTTGATATGCGGTATGTGTTGCGCTATGTCAACGGCCATTGACCGAACCGTTCGGTCAATTTGAGCTGATCCCGGCGATCCGGGCGGTGGCCGGCAGGGATATCGAGAGTTTTGTGGAGTCCGACATGTCGGATGAGCCGAAGAGTGGGGGCCTCAAGGAATTGCCCCGCGCAGACGAGCCGGCTTTCACCAAAGCCGATGTCGGGCCCGGCGGACGCGGAAATTCGCCGCCTCCGGCGGCCGCGCAGCCGGAAATCGTGGGGTCGCCCTCGCGTGCCGACGTCAAATCCGTCGATTCCCAGATGATCGACAAGATTCCAGAGACCGACAAGCTTGGGCACAATGAGCCGGCGATCGCAGCCGAACGGGCGCCCATGCGCGATCTCGCAAGCCCCTCGAAAGACATGACTGTCGCCGCCAACCATAGCCCCGCCCCGCAAGGCGAGCGCCAGCTTGCCGGAGCGCGCGTGATCTCAGGCGAGGTGATGCCGCCGCGTCGCTCGCGCAAGCGGCTCGTCCTCACCGCGGCGCTCGTCGCAGTGGTCGGCATCGGCGGCTATTTCGGCTTCGGCTGGTGGACGCATGGCCGCTTCATCGTGTCGAGCGATGATGCTTATGTGGCGGCCGACATGTCGCTGCTGGCCGCCAAGGTGTCGGGGCTCGTCACAGGGGTCGACGTCACCGACAATCAGCATGTGGCTGCCGGCACCGTCCTCGTTCGCATCGATGACGGCGACTATAAGCTCGCCGTCGACGCTGCCGCCAACCGGCTGGCGACGCAGGACGCCACGATCGCCCGCTTCGGTAAGCAGATCGAGGCGCAAAATGCCGCCATCGACCAGGCCAAGGCGCAGCTCGCCAGCGCCCAGGCCGAGGTCGTGCGTGCCCAGGCGGCCTTCGATCGGGCCCAGAAGCTCGCTGCGAATGAATTCGGCACCAAGGCTGCGCTCGATCAGGCGCGCGCCGATCGCGACAAGTCGACGGCCGGCATCGCGGCCGCGCAGAGCGCGCTCGATTCGGCCAGCGCCATGGTCGGCGTGCTGAGGGCGCAGCAGATCGAGGCCGAACGTAGCCGCGCCGAGCTCGCCACCGCGCTCGATCGCGCCAAGCGCGATCTGTCCTTCACCGAGATCCGGGCTCCCTTCGACGGCGTAGTCGGCAATCGGGCGGTCGAGGTCGGGCAATATGTCCAGACCGGCGCGAGGGTCATGGCGCTGGTGCCGCTTTCGACCGTGCGCGTCGAGGCCAATCTCAAGGAGACGCAGCTCGCCGATGTGAAGCCGGGCCAGCCGGTCGATGTGCGGGTCGATGCCTTCGGCAGCCACGACATCGAGGGCCGGGTCGAGAGCGTGTCGCCGGCCTCCGGCTCACTGTTCTCGTTGTTGCCGCCGGAGAATGCGACCGGCAACTTCACCAAGATCGTGCAGCGCCTGACGGTGCGCATCGCCTTGCCGGCCGACATCGTCGCTGCCGGCATCCTGCGCCCCGGCATGTCGGTCGTCGTCGGCATCAATACCCGCGAGCCGGGTTCGCATGTCTTGGGCGAGGAGCTTCCGGGCCGCGTCGCGCTGTTCCTGGAGCACACCAAGGACGCGGCCTTGCGGATGTTCGATTCGGTCGCGGCCGCAAAGCCCAATAATTCCGGGGAAGCCACCAAGCTCGCAGCGCCCCTGCGCTGAGCTGGCGCCGCTCGCCTGCAAGGAGCGATCATGTCCACGGCCGTTGTGCTGACGAGAGATGGACGCATTGTGGCCGAGCGCGCCGCGCCGCAGCCGCTCACGCCACGCATGGCGCCGCCGACATCGGCCCCGGTGGTGCCGCCGCTGACGCCGCGGCGCGTCTTCGCCTTCATCGCCATGGTCTTCGGCATGTTCATGGCGATCCTCGACATCCAGATCGTCTCGGCCTCACTCGCCGAGATCCAGGCCGGGCTCTCCGCCAGCGCCGACGAGATTCCCTGGGTGCAGACCTCCTATCTGATCGCCGAGGTGGTCATGATCCCGCTATCGGGATTGTTGGCACGGGTGTTCTCGACGCGTTATCTGTTTTCCGCCTCGGCCGCCGGCTTCACCTTGGCGAGCATCATGTGCGCCTCGTCGAACTCGATCGACGAGATGATCGTCTGGCGGCTGCTGCAAGGCTTCATCGGCGGCGGCATGATCCCCTCGGTGTTCGCGGCGGCCTTCACCGTGTTCCCAAAGGAGAAGCAGCCGATCGTCAGCCCGTTGATCGGTCTCGTGGCGACGCTTGCTCCCACCATCGGTCCGACGGTCGGCGGCTATCTGACGGATCAGTTTTCCTGGCACTGGTTGTTCCTGGTCAACGTCGTGCCCGGCTGCGCGGTCGCGGTCGCAACCTTCCTGCTCATCGATTTCGACAAACCGCAGCTCAACCTGCTCAAGCGCTTCGATTGGACCGGCCTTCTCGGCCTCGCGCTCTTCCTCGGAGATCTGGAATATGTGCTGGAGGAGGGGCCGAACCATGACTGGTTCCAGGACCAGTCGGTGTTCATCTGCGGCATCCTGACATGCGTGGGCGCCGTGCTTTTCTTCTGGCGCGCCGCCAGGGCCCACCAGCCGATCGTCGATCTGCGAGCCTTCACAAACCGCAATTTCTCCACCGGCTGCGTGCTCTCCTTCGTGCTCGGCGTCGGTCTCTACGGCCTGACCTATATCTATCCGGTCTATCTCGCCCGGGTGCGCGACTATGACGCGCTGATGATCGGCAAGACCATGTTCGTGAGCGGGCTCACCATGTTCTTCTGCGCCCCGCTGGTCGGGCGGCTGATGACCAGGGTCGATCCGCGCATCCTCTTGGGGTTCGGCTTCTCGGTGTTCGCGCTCGGCACCTATCTCGCCTCCGACGTCACCAAGGATTGGGACTTCTACGAGCTCCTCCTGCCGCAGATCCTGCGCGGCTCGGGTATGATGTTCTCCATGGTGCCGATCACCAATATGTCGCTGGCGACCTTGTCGCCGGAGCGCATCCGGTCGGCGTCCGGGCTATTCAACCTGACGCGCAATCTCGGCGGAGCTTTCGGCCTCGCCGGCATCAACACCATGATGAACAAGCGTATGGATCTGCATCTCGTGCGGCTGCATGAGAAGGTCGCATGGGGGCATTTCAAGGCCGAGGAGACCTTGTCGAACCTGACTGCCGCCATGGCGCCGCACGGCTCGGATGCGCCGCTCGCAGCCATCAAGAAACTCGCCATGCTGGTGCGGCGCGAGGCGATGGTGATGGCACTCTCGGACGTGTTCTACACGCTCACCGTGCTGTTCGTCGTCATGCTCATCTTCCTGCCTTTGGTGAGACGACCGCGGCTCGGCGTTGCGGCCGGGGACGCACACTAGATTAGCATTGCCGCAGGCATGGGCCGGGAGCCCGTCCGATCCATTGGGAAGGGCCGGATGGGCCCCCGAATGTGGCATCGAGGCCACAGCGGCATTGAGTCTCGCCCTAGGGACTTCCTGCCGGCGGCGGCCAGGAGTATAAGGGCGCTCGAGCGATGAACGGCGCTCGCCGGGTTTGAAGAGGGGCGTTTCGCGAGTTCGATGCTGCCGAGCCGTTTGCTGCAATTGGCATTCGCCTGCGCGCTCGCTTTGGCGCCGGAGCTCGCTTGCGCGCAGACGACGGGGAGTGCTCCAGCGCAGACGACTGGGGCGACCCCGCCGCAGACCATCAGTCTCGACAGCTTCACGCCCGATGTCACGCCCGAGCAATTCGCCAAGTTGATGTCGAGGACGAACCGGATCGGCGCCGGCATGCTGGTCGAACCCACCTATCCGGGCGGCAACGGCCTGCGTTCCTTGCCCTTCCCGGATATCGATGTGACCTACAAGAAGCGCTTCTTCATCAATATGGAGGATGGGGCGGGCGTCTATCTCTACAATGACGACAAATTGTCCTTTGCAACTTCGGCCTTCTTCAGGCTCGGGCGCGACCAGACCAACAGCCCGAAGATCCTGGGTCTCGGCAATATCGCAGAAGCCCCGCAGGGCCGCTTCATCAGCGAATATGATCTCGGCTGGCTCGACCTGAAGGGCACCTTCGTGCATGATTTCTCAGGCAGCTATGGCTCGACCTTCGAGGCCAAGATCGGCACGGCGCTGCCGATCACCAATCGGTTCGTGGTTCTACCGGCGATCACCACGGTCATCGGCGATCACAGCTATATGCAGACATGGTACGGGGTTTCCGAATCGCAGAGCCTCACGACCGGCAAGCCGGTCTTCAACGCGCGCGCAGGCGTCGAATCGGTGGGCACGACGGTGGACGCACTTTACCGCTTCGCGCCGAACCTCGCTTTGGTCGGGCGTGGCGGCGTGAGCTATCTCGTTTCGAACGTTGCCCATAGCCCGGTGATCGAGCGTCGCTTTCAGCCGACCTTTGGCTTCGGGCTGTCGTATCTGTTCGAGTAGCGCGTCCCCCTTCTTCGACCTCCCCGACAAGATCGCTTTTCTGCTGCGCTCCCGCGCCCGTTCACGACATTTCGATGATGGGCATTTGGGGCGCCGCGCCGCGCGGCAGATGGCCGGAGAGGCGCGGATCCTCGAGCACCTCGACGGCGAGCTTGTAGGGCCGGAAGCCCGAGCGCTGATAGAATTCGAGGGCGCGCGGATGATCGAAGTTGCAAGTATGCAAGAAGAGGCGCCGGATCGGTTTGGCCCAAGCCCTGTCGATGGCAAGCTCCATGAGATGGCGACCGGCACCCTTCCCGATATGGCTGCTCACGATGCCGAAATAAGCGAGCTCGCATTCGCCTTCGATGCGAAAATCGAGCTCCAGAAGGCCGACCGCTTCGCGCCCCTGACACAGCCGGTGAATCTCGACCTTCGGATCCTCGAGGATGGTCCGCAATTGCGCATCCGACATGACGAGGCGCGAGTACCACAGCCATTCCTGGCCGACGCGGCGGAACAAGGCGCGATAGGCGTCGAGGTCGCTCCCATCGCAGGGTTCGAGCACGAGGTCGAGACTGGAGGGTGGCCGCTCGCGCGGCGCCGGCCGTGCTTTCATCTCAAGATAGGTGACGACGTTCGCGATCCGGCCCGGTTCGAGCATCGAATAGCCGAGCGGCAAAGGAGGGTTTGCGGCACTCATGGGCTCTTGTTGCCGATCACGTCGCGGCTCCTCCGCCGCTGGCGCGCTTGGTGATGGCGATGCCGAGCTTCTTCACGCGATGCCAGAGGCTGCGCTCGTTGATGCCCAAGAGCTTCGCCGCCTTGCTCTGCACCCCGTTGGATTCGCGCAAGGCATCGAGAATGAAGGACTTCTCGATGCGGGCGAGCTCTCCGTCGAGATCGCTGGTGCGGCGCTTTGCCGCCCTCTCGGACACAGCGCCCTGATCGAAGAGATCGCGCGGCAGATCCGGCACGTCGATGGTCGAACCTCGCGCCACGATGACGGCGCGCTCGACGCAGTTCTGCAATTCGCGAATATTGCCCGGCCAGTGGTACTGGCTCATCGCGGCGAGCGCTGCCGGCGTCACCCCGACCACGCGTTTGCCGATGGTCTCGGTCGCTGTCTTCAGGAAATGCTGGGCGAGCGCCGGGATATCCTCCTTGCGCTCGCGCAGCGCCGGAAGCGCGATGGGGAAGACGTTGAGGCGATAGAACAGATCCTCGCGGAAGCTGTTGTCCGCCGCCGCCTGTCGCAGGTCGCGATTGGTGGCTGCGATCACGCGTGTGTCGACCTTCTCGGTGCGCCCCGACCCGACCGGCTCGAAGCTGCGCTCCTGCAGCACGCGCAGGATCTTCGCCTGGGTCGCAACCGGCATGTCGCCGATCTCGTCGAGGAACACGGTGCCTTGATCGGCATCGGCGAAACGCCCGCGTCGATGGGCGACGGCCCCCGTGAACGCCCCCTTCACATGGCCGAAGAGCTCGCTCTCGATCAGCCCCTCGGGAATTGCGGCGCAATTGACCGCGATGAAGGGTTTCGCCTTGCGCGGGCTGTTGAAATGGATGGCGCGCGCGGCGATCTCCTTGCCGGTGCCGCTCTCGCCGGTGAGCAGCACCGTGGCCCGGCTCCCGCAGACCTCGCCGATCTGTTCGATGACGCGCCGGAAGGCCGGACTCGTCCCCACCAATTGCTCGAAGCGATGACGACCCTCGATCTCGGAGCGCAGGCGTGCATTCTCTCGCATCGCGTCGCCAAGCTTCAAGGCGCGCTCGATGGTCGCCAGAATGTCGTCCATCTCGAAGGGCTTCGAAATGTAATCGAAGGCCCCTTCCTTGACCATCTCGACCGCGTCGCGCATCGACGTATAGGCGGTGATGAGCACGACGGGCATATCCGGGGCACGGGCCCTGATCTCGTGGAGCAGCGTGCGTCCGTCGGCGCCGGGCATGCGCAGATCCGAGATCATCAGGTCGATCGTCACCGGATCGAAGGCTTCGAGCGCTTCCTCCGCCGATGAGCAGACGATGGTGCGGTAGCCGCGATCGGCGATGCTTGCTGACAGGAGCTCGGCAAGGCGCACCTCGTCGTCGACGATGAGGACGGTGTGCGTCACAATTGGGCCCCTTCTCCTTGCGGAATGTCGGCATCCTCGCCGGCCGTCTTGGAATCCGTGGTCCTGACTCCAGCAGTCTTGGCTCCAGCAGTCTCGGCTTCGGCAGTCTTGCCTTCAGCAGTCTTGCCTTCAGCAGTCTTGGCTCCAACAGTCTTGGCCCCAGCAATCTTGGGTCCGGTCGCCTCGGGTCCGGCCGTTCTGGGCGCGTCGCCGGCGCGCGGCAAGGTCACCCGGAAGCAGGCGCCTCCGCCTTGTTCCTCGAGGCATTCGACCCGGCCCTGATGGGCCTCGACCACGGTCGCGACCTTCGCAAGCCCGAGCCCGGTTCCTTTGGCCTTGGTGGTGAAGAAGGGGTTGAAGATGCGGGCCCGCAGCTCAGGCTTCACGCCCGGCCCGTTATCGGCGACATCCACCGAGACGCTTCCTGGCGTCGCCGCCATCCTCACCACCACGCGCCCGCCGCGCCCGACTACGTCCATGGCGTTGATCACGAGGTTGAGCAGGGCCTCGTAGATCTGGTCGCGATCGGCGCTCACCCTGGCGCCGTCGGCGTGATCTTCGATGGCGAGGAGCAATCCCTTGCGCGCCATCTCGGGAGCCAGGAAGCCCTGGATGCGGTCGACCGGCTCGCGCATGGCGAAGACGCTGCGTCGAGGCTCCTTCGGATGGGCGAAATCGAGCACCTCGGTGAGCAGGTTGTCGATGCGATGCACCTCTTCGGTCACATAATCGAGGAGCTGCTCTTCCTTCGGCCCGAGCTTCGCCCGCGAACGCACGAGATCGCTCGAGGTCTTGATGATGCCGAGCGGGTTTCGCACCTCATGGGCGATGACCATGGCGGCCTCGCCGAGCGTCGACAGGCGCTCCTTGCGCCGCAGCTCGGATTCGCGGCCACGGGCCGCTTCGAGCTCGGCCGCCATGGCATTGAAGCGCGCAGCGAGCTCCACGGTTTCCTTGTCGCCGGCCTCGGGCACTCGCTGCGAGAAATCGCCCGAGGCGACCGAGCGCACGCCCTGGGACAGGGCGCGCAGCGGCTTGACGAAGCGCGCCGAGACGAAAGCTCCCGCGAGCACGAAGATCAGCGCTCCGAACAGGAACACCGCCCAGAGCAGATGCAGCTGTTGGTCCTGTCCGTCCAGCCCATCCTCGCTGCCCACACCGCAAAACACGATCCCCGACAATTCGCCGTCCTGGTCCTTCAAGCCGGCGACCGCTGCCAGAAAGGCGTCGCCCGGCGGATTTTCGAGAGCGACCGGATCGTCGGTGCTCGCGACCTGCTGCAGGATGGCAGGCGTCGGCATCGCCGCCAGGTTCGAACTCTCATAGAGCTTGAACGCTTCGTTGCCTCGGACCGCGAAAAAATCGAGCTGCAGCGAAGGCACGGCCTTGAGGCTCGAGAAGGTGGCGGTGTCGAGCGCATCGCCGAGGAAAAGAAAGAGGCTGCCGGCGCCGACCGAGAGCTTGACGGTCGCGCCGGCCACCAGCACCGGCTTCCCGTCGAGCGTGCCGCCGAAAGTGGCACGCGTCGCGGCGGGCCGCAGCTTCTTGGTGGGAGCGAAGGGGAGGGTGCTGTAGAGGATGGCGCCGCTCGCGTCATAGATCATCAGCACGTCGAAGCCGTCGGCGGCCAGTATCGGTTCATGCGGCTTGAGGGCGGCCTTGAGGCCCTCGACAGTCTCATTGGCCGTCTGGCTGACCGCTCCCGTCAAGGTCGTGGCGATCTGCGCCGCATCATCCTCGCGGTCCATGATCTCGACGACGACGAAACGGGCGGTCTCCGTCAGCCATTGCCCGACATTCCTCTCGAAGGAGCCGGAGATCAGCCGCGACGCGAGATAGGCAGCGCCCAGCATTGGCGGAACGCCAACGAACAGGAAAGCGAGGATAAGCCGCAGCCTGACCGGCCAGGGCCCCCGCCAGCTCACTCTTCCCATCCGATCAGGATGACGCCGGCGATGATCACGCCGATGCCAAGCAGGCGCAACGCCGGCAGGTGCTCGCCGAAAAACGCAAAGGCGAGCAGCGGCACGGTCACATAAGTGAGCGCGGTCAGCGGGAACGCGCGGTTGAGATCCATGCGGGTCAATACCGCCATCCAGAAAACGAAGGTGCCAATATAGCACAAGATCGTGACCCAGAAGGCGGGCGTCGCCAGCGCCATCTTGAGGAAATCCAGCCCGAACGCAGTCCCCTCGAGCGGACCGCTGGCCGCCTTGAAGGCAAGCTGGGTCGCGGTGTCGAGAGCGAGGAACGAGCCCCAGAAGAAGATCATCCGGAGCGAGACCGCCAAGGAGGGACGCGTCACGATGTGAATGCCCGGGCGGCCCTCAGGTCGGGATCGAGGCGATCGGCCTTCATGAAACGACTGACGGTCTTCAAGATGGCGTAGGGCAAGGCTGAGCGGTGCTTGAAATAGATATAGGAGGGTTGCAAGCGGCTTCCATAGCGCAGCTTCAAGCCATAGGCGGTCTGGCCCGTCTGCAGGCAGCCGATGCCGCGGGCAAGGCACTCTTTGACGTTCTCCATCCAGCTGACCGCATACACATTGTGTTCCTGCCCGAGCGGGTAGCGCATGCCAAGGAATTTATCGATCATCCGGTCCTTCTCAAGGAAGACGAGGTTGAAGGCGCACAGCGTGTCGCCGACCCAGTAGAGGACGACCCGGGCGCGTTCGCCGAGCGAGCGCATCACGGCCGAAAAATAGCCGTTGGGGAGCGTTTCGAAATCGCCATAGTCGAGCCTGCTGCGCCGGCGCGTCGAGGCATAGAGCAATGCGATCTCATCCTCGAGGCCGTCGAAGTCGCTGCGCCATTCGATGCGCAAAGACGGAGCGCTCCTGAGCTTGCGGCGAATATCCTTGCGGGTCACGGCCGAGAGACCGGCGAGATAGGCGTCGAGATCGTGGAAGGGCAGGTCGAGGATAGCGGTCGGGAGGCTGGCGGCGCGCGTCCAACCTTGCGTGGTGATCGCGGCGCCGAACTCCGCTTCGTCCTGGGCGGCGAGGTCCTTCAAGGCGATCAGGCCGGTGCCCTCGCGACGCGCATATTCCTCCAATCGCGCCAAGAGCGATATCAGCAAGGCCCGGCGCGTCGATGGATCGGCATCCGGCGCGAAGCCGAGATGGCAACGCTCCGAATAGGGACAGCCGAGCCCGATGATGGGCAGGTCCATGATCCCTTTGACGAGGGGATGGAAGCGCTCGGTGAGCCGCCGCAGCGGCCCCTGGATCGGCGTGTCCAGCCGAAACACGGTCTTGAAGATCGGCGCCGCGGCGACGAGCCGGCCGTCGACGAAGACGGCCGCGGCGCCGTCCTGGGTGGTGCGGCTCGCGCCTTGCTCGCAGGCGGTGTAATAGGCGTGGCTCTCGGCCTCGCCGGGGAAACACGCATCCCACGCGGCCGGATCGATCTCGGCGAAGCTGCGAAAGATCCGCGCGTCTAAGGTCATCGCCTGGCCGCTATTCGGCAGCGACCGCGCGAGTTCCGCCCGAGGGGATGGAGGCACGTGGTCGATGCTGCTCGATCCCTTGCGCAAACTTGACGGCACGATCGACGACGATCTTCCATTGCCGATCGATGGTCACGAGATGGTAGCTGTCGTCCAGCACCAGCATTTCCACGAGACCGCCCAGCTTCTCCTGCAAGTAGAAGGAGTTCTTGATGCTCGCGAGATCGTCCTCGCGCGGATGCGTGATGAATACCGGCCGCTTGATCGCAGGCAGTCTCGGCTTGACGTCGTCGACGAGTTTCCAGAACTGGAAGAGCGACAAGGCATGCGTGCTCGGATGCCCGGCCATTCCGGCATCGCCGGAGGCCAGCGATTTCAGGACGAATGCGCGCATGCGCTCATCCTTGACGCCGAAGGGTTCACGCTCGTCGAAGCGAAAGCGCTTGGCCGCCGGCAGGAACCACAGCCAGCGCAGCAGGAATTGGTGCTTGGGGATGGTAAAGCCGTCGTACCATAATGTCGGCGCGAAACAGGCGACGCCATGCACGCGTTCGGGATGCAGCGCCGCGAGGCGCAGCGCCAGGATAGCGCCGACCGACAGGCCGCCGACGATGATCGTGTCGCAGACGCTCTCGAGCTTGGTCAGCGCCGCCTCGACGCTCGCATACCAATCCTGCCAGGTGCCGGCGAGCAGCTCCTCCTCGGTGCCGCAATGGCCGGAGAGTTGGCAGCAATGCACCGTGAAGCCGCCCGACGCGATGCCCTTGGCCGCCATGCGTAACTCGAGCGGCGTGCCGCCGAGGCCGTGCACCAGCAGATAGCCGGTGCGGCTGCCCGCGATGGTGAAGCTGCGATCGGTCGTGGTCATCGTGTTGTGCCGGGTTGTCGGATGAGAGGGATCATGCGCTGCCCGCCACGATGGCCACGCCGATCGTCACGAGCCAGGCACCGAGCCATTGCGGCCGCCCGACCTTCTCGCGCAGGATTGTGGCGCTCGCAAGGGTCACGCCGAGGAAGTTCAGGCTGGCGATCGGGAAGGCGATGCTCAGCGGAGCGACCGAGAGGATTTTGAGCCAGACAAACACTTCGACAGTGTAGATGCACAGGCCTGCGACCAGCCATTGATTGGTGCAGATGGCGCGGGCCCTGCCGATGAGCGTGTTGCTGACCGGCAGCCGGTCGGCGCCGGTCTTGAAGCAGAGCTGCCCCGAAACGTCGCATACGACCGACAAGGCGAACCAGAAGATCAGGCCGACGGTCACGCCAGCACCTCCTCGAAACAGGCGAGCAGCCTCGCATTGGTGACGGCATTGCGACGCAGCGTCTCGGGCGTCGGCACGGGCTTTGCCGGATGATCGAAATGGGCGAGCGCCGCGCGGAACGGATCGCGGAAGCGCGGCGGCGAATAGTCCCCGCAGACATCGACGCCGAGAATGCGCGCGCGCAGCGCGAAGAGCTTGATCGCCTCGATCAGATGATCGACGCTCATCAAGCCCTGATCCCAATTGGTGGCGGCCTCCTCCTCGGCAAGCACATCCTTGTCGATGGTCAACCACACCGCCTTCGTCGGCAGGTCGGCGATGATGTCGCCGAGCACGGCGCGCCAATCCCCGTCGGCGAGATTGGCCCACTCGATATAGCCGCCTTGCGACCGATGCGCGGGGCCCCGATCATAGTCGCGCCAGACGCGCGAAGGCGGCCGCCGCCAGGGGCGGATCTCAAGCAACCCTTGGCGCACGGCGCCGAGATTGGCGGTCTTGAGCTCGGGGAAGGCCAGGTCGTCGCTGCAAGGGCCGAGCGTCACGACCTTGCGGATATGCGGCAGGCGCAGCACGCGATTGACCCAGGCTCCGCAATTATAGGTGGGCGGGAAGCTCACCCAGTCGGGGTGGTTGTCGAAATGGATGACGGTCACCGGCTCCTTGATGAGGCGCAGCATCCCGGCCGCCAGATGGTGGAAATCGCCCGAACCGTAGAAGGTGACTTCCGGAACGCCCCCGCTCGCATAGCCGTCATCGGCAAGCCGCTCGCAGAACTCGTCCATGGCGCGCCGGCGCGCCACGATCCGCAGCGAGGCCGCCGATTGCGTCAGGTCGATGCGATCGGCGCGGCCGGCCTCGAGCCGCTCCATGAAGGGCAGCTGGCTGGGCAGGCTCGAATCGAGATCGATGACGCGAAGCCGCATGACACGCTCACCGTCCGGTGAGGCGAGGGAGGAGCCCGGCCTCGTCTTCGATGGCGGCAGCCGTGCTCGTCCCGAACCCGGCCCCTGGCGCCATCGATCCGTTAGCCATGAGCGGCCTCGGCATGGACCGGCGGCTTCGCCCGCAGCGGGACGAGGTGACGATGCCATGCCTCGAACAGCTGCACGGCCTCGCCGAGATCGGCGATCGGCGCGTGCGCGATGCCGTTCTCTTCGCAATGCGTCGTCAATCGCCCCTTGGCGAAGACGTAGTCGGCGCCGTTGGCGGCGCAGAAATCCGAGCGCCCATCGCCGACGACGATGCGCGGGCCTTGCGCCGCCGACGCGGCATGGGCGCATTTGCAGTTCCCCGAGGCGCTGGCGCAGTTGGCATTGGCATGGGGGAAACCGAGCCGCCAACGGTCATCGCCCATATGCTCCAGGCGATTGGCCGCAACCGGCAAGCTGAGCCCGGTGCGCGCGACGACGCCGCGCACGATGCGGTCGAGGCCGTCCGAGACGATCATCACGTCGAACTGCGCCGCTCTGCAGGCCTCGACGAAGGGAACGAAACCGGCGTCGATATGCACGCCCGCGATGAAATGCTCGAGATCGCCCTTGCTGGCGCGAACGAGGTCGACCTGTCGCGCCATGCACTCGCGCGAGCCGATGAGCTGCGCTTCCCACTCTTCCTCGATCGCACGCCAGCCAGGTTCGGCGAAGCGCTCAAGCAGGCAATCCGTGGTATCCTCGATCGCGATCGTACCGTCGAAATCGAGCAGAATCTGTCCTGGCATCCGGTAGTCCCTCGGCATTTGTTACGGAAAAGTAAGCAAAATGCGGGCCAAAGATATTTCGCTTATATTCCAGAAAGATGACAAAATTTAACACTGTAAATCAGCAACAAAATTTGTAGCACATTTCAAAGTTTGCGGGGCGCACTGAATATCGCCCGCCAACCTGAATGTCCAGGGTTATGCTGCAGTGCGAAAAGAGGCGATCTCGCCAGCCGTGCCCGCCGAACCCGAAGATCAGCCGCGCTTGCGCAGAAAGGCGGCGACTTCGCCCGCGATGCCGCGCCGGAACAACAGGACGCAGACGACGAAGATCAGCCCGATCAGCACCGTCACCGGAAAGTCGACGGCCGCGAGGTAGGTCTGCAGGCCGACGGTGATCGCAGCCCCGATCGGCGGGCCCGCCAAGGTGCCGATGCCTCCGAGCAGCGTCATCAGGATGACTGCACCCGAGCTCTGCCATTCCACCCCGGTCAATGTCGCGAGCTGGAAGACGATGGCATTGGTGCCGCCCGCGAGCCCGGCCAGCGCCGCCGACAGCACGAAGGCGCGCAGCTTGTAGCCGTCGGCGTTGTAGCCGAGCGAGATGGCGCGCGGCTCATTGTCTCGGATCGCCTTCAAGATATTGCCGAAAGGCGAATGCACGATGCGCCAGATGAAGAAATGCCCGGCTGCGACGATGGCCAGCACCACGAAATAGAGCGACAGGTTGTCGTCGAGATTGACGAAGCCGAGAAGCTTGCCGCGCGGCACGCCCTGGATGCCGTCCTCGCCATGCGTGAAGGGCACTTGCAGGCAGATGAAGTAGAACATCTGCGCCAAGGCGAGGGTGATCATCGAGAAATAGATGCCCTGGCGGCGGATGGCCAGGAAGCCGACCACGAGGCCGAGCGCCGCGGCCGCGAGCGCGCCTACGAGGATGGCGAGCTCGGTCGGAAGCCCCCAGACCTTCGCCGCATGGGCCGTCACATAGGCAGCGGCGCCGAAGAAGGTCGCATGGCCGAAAGACAACAAGCCGACGAAGCCGATGAGCAGGTTGAAGGCGCTGGCGAACAGGGCAAAGCATAGCACGTTCATCAGGAAGACGGGATAGATCAGGAAGGGCGCGACAAGCGCCGCGAGCACCAGGACGGCGCCGGCGGCCAGATTCAGCCGTGAGCGCATCTCACCCGCCATGGCCGGTCCTTGCGAGACGAGGCTCATGTCGCTCTCCCGAACAATCCGGCCGGGCGCAGCAGCAGCACGATCGCCATCACCACGAAGATCACGATGTTCGAGGCTTCCGGATAGAACACCTTGGTCAGCCCCTCGAGCAGGCCGAGTATGTAGCCGGTGACGATGGCGCCGAGGATCGAGCCCATGCCGCCGGCGACCACGACCGCGAAGACGATGATGATGAGGTTCGTGCCCATCAGCGGGGAGACCTGGTAGATGGGCGCTGCAAGCACGCCCGCGAAGCCGGCGAGCGCGGCGCCGAACGCAAAAGTGAGCGTCATCATCAACGGCACGTTGATGCCGAAGGCCTGGACGAGCGTCGGATTCTCGGTCGCGGCGCGCAGATAGGCGCCGATCTTGGTGCGCTCGATGAGCAGCCAGGTCCCGAGGCACGCCACGATCGAGACGAGGACCACCCAGCCGCGATAGATCGGCAGGACCATGAAGCCGAGAGGGAGGGGTCCTTGCAACGCGTCCGGGGGCGGGTAGGGCTGGCCCGAGGCGCCGTAGAAATAACGGAACGTGCCCTCGATCACCTGGGTAATGCCGAAGGTCAGCAGCAATCCGTAGAGAGGGTCGAGCCGATACATGCGGTGCAGCATGCTCTTCTCGATGACGACGGCGACGAGGCCGACCGCGAGAGGAGCGGCCACCAGCGCTCCCCAATAGGGCAGGCCGAAGGCGGTCAGCAGCCACCAGCTCACGAAGGCGCCGAGCATGTAGAGCGCCCCATGCGCGAAGTTGATCACTCCCAGCATGCCGAAGATCACCGCGAGCCCAAGGCTCAACAGGGCATAGAAGGAGCCGTTGATCAGGCCGAGCGCCAACTGGCTGTAGAGCGCGAACGGTGACAGGCATTTCACATAGGGAATGCAGAACACGGCTCTCTCCCTAGACGCCCAACTGCTCGGCGAGGCCCGCCATCTTGCCATCGAGCTCGGACGCGCCGAAATGGTCGGTGGCCCGCCCATTCTCGATGACCACGTAGCGATCGGCGAGCTTGCGCGCGAAATGGAAGTTCTGCTCGACGAGCACGATCGTCATGCCGCGCGTCTTGAGCATCTGCAGCACTTCGCCGATGCGCTGCACGATGACGGGCGCGAGGCCTTCCGTCGGCTCGTCGAGCAAGATGACATCGGCTCCGGTGCGCAGGATGCGGGCGATCGCCAGCATTTGCTGCTCGCCGCCGGACAGCTTCGTGCCCTGGCCCCAGCGCCGCTCCGCGAGGTTGGGGAACAGGTTGTAGATTTCCTCGACGCTCATGCCGCCGTTCTTGACCACCGGCGGCAGGACCAGGTTCTCGGCGACGGTGAGGCTCGCGAAGATGCCGCGTTCCTCCGGCACATAGCCGATGCCGCGCCGGGCGATGGCGTGCAACGCCACCTTGGTCAGATCCTCGCCGCGAAAGCGGATCACGCCTTTGCGGTTGCGCACGATGCCGAGGATGGCGCGCAAGGTCGTCGTCTTGCCGGCGCCGTTGCGGCCGATCAGCGAGATCGTCTCCCCCTCGCGCACATCGAAGGAGACGCCGTGCAGCACATGGCTTTCGCCGTACCAGGCATTGAGATCCTCGATCTCGAGGAGCGCGCCGTCAATGGCCATGGTCGGACCCCATATAGGCGGTGCGAACCCGCGCATCGGCCGAGACCTCGGCATAGCTGCCCTCGGCCAGGATCTCGCCACGCTGCAAGACTGTGACCCGGTCGCAAAGATTGGCGACCACCGACAGATTATGCTCGACCATCACCACGGTGCGCCCCTTGGCGATCTGGCGCACGAGATCGATGATGCGCGGCAGATCCTCACGGCCGATGCCCGCCATGGGTTCGTCGAGCAGGAGCACCTCGGGATCGAGCGCCAAGGTGGTGGCGATCTCGAGCGCGCGCTTGCGCCCATAGGCGAGCTCACCTGCCGGCGTGTCCTGGAATTCCGTGAGGTTGACGTCGGCGATGAGCTTGGAGGCGCGCTCGTCGAGCACGCGCAAGGTCTTGTCCGACAGCCAGAATTGGTGGGCGAGGCCGTTCTGGCGTTGTAAGGCAGCGCGCAAATTGTCGCGCACCGTCAGATGCGGGAACACGGCGGAGATCTGGAAGGAGCGCACCACGCCGCGTCGGGCGATCGCCGCAGGCTTGAGGCCGGTGATGTCCTCGCCGCGATGGAAGATGCGGCCCCCGCTCGGCTCGAGGAATTTCGTCAAGAGGTTGAAGCAAGTGGTCTTGCCGGCGCCGTTCGGGCCGATGAGGCCGTGGATCGAGCCCTCGGCGACGCGCAGATCGACATTCGAGACCGCGACGAATCCTTTGAACTGCTTGGTCAACGACTGGGTTTCAATCACATTCGCCATGCGCCGACCGTACCGTCCTCATGAGATGCCGTGAAGGAAGAGCAGTCCCGCAGCGCGGTCCGGCCTCGGGCCGCGCTGTACCGTCCCGTTCAATTCGTGAGCTTGCAGCCGCTCTGCTCGAAGGTGAAAAAGGCCTCGGCCGCCGGCACCGTGGCGAGCAGCTTGTAGAGGTCCCATTCGCCCTTGCTCTCCGCCGGCGTCTTGATCTGGAAGAGATACATGTCGTGGATCATGCGGCCATTGGGGAGCACCTTGCCGCCCTTGGCGAAGAAGTCGTCGACCGGCATTTCGTGCAGCTTCTTGGCGACCTTGTCGGGATCGTCTGAGCCGACGGCTTGCACCGCCTTGAGATATTGGGCGACGGCCGAATAGGTGCCGGCATGGATCATGTTGGGCATGCGGCCGGTGCGCTTCATGAAGCGGTTGCCGAATTCACGGCTCTTATCGTCGAGATCCCAGTAATAGCCTTCGGTGGTGATCGCTCCCTGTGCCGCCTTGAGCCCGAGGCCATGCACCTCGGCGGTGGTGAAGAGCATGCCCGCAAGCTTCTGCCCGCCGGCGACGATACCGAATTCGGCCGCCTGCTTGACGGTATTGTTGGTGTCGAGGCCGGCATTCGCCATGCCGATGACCTTGGCCTTGGAGGCCTGCGCCTGCAGCAGGAAGGACGAGAAGTCCGAATTGTTGACCGGGTGGCGGACGGCGCCGATGACCTTGCCGCCGGCCGCCTCGACAGCCGCAGTCGTATCGGTCTGGAGCTGGGCGCCGAAGGCATAGTCGGCGGTCAGGAAGAACCAGGTGTCGCCGCCCTGCTTGGTCATGTAGCCGCCCGTGCCGGCCGCGAGCGCATGCGTGTCGTAGGCCCAGTGGAAGCCGTAGGGCTCGCAGGCCTTGCCGGTGAGGTCGGATGTCGCCGAGCCGGTCGCCATGGTGATCTTGTGCTTCTCGCGCGAAAGGCCCTGAACCGCCAACGCGACTGCCGAGTTGGTGAGCTCGGTGATCATGGCGACATGATCGACATCGTACCATTGCCTGGCGACGGTCGAGGCGAGATCGGGCTTGTTCTGATGGTCTGCCGACAGGATCAGGATCGGCGCGCCCAGGATCTTGCCCCCGAAATCCTCGACCGCCATCTTGGCGGCCTCGACCGACCATTTGCCGCCGATATCCGCATAGACCCCGGATTGGTCGTCCAGAACGCCGATCTTGAGGACGCCATCGGCGATTTGCGCTTGCGCCGTGGTCGACATCAGGGCCGCGAATGCGGCGGCAGCCAAACCCGCTTTGGTCACGTTTGCTCTCCCTATGGCCCCGTCCAAGAGGCACGCAGGCGCATGGCGCTATGCGTGCCACACGCCTCTGACTTGCACTGGACGCAATCGATAGCCGATCACCGCCCCTTCGTCGAGAGCTTCGCAATGCGACTTTCGTCACGCCGTCGTGATGGGCGCTCAGTTCGTCCGGCGCACCGTTTCGCGGGCGCCGAGCGCGAAAAGGCGCACGAGCGCAGCGGCGACCGGGCCGGTGAAGCGCTCGTCCCGGGGCAGATCGTCGCCGAACACCTCGCGCACCGAGAACAGCGCGGCCGACAGGCGCGCCGCATCCGGCCCGGCAGCGTCGGCGAGCGCCCGCAAACGGGTGCCGAGCGGATCGCGGACCTCGATCGGGCCGCCTTTCTCGTCGATGCCGGTGACGTAGCGCATCCAGGCTGCCACTCCGAGCGCAATGCGCGGAATGGGCGCGTCGCGGGCAATGCGCTCGCGCGCCGCCGCGAGCAGGCGCTGCGGCAGTTTCTGCGAGCCGTCCATGGCGATCTGCCAGGTGCGGTGACGCAACGCCGGGTTGCGGAAGCGCTCGATCAGCGAACGCTGATAGGCCTGCACATCGGCGCCGGCGGGCAGGGACAGGGTCGGGCCCGTCTCCTGCGTCATGAGATCGGTCACGAGACGTGCGAAGGGCTCGTCGGCCATGGCGTCGGCGATCGTCTCGTGGCCTGCGAGATAGCCGAGATAGGCGAGCGTGGAGTGGCTGCCGTTGAGCAGGCGCAGCTTCATGGTCTCGTACGGGGCGACATCGCTTACGAGCTCGGCGCCGCAATCCTCGAAGCGCGGCCGCCCCAGCGTGAAGCGGTCTTCGATCACCCATTGCGAGAAGGGCTCGGTGATGACCGGCCAGGCATCGCGGGTCGCGAGCCGCGAGGAGACGCTGTCGCGATCTGCGTCGGTCGTGGCCGGTACGATGCGGTCGACCATCGTCGAGGGGAAGGCGACCTCGGAGGCGACGAAGGCGCCGAGATCGGGATCGCGCAAGGCCGCGTGGCGGGAGACGACACGGCGTACCGTGTGTCCATTGGCCGGCAGATTGTCGCAGGTGAGCACGGTGAAGGGCTTGTGCCCCGCGGCCCGGCGCAGGCGCAGCGCCTCGACCAGATAGCCGCTCGCCGTGCGCGGACGCCCGGGCGTCGCGAGATCGGCGCGGATATCGGGATGGTCCTCGTTCAGCTCGCCGGTTGCCGGATCGTGGCAATAACCCTTCTCGGTTACCGTCAAGGTCACGATGCGGATTCGCGGATCGGCCATTGCGGCGAGGAGGGCGGCCGGATCCTCGGGCGCGACGAGAATGCGCTGGATCGCCCCGATGACCCGCAGCGCCTCTGCGTCCCGCGAGCGCACCGCGACCGTGTAGAGACAGTCCTGCGGCGTCAGCGCATCGCGTGTATCGGGGCTTCTCAGCGAGGCCGCGACGATACCCCAGCCGGCGTCGCCTCTCCCCAGCACGTGCTCGACATAGACTGCCTGATGGGCGCGGTGGAAGGCGCCGATCCCCAGATGCACGATGCCCGGCGTGACGGATGCACGATCATAGCCCGGGCCGCCGATATCCGGTGGCAACCGCCGTAGATGGTCATGGGACAGGCGCGATGCGGTCAGGGTCAAGGACATGTCTCAGCCGAAGGGGCGGCTCGGCCGCCTGCAGCGTCCCGCCGCAGCGGGACGCGGATTGGTCTGTCGGATGGCGCGAGCGAAGGCGCCGCGCTGCAGCTCACTTGGCCGTGGCCGCAGCCTCACTTGGTCTTCGAGGCGCCGATCTCCTGGTCCCAGCGCTTGAAGGCCAGCACCATCTTGTCGTTGTCGAGCGGCGTCTCGATCGGCGCGCTGCCGATCCATTCTTCATATTGCGGGCGGCCGTATTCCTTCAACGCCGCCTGGCTCGCGGCCGGCGCCATCGAGAGCGGTACATCCTTCACGGCGGGGCCCGGATAGAAATAGCCCTCGTCATAGGTAAAGGCCTGCTGATCGGGCTGCAGCACCCATTTGATCAGCTCGAGCAGCACTGGAAGCTTCTCCTCCGAAACGCCTTTCGGGATCGCCATATATTGGGCATCCGAGACCCAGTGGAAGCCCTTCAGCCGGGCGACCTCGGCGGTCTTCGGCACGATGCCCAGCACGCGCGGATTGATGTCCCATCCCGTGGTCGAGACGATGATGTCGCGCGTGCCGTCGCCGAGCTCTTTCATGGTGAGGCCGGTGCCGGTCGGGTAATATTCGATATATTGGCCGAGCTCCTTGAGATAGGCCCAGGTCTTGTCCCAGCCCTTCTCCGGATCCTTGGGCGCGCTGTCGCCGAGGATATAGGGCAAGCCCATCAGGAAGGTGCGGCCGGGGCCGGAATTGGCTGGGCGCGCATAGAGGAATTTGTTGGGGTTGGCCTTCGCCCAGGCGAGCAGCTCTTCGGCCGAGCCCGGCGGGGTCTTCACCTTCTCGGGCGAATATTCGATGAGCGGGCCGGACGGGTAATAGACCATGCACATGGCCCCGCCCTTGGCGAGCGCATGCATGTCGAGCGCGCCCTTCAGATAGATCGATTCCGGTTTCGGCAGGATGCCCGCATATTTCGGCAGAAGGTCGGTCCAGAGCTTCTGCTCATTGCCGGCCGAGACGATGTCGAGGCCGCCGAGCACGAAATCGATGTCGACGCGCCCCGCATCCTGCTGTGCCTTGAGTTTGCCGGGAAGCTCGGGCGCCGGGGCCTTGGTGAAGGTGATGCGCGAGACGAGCTCGGGCTTCGCGGCCCGGAAATTCTCGATCGGCTTCTGCACCAGAGCGAGCGCGCCGCCGACATCGACCAAGTTGATGGCAACCGGCGATTTCGGCATCGCCATCTGGGCGCTTGCCTCCCGCGCCAGCGTGCCGGCCGCGAGCGCTCCGGCGGTGCCCGACAGGAATGTGCGGCGCGATACGCGATCGATCGTCATGGTAGCCTCCCTTTCGTTTCCTTCGATCCGGCCTTGCCCGGCCGGCATTCGTCACAGCCCGTAGGCAGCCATCACAGCTCGTAGGCAGCCATCACAGCTTGTAGGCAGCTTTGGGCAGCCGGTAGGCGAGGTCCTGGGCGATCTCATGGGCTTCGTCCTCGTCGAGGCGATGGCTGGCGACGAGCTCGGCGAGATAGGCGCAATCCACACGGCGGGCCACGTCGTGGCGGGCCGGGATCGAGCAGAAGGCGCGCGTGTCGTCGTTGAAGCCGACCGTGTTGTAGAAGCCGACCGTTTCCGTCGCGATCTCGCGGAAGCGCTTCATGCCCTCATAACTGTCGAAGAACCACCAGGGCGGTCCGAGCCTCAGGCAGGGGTAATGGCCGGCGAGCGGGGCGAGCTCGCGGCCATAGGCGGTCTCATCGAGCGTGAACAGGATCAGGGTGAAGCTGCGTTCATTGCCGAAGCGATCGAGCAGCGGCTTCAACGCCCGCACATATTCGGTCTGGGTCGGGATGTCGGCGCCGATATCGCGGCCGAAGCGGGCATGCAGGGTCGGGTTGTGGTTGCGCAGCGAGCCCGGATGGAGCTGCATCACGAGGCCGTCCTCGAGGCTCATGGCCGCCATCTCGGTCAGCATCTGGGCCCGGAAGGATTCGGCTTCGGCCGGCGTCGCCAGCCCTGTGCGCACCTTGGCGTAGAGCCGGCGCGCTTCGGCCGGAGACAGGTCCTGCGTCTTCGCCGTCGGATGGCCGTGATCGGTCGAGGTCGCCCCGATGGACTTGAAGAACCGACGGCGCTTCCGATGCGCCGCAAGATATCCCTCGAAGCTCCCGATGTCCTCGCCCGCGATCTCGCCGAAACGCACGAGATTGTCGGCGAAGCCGTCGAATTCGGGATCGACAACGGAGTCCGGCCGATAAGCGGTGATCACGCGTCCGCCCCAGCCGCTGTCGCGGATCATGGCGTGCCAGCGCAGCTCGTCGAGCGGGCTTTCGGTGGTGGCGATCGCCTCGATCCGGAAGCGCTCGAAGAGGGTGCGCGGCAGGAATTGCGGGGTTGCGAGCCTCTCGGCGATGCGGTCGAAATAGGCGTCGGCATTGCGTGCCGAGAGCCGCTCCTCGAGATCGAAGAGCGTTGCGAAGGCATGGTCGAGCCAGGCGCGCGTCGGCGTGCCGCGGAACAGATGGTAATTGGCGGCGAAAACCTGCCACACCTTGCGGGCGTCGCCTTCGACTTTGCCGCCATCCTGGCGCGCGATGCCGAGCTCCTCGAGGGTGACGCCCTGGCTGTAGAGCATGCGCGTCACGTAATGGTCGGGCTTGACGAACAGCGTCGCCGGATCCGGGAAGGGCTTGTTCTCCGCATACCAGCGCGGATCGGTATGGCCGTGCGGCGACAGGATCGGCAGGTGCTCGACGCTCGCATAGAGCCGTCGCGCGATGGCGCGCAGCGCCGGCTCGGCCGGGAAAAGACGGTCGGGATGCAGAAGCCCGTGTTCCGTGCGAGCCGGACGGGCATGCGCTCCTGACCGAGCTGCGGAGGGATGCGAAGACATCGATATCCTTGGATGAGCCAAGCTGTTTGGCGCGCAGCCTCTTGCGACCAGATGACAATCGACGTTATCAGGGTTCCCCAGCGATTGGAAGACTAGTATGGTAGCTCCATGCGAGACTTGAAGCTCCCGGACCTTTCCGCCTCGCCAGAGCCGATCGCGCGACGCATTTCCAAGGCTTTGCGCCGGGCCATCGTGACCATGCGCGTCATGCCCGGCGAGATGTTGTCGGAGCAGGAAATCGCCCAGCATTTCAGCGTCAGCCGGCAGCCCGTGCGGGAAGCCTTCATCAAGCTGAGCGAGGCCGGGCTGGTGCGGGTGCTGCCGCAGCGCGGCACCCTGGTGGTGAAGATTTCCGCCGCCGCTGTGGAAGATGCGCGCTTCGTGCGCGAGGCCATCGAATGCGCGTTGGCGCGCCGCGCCGCCGCGGCGATCGTCGCCGATGCGGCGCTGTTCGCCCCCCTCGAAGCGCATGTCGCGGCGCAGGAACGGGCAGCCGCGGTGCGCGACGCCGAATTATTCTTCCAGCTCGATGAGGATTTCCACCGGTCGCTGGCGGCGCTCGCCGGGCGACCGTCCGCCTGGCGGATCGTCGAGGACGTGAAGGCGCAGATGGATCGGGTGCGCTTCCTCGACATGTCCGAGATGCAGCCGATGGCCGTCGTGATCCGCCAGCATCGCGCCATCCTCGAGGCCCTCGGCAAGGGAGACGCCGATGCGGCCGAAGAGGCCATGCGCGTGCATCTCTCGCAGATCGAGAAGACCTTGCCGGTCCTGGCGCGTCGTTATCCGGACCTGTTCGAGCCGCCGAACCGCGTTGCCGACGGCGCTGTACCGCTACAGGCCGCGGTGGATGCGGTCGCCGCCGGCGCAAGACGCGTTCAACGGCGCAACGACAAGCCGATCGCCCTTGCCCCGGCGAGAAGGACGCCCGGATAGACGATGGCGCCGATCAAAGCGAGCGCGGCAAGCCGCGCCTCGCGCTGGAAACGGGGCAGGGCGTCCATAACCGGCTTCAGCCAGGCATCGCCAACCAGGATCGCCGCGGCGAGCGCGAGCGAGGCCAGGACGACAAGGGCGAGCGTACGGATGAAGGCCATGTCAGGCCGTGACACTCCGGCGCGATGGGCGAGGACATAGAGCGTCAGGAAATTGACCCAGGCGCCGGCCGAGGTCGCAAACGCCAGGCCGGCCGCGCCGAAATGCGGGGCCAGCAGGAATTTCAGCGGCACGTTGACGGCGACCGCGACCAGCGCCACGACCATGGGGGTTGTCGTGTCGCCCCGTCCCTGGAAACAGGACACCGCGGAGCGGATCAGGACCACGGCCGGCAGGCCCACCGCATAAGCGGCCAAGACCTTGCCTGCGGCCTCGGCGGCGTCGAGGTGAAACTCGCCATGCACGAAGAGGGCCGCGACGATCAGGACGGGGATCAGCGCGAAGGCGACGACGAAAGGGGCCGCGAGCATCACGGTCCAGCCCATGGCGCGGTTCTGGGCGTTGATAGCGCCGGCGATGTCCCCCGTGGCGACGCGCCGGCTCACCTCGGAGAGCAGCACGGTTCCGGCCGCGATGCCGATCACTCCGACCGGGAGCTGATAGAGCCGGTCGGCATTGTAGATCGACAACATGGCGCCGGGACCGAGCAAGGAGGCGAGGCCGGTATCGGCGAAGATCGCGATCTGCAGCCCGGCAGTGCCGATCGTGGCGGGGCCGAGCCGGCGGAAGAAGCTCTTCAGGCGTTCATCGAAGACCGGGCGGCGCGGTCGGGCCGGCGCCCCCGCCCGCTGGGTCGCGATCATCAGCATGACGAGCTGCAGCACGCCCGAGAGCGTGAGGCCGAAGGCCGCCGCATATGCGGCGCTCGGGAACAGGAACGACACGGCGAGGCAGGCGACGAGCGACAAGTTGAGCAGGATAGGAGCGGCCGCGCCGACGCCGAAGCGATGCAGCGCATTGAGGGTCGCGGTGTGCTGGGTCACGAGCGTGATCAGCAACAGGTAAGGAAAGGAGATGCGCGTCAGGCGCACCACGAGGTCGAATTCCTCCGGGTGCTCGACGAGGCCGGGTGCAATCAGCCGCACCAAGGTCGGCATGAAGATCGTCGCCGCGACGAGCAGGACCGCCTGCACGGCAAGGAGGAGGGTGAAGACACTGTCCGAGAGCTGCTGCGTCGCCTTTTCGCCCCCATCGGCCTGCGCCTTGGCATAGGCGGGCACGAAGGCGGCATTGAAGGCGCCTTCCCCGAAGATCGCCCGGAACTGGTTCGGCAGGCGAAACGCATAAGCGAAGGCCTCGTACATCATCCCCGAGCCCAGCACCGCCGCGAGCACGACGTCGCGCAACAGGCCGGTCGCCCGCGAGACGAGGGTCCAGCTGCCGACCCCCAATATGTGCTTCAGCATTGTGGCGTCACGGGCAGAGGGGGTTGATCGGCGATGATCGACGCTCCAGGTGATTCGAAGACCATTGGAGATTCGCGGACCATTGGAGATTCGCAGGCCATTCTCAGGGTTTCCGCTCGCCGCGATTCGTGAACAGGTTCCTATCCCATGCCTGCCGCGATGCCCATGGGCGAGATGTTGTCGCTCCGGGTAATCTTGCTGGAGGAGCTGATCTTGCCGCTCGAGGCAATCTCGGCCACAGGTTGATCTCGCCATCTCGGCACGGCATGAGGGCGGCTCCTTTTGTCGTTGCCCGCCAAGTTCGATGCGAAACGCGGCACCAATCTGACCCTGTGGAGAGCGAATCATGCGTGTCGCGATGATCGGATCGGGATATGTCGGCCTTGTTTCCGGTGCCTGCTTCGCCGATTTCGGGCATATCGTCACCTGCGTCGACAAGGATGCGGGCAAGATCGCAGCCCTGCAACGGGGCGAGATGCCGATCTTCGAGCCCGGTCTCGACGAGCTCGTGGCCGCCAATGCGGGGGAGGGGCGGCTGCATTTCACCACGGATCTGCGCAGCGCCGTGCGGCAGGCCGATGCCGTGTTCATCGCCGTCGGGACGCCCTCGCGCCGCGGCGACGGCCATGCCGATCTCAGCTATGTCTATGCCGCGTCGCGCGAGATTGCGCAGGCCCTCGACGGCTATACGGTCATCGTCACCAAATCGACGGTGCCCGTCGGGACGGGCGACGAGGTCGAGAGAATCGTGCGCGAAGTGCGTCCGGACGCCGCCTTCGCTTTGGTGTCCAATCCGGAATTCCTGCGCGAGGGGGCAGCCATCGGCGATTTCAAGCGCCCCGACCGCATCGTCATCGGCACCGAGGATGCGCGCGCCCGCGAGGTGATGACCGAGATTTACCGTCCGCTCTTCCTCAACGAGCCGCCGCTGGTCGTCACCAGCCGGCGTACCGCCGAGCTGATCAAATATGCGGGCAACGCCTTCCTCGCCACCAAGATCACCTTCATCAACGAGATCGCCGATCTGTGCGAGAAGGTCGGCGCCAATGTGCAGGAGGTTGCGCGCGGCATCGGCCTCGACAACCGCATCGGCACGAAGTTCCTGCATGCCGGGCCAGGCTATGGCGGCTCCTGCTTCCCCAAGGACACGCTCGCCCTCATCAAGACCGCCAAGGACCATGACTCGCCGATCCGCATCATCGAGACCGTGGCGAGCGTCAATGACGAGCGCAAGCTCGCCATGGCGCAAAAGGTGATAGCGGCTTGCGGCGGCGAGGTGAGCGGCAAGGCGATCGCGCTTCTCGGCCTCACCTTCAAGCCGAACACCGACGACATGCGCGAGGCGCCCTCGCTCGTCATCGTGCCGGCCCTGCAGGCGGCCGGCGCCGAGATCCGCGCCTATGATCCCGAAGGCATGGAGCAGGCGAAGACCATGCTCGACAAGGTCTCCTATGCGCCGGACGCCTATTCCTGCGTCGAAGGAGCCGATGCCCTCGTCATCGTCACCGAATGGGATGCCTTCCGGGCGCTCGACCTCGACCGCGTCAAGACGCTGTTGCGCCGGCCGCTGATCATCGACCTGCGCAACATCTACCGTCCGGAGGAGATGCGGCGACGCGGCTTCACCTATGTGAGCGTCGGGCGTCCCTGACGGGGGGCAGACGGGCGCCGCCTGCCGACCGTTATTGCGGCGATGTGAAGGGGTCATTGTCCTGCGTCCCCTAATGTGGCTGAGCGTGCGCTGCTCGGTGGCGAGCAGGCGCCGATCCATCGCTGGCTATTGTTGACTAACCCTCAATTGGTGGCGACTCCGCCATCCGTTCCGTAGGGGCCCTTGGCTGTGTGGACATAGGATGCGGGGCAGCCAAGGGGCCAATGGGGAATGAGTCACGTCGAGGACCAGAAGAGCGCGCGTAAGCCGTTTGTCGTGATGCAGGAGGACGGCCGGGCCAAAGTGCTCGCTTCGTTTGACAGCCTGGAAAAGGCAGTCGCGTTCGCTCGACTGCAACGTCTCGACCGTAAGCACTTCGTGCGCCACAAACGTCGTATAGTTTGGCCCGAAGGTTTCCAGCTGGTTCGGCGCAGAAAGGCATCGATGCTAGATACTCGGGCCCATAGGCTCGGCCATGAGGGCGCGCTACGCGGCAAGCCCGCGCGGTACTGATGGACCTCTCGGCCGGTGCTATTTCGAGATCCAGTGAGGCGCGCCTCGATCATGATCGCCGCTTCGTGAACCGGGGAAAACTGGCAGCGGGCGTTCGTCCTCGCTAAGCTTCGCCGGCGAGGCGCTCGACGAATGAAGCGCCGACCGAAGATCAAGGGAGGCGAAGATGGGTCGCGCGACGATTGGCTTCGGCTCCCGAGTTCCCGGCGCCTGTTTCGCGGGCCTCGCGACGGTGCTGGTTGTGTCTTCGGCCGCGCAAGCGCGCATCACCCGCATCGAGATCGCGACCGTGCAAACGCTGACCTTCGAGGGCGCAAGCTTCGGCGCGACCGGACCTTATGAGAAGCTCAGCGGGCGCGTCCAAGGCGAGGTCGATCCGGCGGATCCCCTGAACGCCGTCATCGCCGACCTCAAGCTCGCGCCCCGCAATGCGAGCGGCATGGTCGAATATTCGGCCAACATCATGATCATCCGCCCGATCGATCGCCAGAAGGGCAATCACAAGCTGCTGTTCGAGATCAATAATCGCGGCCATATCCTGGGGTTGGCCTCCCTCAACGACGCAGCCCAGAACTCGAACGATCCCGGCAAGGCGGCCGATGCCGGCAACGGCTTCCTGATGCGCCAGGGCTACACGCTCGCCTGGAGCGGTTGGGACGCGATTTCGGGCGTGACGCCGGGCGTGGGCGGAGGGCCTTTCGTGCTCGACGTGCTGGTTGCCCGCAATGCCGACGGTTCGGAGATCACCGGGCAAAGCCTCGAAGAGTTCGTCATCGATAGCGGCACGACCGGGACCGGCCAGCTGACCTACCAGGCCGCGAGCCTCGACACCGGCAAGGCGACGCTGTTCGTGCGAGCGCTGGCGGACGAGAAGCCGACCGCGCTACCGGCTGATGTCTGGCGCTACGATCCGACTGGCTGGTCGATCAGCCTGTTGCCTGATGGCACGAAGTTCGAGGCGGGCAAGCTCTACGAGCTCGTCTACCCGGCCAGGAATCCGAAGGTCACGGGACTCGGCTTCGCGGCGATCCGCGATGTCGCTTCCTTCCTGCGCAATGCCAAGGCCGATGATCTCGGCAAGGCGAACCCGCTCGTCGGCGATATCCGCCAGATCTACACTTATTGCATCTCGCAGCCTTGCCGCATGATGCGCGATTTCGTGGCGCTCGGCTTCAACCAGGACGCCGACGCGCCCAAGGCGCCCGATGGCCGGCGCGAGCCGCGTAAGGTGGTGGACGGGGTTTTGGACTATATCGGGGGCGGCAGCGGCATCTTCGTCAATGACCGCTTCGCCGAGCCGTTCCGCACGCATCGCCAGCATATCGCGCGCTGGTATCCGGAATACAAATTCCCCTTCGCCTACCAGATGACGACCGATGCGGTGACGGGCAAGACCGACGGTTTGCTGCGCCGCTGCAGCATGAGCGATACCTGCCCCAAGATCATCGACGTGAATTCCGACAATGAATATTGGGCGAAGGCGGCCTCGGTCCTGCATACCGACACGCAAGGCCGCGACCTCCCCGAGGCGGCGGGCGTGCGCATCTATCTTATGGCCGGCCGGCCGCATGGCGACGGCGTTCCGGCCTGGGGCGCCGGTATCTGCCAGCAGGAACGCAATCCGCTGGTCGGCAATGCGGGCTTGCGGGCCGAGCTCGTCGCGTTGGACAAATGGGTCACGGTCGGAATCGAGCCGGCGCCCAGCAAGCTGCCGCGGCGCGGCGATGAAACGCTCGTCTCCTCGAAACAGGAGGATGTCGGCTTTCCGGCCATTCCGGGGGTGAAATACAATGGCCGCATGCATACCGGCGACCTCTTCGACTTCGGGTCGCAGGCGGATGAGGGCATCCTGACACAGTTGCCGCCGAAGCTGCTCGGCTCGCCCTATCCGGCCTATGTCCCGAGGACCGATGCCGACGGCAACACGCTCGCCGGCATCAGGTTGCCCGAGATCGCCGTTCCGATCGCCACCTATACGGGCTGGAACCTGCGCAAGAACCCGGCCGAGGATGGCTGCGACCATGCCGGCATGTATATCCCCTTCGCCAAGACCAAGGCCGAGCGCCTGGCCAAGGGCGATCCGCGCCCGTCACTCGAGGAGCGCTATCGCGATCATGCGGCTTATGTGGGCGCGGTGAGCCAAGCGGCATCAGCGCTCGCGACGCAGGGCTTCCTGCTGCAGGAAGACGCCGAGCGCTATGTGAAGGCGGCCGAAGCGAGCGATATCGGCAGGTGAGGTGGCTGGGATCGCGGGCGTCCCGCCCGCTCTTGCGAGCGGCGAAGCCTCCACGCCGGGGGGAAGGGCGACCGAGACGGTCGCGATCCCAGAGCGGTGGGCCGCGGGCGTCCCGCCCGTTCTTGCGAGCGGCGAAGCCTCCACGCCGGGGGGAGGGCGACCGAGACGGTCGCGGTCCCAGAGCGGTGGGACCGCGGGCGTCCCGCCCGCTCTTGCGAACGGCGAGGCCCCCACGCTGGGTAGAAGGGCGACCGAGACGGTCGCGGTCCCAGGGCCCCCGCCTCAGCGCAAGCCGGCATTCAGCTTATCGAGCGCCGCCGAGCCCGGGCAGAGCTCCTTCTCGCCGAGCTCGTTCAATGGCTGCTCGATGGTGGCGAGATGGTGGTGCAGATCGTCGGGTTCCTTATCGACATAGATGAGGCCGGTCGCGATCTCGCCGGCCGCGGCGCGCTGATGCAGCAGGTTGATGGCGGCGATCCGGTCATGCACGTCGTGATCGGGCGCGATCTTGCGCAGCCTCATCGAGGAGCCGTCATGCAGCTCGATGACTTCGAGGGCGCCAGGCTCGTATTCGGCCGTGATCGGGGCGCGCCCGGTCATGAAATCGAGCGAGTTCAGGGCCGCATTATGGGCGCGCACATAGTCGAAGCTCTTGGTCGAGCCGTCATGGTTGTTGAAGGCGACACATGGGGAGACGCAGTCGATGAAGGCCGCGCCTTCATGCTCGATCGCCGCCTTGATCAGCGGCACCAACTGGCCTTTGTCGCCGGAGAAAGAGCGGGCCACGAAGGTCGCGCCGAGCTGCAGCGCCACCGCCACGAGATCGATCGCCGTATCGGTGTTGGCGACGCCGCGCTTTGATTTCGAGCCCTTGTCGGAGGTCGCCGAGAACTGCCCCTTGGTCAGGCCGTAGACGCCGTTATTCTCGACGATGTAGCACATATTGACGCCGCGCCGGATTGCATGGGCGAATTGCCCGAAGCCGATCGAGGCCGAATCGCCGTCGCCCGAGACGCCGAGATAGATGAGGTCGCGATTGGCGAGGTTGGCGCCGGTGAGCACGGAGGGCATGCGCCCATGCACGCTGTTGAAGCCATGCGCTTGGCCTAGGAAATAGGTCGGTGTCTTCGAGGAGCAGCCGATGCCTGAGAGCTTGGCGATGCGGTGCGGCGGCAAGGACAGCTCGAAACAGGCGCGCATGATGGCCGACGAAATCGCGTCGTGGCCGCAGCCGGCGCAGAGCGTCGAGATCGCACCCTCATAGTCGCGATGCGTGAAGCCGAGCTCGTTGGCCTCGAGCCCCGGATGGTGGAATTTGGGCTTGGGATGATAGGTCATGATCGGGCTCTTCTTTGGGCGAGTGGTGAGTGGTGAGGAGTGAGTAGTGAAAAGTGAGAAGCGAGAAGTTCTATTCGCTATGCGCTGTTCACTCCTCACTCCTCACTACTCACTTCTCACCACTCGCCGCTTGACCGTTTCGGGCACGGCCTTGACCGCTCCCGCGATCGCTTCATGGATGAAGCGCGCCGTGATCGGCGTGCCGTCATAGTGCAGGATCGGCGCGAGCATGGCCGGATCGACGCCGCATTCGGCAAGCAGCAAGGTGCGCAATTGCGCGTCGCGGTTCTGCTCGACGAGGAAGATGCGCTCATGGGCGGCGATGAAATCCGTCACCTCGCGCCCGAACGGGAAGGCGCGAACGCGCAAGCGATCGAGATGGATGCCGTCCGCCGCGAGCAGCTCGACCGCCTCGTCCATGGCTGGGCTGGTCGAGCCGAAATAGATCACGCCGAGCGGCGTCTGGCGCCCGGCCGCGTGCAGGATCGCGGGCGGCACCAGCGTCTTCGCCGTGTCGAATTTGCGCGAAAGCCGCTCCATATTGTCGACATAAGGCCCGCCTTCCTCGGTGTAGCGGGCATAGCGATCGCGCGTCGAGCCGCGGGTGAAGAAGGAGCCGCGCTTCGGATGCGTGCCGGGATAGGTCCGATAGGGGATGCCGTCGCCGTCGACATCGAGATAGCGGCCGAAATCGCGGCCGCTCTCGAGATCCTCATAGCTCATCACCTTGCCGCGGTCATAGACGCGGCTGTCATCCCAGGTGAAGGGGCGGCACAGCCGGTGATTCATGCCGATGTCGAGATCGAGCATCACGAAGACCGGTGTCTGCAGCCGGTCGGCGAGGTCGAAGGCCTGCGCGCCGAACTCGAAGGCCTCATGCGGATCCTCGGGGAAGAGGAGCACATGCTTGGTGTCGCCATGCGACGCATAGGCGCACAGCAGGATGTCGGATTGCTGGGTGCGGGTCGGCATACCGGTGGACGGGCCGCCGCGCTGCACGTCGAAGATCACCGCCGGCACCTCGGCGAAATAGGCTAGCCCCAGGAATTCCTGCATCAGCGAGATGCCGGGTCCCGAGGTCGCCGTGAAGGCCCGCGCCCCGTTCCAGGCGGCGCCGACCACCATGCCGATCGAGGCGAGCTCGTCCTCCGCCTGGACGATGGCGTAGCGGTTCTTGCCGCTCTCCTTGTCGGTGCGGTAGCGCTTGCAATAACTGCCGAAGGCTTCAGCAAGCGAGGTCGAGGGCGTGATCGGATACCAGGCGCAGACGCTCGCGCCGCCATAGACGGCGCCGAGGCCCGCCGCCGCATTGCCTTCGACGAAGATGCGATCGCCGATCTTGTCCGAGCGCCGCACCTGCAGCCCGATCGGGCAGGAGAGGTTTTCGAGCGCGTAGTCGCGCCCGATATGCAAGGCCTTGACGTTCGGAGCGATCAGCTTGTCCTTGCCCCTGAACTGCTCGGAGAGCAGCTTCTCGACCTCGGCGATGTCGATGTCGAGCAGGGCCGACAGGGCGCCGACATAGATGATGTTCTTGAACAGCTGGCGCTGGCGCGGATCGGAATATTCGCGGTTGCAGATCTGGGTCAGCGGCATGCCGATGACGGCGATGTCGTCGCGGAATTTCGAGGCCGGGATCGGCCGCGACGAATCATAGAAGAGGTAGCCGCCCGGCTCGATCGAGGCGATGTCCTTGTCCCAGGTCTGCGGGTTCATGGCGACCATGAGGTCGGTGCCGCCGCGCGCCCCCAGATGCCCGGCTTCGCTGACGCGCACCTCGTACCAGGTCGGCAGTCCCTGGATGTTGGAAGGGAAGATGTTGCGCGGCGCCACGGGCACGCCCATGCGCAGGATCGAGCGCGCGAAGATCTGGTTGGCGCTCGCCGAGCCCGAGCCGTTGACGTTGGCGAAGCGGACGACGAAATCGTTTATGCTGGCGATCGGCATTGGTGTCCCGCATGGGTGATGTCGAGCATGAACTTCTGCATGTCCCATGCACCGGTCGGGCAGCGCTCGGCGCACAGCCCGCAATGCAGGCAGACATCCTCGTCCTTGGCCATGATGCGCTGGGTCTTGAGGCCGTCCGCGACATAGATGTCCTGCGTCAGGTTGGTGGCCGGCGCGCTCAGCCTGGTGCGCAGCTCGGCCTCTTCCCCGTTCTCCGTGAAGGTGATGCAGTCCATGGGGCAGATATCGACGCAGGCATCGCATTCGATGCACAGGGGCGAGCTGAATACCGTCTGGGCGTCGCAGTTGAGGCAGCGCTGCGCCTCGGCGAAGGCGAGCTTCGGATCGAAACCGAGCTCCACCTCCTGCTTGATGTCCTTGAGGGCGATCGCCTGGTCCTTGAGCGGCACCTTGTAGCGCAGGTCGAGCGCCACATCATTGTCGTAGCTCCACTCATGGATGCCCATCTTCTGGCTGACCAGATTGGTCATCGGCGGCAGGCGCTTCCTGATGTCCTCGCCGTTCAGGAGGAGATCGATCGACACGGCCGCCTCATGGCCATGGGCCACGGCCCAGATGATGTTCTTCGGCCCGAAGGCCGAATCGCCGCCGAAGAAGACATTCGGCAAGCTCGCCTGGAAGGTCACCTTGTCGACGACGGGCATTCCCCATTTGTCGAAGGCGATGCCGGCATCGCGCTCGATCCAGGGGAAGGCGTTCTCCTGGCCGACGGCGATCAGCACGTCGTCGCACTCCATGCGCACATCCGGCTCGCCCGTCGGCACGAGGTCGCGACGTCCATCCGCGCCGCGTTCCGCCTTGACCTTCGCGAACACCATGCCGGTGAGGCGCCCGTCGGTGTGCAGGAATTCCTTGGGCACGAGATAGTTCAGGATCGGGATGCCCTCATGGATGGCATCCTCCTTCTCCCAGGGCGAGGCCTTCATCTCCTCGAAGCCCGAACGCACCACCACCGTGACCTCTTCGCCACCGAGGCGGCGCGAGGAGCGGCAGCAATCCATGGCCGTGTTGCCGCCGCCGAGCACGATGACGCGCTTGCCGATCTTGGTGACGTGGCCGAAGGAGACGCTGGAGAGCCAGTCGATGCCGATATAAATATTGGCGGCGGCTTCCTGGCGGCCCGGAATTTCGAGGTTGCGGCCGCGCGGCGCGCCAGTGCCCACGAAGATGGCGTCGTAGCCCTCGCTCAACAGGGATTTGAGGCTGTCGATCGCCTGGCCGCCACGGAACTCGACGCCATGATCGATAATATAGCCGACTTCCTCGTCGATGACGGTCTCGGGCAGGCGGAATTTCGGGATCTGGGTGCGCATCATGCCGCCCGCCCGCTTGTCGCCGTCGAAGACCACGACCTCATAGCCGAGAGGGGCGAGGTCGCGCGCCACGGTCAGCGAGGCGGGCCCGGCTCCGATGCAGGCGATGCGCTTGCCGTTCCGGCGTTCGGGTGGCTTGGGCAAGCGTCCGGTGATGTCGTCCTTGTAGTCCGCCGCCACCCGCTTGAGGCGGCAGATGGCGACCGGCTCCTCCTCGACGCGTCCGCGGCGACAGGCCGGCTCGCAGGGGCGGTCGCAAGTCCTCCCGAGGATGCCGGGGAAGACGTTCGATTCCCAGTTGATCATATAGGCGTCGCTGTAGCGGCCTGCCGCGATCAACCGGATATATTCGGGGACCGGGGTGTGGGCTGGGCAGGCCCATTGGCAGTCGACGACCTTGTGAAAGTAATCGGGGTTACCGATGTCGGTGGGCTTCACTCATCCTCCCTCGACGCCTGGCGGCGGTCGCCCAGGGCGCGTCTCGCAGACGATATCTTCCCGCAGACGATTTCTGGACGTCATCGACCTGAACCGGCGCATGTCCCGACTGCGCGGGACTGGCAGGAAGGTGATGAGAATGATTCAAATAGTCAAGCCTTTACGTACATTCACTTTCACGCGAGCCAGGGGTACCACTTCTGCATGGCCGCCATCTATGTTACCGCATATTTGGCGGCGACCTGCGGCTCGCGCGCCGGAAACCACATCCTCCTGGAGGACATAGCTGATGCCCGGGGACGATCTCGACCTGAATTCCCTCGATGACGCCGACCTCGTGGCGCAGATGCATGACGACCTCTATGACGGCCTGAAGCCGGAAATCGAGGAGGGGGTGCGCATCCTGCTTGGCCGAAAGTGGACGCCCTACCGGGTGCTGACCGAATCGCTGGTCGAGGGCATGCGCATCGTCGGCGAAGATTTCCGCGACGGCATCCTGTTCGTGCCGGAAGTGCTGATGTCGGCAAACGCCATGAAAGGCGGCATGGCGATCTTGCGGCCGCTGCTCGCCGAGACCGGAGCCCCCAAGATCGGCAAGATGGTGATCGGCACCGTCAAGGGCGACATCCACGATATCGGCAAGAACCTCGTCTGCATGATGATGGAGGGGGCGGGCTTCGAGGTCGTCGATCTCGGCATCAACAACGGCGTCGAGAAATATCTCGCGGCGATCGATGAGCATCAGCCCGAGATTCTCGGCATGTCGGCGCTGCTAACGACCACCATGCCCTATATGAAGGTGGTGATCGACACGCTGAAGGAGAAGGGCATCCGCAACGATTTCATCGTGCTGGTCGGTGGGGCGCCCCTCAATGAGGGCTTCGCCAATGCCATCGGGGCCGACGCCTATTGCCGCGATGCCGCCGTCACGGTCGAGACCGCCAAGGCGCTGATGGCGCGCCGCCAAGGCTCCGCACAGGCCACGGCTGCGCAATAGGGGATGCGGGCCTCGGGGAGAGATGGGTATCGGTTCGCGTGAAGACGCAAGCTCGACATGCAGGGGTGAAGCGCCCGTCGGGCCCTTTAGGGGCGCCAGCGGCCCTGTCTGTGGCCGATCCCGACCAGGGCTTCGACGCCGAGGCGCCTGGGCCGACCGAAGGCTTGCGCGACACGCTCGTCATCGCCTGCGGGGCGCTCGCCAAGGAGCTCCTCACCGTGATCCGCCTCAATCGATGGGCGCATCTCGCGGTGACCTGCCTGCCGGCCATCCTCCACAACCGGCCGGAGCGCATCACCGAGGCGGTGCGCCGCAAGATCAAGGCGAACCGCGCCCGCTATCGCCGCATCGTCTGCCTCTATGGCGATTGCGGCACCGGCGGCCAGCTCGACGCGATGCTGGCCGAGGAGGGCGTCGAGCGCATCGAGGGTGCCCATTGCTATGCCTTCTATGCGGGCCTCGAGCATTTCGATGCGATGATGGAAGAGGAGATCGGCACCTTCTTCCTCACTGATTATCTGGTGCGTTTCTTCGACAGGCTGGTCATGGAAGGGCTCGGCCTCGATCGCCATCCCGAGCTGCTCGCCGATTATTTCGGCCATTACAAGCGCGTCGTCTGGCTCGCCCAATCCGATGACGCCGTGCTCGAGGCGCGCGCCGCGGCGGCGGCCGCCAAGCTCGGTCTGCCGATGGAGAAGCGCCCGACGGGGCTGCACGGCTTGCAGGGCTTCCTGGCGCAGCATCGAGCCGAGCTTGCGGCGGCGCGCTAGAAGGATGGCCCAAATCGTCATCACCTATTGGCGCGACATCCCGGCGCAAGTGACGGCTTCGCTCCCCGGAGGCCGCAGGGCAGGGCGCGTCAAGCGCGAGCTCTCGCCGCGTTTCGCCCAGGCGATCGACATGGCCGCGATGCGCGACGGCGCCACCGGGACCGATGCCTACCTCGCCGATTGGCGCCAGGGCGAAACTCTGCCCTGCGGCGATGATCTCGAGACCGCGCTCTCGACCGAGGTCGCGCGCCTCGAGAGCGCCTATGACGCTGAGCGCTTGCGCGCCCTGATCGCGGCCGGCGGACGCGAGGCGAGCTTAAGCGAAGCGAATGGCGAGTAGCGAATGGCGAGTAGGAAAAACCTCAAGATGCCGAATCGGCTATTCGCTACTCGCCATTCGCTACTCGCTACCTGCTAAGGCACTTCGCATGGCTGAGCACACAATCGCATTCTCGCCTTCGGGCAAGCGCGGACACTTCGCCTCGGGCGTCAGCGTCCTCGAGGCGGCGCGCCGGCTCGGCGTCGATCTCGATTCCGTCTGCGGCGGGCGCGGCATTTGCGGGCGCTGCCGGGTCGCGGTGGTCGAGGGCGCGGACGTCAAGCGCGACATCGTCTCGGGCCCTGATCATGCCAGCGCGCCCGGCGCGGTCGAGGAGCGTTATGCCAGGCTGCGCGGCGCCTTCGGCCCGGGCGAGCGGCTCGGCTGCCAGGCCCGCATCTGCGGCGACCTCCTCATCGATGTGCCGGCCGAGTCGCAGCTGCATCGGCAAGTGGTGCGCAAGCGCGCCGAAGCCTATCCGGTCAAGGTCGATCCCGTGGTGCGGCTCCACTATGTCGAGGTCGCGCCGCCCGACATGGCCGATCCGTCGAGCGATTTCCGCCGCCTCGCGAAGGCGCTCGCCGACCAATGGGGGCTTGCGGATCTGCGCGCCGATCTCGGGGTGCTGCGCGGCCTGCAGAAGACGCTGCGCGCCGGCAATTTCGCGGTGACGGCCGCGGTGCGGCATGGATGCGACATCGTGGCGCTCTATCCGGGTCTCAAGGAACGCGTCTGCGGCCTCGCCTTCGATATCGGCTCGACCACGGTCGCGGCGCATCTCTGCGATCTCACGAGCGGCAATGTGCTGGCCTCGGGCGGGCGCATGAACCCGCAGATCCGCCTCGGCGAGGATCTGATGAGCCGCGTCTCCTACATCATGATGCATCCGGGCGGCGATCGCGAGTTGACGCTCGCCATCCACGAGGCTCTGGCGGGGCTCGCCGAAGAGACCGCGAAAGAGGCCAAGGTCGCGCTCACCGATATCGTCGAGGTCACGCTCGCCGGCAATCCGATCATGCATCATCTGGCGCTCGGCCTCGATCCGACCGAGCTCGGCATGGCGCCCTTTGCGCTCACCATCGATGCCGGCTTCGATGCGCCGGCGCGCGAGATCGGCCTGTCGATCGCACCCGGCGCTTATGCGCACGCCTTGCCCTGCATCGGCGGCCATGTGGGCGCGGATGCGGCCGCCGTGGTCTTGTGCGAGGGGCCTTATCTCGGCGACGAGCTCCGCCTCATCGTCGATGTCGGCACCAATGCCGAGATCGTGCTCGGCAACCGCACTCGCCTGCTCGCCTGCTCCTCGCCGACCGGTCCCGCCTTCGAGGGGGCGCAGATCAGCTGCGGGCAGCGCGCGGCACCCGGCGCCATCGAGCGCCTGCGCATCGACCGGGACACGCTCGAGCCGCGCTTCAAGGTGATCGGCAGCGAATTATGGTCGCATGAGGAGGGCTTCGCAGCTGCTTCCGGGCGCGCCGGCGCCACCGGCATTTGCGGCTCGGGCATCATCGAGGCGGTGGCCGAGATGGCGATCGCCGGCATCCTGCGCCCGGACGGCATCATCGACGGCGAGATGGCGGCTCGCACCTCGCGCATCGTCGCCGATGGCCGCACCTTCGCCTATGTGATCTCCGAGGGGGAGCCGAGGATCGCCATTACGCAAGGCGATATCCGCGCCATCCAGCTCGCCAAGGCGGCGCTCTATGCCGGCGTCAAGCTGTTGATGGAGCGCTATGGCGTGACGCATGTCGACCGCATCACGCTCGCGGGCGCCTTCGGCAGCCACATCGATCCGCTCTATGCGATGGCGCTCGGCCTCATTCCCGATTGCCCTCTCGACAAGGTGTCGTCTGCCGGCAATGCTGCAGGCACCGGAGCGCGCATCGCCTTGTTGAATGCAGGCTCGCGCCGGGAGATCGGCGAGGTGGTGCAGCGTATCGAGAAGGTGGAGACGGCGATCGAGCCGGCCTTCCAGGCTCATTTCGTCGAAGCGATGGCGATCCCGCATGCGAGCGACGCCTTCCCACATCTCGAGGCGCGTCTCGGCGTCAGCTTCAAACGCGGTCTCGCCGAAGAGCCACGGCGCCGAGGCGGAAGGCGGCGAGGATAGGGGTGTCGAGCCCAGCCTCAAGCCGCATTTCACCTGATAATACAGGTCAAGAACAGGTGGCGGAAGAGACCATTGCTCCTGCCGTGCTTTAGACCGGGCCGCGGCTCGCTGCCGAAACCAGAGTGAAAGCCGCTGCGACGAGCGCGCGCGTCGGTCCCATTTCTCCAAGCAGCTGGCCGTTCACATAGGCCCCGTCGATCAGGAGCACGAGCTGGTCCGCCAGTTCGTCGGGCCGGCGGATACCCATGCGCTTCGCCAGCCTGCTCAACCGGTTGCGCAATTCGGTCTTGTGCCTGGCCGCAACCTTGCGAGCCGGGTGTCCGGGCGCCGCGAAGGTGGTTGCCACATTGAGGAAGGAGCAGCCCCGGTATCTCGGTTCGGCTATATGGTCGGCAATGCTCTTGAGATGTGACTCGAGCTCCACTCGCGCGTCACTTTCGTGGCCCGCGATTTCGTCCCAGCCCTTCCAGTAGTTCGCGTCATCTTGCTCGAGCACGGCGGCGATGAGGTCGTCCTTGGTGGCGAAGTGCCTGTAGAGGCTCGTCTTGGCAACGCCGGACCGTTCAACGACGAGATCGACGCCGACCGCTCTGGGGCCTTCCTGATAAAACAGAGCCGCCGCCGCTTCCAGGATGCGGTCACGCACGCTGACAGCTCCGGGTCTCCCGGCATCCGAGGTTGCGGCCGCTGCGCTTTTGCTCACGGGTATTCCTCGATAGGCGCGTGATCTCATCATGGCGCTCGAGACGCAGCCTAGCAGTTGACCTGTTGACACGCTACCGATCTGTATCTACGCTACAGACCTGTCTGTTTCGTTAGATATCTAATCCACCGCGTCCGAAACGCCGAAGCACAGGAGGACCTATCGATGGCGTCGCTCGCTTCGGCACAACCGTCATTCGACTTTCATTGACGCTGCCGATTAGTGTCGGCTGCGCAGCCGACCGGCAAGCATTCGGCTTTCCATCCGACACGGAGCTCGATCATGACCTTGGACCGGACCTTCAGGAGCCTTCACGACGGCCCCGACATTCTCTTGCTTGCCAATGCCTGGGATGCCGGCAGCGCCCGATTGATCGAGAGCCGGGGCGCGAAGGCGATCGCGACGACCAGCGCGGGGCTCGCCTGGTCACGAGGGTATCCGGACGGTGACGTCCTGCCACGCGAGCACCATCTCGACGCCATTCGCGAGATCGCCCGCGTCATTCGCGTGCCGCTCACCGTCGATATCGAAAGCGGCTATTCGGATGACTCGACCACGGTGGAGCGAATGGTCGCCAGCGTCATCGATGCCGGAGCCGTCGGCATCAATATCGAGGATGGCGGCGGTTCGCCGGAGCTGTTATGCGCCAAGATCGAGGCGGCGAGGCGAAGCGCCGCGAGCGCGGGCATCGACCTGTTCGTCAACGCCCGCACCGATGTCTATCTGCGCGGTCTCGCAGCCGGCGATGCCGCCGCTGAGGAGGTGATGCGACGCGCCCGCCTTTACAGATCGGCCGGTTGCGATTGCCTGTTCGTGCCGATCCTCGCCGACGGACCCACCATCGCTGCGATCGCGAGCGCGATCGCCCCGCTCCCGCTCAACATCATGCTGGTGCCGGGGTTGCCGACGAACGACCAGCTTCGAGCACATGGCGTCCGGCGCCTGAGCGCTGGGTCCGCAATCGCCCAGGCCGTGCTGGCGCGCACCAGCAAGCTCACCGATGACTTCCTCTCGGGCAGGGCCGACGAGATGTTCGTTGCGACGGCTGATTACGGCGCGACCAACAGGCTGTTCCTACCCGTCTGAAACGCTCTCGCCGGCGAGTAGCGAATAGCGAATAGGGAATAGGGAATGGATGTCTGGAATCCTGGCCCTGCTTCCATTCCAGTCATTGCCATTCGCCATTCGCCAGCGTCGCGAATTCATGCGGCTGAGGCGCCTTTCGCCGCGCGAGCCTTGCGGCGGCGTGCTTGGCCGACGACCGGCCGCATCTCGAACAGCGCATCGATGATCGGGCACTCCGGAACTTGATCGCCTGTGCATTGCGCAGCCATGTCCGACATCACCCGCTCCAGGCGTCGCAGGTCAACGATCTTCTGACGAATAGCCGTGAGATGCTCGACGGTGAGCGCATGCACTTCGCCGCAAGTATAGGCATGTCCGTCGACAAGGCGCAGCAGCTCCCGCAGCTCGTCGAGGCTGAATCCGAGTTCCCGCCCGCGCCGGATGAAATGCAACCGCCTCACATGCTCAGCCCGGTAGATGCGATAGCCGCCGGCGCTGCGTGCGGGTGAGGGCATGACACCGATCTTCTCGTAGTAGCGGATCGTCTCGATGTTCACGCCGCTGCGCTCCGACAGAGCCCCGATGGAAAGCTCTTCGGTCATCTGCATCGCTGACCTCACCAACCCGTGAAAAGCTCGCGCTTGACCCTGTAGTCGCTACAGGCCTCAGGGTCACCATAGACCAATTGCGGGAACGTGCTCAATGAGGCTGCGAGACAACACCACGGTCCTGCCGGACACGGCCCCGACGCCGCCGCAGAGGCATTTGGACGGCGCAGCCCTCCTGTCGGCCGGCGGCATCCTGGCGGCGCTGGGCGCGGCCACCTGTTGCGTGGTGCCGTTCGCATTGTTTTTCGCTGGCGTCAGCGGGGCATGGATCGGCAATTTGACCGCCTTGAAGCCATATCAGCCGGTCTTCGTCGGGATCGCCGTCGCCTGCCTCTGCGGCGGCTGCTTTGCCGTCTACCGCAAATCGAAGACGGTCGATTGCGTCGAGGGCTCCTATTGCGCCCGCCCGTCGTCCAACCGGATCGCGAAGCTCGGGCTGTGGACCGCGACCATTCTGATCATCATTGCGGTCGGCTTCCCCTACGTCGCCCGCTTCTTCCTCGACGCCTGACAAACAAGGAGATGACCGATGAAGCTCTTGCCCCTCGTCGCCCTGACCGCCGTTCTGTTCTCATCGGCTGCGACCTTTGCTGCAGAACGCGCCGTGACGCTCACCGTCGCCAACGCGACCTGCGAGCTCTGCGGCCCCATCGTGAAACGCTCTCTCACCCGCTTATCCGGCGTGCTCGATGTGCAGATATCGGAGGCAGAGGGCGCAGCGATCGCCAAGATCCGCTTCGACGACAGCCGCACCGAAGTGCCGGCGCTCATCGCGGCGACCACCAATGCCGGCTATCCCTCGCGCGTCGTGCAGTGAGGCGGCATTCTCGTGACGGCGGCGAGCTCGTCTAGGGCTGATTGCCGCCGGATCCAGTCCTGGCGCAGACCTGCATCGCCACGCCGAGGCGTTGGCGCTCTTCCGGCGTCAGGCGATCCGCGAGCACGCTCATCCAGAGCCCGGCCTTCTTCAATTCGCTCGCCGTGCAGCCGCAATAAGCGACGCAGCCGCGCCCATCGCCGCCACGCGCCAGACATGTCGTCCGGCAGGCCTCGATGAAAGGGCGATCCTCGTCCGGCACGGCGCTTGCGTTCACCGTGAGCTGCGCCACGACGGAGAGGGTCCCGAACATCACGGGCTGGTGGATGAGGTAGATGGCGAGGCTGTGCCGCCCTGCGAAAGCCAGCGCGCGCGGCAGAAAGGCAAGAGGCTGCCAGCTTGCCGCGGCACTCGCTGCGAAGCGTGGCAGAGCGAGCCGGGCTGCCGCCATTCCGAGGAGGAAGGGGAAGAGCCAGGGGAAGACCGGCTCGTAATCGAGCGTCGCCGGCAAGGTCGTTCCGAGGCCGAGCCAGCGCAACCATGGCGCGTCGAGCCAGGGCCAAGCGACATCACCTTGTGCGAGCAGGCTTGGCTCAAGCAGGCTTGAGGCGAGCAGGCTTGGAACCAGCAAGGCGAGGAGCGCGGCGGCAAGCGTGACAGGCCATGGGGCGCGCAGGAAGACGAGGCCGATCAGGCTCGCCACCACGATCATATGCAGGATGCCGAAGAAGATGAATTTGCGCGGCATTCCATACCAGGTCGCGAGCGTGACGAGCGCCGCTGCGCCGGCGAGGATCGCGAGCCGCCTGAAATAGGCGTCCCAGCGGATCCTCCGGCGATGGGCGACCACCATGCTGACGCCGGCGAGCGCCAGGAAGCTGCCGGCGATCAGCCGCGCGAACCAGCGCCATGACGGCGTAGTGTCGACGCCGAGCTCCGCAAGGCCGAGGCTGTCGAGATCGAAAGCGCAGTGGAAGACGACCATGGCCACCAGCGCCGCGCCGCGCGCCGCATCGAGCGCGACGAAGCGAGCGGGCGCTGGCGGCGCCTCCGATGCGAGGCTCATTGCGGTGATGCGCCTGCCGGCAAGCGATCGTCGTTGAGGGGTTGGCGGAACGAAGGGTGGGCCATGCTGATCATGGCCCTCATTTCGCCGAGAAACGTCGCCTTCGCAAGGCGGCACCCTGGTTCAAACACTCTCTCGCACACGCCAAGACTCTCGCGGGCCAAGACTCTCGCAGATCAAGACTCTCGCAGATCAAGACTCTCGCAGATCAAGACCCTCGCAGGCCAAACTTCAGGCGCGGCTCAATTGATGCCCATGAAGTCGCGCTTGCCGAGCTCGACGCCATTATGGCGCAACAGGTCGTAGGCGGTGGTGGCGTGGAAATAGAAGTTCGGCAGCGCGAAGAACGTCAGATAGTCGCGTCCCTTGAGATGCATGTCGGTGCCGGCGATCTTCAAGGTGATGTCCTTATCGTGCGTGCCGTCGATCTGGTCGGCCTTGACACCGTCGACAAAGGCCAGCGTCGCGGCGATGCGCTCCTTGAGCTCGGCGAAGCTTGCTTCCTTGTCCTCGAATTTCGGCGCCTCGACGCCCGAGAGCCTGGCGCAGCAATTCTTGGCGAAGTCGCAGGTCAGCTGCACCTGGCGGCTGAAGGGAAACATGTCCGGGAAGAGGCGAGCGCCGAGCAATGCCGCTGGCTCGATCTTGCGGGCCGTGGCATGCGCCTCGGCCTTGTCCAGGACGGCCGAGAGGGCGCGCAGCGACTGTTTGAAAACGGCAACCGAGGCGTGGTGCATCGACAATGACATTGGCGTTCTTCCCTGATGTGAGCGCCCGCATAGCTTGCGGCGCGGCCGGCAGTTGAGACCGAATGATCCTTATCGGCAAGGTGCTGCATCCGCCCGCACGGGGCTGCATGGCTCACCTGCGGCGAGGCGCAATGCGCGCGCTTTCCCTTTGCTATCCAGCGGTTGCAAAGCCTGTTAGACTCGAATCGCCGACCTGCGGGTTGCAACGTGCCCGCAGAGGCATTGGAGGCAACAAGAGAGGCTTGGTCATGAATTGGATTCCCTTGATCATCCAGCTCATAAGTGGGGCGGTCGGCGGAAATATCGTTGGAGCGGCGGCGAAGAATCTCAGCCTTGGCACGGCTGGCAACTCCATCGCCGGCATTGTCGGCGGCGGCGTCGGCGGACAAATCCTGTCGGCATTGGTGCCGGCACTCGGCGGCGCGGCTGGCGGCGGGCTCGATATCGGGGCCATCATCGGTCAGATTGCCGGCGGCGGCGTAGGCGGGGGCATTTTGATGGCCATCATCGGCGTGATCCGCCAAGCGATGAATAAGTAACGCGCTGAACAATTCATCAGTCTAAACAAGAATTTGCCTTGAACACGCCAAAGGGCGCGCCGTGATGGCGCGCCCGTGACAAGTACAAAGGATCAATCTGTTACGAGGATAGATCCGTGCGGGGGCGGGCGGCTCGCGCCTTCCTTCAGACGCCCAAACCTTCAGACGCCCAAGCCGCGACGGTCGATGCCGGCGACCCGGTCGAGAATGCGGCGCTCCATCTGGTCGGTGAAGCGGCCGCCATTCAGCTCGAGATAAACGGCGATCTCGCGCTCGGCCTGGCGAATGCGGGACTGGATGATGGCGTTGTTCAGGCGCTTCCAGAAACCTTGCTTCTGGACGGCCGGTGCGGCGACGCGCCGAGTTTCGCCGAGATCGGCGGTGACGGATGCAGCAGTCATGGGTCTCACTCCATTGAGAGGTGATGGAATGCGTCCCGGACGTCCCTCGCTTGTTGCAGTGCAACGTAGTGATTTTGCGCCGCAAGAGAAGAAGCGTCCCGACATGGCGACGTCTCAAAATTGCATGGCTAAGTTAAGATCACTTTAGACATATGCGCTCACTGCATGTTTCGTGAGCATGTTGCTCGTCGCTTTGAGCTGATTTGCCGCAATTTCCGGCTGCGAAAACGCCCTCTTGTTTTTCCAGGCCCGATTGGCGCAGTTGACCGGGATGTCGCCGCTGCGCCTCGTGGGCGATGTGCGCCTGCCGAAACCGCGCAAGAATGCGCCCTTTTTGTTCGCGAGATTTGCAATGTCGCAGGCTCGATTGGCGTTCTCGGATCGGTCCCTGATCGCCGTCATGACGCGCGGTGTCGAAGAGGTCGTGCGCGTCGATGCGCTGCGCGCGCGCTTCCAGGTCGACGCGCTGATCAGGCTGCATGAGCGCGACTATGACGAGCTCGAAGAGCTGCGCGGCCGCTTCGTGCATTTCAATCTCGAAGTCACGCTGAATGAAGTCGGCAAGCGTTATGCGATTCTTCCGATCCTACGGCCCGGTCGCCGTGACGCGACGGGGCGCGAGGTTCTGCCGCTCGTCGATGTCGGGCGCCATCATGCGGGGCGCTGCGAGGCGGTGCTGCAACGCGTGCCTATCGATGAGGTGCCGCCACACTGCTTCGCGCATTCCCTGCCGTCGCTGCGCACGGTCGAGGCGCTCGAGGGCGCGTTGATCCGCCGCTACGCAGCGGTGTTTCCGCAATTGACGGAGCGCGAGCTCCTGTCGCGCGGCTGCGCCATCACCTCGCTCGTCCTCGACTGAGCCGCTGACAGTGCGGGAGGCGAAATAACGGGCTCGGCGTGCACTCAGGCACCGGCATCGAGCGCCCGGCGCGGGCTCCAGTCTGGACACGACAAGGCGGTGCTAAAATCGAGATTGATGCGCCACGGCCAAAGTCAGCAATGGGTGGGAAGCCGCCATTCGCCGGAGCGGTCTCAATGGAGCTGATGCGCCAGGGGCAGCCCATCCCGGCCAATTCAATTTCTGATCGGCAGCACCATCAAACCGAAATGAACTCGCGGCGCTTCATTCGATCACATCGTCGGCGCGGGCGAGGATCGACGGCGGAATGTTAAGGCCGAGAGCCTTGGCGGTCTTGAGGTTTATGATCAGCTCGACTTTCGTGGATTGCTGGACCGGTAGGTCGGCCGGCTTTTCCCCCTTGAGAATTCGGCCAACGTACATGCCCTGTTGACGAAATGCGTCAGCAAGAACGGTTCCATAGCTCACTAGGCCGCCAGCCGCCGCGAACTCGCGCTGAGCGTAAATTGTGGGAACTGCATGGCGCGCCGCGAGCGCCACGATTTGATCGCGTTGACCGAGGAAGAACGCGTCGGCGCCGACGACCAGTGCGCCGGCCGGCAGTTGGACAAGGGTCGCAAAGGCGGTGTCGAAGTCGCTTTCGCTGCTGGCACTCAAGGCATGGAGTTGTAGTCCGAGCGTGCTCGCAGCCTTCTGCGCGTCTCTCAACTGGGTGTCGCTGCCCGGAAAATTCGGGTTCACGAGCATGGCAATCACAGCGGCCGCAGGGATCAGTTCGTGCAGCACCTCCAGCCGCTTCGCCTCAAGCTCGCCGGAGAAAAGGCTCACGCCCGTGATGTTGCCGCCCGGCCGGTTGAGGCTGACGACGAGCCCTGATTCGACCGGGTCGACGCCGATGACAAAGACGATTGGAACCGTCTTGGTGGCTGCTTTGGCCGCGAGCGCCGCCGAGCACGGCTATCAGGGCCACCTGATGGCGAACCAGATCAGCCGCTAGTAACGAGAGTCGATCGTATTGACCCTCCGCCCAACGGTATTCGATCACAATGTTCTGGCCCTCGACGTACCCGGTTTCCTTGAGGCCCTGGCGGAATGCGGCCACCATGGGCACGTGCCCGTTGGCTGACCCGCTCCCAAGGGCACCGATCACCGGCATCGCTGCGCGCTGCGCGCCCCCTGCGAGCGGCCATGCGACCGCCGCACCGCCGACAAGCGTGATGAATTCGCGTCGTCTCATCTGCCTCCTGGAGGCTGGACCACGCTTTGCGCCGTTAGATGCATAGCATATTGCACGCCGGACGTTGTGTGAATTGGGTCACGTCCGGAATGACCCAAAGGCCACTCTTCCTCCTCCGCGCCGAACGACCGGAAAGGTGAAGGGTTTCGGACGCTGGCCTCTGGCACAGGCGCTGCGTCACGCGCGGTTGAGGCCGGCGTTTGAAAGCCTCCCAAGGAGGAAACCGCGTGATGGAAGCGCCGACGTGGCGAGCGCGGTCTATGGGGATTTGAGGATCGTGGGCTGTCGGTGTCGCGCGCTCGAAAGGAAGATCGAGCGCACTCTTGTCGGATTGGAGGGTCGAAGGGCGCGTCTCTTGCCGCTGGAGGGATCAGGTTCGGGGCGCCGAGGGCGCTTGGATGGGGAACGCAGAGCATTATCGAGCAAAGCGCGTCGACGCTGGCGAGCGGCCAGCGGTGAGAACGGGCGGCGTTGCGACGCGGCGGGCGACTCGATCTCGATCATGATGTGTCGATCCTGATCTGGCTGTGCGAAGCGGGGCGCTGAGCGCCTGCGCGTTCGAAGGTCTCGATGATGATCATGCGGCCACCGCAGCATGGGCATGGACGCGAAGGGGTGGGCGGATCGGCGTCGCCGGGGTCATTGACGCCGCCGTCTTGACGGGCCTGCGCGGCAACCGCGAGCAACCGGCGCGCGAGGGCAATATTGTGCGCGCGGACGCCGCTGGCGAATAGGCCGCAATGGCGAATGCGGTGGAAGCCGCTCGGCAGGACGTGAATGAGAAAGCGGCGGATGAACTCTGGGACGGCGAGCCTCATCGTCTTGTGGCGATCACGCCCCTTGATCCGATAGTCTTTCCATTTGAACGCAACGGCGCCCTCTTGGAGCGCGGTCAGCCGGGCGTTGGATATGGCGACGCGATGTGTGTAGCGGGAGAGATAAGCCAGCACGGCCTCGGGTCCGCCAAAGGGTCGCTTGGCGTAGACAACCCATTCCACCGTGCGCAACGGCGCCAGAAAGGCCGTGAATGCAGCGCGCGCCGAAAGGTCGGCGTGGGCGCCAAAAAACTGCAGGCGGCCGGCGTCGAACGCGGCCATGAGCTTTTCGAGGAAGAGACGACGGAACAGCCGAGAAAGAACCCGCACCGGCAGAAAGAAGCCGGGCCGGCAGGCGACCCACCGCAGACCATCCAGCGAGAGGCCGCCCCCCGGCGCGATCATGTGAATGTGCGGATGATGCGTGAGCGCCGATCCCCAGGTGTGGAGAACGGATACGGCGCCGACGCGCGCGCCCAAGTGTTTTGGATCGGCCGCGATCGTGATCAGCGTTTCGGACGACACCTTGAACAGAATGTCATAGACCGTCGCCTTGTTCTGATAGGCGATGTCGGCGACGGCGGCCGGCAGCGTGAACACGAGGTGATAATAGGCAACGGGCAAGAGTTCGACTTCGCGCTCGGCGAGCCACGTTCTGGCCGCCGCGCCCTGACACTTCGGACAATGACGGTTACGACACGAGTTGTAAGCGATGATCGTGTGAGCGCAATCCTCGCAACGCGCGACATGACCGCCGAGCGCCGCCGTGCGGCAGTTCTCGATCGCCGCCATCACTTTCAATTGGCCAAGACTCACATGGCCGGCGTTGGCCTCACGCCAAGCCTGGCCGTGGGCGCGGAAGATATCCGCGACCTCCAGGACGGGACGCGGCACGGGAAGCGGGCGTCATGCGGGCGCTTCGTGCTTGGTCGGGTTCTTGGCTAAGTTCAAGCTGAGCCGCTCCAGGGGGCTCGTTACGTCGCGGATCGTGTTGACGGCGACACGCGTATAGAGCGCGGTCGTATCGAGCTTGGCGTGTCCGAGCAGAACCTGGATCACCCTGATATCGACATTCTGTTCGAGCAAATGCGTGGCGAAGCTATGCCGCAGCGTGTGGGGCGACACGCGCTTGGCGATTCCCGCCGTCTGCGCCGCAGCGAAAACGGCGCGACGGAGCTGCCGGGCGGACATTGGGTTGACCGGATCGAGCCCAGGGAACAGCCAAGCCCGTGGGCGCGCCACATGCCACCAGTCGCGCAGTAACTCAAGCAGTTGCGGCGAGAGCATGACATAGCGATCCTTGTCGCCCTTGCCTTGCTCAACGCGGAGCGTCATGCGCTTGCTGTCGATATCGGACACCTTCAACGCGACGACCTCGGACACGCGCAAACCGGCCCCATAAGCCACGCTGAGCGCCGCCTTGTATTTGACGCCGGGGGCGGCCTCCAGAAGTCGCGCCACTTCCTCGGGGCTCAACACGATCGGCGCCCTGCGCGGTTCGCGCACCAACGTCAGACGCCGGACCAGATCGTCCCGTTCGAGCGTCACCTTGAAAAAGAACCGGAGCGCGACGATCGCGGCATTGATGCTCCCCGGGCTCACATGGGTCTTCGTCATGTGCAATTGAAACAGACGAAGATCCTCGCTGGTGGCGGCATCGGGCGAGCGGCCGAGGAAAGCTGCGAAGTTTTTGACGTAACGGATGTAGTCCTTCTGGACCTTCTCCGCGAAATGACGAGCCGTCATGTCTTCGATCATGCGCTGGCGCAATGGGCTGATGGCCTTGTCGGTCATGGCGATAGCTCCTGTCTCACACGAGGTTTAAAAACCCCATGATCTTGAGACAGGACGGGAGAGCCCGTTATGCCGACATCCAATGAGCCTCGCCCGCGCTCCCGGCGGGGAAACCTTACCGCGCGAGCGGTTTAGTCCATGGGTCGACTCCGGCCGTTGGACGGCGGCCAAGCTCCGAATGTGGCGAGCGAGGGGATTGCGATCGGCTACGGCGTCTGCAAGCGCAAAGTCCGGCTCCTTCAAACAAAGGAGTTCATCATGGACGAAGCAGCTGTTCGCGCCGACCCGGCACCGTGGAACAAGGGCAAGCTGGTTGGCCAGAAGGCTCCGCTCAAGCTGAAGGAGATCTGGGCGATCCGCATCAGGCTCCAACTCTGTCACCGAGCGCGAGATCTCGCGTTATTCGACCTTGGAATCGACAGTAAGCTGCGCGCCTGCGATCTCGTCGGGCTGAAGGTCCGCGACATTTGCCACGGCGACCATGTCGTCGCACGGGCCGTCGTGATGCAACAAAAGACCTCTCGGCCGGTTCAGTTCGAGATCACCGAGCCCACGCGGGAGGCTGTGACCGCTTGGATCAAGGACGCAGGTTTGCGTGCGGAGGATTACCTGTTCCCAAGTCGCCTCCGTGAATCGCTTCACCTCGGCACGCGGCAGTACGCCCGCATTGTTGATGCTTGGGTCGAGGAGATCGGGCTCGATCCTGCCGGCTACGGAACACACTCGATGCGCCGGACAAAGGCATCGCTGATCTACCGTCGGACCAAGAACCTGCGTGCAGTTCAGCTTCTGTTGGGTCACACCAAGCTCGAGAGTACCGTGCGATATCTCGGCATTGAGGTCGACGACGCTTTGGAACTGGCGGAGCAAACCGAGGTGTGACTGGGGGATTATAGAGGACCGGATCGCTTCGCATGGGAGACGAGCGCGATCCGACCACATGAAACCAACGGCAGATTTGGTGGGAAGCCGTCATCCGCTCAGCCCGGCCGAATGAGCAGTGAGCGCCATAACCCGACATCACGCCCCGCCTCTTCCGCGTATACGGGCAGGTGGTGTAGGCTCATTCTAGCAGTGCCAGCTGGACGCCGTCGGCGGGCAGGACAATAAACGTCCCATAAGACTGACTCCGCCGCGATTGGCGCAGGAACAAGTGGGAGGTGCATATGCAGCAGCTCATGTGGAAGACGGCGTTTGTCACCGGAGGCTCTCGTGGCATCGGTCGGGGGATTGTCCTCAAGCTCGCCGAGAGCGGCATCAAGAGGATCGCGATCAACTATCTCTCGAACGACGACGCCGCAAACGATACTGCCAAGAAGACCAAGGATCGCGGGGCGGAAGCCATCCTTGTCAAGGGTGATGTCGGTAAACCCGAGGAAGTCAAACGGATGTTTGTCGAGGTCAAGGGTGAATTCGACGGATCGCTTGACATCTTCGTCCACAACGCGCGTCCGAATCCGGGCGCGTGGCTCGCGCCGCCGATGGAGGCGACGCCGGAGGGGTTCCGTCAAGCATTCGATTCTGCGTCGGTGGCGATGGCGGTCGCCTGCCAGGAGTGCGTTCCGCTGATGCCGAAGGGCGGCCGAATCATCGGCATCACTTACGCGTTGGGCAGTCGCACGGGAAGTTGGCAGGCCTGGATCGCAATGGGCGGCGGCAAGGCGGCGATGGAATCGACCGTTCGCTACTTCGCGGTCGCGCTGGCGAAGAAAGGGATCACCGTAAATGCGGTGAGTCCAAATCTTATTGACGACAGCATCATAAACGCGCTGCCAGAACCAGTGTACAATGGGATTAAGGCCTGGAATGAGAGCGGCTGGACACCATTCTGCCGCATGGGCACACCTGCTGACATAGGCAATGCCGTGGCACTCCTGTGCGCCGACGAGGCCAGCTTCATTACCGGCCAGACGATCTACGCCGACGGAGGCGCGTCGCTCATGAACAGCGACATGCCTCTCAATATCCAGGGTGTGGGCTGACCGTTCGGGCACCCTCGATGGTGATTGATTGAAGGCTGTTCACTCAACGTCGGGTTCGGGTGGGAAGCGGACCTTCCGGAGGCGTGTCCACGCGCCGGAAGCGATTTCTGTTCGAGGATGATGTCAACGGGTAGGCTTGCCTTGGACCTGAGGGCAATATCGCCGGGCACCGCGCCGACATCCTGCACCTAAGGACAATGTCGGCCGGAGCATCGAAAGGCATAACCTGAAAGGCGTCGATCTGTAACAATCAGGGAGCGTGCTATGGGAGGCGTGATAATGTCGGCGCTGAGGGGCGCCGGTTTGTGTATCGCCCTTAGTATTGGTTGTGTTGGGGGTGCCAAGTCGCAGGCCACCGATCTGGAGTCGCAGCTCGCATACCAGCGCGGCATCGAGGCGGTCATCTGGTCGATGCCGGCGATCAGCATCCGCGAGTTCCAGGAGGCTGCATTCAAGGACTATGGCATCACCTGGAACGACGTGGTCCTGTTCAGCAAGCCCGCGATACCCAAGCAAGAGCTGCTGACGGCAAACAACCAAGTGCCATACGTGCTGACCATGCTGAACCTGCGGCAGGGGCCGGTGGTGGTCGAAATCCCGCCAGAGGGCGCAAAAGCGCAGCTGTTCGGCAGTTTCGTGGACAACTGGCAGGCACCCATTGTCGATGTTGGCCCGTCGGGGGAGGACGAAGGGCGCGGCGCCAAATACCTGTTCCTGCCCCCTGGATACTCGGAACCGATTCCGGACGGCTACCTTCCGGTTCGGATGGAGGGCTACGTCGTTGCCGGGGCCCTTCGTCCGGTGCCGGCAAACGGCGGCACGGCTGAGGAGGCCCACGCCTACGCCCAGGAGATGAAGGTCTATCCGCTGGCGGACGCCGCGGCCCCGAAGCCGACGCGATTTGTCGATGGCTACGCTAAGCCTCTCCATTCGCTTCCGGCCTATGACGCTAGCTGGTTCCACGAGTTGGCCGCGATGGTCAACGAAGAGCCGGTGCGCGAACGCGACAAGGTGATGATGGGCATGTTGGCATCGATCGGCATCGTGCGCGGCAAACCGTTCAAGCCCGACGCGAAGATGCAGAAGGCGCTCGACGCAGCGTTGGTCGATGCGCGGCGGATCATGCAGAACTATTTCGAGACTCCCAACCGCGCTCTATCGCCCTGGTGGCCTGGAAGCCAGTGGGGAGGACCGTCGTTGGGGACGATACGGGTGGCAAACGGCTTCACCTTCGAGACGGACGACGCGCTCTGGATCGATGCGCGTGCGGGCCTCTTTTACTGGGCGACATTCGCTCCGAAAAAGCTGGGTGGCGGCACCTTCTATCTGATGGACCTGCGCGACTCCGCCGGGCAGCTATTCGACGGACAAGCAACCTACCGGCTGCGTGTCCCCGCCGTTGTGCCGGCAAAGGATTTTTGGTCGGCCATCGTCTATGACATGGAGTCGAAGGCGTTCGTCTGCGCCGGGCCATGCGATACGGCGGACAACGTGGTTGGGCTGTCGTCCTTCGACAAGCCGGCGATGAAGCAGAACAGCGACGGGTCCGTGGACCTCTATTTTGGCCCGAAGGCGCCGCCAGGCTTCGAGAAAAACTGGGTCCCGACCGCCGGCAGGAGCTTCTTCCTGATCTTCCGCCTCTATGGGCCAGAGAAGGCTCTCTTCGACAAGAGCTGGAAGATGCCGGATGTCGAGAAGGTTCCGTAAGCGGCTTCCGAGAGGGTCAATTCCCGGCGGCCGTCCCGCAACGCGGCAGGACGGCTATTGGTAGTCGAAAGCGCACTCGAAGCCGTTGCCCAAAAGGAGGAAACAGGGATGGACAAACGAGCGAACATGTGTCGCTGCCTCGCGGGTCGGCTTTTGCTCACATACGCGGTCATGACAGGCGGAGGGTTCAGAGCGCAGGAGGCAATTAAGCCCAACATCCTTGTCATCATGGGCGACGACATCGGTTGGGAAAACGTCTGCTAATACCGACAAAGGAGGCTCCGCAGATGAAACTTCAGGCCATGCTTAGATCCGGTCACGCCGCTGCCGCATGCTTACTGTTGCTCGCACATGCTCCCGCTTGGGCGCAGAACGCCCCGCCAAAATATTCAGCCGAGGTTCCAGCCAACATCACGACGCCAGATAGCGTCGAGACGCGCATCGGGACGCTAAAGTTCGGTAATGGCGTACCCGATCAGAAAACCATTCAAATGGTTTACGATCAGATCGACTTTGTGCGTGGGATCGACGCTTTTCTGACCGGCATGCCAGCAACGTCCGTCTACGCACTTTGCGAAGGTTTCGACCGTGTCGGCATCAAACGAAATCAAGGTTTCGGTATCACCGAGGACTTGATGGATGCGCGGTCGCTGTTCCTGACCCCCAATACTACCACGGTCTATGTTTTCACGTGCCTCGACCTAAATAGCGGGCCGATGGTCCTCCAGGTTGCACCTGGGGTCCTGGGGCCGGTCGATGACGCCTATTTTCGCTGGGTGACAGACTTGGGACTTACCGGCCCCGATGCTGGGAAGGGAGGAAAGTATCTGCTTGTGCCCCCGGCGACACCCTGCCGGCCGATGGTCACTTCGTCGTCAAGCCACGCACTAACACCCTCGCGGTGTTTTATCGCGCGTTCGTTAGGGGCGGCGACATCGCCGCTGCGGTCCGTAACGTAAAGGAAAACACCAAGGTCTACCCGCTTTATGGATTGACCGAAGCGGGCGATCCTCCACCAACCGTGTTTGTTAACACTTCAGGTCTGAAGTTCAACACTATCAGCTCGAACACATTCAGCTTCTATGAAGAGCTGAATAGAGTCGTGCAGAGCGAGCCTGCCGATTTCGTTGACCCCGATACTGTTGGTCTATTCGCGGCGATCGGGATCAAGAAAGGCATGCCGTTTGCGCCCGACTCTCGCATGAAAGCCATACTGACCGATGCGGTCGCGGTCGCTAACGGCTTTGCCCGGGCAAACCTCTTCGCTCCGCGAGACGAGCAAGCGAAGATTTATCCAGACCGGCAGTGGATCACTCCCTTTGTCGGCGGCAGCTATCTGTTTTTGAGCGGTGCTGAACGCCTGTTGGATGCACGGAACCTGTTCTTCTACTATGCAACCGGCATCACACCAGCCATGTCGATGTCGCGAGTCGGGTCGGGGTCCGCGTATGCCGGAGCATTCCGGGACTCCAAAGGAAACTATTTTGACGGAGGCAAGACCTACAAGATCACACTCCCGGCGCCCATCCCGGCAAAGGAATTCTGGTCGTTCGTGGTCTATGACAATCAGACGCGCTCCTTGCTGGAGACAGATCAGAAGCTGGCTGGTGTCGACAGTACCAGACCAGAGTTAAGGAAAAACCCGGATGGCTCGGCAACGGTTTGGTTTGGTCCCAGGGCTCCAGCCGGGCAGGAGGGCAATTGGGTTCAAACGATGCCCGGGAAGGGCTGGAACGTCCTGCTGCGTCTGTACGGACCGCTGGAACCCTGGTTCAACAAGAGCTGGAAACCCGGCGACATCGAGTTGGTTCAGTAGCCGAGGTACTTGCGTCTAATCAAGGTCACGTTTGGGTCATTCTCGGCCGGCCGGCTACAACGAATGACCGCAATGGGTCGGAAGCAGTCTACCCGCCTGTGGAATACTCAAGCGGACCATATGGAAGCAGCCGGTAGGCCTCCCTAGGATTTTGCACGTTCGGGCCCTGTCTTGAAATACGACACGTCCTTGGCGACGATGCTCGAGGGCGTTACGCAAATCATCAGGTCGAGTGGCGTGACGACTTTCTCGATGAACCAGGCGTTCCAGGCTGATCTGTCCGGACCGAGATAGTTATGCAGTAAACGCTCTAGTCGTGACGGCTCCATATCTTGGATTTCGGCCACTCCGCGTATCCCGACATGGCGCAGCAGGCCGCGATCAAGGTCATAATCGACGATGCCGATTGCACAGCGCGGCTCGGGGCGAAGCCGCTTCGGGAAACTGTCACGCGAGGTGCCGATCAGCCAGATCGCGCCTTGCTCCCATAGAAACCAGACCGGAGACTCTCTTGGTCCGTCGGGAGAGCTGGTTGCCAGATGCGCCATGAGCGGCTTCGAGAGCACCGCATCCGGGTCGAAGTCGTGTCTCGCGGCAATCATCAAGCCTGCGCCTCAGCGCCGGAGACCGTCTGCAGCAGCCAGTCGCGGAAGGCTTGCATGGCCGCGCTCTGCCGCTTCGATTTGAGCGATGTCAACCAGTAATCGCCAAGTGCGATCTCGACGTCGAAGGGGCGGACCAGCCGACCCTGCTGCAATTCGCGCGCGAACATCTTGACCGGCAGGAGCGCTACGCCCGCGCCCTGGGCCGCGACCTCGGCCATGGCGACCGAGGAGTCGAACACTGTCCCCCGGAGCGGCGGGCAGGGGGCGTTCGCAGCCGCGAACCAGCGCGTCCATTCATCGGCCCGGTAGGAGCGCAGCAGCACCTCGCCGTCGAGATCGGCCGGCCGGTGCAATCGCGGCGCGATCATGGGCGCGCAGAGCGGGGAGAGCGGCGCGGTCAGGAGATGCATCGCTTCGGTGCCGTGCCAGGAGCCGTCGCCGAACCTGATGGCGAAGTCGAGGCCCTCGCCGGCCATGTCGACCCGGTTGTTGTTGGTGAGCAGGCGCAGGTCGATATAAGGGTGCGCATTGCAGAAACCCTGCAGCCGCGGCAGCAGAAATCCGGTGGCGAATGTGGTGACGCTTCCGATGGTGACCACTTCGCGGAAATGCCCGTTCTCGAACATGTCCAAGGTGGCGCGGATGCGCCCGAAGGTGTCGGCCAGAACCGGCATCAGCGCCTGGCCCTCATCGGTCAGGGCAAGGCCGCGCGGCAACCTGCGGAACAACCGCACACCCAAATTCTCCTCAAGGCTCTTGACCTGATGGCTGACGGCCGCCTGCGTCACGCAGAGCTCCAGCCCGGCCCGGGTGAAGCTCAGATGCCGAGCGGAGGCCTCGAAGGCCCGCAACGCGTTCAGTGGCAGATAGGAGTTGGGGAGATGGGATTTGATCATCGCGGACGACCCAAATTTTTCTCATGGCTCGCCCGATTTATCATCGTTTGTCAACATGCCGGGCCCTGTGGTGCTTGCGCCCCGTCACGGAGGAGAGACGGATGATCACCAGGCGTCGATTTGCGAGAGTTGCGGGCCTCACGCTTGTCGGGGTCGGCTCGCTCGGACGACCGGGCAAGCTGCTGGCGGCGGGTGCTGTGCCCGGCAAGCTCGCGGAAGAATTCGCGCGGCTCGAAGGCAAGAGCGGCGGCCGGCTCGGAGTTGCGATGCTCGACACAGGCACGGGCATGCGAGCAGGCCATCGCCAGGAGGAGCGCTTCCCGATGTGCAGCACCTTCAAGCTGCTCGCGGCCGCGGCGGTCCTCGACCGCGTCGACGCCGGCAAGGAGAGCCTCGACAGGCGCATCCGCTTCGAAGCCGCGGATATCCTCAGCAATGCTCCCATCACCAAGGATCATATCGGCGGGGATGGGATGACGATCGCCGAGCTCTGCGCGGCCGCGATCACGCTCAGCGACAACACTGCGGCAAATCTTTTGCTCGCGAGCTTCGGCGGCCCTGCCGGATTGACCGCCTATGTGCGCAAGCTCGGCGACAGCACGACCCGGCTCGACCGCAACGAGCCGTCGCTCAATACGGCCGTGCCCGGCGATCCCCGCGACACGACGACGCCCTCCGCGATGCTCTCCACCCTGCAGGCTCTGACGCTCGGTCAGGCACTTTCGGTCTCGTCGCGCGAGCGATTGATCGGGTGGCTCGTCGCCAACAAGACCGGCGATGCCCGCCTGCGGGCCGGCCTGCCGAAAACCTGGCGCGTCGGGGACAAGACGGGCACCGGAGCGCTTGGCACCACCAACGATGTCGCCATCGCCTGGCCGCCTGGACGGGCGCCTCTCTTGATCTGCACCTATCTGACCGGCAGTTCCGCGAATGACGACGGGCGCAACGCCATCCTGGCTGCGGTGGCGCTAGCGATCGCGGCCGGCTTCTCGTAAGGGCCGCCGCGCCCCAAACCGCTGTCCGTTGCCTATGTTTTGGCCTGCCGCGATTTGCGGTAGGCGAGGGTGAAGAAGCGTGCGGCCCCGAGTCCAAGACAGATCGCCGCTGCTGCCGTCATCATGGATTGCGGGTCCCAGAAGAAGGGCTGGTGCTGGCTTCTCGAGATGATGACGAAGACCTGCATGAGGCTGGAGAAGGTCAAAAGCCCGCCGAGTGCCAACATGCGCCGGAAAGACATTGTGCCGGCCAGGGCCTGGCGCCGGTCCGCATAGGTGATCGTCTGTTCGGTGCGGAGCATGCCGGCAAGCACCGGCGCGAGCCGGTGGATCTTGTGTCGTGCCGAGACGATGAGGGTCACGTACATCGGCCCCAGGATCACCGCGACCATGATGACCGCGTCGCCGGTCGTCGGATTGTCGTGGCCGGACAGCGCCCAGCCGGCCGCGGCACCAAATAGCAGCAGCGCCACGATGACTGCCGCGAGGATGAGTTTCGGCCGGCGCGGCACCATGATCGACATGATCTCGGCCTTCTGCGCTTCGCTCGCGAGATGATGGCGCGCGCGGCCGAATACCCATGGATTCGGAGCCCGGAAGACATAGCCGTCCGGCACCCGCTTGAAAATGGATGCTTCGATCTCATCGCGATAGCCGGACATGTCGCCCTCCTCGGTCCGCCGGAAGCTCGTTCGCCACAGTATTGGTCGCAGGCTGAAGCCGTTCGGTTCAACAAAGGAGGCCGCTCTGTCCTTCCCAGGCCTGGATCGCGACCGGCAAGGCGAGGAGTGAGATAGGTCGCTCGACCCCTCTGCTCTGTTGCCGGATCGGCAGTCCCTCATGAGTCCGCGTCAGAGTCTCCCGGAACCCCCACGCGTCGCGGGGCGGAGGCGAGGCCTACCCGCTCCGCCACGATATAGAGCGGGCGGCGCTTCACCTCGGCGAAGATGCGCCCGACATATTCCCCGATCATGCCGAGCGACATCAGCTGCACTCCGGCGAGCAAGGTCACGGCGATGATCAAGGTGGGGAAGCCCGGCGTCTTGACCCCGACGAACAGGGCCTCGAGCGTGAAATAGATGGCGGTGATAATGGCGCCGAGCGAGATGAGGAAGCCGAGATAGGTCCAGATGCGCAAGGGCACGGTGGTGAAGGAGGCGATGCCGTCCCAGGCGAAGTGCAGGAGCTTGCGGTAGTTGTAGCGGCTCTGCCCATGCAGCCTCTCGCCGACCTCGAAGGGCACGCCGATCGATTTGAAGCCGATCCAGGAATACAGGCCTTTCGAGAAGCGGGCGCGCTCGCCCAACAGGCGCAGCGCATCGACGGCCTGGCGGTCGAAGAGCTGGAAATCGCCGGCTTCCTCAAAGAGCTGCGTTTCGCCGAGCCGTGCGAAGATCTGGTAGAACAGCCTGGTGAAGCCGCGCTTGAGCGGCCCCTCATAGGCGCGGCCCTGGCGCTGCGCATAGACGACCGCATAGCCCTCGCGCCAGCGCTTCACGAATTCGCTGATGATCTCGGGAGGATGCTGCAGATCGGCGTCCATGATGATCACGGCGTTCCCTTGCGCCGCATCGAGGCCAGCCGCGATCGCCACCTCCTTGCCGAAATTGCGCGAGAAGGAGAGGGCGCGCACGCGCCTCTCGCCGGCGTTGAGCCGCCGGATCGCCTCCATGCTGGCGTCGCGGCTGCCGTCATCCACGAACAGGATCTCCCAATCGGGTGTCTCCTTTTCGAGGACGGGAGACAGGCGCGCCACGAGCGGCCCCAGATTCTCGGCCTCGTTGAAGACCGGAATGACGACGGAGAGCTCGACACGGGTAGGCGCAAGGCTGTTCATCGCGCCATCATGGCGGATTCGCCAGGCGATTTCGAGACCGGCGATTTCGAGACCCGCCCTGCGCCGAGCGCTTCCCGCCTGCCGCCGCTGGGTGCATCATGAGAACCGCGCCCTGAAACCCGCGGGACGACCGTGCGTAGCTAGTATCTGGGATCATAAGAGGCTGTTACGTGGATCGCGAGGCGCCTATCCCTCCTCCGCGAAGCGCAGCGAGTGGGGGAGAGCGAGGCCCTTGCCGAGCGGACGGGTGGGGGACTTTTCCGGCGACGAACCCCACCCGGCTCGCTGCGCTCGCCACCCTCCCCTGTGCTCCGCATGGGAGGGATAGGCGCTTAGCAATTCACGTAACACCCTTCTATGATTCCCGGTACGAGTGGGGGGTGCGATTTGCGCAAGGAGAGCGCCATGTGGCTCGGTGGAAAGGCCTTGACGAGGGCGCGGGCCGGTCTTCTCGCTTTTGTCATCACGCTCATGCCGCTCGCGGCTCTTGCGCTGTCGGACGGCGACCGCGCTGATAGCCGCGCCGTGATCGAGCGTCAGATCGACGCCTTTCGCCGCGATGACGGGCCGGCGGCCTTCGCCTTCGCCTCGCCGGAGCTGCAGACGATGTTCCAGGATGCCGACCGCTTCATGAACATGGTGCGCAACGGTTATCAGCCGGTCTACCGGCCGAAGAGCTACAATTTCAGCGGTGTCACCGAGACCGAATCCGGATTGACCGAGACGCTGGCGATCGAGGACGCCGACGGCCAAGCCTGGACCGCAATCTATACGCTCGCCAAGCAGCCCGACGGCTCCTGGAGGATCACCAGCTGTCATCTGGAAAAGGTCGGGCTCTCGACCTGAGTGGTCCCGCCCAGCAGCAGGATCTGACTTATGACGCGGACCGAGTTTGCTCGCCCTTGCTCGTTCTCGCTTCGCATGCAACTCTAGCGATCAAATCCGACTGGTCGCACCTTCGTCAGGTTTGCAGTGACGATCGAAGCATCGGAGAGGGGAATCATGACATCATCACCGAGGAAGTTACGTTCGACCCGAGCAGCGCCGGGCAAGGCCAAGGCAGCGTCGCGCAAGGCCAAGGCCGCGCCAGGCAAGGCAAGAGCAGCGCCACGAAAGGCAAAAGCAGCACCTCGCAAAGCATTGGCGGCGCTGGCGTTTACTCCGACCGGGCCCGGCGATGTTGTCGGTATCCCGCCAACGAACACGTTCAATCAAGGCCTGAGCTCGGCCTCGGAAGCGACGATGCTCAATCTGTTCGGCGTACCAGGTGTGAAGACTGATACCTGCAGTCCCGCGACCGGCGCTTTCAAGAAGCGGATCGTCACTCGCGTGGATGTCGGCCCGTTCAAGGTCAGCGGCCTCGACATCGCCGTCACGTCGTTGAAGGCGGTATTTACGGAAGCCGAAGAGCAAATCCCAAACGTGATTGCTGCGGTCAAAAATGACGGCATGCTTTGCGTTCGCCACAAGCGCAACAATCCCAACTCGTTCTCGAACCACAGCTGGGGCACTGCGATCGATCTGTTCTTCGGAGATGCCGCCGTGCCGCAAGGTGTTGCGAAGACGCATCGCGGTTGCCAGCAACTGGCTCCATTTTTCAACAAGCATGGTTGGTACTGGGGCGCAGGCTTTTCCGGCGGATCAGTTGACAGCATGCACTTCGAGCTCGCCGACGAAACCATCAGCCGCGCTCCGAGCGGTGGCTAGCTCGTCGTACCGAATTGCCTCGCAGATCTGAGACTCCGAGCTCACGCCTCCCGCCCTTGTCCGCCAGCCTCGTGCCGGTGCAATCTGCGCCGGCGCTCGATGAGGATCGGGGCAAGGCAAAAGAAGGGGTTTCCGGCGCATGCGCATCGTGGTTCACGGCCAGCAGGCTTTCGGCAAGGCGGTGCTCGAGGCGCTACTGAAGCGCGGCGAGACGATCGTCGGGGTGTATGTGGCGCCCGAGAAGGAGGGTGCGAAGCCTGATCCTCTCAAGGAGGCGGCGCTCGCCGCTAAGCTGCCGGTGTTCCAGCCCGCTTCCTTTCGCAAGCCGGAAGTTTGGGAGGAGTTCAAGGCGCTCGAGCCCGATCTCCAGGTGATGGCCTTCGTGACCCTCTTCGTGCCGGAAGAGTTCCTGAACATCCCGACCCATGGCTCGATCCAGTATCATCCTTCGCTCCTGCCGAAATATCGCGGACCGAGCGCCATCAACTGGCCGATCATCAACGGCGACAGCGAGACCGGCCTGTCGGTCTTCTGGCCCGATAACGGGCTCGACACCGGCGATGTGCTCTTGCAGGTGAAGACGCCGATCGGCGCCGACGACTCTCTCGGCTCGGTCTATTTCGACCGCCTGTTTTCGCTGGGCGTCGAGGCGATGCTGGATGCGGTCGACCTCGTCAAGGCCGGCAAGGCTCCGCGGCTGAAGCAGGACGAGGCGCAAGCGACCTATGAGGGCCGCTGCGGCGCCGACAATGCCCGCATCGATTGGGGCAAGCCCTGGCGGCAGATCCACAACCTGATCCGCGGCTGCAATCCGGCACCGGGCGCCTGGTCCGAGATCCTTGGCGGCAAGCTGCAGATCTTCGAGGCGCGGCCGCTGCCGGCGACATCGCCGAAGGGCATCGCCGGCAAGATGGGCGAGGTCGTCGCGGTCGAGGCGGACGGCTTCACGGTCGTCTGCGCCGATGGGCGCATCAAGGCGTTGCGCGTCAAGCCGCAGGATGGCGGCAAGGTCGGGGCGGGCGAATGGGCGAAATCCGCCGGATTGGCGACCGGCGCGCGCTTTGGCTGAGCGGCCGATCGAACGGCGCGTTGGTTTCAATCCGACGCTGCCGGTTCCGACAGCCAATCGGCGACCGCGTCAAGGGTCGCGTCGCGCCGCGCCGCCCTGGGCCGCAACAAATAAAGGCGCGTCGGCGCCGGCATCACCGCCTCGAATGGAGCGATGAGGCGCTTCTTGTCGATCAAAGGCTGCACCAGGCTGCGGCGCCCGATCAGCATGCCCACCCCATCGAGCGCCGCCTCGAGGGCGAGGCTGTAGAGCGAGAAGCTCGGTCCCTTGCGCGCGTCGATACCGGCAGCGCCAGCGAAATCGAGCCATAAGGCCCAATGATCGCGCCAGGTGCCCATGCAGAAGCACGAAGCGTGACAGCGAGGCGAGCGGCAGGCGCGTCTTGCCCTTCCCGACGAGGGCGGGGCTGCAGACCGGAAACAGCGTGTCGGCAGCGAGCGGGCGCAGCTCCACATGTGAAGGCCGTTCGATTTGGGCGTTCCGTTCGATTTGGGCTTGCCGCTCCTCGCCCAGATAGAAGACGGCGAGATCATAGGGCTCGCGCACGAAGCTCGGTGGCTGCTCGAGCGCCGTCACCGATATCTGCAGTTTTGGAAAATGCCGTCGCAGATCACGCAGCCGCGGCTGCAGCCATAATTGTGCGACCGAAGGCAGCGCCGCGATGCGCAACTCCTCGGGCATGGCGGCGCGCCTGAGCCCCTGCACGGCCGCGCCGAGATCGTCGAAGGCCTGCATGAAGGCGGGCAGCGCCTGGCGCGCCGCCGCTGTCAGCCGCAATCCCTGGCTCATGCGCTCGAAGAGCGGCTGGCGCATCCAGGCTTCGAGCGACTTGACCTGCTGGGCGATTGCCGCAGGGGTGACGCCGAGCTCCTGCGCGGCCGCGGCGAAGCTTTCATGACGCGCCGCGGCCTCGAAGGCCCGCAAGGCGTTCAAGGGCGGCAGGCGGGGTCGCGGCGGCTGGATCGGCAAATCCCAAACACACCCAGGGGCATAGAAAAGCTAGGCCAAGGCGACAGAAGTATTCGTTTGCCGCACGAGGGTCAATTCAGGGAGGATGGTCGGAGCATCGGCATCGCCGATTGTCCATGCCGCGTACCACTGACGAGGATTTCATGACCGCGCTGATGCGTCGCGACTGGGTCGCCGACCCGATCGAAGATTATGTTCAAGGCATCGCCGCACGCACCGCTCGCCGCGAGACGGCGGCGACCGATGCCGAGATCGCGGCGCTGATCGCCGAGAATCGCCGCATCCATGAGGAGGATTGCGTCAACCTCAACCCAGCGACCAATGTGATGAATCCGAGGGCCGAAGCCGCGCTCGCTTCCGGTCTCGGCTCGCGCCCCTCGCTCGGCTATCCGGGCGACAAATACGAGATGGGGCTCGAAGCGATCGAGAAGGTCGAGGTCATCGCCGCCGAGCTCGCCGCCGAGGTCTTCGGAGCCCGCTTCGCCGAGATCAGGGTGGCGTCCGGCGCCATGGCCAATCTCTACGCCTTCATGGCGACCGCGAAGCCGGGCGACGTCATCATCGCGCCGCCGGCGAGCATCGGCGGCCACATCACCCATCACGCGCCAGGCGCCGCGGGGCTCTACGGGCTCGACATCCACCCGGCGCCGGTCGATGCCGAGGCCTATTCGGTCGATGTGGCGAAGCTGCGTGAGCAGGCGCTGGCGCTGCGGCCAAAACTCATCACCATCGGCTGCAGCCTGAACCTCTTCCCGCACCCCATCCGCGAGATCCGCGCCATCGCCGACGAGGTCGGCGCCAAAGTGCTGTTCGATGCCGCTCATCTCTCCGGGCCGATCGCCGGGCGGGCTTGGCAGCAGCCTCTCGCCGAGGGCGCGCATCTGATGACCATGAGCACCTATAAGAGCCTGGGCGGCCCGCCCTCCGGGCTGATCGTGACCAATGACGCGGCGCTCGCGAAGCGCCTCGACGCCATCGCCTATCCGGGGCTGACCGCCAATTTCGACGCGGCGAAATCAGCCGCGCTGGCTCTCGCTCTGCTCGATTGGAAGGAGCATGGCGCAGCCTATGCGGCCAAGATGGCCGCGACCGCCGCGGCGCTCGCCCGAAACCTCGCCGAGCGCGGCCTGCCGGTGCATGCGCGCGAGCGCGGCTTCACCACCTCGCATCAACTCGCCATCGAGGCCGAGCGTTTCGGCGGCGGCCAGGCCGCCTCGAAGAAGCTGCGTCGCGCCAATATCCTGGCCTGCGGCATCGGCTTGCCCCTCCCCGAGGTCGAAGGCGACATGAACGGCCTGCGCTTCGGCACACCGGAGATCGTGCGTTGGGGGATGACGGAGGACGATATGCCGGAGCTTGCCGCCCTCATCGCCCGGGGCCTGATCGGCAATGAGGATGAGACGAGCGTGGCGGCCGATGTCACGGCCTTTCGCCAAAGGTTCCGCAAGCTCCATTTTATCCGCTGAGCATGGCGCAACGCCCTGGGACCGCGACCGTCCCGGTCGCCCTTTCTTTCCAGCGGCACGCGCCGGCCAAGCCGTCTTTAAGAGCGGGCGGGACGCCCGCGGTCCCAGGGTGGGCTTTGAAGCGTCGATGCCAATTCGCCGAGATCGGAAGGGCGCTCATCTCCACCCTGGGCTGTCCGGCTCGCGATCCGATCGCATAAGGCGATATCGTCCTCGCTCAGGGTTTTGCTGGCCTCAGTCGCGGCGCGCCACGTGTCCCAGGCGGACATTTCCTGGTTGTTCAGTGCCAGGAGATCGCGCACCAAATCGACACGCATGAACCATAGTCCCCTGGCATCGCCCTGCCCAAAAAGCTCAGGGTCGACCGAACCGGATCGGGCCAGCATCCAAGCTTCCCCGGCATTGTAGAATTTGCCGCTTGGAAGATCGGCGCAGTCGAAGTCGATGCCAAGCTGACCGCGATGAAATTGGTCGAGCTGGGCATCCGCCATCGCCCAGCGTTTTTCGGCCCGCTTCCAATACTCGCAAATCCAATGGTCTGCATATTGCGGAGAGGCGAAATAGGTCGCGAATCCGCATCTCAGCCGCGCCCGAACGGAGCGATGCCTCAACATGCTGCACAGCAACAGCGCGAAATCGCGGCAGGTGCCGAAGCTTCGTTGCGCCGGCGCTCGCGGCGCCGTGAGCGGGCCTGCATGGGCCGCCAGCGCGAGCCTCAACCTCTCCGCGACCGCCTGGGTATCGCGGATACGTGGAACCTTCGGCCCGATGCCGTAGCTATCAGCCCATGCGACATGCAGGATCAATTCGGAGACGACATTCCGCAACAGAGGGACGTCGCCCGGCAAGCCATCATAAAGATAGGCAAGCGCTCCCGGATCGGTCAGGACATCCTGCGCCGAATAGGGCTCAGTCGTTTCCGCAGTGATCATTGGCGCACGGGCTCGCCTGCCTCCGGGCCCAAAACCTCACTGCGTCGGCGCGAAGCTGAGTGGCTTCCCGGCGGCGCCGACCGCTGCGCCCGTGGCCGCCCCGCCCGTGACCATGGCTGGCGAGAGCTTGGCCGTCATGGTCGTGGGTGCGGCGCTGCCGGCGCTCGCCAGGAAATCGGCGATGCCGTCCATGCTCTTCGAGGCGATGCGCTGCAGCGTCCTGTCGTCGACACGCGACCAGGGATCGGCGGGATCGGCACTCGTCTCCTCGACGCCGGTGACGCGCTGGGCGCGCCGATTGGCCGAGTCGAACACGTCCCAGACATAGGCGAGCGCCGTCTTGCCGTCCGGGGCCGTATAGGCCGTGAGGTAGCCCTTGAGGCGATAACGCGGCGACTGGCCGGCATCGACCAAGGTGACCTGGTGATTGGCGGCGGCTTGGCTGAAGGCTGCCGTCAGGGCGCTCTGCACCGCATCGGGCGGGCCTTCCACCGCCTCGACCGTGATCGGCACGCCGGGCGCCATGCGGGGCGGCACCGAGGCCTCGAACCCGACATCCTGGCAACCGGCGAGCGCGAGAGGCGCGAGCCAGGCGGCCATCGACAGACCTCTGATGAAATGCACCGCACCCCTTCCGCGCGCATAGGCGCGGACGGATATCACACTGATCATCAACGCCTCCGCCTGCGCTTATGAATCGGCAGGTCGAAGACAGCATAGCTTCAACGGGTGACGAGGTCGAGGCTCTTGCCGTTCACAGGCTCGCTGGCGCTTTCGCCGATCAGCGAGGTGCGGCCGAGGCACATCGCGGTCGCGCTGTCGGAATCCATCAAGATCATGTGCAGGAACATGGTCATGCCGGGAACGAGCTGGAAGTCATTCGCCTCGTAGAACATGGGCGGGTCCATCCAGGAGGGCGTGAACTTCGCACCCAGCGAATAGCCGCAGGCGTTCAGCCGATGCGCGCCAAGGCCGTGCTGGTCGAGGATGCGGGCATGGGCCGCGAACACGTCGCCGGCGCTGCGGCCCGGCCGCAACTCCGCCTCGCAGGCGAGAAGCGCCTCGCGCGCCGCCGCGTGATAGGGGATGTGCAATTTGTGCGGCTCGCCCACGATATGGGTGCGCATCAGTGCAGCGTGATAATGACGCCAGACGCCCGCGAATTCCAAGGTGAGCTGATCGTTGCGGTCGAGCTCGCGGCGGCCCGATTTGTAGCGGCACAGCAAGGCGTCCGCGCCCGAGCCGATGATGAACTCGTTCGCCGGATAGTCGCCGCCGGCGCGGAAGATCGCGTCATGCATGGCGCCCAGTATGTCGCCCTCCTCGGCGCCTGCGCCCAACAGGGCAATGGCCGCCGCATCCGCCTTGTCAGACAGTTCCGCAGCCTGCCTGACATAAGCGATCTCGGCCGCGGACTTCACGGCGCGCAGCGCCGGCACCAAGGTCGAGACCTCCTCGAGCTGCGCGAAGCCCGCGAAGGCCGCTTCCAGCCGCCTGCCATTGCGATGGGTGAGGCCTTGCGTTTCGTATTCGACGCCGATGCGCTTGCCCGCAAGGTCGAGCTCGGATGCGAGCGTCTTCAAATCGACCGAAGGATCGGCGTCGCGCGCATCCTTCCAGATGCGGATATCCTTGATGAGCGATGTCTGGCGGGCCTGGCGCAGATCGGCCGAGCGCGTCAGCAAGGTCAGGCTTCCATCCGCCCGCACCACCAGGCATTGGAAGAAGCAGAAGCCGAAACTGTCATAGCCCGTGAGCCAATACATGCTCTCCTGGGCGAAGAGGAACATGGCGTCGAGGCGCTGCCTCTGCATCTCGGCTTGCAGCCGCGCCAGCCTGGCGGCGAATTCGGATGGGGCAAAATGCAAGGCCATAGCGAAGCTCCAGGGCGATGATGCGGGATTGCATCGGCAAGGACGCTTCGTAATCGGAATCGCGGAAGGCCGCCAGGATCGCCGCGCGCTCTCGGTATGGACGGATCTGTCGAACGCCGACGTCCACCTCTCCCCTTGCGGGAGAGGTCGGAGCCGTAGCGAAGCGAAGGCTCCGGGTGAGGGGGGCAGCTCCAGCCCTCGAAAGCCGGGTCGGGACAGTCATGCCGGTGGTATATTAGCGGGGCCCGTCCGGCGCCGGCGCTGCCCCCCTCACCCGCTCCCTCGCTGCGCTCGGGATCGACCTCTCCCACAAGGGGAGAGGTGAGGGCGCGCGGCGTTCCGGAAACCTGCGTGATCAGCCGCCCGATTTTGCCCGAACGGAGGCGATCGTGTCGGCGAGCTCGCTGACCGAACGGAAGACGAGCCGCTCCAGCACCTCGCGATGCAAGTCGAGCGTGACAGGGCCCTTGTCGGTGCTGAGCATGATGCGGGCTCGCTTTCCGTCATTGCTGAGGCGCAGAGCCGTATCCAACACAGTCAACTCCGTGGCTGGAATATCCAGCTCGGCACTATCCATCATTATCTGTTGATCCCGTCGCCATTCTCTTGTGGTGGGGACCATAGCGGGCAGCTTAGCTATGTCAAATATAATAGGGAATGCAGTGATCGATTGTTGCGGAACCTTCGCATTCGCGTCCGGTGTTCGAATTTGCCCAGCTGCGTGACGCCCGCGCCTAGGCAAGGCGGAGCTGGCATTTGTGGGCGCGCAGGCCTGTTCCCATTGCGGTTGCAAGACGATAGAAGGCTTGCCGTGATAGGTCTTGGCGCCCCCGATGGCCGGGATGCCGGCGGGGCGTTGGTTCGATTCGAGAGTGGAGGCAGTTCGGATGTCTCAGGCACAAGGCGCCGCATCGGCAGGCGTGATGCCCGGCGAGGCTCGCTTTCGCGGGCCGGCGCGCAAGCTGTGCGGCGCTCTCGCGCTGGCGGGAATGGCCCTGGCGCTCGCCGGCTGCGGCAATTGCGGCGGCTGGAGCTATCCCGGCTACAAGGCCGGCGTCCCGCATTCCTGCCATTCCGAGCCTGGCTCCACAGGGGGCACGCTCCTCCTGCCCAGTGAATGAGGCGTTGACCGCGGCAGTTCCGGTGTGCGACTGCGTCGCTCCGCAAACTTGCGCCAGGAACCGCGAAAATGTCCGATGCCGTCGCCCCCGATCTGCTCAAATCCTTCGTCGAGCGCATCGAGCGGCTTGAAGAAGAGAAGGCGTCCATCGCCGGCGATGTGAAGGAAGTCTACGCCGAGGCGAAGTCGCAAGGCTTCGACACGAAGATCCTGCGCAAGGTCGTGGCGATCCGTAAGCGCGATGCCGCCGAGCGGCGCGAGGAGGAGGAGATCCTCGATCTTTATCTCCAGGCGCTCGGCATGAACGCTTAAGGGTTTGCGCCATGAAGCTCACCTTGTCCTGGCTGAAGGACCATATCGAGACCACGGCCCCGCTCGATGAGATCGTCGAGACGTTGACGCGCATCGGGCTCGAGGTCGAGGCGGTCGAGGACAAGGCGGCGGCGCTCAAGGATTTCACCATCGCCCGCGTCATCGAGGCGAAGCCACATCCGAATGCCGACCGTCTGCGCGTCTGCATCGTCGATACGGGCAAGGGCGCGCCGGTGCAGGTCGTCTGCGGCGCCCCCAATGCGAAGACCGGCATGATGGGCGTATTCTCCCCACCCGGGAGCTATATTCCGGGCAAGAAGATCACCCTCGGCAAGGGCGTCATCCGCGGCGTCGAATCGAACGGCATGCTGGTATCGGAGGCCGAGCTCGAGATCTCCGACGACCATGACGGCATCATCGAGCTGCCGGCCGACGCGCCGCTCGGCGCCTCCTACGCCGCCTATGCGGGGCTCGACGACGCAGTGATCGAGATCAACCTGACGCCGAACCGCCCCGACGGCACCTCGATCCACGGCATCGCGCGCGATCTCGCGGCCGTCGGCATCGGCAGGCTGAAGGACGATCCGATCGCACCGGTGCCGGGCGGCTTTCCCTGCCCGGTGACGGTCAAGCTCGATTTTCTGAAGGACGACGCCAGGCTGTGCCCGGCCTTCGCGCTGCGGCTGGTGCGCGGCGTCAAGAACGGCCCGTCGCCCGCCTATATGCAGCGGCGCCTCAAGGCCATCGGGCTGCGTCCGATCAATGCGCTGGTCGACATCACCAACTACATGACCTTCGATCGCGGCCGGCCGCTGCACGTCTTCGATGCGGCGAAGGTCAAGGGAGCGATCACGGTGCGTCACGCCAAAGCCGGCGAGACGCTGACCGCGCTCGACGGCAAGAGCTACACCTTCGACGACACGATGGTGGTGATCGCCGACGGAACGAGCGTCGAATCGATCGGCGGCGTGATGGGCGGAGAGGCGTCGGGCTGCGATGAGGGCACGACCGATGTGCTGATCGAATCGGCGCTCTGGGACTCGCTGAACATCGCATCGACCGGCCGCAAGCTCGGCATCAACACCGATGCGCGCTATCGTTTCGAGCGCGGCGTCGATCCGGAATTCTGCGTGCCGGGGCTCGAGATGGCGACGCGCCTGGTGCTGGAGATGTGCGGCGGGGAGGCCTCCGCGATCTTGCTCGAAGGCGCCATTCCGGACCATCGCCGCGTCATCGATTTTCCCTTGAGCGAGACGAAACGGCTCACCGGCCTCGATATCGACGACATCGCGGCCCTCACCACCTTGTCGCGGCTCGGCTTCGCCTTCCACTCCGAGGATCGGCACGCCAAGGTCACTGCGCCCTCCTGGCGTCCCGATATCGAAGGCAAGGCCGATCTCGTCGAGGAGATCACCCGGATCGCCGGGCTCGACCGTGTGCCATCGACCCCGTTTGCCCGCGAAGAGGCGACGGTGCTGAAGCCGGTGCTGACCTTGCTGCAGCGGCGTGTCTCGCAGTCGCGCCGGGCGCTCGCCGCGCGCGGCATGGTGGAAGCCGTCTCCTGGTCCTTCATCGCCAAGGGCGAGGCCGAACATTTCGGCGGCGGCAAACCGGAGCTTGCGCTCGCCAACCCGATCGCTTCCGATTTGTCCGATATGCGCCCTTCGCTGCTACCGGGCCTGCTCAAGGCGGCGCAGCGCAATGCCGATAGGGGCCGCGGCGACGTCGCCATGTTCGAGGTCGGCCAGGTCTTCCATTCGGATGCGCCCGAAGGGCAGAGCATGCGGGCCTGCGGCATCAGGCGCGGCCTCGCCGGCAACGCCGGCATCGGGCGTCATTGGTCGGGCAGCGCCCAGGCCTCGGCTTTCGACGCCAAGGCCGATGCCTTCGCCCTGTTCGAAGTGCTGGGAATCCCGCTCGGCGGCGTGCAGGTGGTGCCGGGCGGCCCCGCCTGGTTCCATCCGGGCCGCTCGGCCAGGCTGCAATTCGGCCCGAAAGTCCAGATCGGCGCCTTCGGCGAGCTGCATCCGCGGACCCTCGAATTCCTCGATGTGAAGGGCCCGGTCATCGGCTTCGAGATCACGCTCGATCTCCTGCCGGCGCCGAAGCAGAAGCCGACGCGCGTGAAGCCGAAGCTCGCGCTTTCGGACTTCCAGCCGGTGCGGCGCGATTTCGCCTTCGTGGTCGACAAGGAGGTGGCGGCCGGCGATCTCGTCAGGACGGCGCAGAATGCCGATCGCACCCTCGTCGCCGATGTCGTCGTCTTCGACCTCTATGAGGGGGCGGGGCTGGATCCCGCCAAGAAGTCGATCGGCGTCGAGGTCACGCTGCAGCCTGTCGAGAAGACGCTGACCGACGCCGAGATCGAGGCCGTGTCCGGCAAGATCGTCGCCGAGGTCTCGCGCCGCTACGGAGCGACTCTGCGGACTTGATATGTGGGCCTGACCTTCTCCCGCCTGCGGGAGAAGGTGCCGAGGCGAAGCCGAGGCGGATGAGGGGCGGTTGAGCGCTTCGCGGGCGCTCTATTCCCCGCAGATGCCTCGGAAGAAGTCCTCCGGTTCCGACATCTGCACTCGCAATCCACCCCCACCCGCCTCGACCATAGCTGTGAGCGAACGCTCTCAGCGTGCTGCGAGCTATGGTCTCGGCACCCTCTCCCGCGCGAAGAGCGCGGGAGAGGGAAAACGCGCGGCCATGACGCGCTGGAGCCGATGTCGCGCCGCCAAGACCGCGTACGCAATGTCGCGAGCCGACTGCCAGACGGCTTGCTTCTTGCATTCCCAGCTGATCATATCGGCCGGTCCGCCATCCGCTGGCGCATATCTCCGATAAAAATACCCAAAGTCTTTTCGAATGACGGGAAGGGAGATGCCATCATGCGTAGACGGGATTTCTTGAAAGCCGCGGCCATTGTGCCGCTCGCCGCACCTTCGCTGGCGCTGGGCGCCGACAAGCGGGTGCTGCGCTACACGCCGCAAGCCGATCTGTCGGTGCTCGATCCGATCTGGACGACGGCGACGGTGACGCGCAACCACGCCTTCCTGGTGTTCGACACGCTCTACGGCCAGGACAATAGCTACAAGGCCGTGCCGCAGATGGCGGAGGGCGCGACCACCGAGAATGACGGCAAGCTGTGGAAGATCACGCTGCGCCCCGGCCTCAAATTCCATGACGGCACGGCAGTCCTGGCCAAGGATTGCGTGGCGAGCATCCAGCGCTGGGGCAAACGCGACGCCTATGGCCAGACCCTGCTGGCGGCGACCGACGAGCTCTCGGCGCCTGACGACAAGACGATCCAGTTCCGGCTGAGGCGGCCTTTCCCGCTGCTGCCGGACGCGCTCGCCAAATGCACGGCCTTTCCGCCGGTCATCATGCCCGAGCGCCTCGCCAAGACCGACGCCTTCACCCAAGTGACCGAGATGGTCGGCAGCGGGCCTTACCGGTTCCTGGCCTCGGAGCGCATGGTGGGTGCGCGCGCGGTCTATGAGCGCTTCCCCGATTACAAGCCGCGCGAGGGCGGCAAGCCGGAATGGACCTCCGGGCCGAAGATCGTCAATTTCGATCGGGTCGAGTGGATCACCATTCCCGATACCGCCACCGCCGCCTCCGCTTTGCAGACGGGCGAGATCGACTGGCTGGAGCAGCCGGCGCCGGATCTTCAGCCCATGCTCGCCAAGGACAAGACGGTCAAGGTCGTCAACAACGATCCGACCGGCGCGGTCGCGATCCTGCGCATGAACCAGCTGCTGCCGCCCTTCGACAATCCGGCGATCCGGCGCGCCATATTGGGTGCGGTGAGCCAGGAAGATTACATGGTCGCCGTCGCCGGCAATGACGACGCCATGTGGAAGACCGGGATCGGCGTGTTCCCGCCAGGCTGCCCGCTCGAGAACGATGCCGGCATGGAGGTGCTGAACGGGCCGCGCGACTATGAGAAGGTCAAGCGCGACCTGAAGGCCGCCGGCTACAACGGCGAGAAGATCGTGATCTTGGGCGTCACCGATCTCGCCAATCTGAAAGCCGAGGGCGATGTCGGCTCCGACATGCTGCGGCGCTGCGGCATGAATGTCGATTATCAGACGATGGATTGGGGCACGGTGGTGGCGCGGCGCGCCAAGAAGGAAGCGGCCGAACAGGGCGGCTGGAACATCTTCTTCACCGGCTGGAACGGCATCGACATGTTCAACCCGATCGGCCATTTGTCGCTGCGCGGCAACGGGCTCGATGCCTGGTTCGGCTGGCCGACGGCGCCGAAGATCGAGGAACTGCGCACCGCCTGGATCGAGGCGCCGGACCTCGAGACGCAAAAGAAGCTCGCCCGCGAGATCCAGAAGCAGGTCCTGACCGACGTGCCCTATATTCCGCTCGGCCAGTATTACCTGCCGGTGGCGTTCAAGACCTATGTGGAGGGCACGCTGACCGGCTTCCCGGTGTTCTGGAACGTCAGGAAGGTCTAGCGCTTTTCCTTCTCCCGCCTCTTGGGGCGGGAGAAGGTGCCCGAACGTAGTGAGGGCGGATGAGGGACGCCGGTGAAGCGCCAGAGCTTGACGCAAAGACCTTGCGCCCCTCATCCGCCTCGACTTCGTCTCGGCACCTTCTCCCGTCTGAAGTGACGGGAGAAGGAAGAGAGCAAGGAGTTCCGATGCGTCTGCTGATTGCCCAATTCTCGCATGAGACCAACACCTTCTCGCCGGTGCCGACCTCGATGGCGCGCTTCTGCCGCGAGGGCGAGACGCCGCTTAAGGGCGAAGAGGCGATCGCTTATTATCGCGGCACCGGCACCTGCATGGGCGGCTTCCTCGAGGTGGCGGAGAGCGTCGGCGCCGAGATCGTGGTGCCGATCGCCGCCAATGCGCCCCCGAGCGGGCCGGTCGACCGCGCCACTTACGAGGCCTGCGCCAAGGCGATCACCGACGCCGTCGCCAAAGGCGGCTTCGACGGGCTGATGCTCGACCTGCACGGCGCCATGGTGGCCGAGCATGTGGAGGATGGCGAGGGCGAGCTGTTGCGCCGCATCCGCGCCATCGACAAGACGGTGCCGATCGCGGTCGCGCTCGACATGCATGCCAATATCTACGCGGATCTGGTCAGCCTCTCGACCGTGATCAGCGGCTATCACCTTTATCCCCATACCGACATGGCCGAGACGGCGCGCCGGGCCGGATCGCTGCTGCTGCGCACCATAAGCGGCGAGATCCGCCCGGTCATGGCTTTCGCCAATGTGCCGATGCTCCCCCATGTGATGGCCGAAGGCACGCATCAATCGCCCAACAAGGATCTGCAGGAGATGGCGGCCGGCTTCGAGGACAGCGGAGCCGCGCTGTCGGCGAGCCTGTTCGTCGGCTTCTCCCATGCCGATATCCGCGAAGCCGGGTTGAGCGCCGTCGTCGTCACCGACGGCGATCCGGCGGGCGCCCAGCGTCTCCTGGACGAGCTCCTGCGCAAGGCGTGGTCGGAACGTCAGGCTTTCGTGTTCGCGGTCGAGCCGCTGCAGGCCTCGGTGGGGCGCGCCAAGACGCTGCCGGCCGCGGCCGAGCCGATCTTCCTCCTCGACCATTACGACAATTGCGCCTCGGGCGGCACGATGGACACGACCGCCGTGCTCGCCGAGATCCTGCGCCAGGAGCTCGAGGACGTCGCCTTCTTCGGCATCTACGATCCGCAATCGGTGCGCGAGGCGATCGCCGCGGGAGTCGGAGCGCGGATCAGGCTCGAGATCGGCGGCAAGCTCGACATGCCGGCGCTCGGCCGCCCGAACCCGCCCCTTTCAGTCGAGGGGGTCGTCAAGACCATATCGATCGGCTCCTTCAAGAGCCTCAGCGCTTCCAATTTCGGCGTGCGCGTGGTGTTGGGGCCGAGCGTGGTGCTCGATACCGGCAAGGTCGAGATCGTGCTCCTCTCCAAGCATGTCGAGCCGACCTCGATCGACATGCTGGGCGTGCTCGGCATCGACCCGCGGCGCAAACGCTTCGTCGCCATCAAGAGCCGGGTGCATTGGCGGGCCGATCTCGGCACGCTCGCCGGTGCGATCGTCGAATGTGCCGGGCTCGGCGTCTGCACCTCGAATTATGACGAGATCAGCTTCAGGAATCTGCGCCGGCCGATCTACCCGCTCGATCCGGACACGCTCTGGCCGCGCAATGCGTAAGCGCGACCGAGCGTTGGCATGGAGCTTGCGAACGTTCTGGCACCACAGGGGCGGTCAAGACCATGCCGAAGCGGCTTGCTAATTGTCGAGATTGAGGATGCTATGGCCGCAGCCACCAGCTCGGGCTGCCTGAAAGTGAAGAGGTGAACCGATGGACCGCAGAACGCTCCTCAAAGGTCTTGCTGGCGCAGGCGCGCTCGCGACTGTCCCGCGCCTCGCGGCTCCCGCCCTCGCCCAAGGCGCGAATGCGCGGACGCTGCGTTTCGTGCCGCAGGCCAATCTCGCGAATTTCGACCCCATCTGGGGCACCCAATATGTGGTGCGCAATGCGGCGGTCTACGTCTGGGACACGCTTTACGGCGTCGACGACAAGCTGGTGCCGCAACGCCAGATGGTCGAGTCCGAAAACCTGTCCGAGGATGGCCTGACCTGGACCTTCAAGCTGCGCTCAGGGCTCAAATTCCATGACGGCGAGCCGGTTCGCGCCAAGGATGTGGTGGCGAGCCTGACCAGATGGTCGGCACGCGACCCGATGGGCCTGATGCTGAAGGCGATCCAGAACGAATTGACCGCCGTCGACGACAAGACCTTCACCTGGGTGCTGAAGAAGCCCTATCCGAAGATGCTCTTCGCGCTCGCCAAGAACAATGCGCCCTGCGGCTTCATCATGCCCGAGCGGATCGCCATGACCGATCCGTACAAGCAGATCACCGAATATGTCGGTTCGGGCCCGATGCGCTTCGCCAAGGACGAATGGGTGCCGGGCGCCAAGGCGGTGTTCACGAAATTCGCCGATTATGTGCCACGCGACGAGCCCGGCTCCTGGCTCGCGGGCGGCAAGAGGATGTTGCTCGACCGTATCGAATGGATCATCATGCCCGATGCGGCGACGGCCTCGGCGGCGCTGCAGAATGGCGAGGTCGATTGGTGGGAGGCGCCGATCCCCGATCTCGTGCCGCTTTTGAAGAAGAACAAGAACGTCAACGTCGATATCGCCGATCCGCTCGGCAATATCGGCTCGTTCCGCATGAACACACTCTATCCGCCCTTCAATAGCGTGAAGGTGAGGCGGGCGATCCTCATGGCGATGAACCAGGAGGATTATATGCGCGCCATCGTCGGTTCCGACGACAATCTGTGGAAACCCATCCCCGGATATTTCACGCCCGGCACGCCGCTCTACAACGAGGAGGGCGGCGAGATCCTCAAGGGAAAGCGCGACATCGAGGGCGCCAAGCGCCTTTTGGCCGAGGGCGGCTATAAGGGCGAGCCGGTGACCTGCATCGTGGCGCAGGACCAGCCGATCACCAAGGCTCAAGGCGACGTCACGGCCGACCTCTTGAAGCAGCTCGGGATGAATGTCGATTTCGTGGCGACCGATTGGGGCACGACCGGCACCCGCCGGGCCCAGAAGACGCCCCCCGGCCAAGGCGGCTGGTCGATGTTCCACACCTGGCACGCGGGCGCAGATTGCATCAATCCGGCCCCCTACACGGCCATTCGCGCCAAAGGCGACGATGCCTGGTTCGGCTGGCCCAACAGCCCGGAAGTCGAGGCCGACATTACGGCCTGGTTCGACGCCAAGACGCTCGACGCCGAGAAAGCGGCGATGCGCAAGCTGAACAAGGACGCGCTCGACTATGCGGTCTATGCACCAACCGGCTTCTTCCTCTCCTACCAGGCTTGGCGCAAGAACATCGAGGGGGTAGTCAAGGGCCCGTTGCCCTTCGCCTGGGGAGTGAGCAAGACAGCCTGAGCGTGACAGCCCGGGCAAGAACTGCCTGAGCAAGAACGGACTGAGGAGACACATGGGAGGTTATGTCGGCAGACGGATCCTATCGACCATCCCGGTCATGGCCGTGGTGGCGCTGTTCGTGTTCAGCCTGCTCTATATCGCGCCGGGCGATCCGGCCGCCATCATCGCCGGCGACCAGGCGACGCCGGCCGATATCGAGCGCATCCGCGCCGGGCTCGGCCTCGACCGGCCCTTCCTCATCCAGTTCGGCGATTGGCTCTGGCGCATCCTGCATGGCGATCTCGGCACCTCGATCTTCACCAATCTGCCGGTCACCGCCCTGATCGCGCAACGCATCGAGCCGACCGTGTCGCTGATGCTCGTGACCATGGTGCTGGCGATCGGCATCGCGGTGCCGATGGGCGTCCTCTCGGCCTGGAAAGCGGGCAGCTGGATCGACCGCCTGATCATGGTCTTGGCCGTGTTCGGCTTCTCGGTTCCGGTCTTCGTGATCGCTTATCTTCTGGCCTATGTCTTCGCGCTCCAGCTCGATTGGCTGCCGGTGCAGGGCTACACTCCGATCGCGCAGGGCTTCTGGCCCTGGCTGCGGAACCTGATCCTGCCCTCGGTCGCGCTCGGCGCGGTCTATATCGCGCTGATCGCCAGGATGACGCGCGCCACCATGCTCGAAGTGCTGCAGCAGGATTACATCAAGACGGCGCGCGCCAAGGGCATCAGCCAGAACGGCATCCTGTTTGTGCACGCCCTGAAGAACGCCGCGGTGCCGATCGTCACGGTGATCGGGCTCGGCATCGCGGTGCTGATCGGCGGCGCCGTGGTCACCGAGAGCGTCTTCGTCATCCCGGGCCTCGGCCGGCTCACGGTCGATTCGATCCTGCGCCGCGACTACCCGGTGATCCAGGGCGTCGTCCTGCTCTTCTCGTTTGCCTATGTGATCGTCAATCTGGGCATCGACCTCCTCTACACACTTCTCGATCCAAGGATCCGCTATTGAGCGCCATATCGGACATTTCGGCCGTCAACCTGCCGCCGGAGGCCGCGGCCGCCGCGCCTGAGCTCGGGGATCTGTTCCCGCCCGTGAAGCGGCGCGGCGCCGTATGGGGCTTCTGCGTGCGCCACCCGACCATCGCGATCGGCGGCGGGCTGTTGGTTTTCATGCTGCTGATCGCCATCTTGGCGCCCTATCTCGGCACGGTCGACCCGACGGCGCTCGCGCCCTCGAAGCGCACGCGCGAGCCTTCGGCTGTCTACTGGTTCGGCTCGGACATGCTGGGGCGCGACATCTATTCGCGCGTGCTGTTCGGCACCAGGGTCTCGCTCATCGTCGGCTTCTCGGTCGCGATCCTCGCCTCGGTCATCGGCCTGGCGATCGGCCTGGTCTCGGGCTACGTGCGCTGGGCCGACAGCATCATCATGCGTGTCATGGACGGGCTGATGTCGATCCCGCCCATCCTCCTCGCCATCGCCCTCATGGCGTTGACGCGCGGCAGCGTCGGCAACGTCATCACGGCGATCACCATCGCACAGATCCCGAGCGTCTCGCGGCTGGTGCGCGGCGTCGTCCTGTCCTTGCGCGAGCAGCCCTTTATCGATGGCGCGGTTGCGGCCGGCACGCGCGTGCCGATGATCATCATCAAGCATATCCTGCCGAACACGCTCGCCCCGCTCAGCGTGCAGGCGACCTATATCTGCGCCAGCGCCATGATCACCGAGGCGATCCTGTCCTTCCTCGGCGTCGGCACGCCGCCCATCATCCCCTCCTGGGGAAACATCATGGCCGAGGGCAGGGCGCTCTGGCAGGTCAAGTTCTACATCGTGCTGTTCCCGGCGATCTTCCTGTCGCTGACGGTGCTCGCCATCAATATCCTGGGCGACGGGCTGCGCGATGCACTCGATCCGCGCATGGCCAAGAAGATCTAAAGAGTAAAACACAGCATGGCGCTTCTCGAGGTCGAGAATCTGCAAACGCATTTCCGCACGCTGGACGGGGTCAACCGGGCGGTGGACGGGGTGTCCTTCCATGTCGATGACGGTGAGACGCTCGCGATCGTCGGCGAATCCGGCTGCGGCAAATCGGTGACCGCGAATTCGATCCTGCGCCTCGTGCCCGAGCCTCCCGGCAAGATCGCCGGATCGATCAGGTTCCAGGGCCGGGACCTGCTCAAATTGCCGGAGCACGCCATGCGGGCCGTGCGCGGCAATGACATCGGCATGATCTTCCAGGAACCGATGACGAGCCTCAACCCGGTGCTCACCATCGCACGCCAGCTGGGCGAGACGCTGCGCCTGCATGAGGGGCTCGACCACAAGGCGGCCGAAGCGCGCGCCATCGAGATGCTCGAGCTCGTGGGCATTCCCGAGCCGCGCCGGCGCATCGGCAATTATCCCCATCAGCTCTCCGGCGGCATGCGCCAGCGCGTGATGATCGCCATGGCGCTCGCCTGCAATCCGAAGCTATTGATCGCTGATGAACCCACCACCGCGCTCGACGTGACCATCCAGGCCCAGATCCTCGATCTCATGACCGATCTGAAGCGCCGCACCGGGGCGGCGATCGTGCTCATCACCCATGATCTCGGCGTCGTCGCCGAAGTCGCCCAGCGCGTCATGGTCATGTATGCCGGGCGCAAGGTCGAGGAGGCGCCCGTGGTCGAGTTGTTCCGCTCGCCGCGCCACCCCTACACGCGAGGCCTGATCGGAGCCGTGCCGAAGCTCGGCTCGTCGCTCGCCGGCGAGGAGACGCGGCTCGCCGAGATCCCGGGGCTGGTGCCGAGCCTCAAGCAGAAGATCCAGGGCTGCGTCTTCGCCGGCCGCTGCCCGCTGGTCACCGAGCTCTGCCGCAAGGTGGCGCCTGCCCTCGAGGCGAAGGCTCAGAACCATATCGCGGCCTGCCACCACGCGCCGATCGATGCGGTGGCCGCATGAGCGAGCCCCTTCTCGTCGTCAACGACCTCAAGAAGCACTTCGCCGTGCGCGGCTCGAAGCGCGGCGGCAAGGCCGGCTTCATCCGCGCCGTGGACGGCGTCTCCTTCCATATCGATCGCGGCGAGACCTTGTCGCTCGTCGGCGAATCGGGATGCGGCAAGTCGACGGTCGGCCGCGCCGTGCTGCGCCTCAACGACATCACGGCCGGCCAGGTGATCCTCGGCGGGCAGCGCATCGACGATCTCTCGGCCGCCGCCTTCCGTCCGATGCGGCGGCGCATGCAGGTGGTGTTCCAGGATCCCTTCTCGAGCCTCAATCCGCGCATGCGCATCCGCGAGACCTTGGCCGAGCCGATGCGCAATTTCGGCCTTGCGCACTCCTCAGCCGAGATCGACAAGCGGGTCGGCGCGCTCCTCGACACGGTGCGGCTGCCGCGCGATGCGGCGGGCCGTTGGCCGCATGAATTCTCGGGCGGCCAGCGCCAGCGCATCGGCATTGCGCGAGCGCTCGCGGCCGAGCCCGACCTCATCATCTGCGACGAGGCGGTGTCGGCTCTCGACGTCTCGGTGAAGGCACAGATCGTCAATCTGCTGCAGGATTTGCAGAAGGAGCTCGGCCTCGCGCTCCTCTTCATCAGCCATGACCTCGCCATCGTCGAGCACATGACGCACCGGGTCGCCGTCATGTATCTCGGCAAGATCGTCGAGACGGCGCCGAAGCGGCAGATCTTCGCGACGCCGAAGCACCCCTACACCTTTGCGCTGCTCTCGGCCGTGCCGGTGCCGGAGCCCGGAGCCTCGCGCACCCGCATCATCCTCAAGGGCGACGTGCCGAGCCCCATCGACCCGCCCAAGGGCTGCCGCTTCAACACGCGCTGCCCCTATGCGTTCGAGCGCTGCCGGCTGGAGGAGCCGCCTCTACGGCCGCTGGGCGATGGGCAGATGGCGGCCTGCCATCTCCACGATCTGCCGGCGGCGGAGAACCCGCTCTCGGGCGTGGCGGCCGCCGTCGCCTGAGGCGAAAAGCGCCGGCGTGGCCTTCCCTCTCCCGCGCCCTTCGCGCGGGAGAGGGTGGCGAGACGCAGTCGAGCCGGGTGAGGGTGGATCGCAGATGCGCCGATCAGGAGGGATCTCGGGGTTCGAGGACGACAACCGAGCCGGCTGAGGGTAGGTCGAGCACTTCACCGGCGTCCCTCATCCGCCCTCACTGCGCAGAGTCTTTCTGTTCAAGTCTTGCACCTTCTCCCGCGAAGGCGCGGGAGAAGGAAGAGAGCTTGCGCAAATCGTCCCGACGAGGCCCTATCTATGCGCACATAAGGGAGCCTGCCGTGCGCGATCGCTATCTCTCTCACGTCCGAAGCGTGCTCGACCAGATCCGGGCCGACGGCTTCTACAAGGCCGAGCGCATCATCGAGAGCCCGCAATCGTCGGCGATACGCCTCGACGGAGGCGGGCGCGTCCTGAATTTCTGCGCCAACAACTATCTCGGGCTCGCGAATGACCGGCGTCTTGTCGAGGCGGCCAAGCACGGCCTCGACCAATACGGCTTCGGAATGTCGTCGGTGCGCTTCATCTGCGGCACGCAGACCGTGCACAAGCGGCTGGAGGCGGGGTTGTCGAAATTCCTGCGGATGGAAGACAGCATCCTCTATTCGAGCTGCTTCGACGCCAATGGCGGCCTCTTCGAGACCTTGCTCGGCGAAGAGGACGCCGTCATCTCGGACGAGCTCAACCATGCGAGCTTGATCGACGGCATCCGTCTCAGCAAGGCCAGGCGCTACCGCTACCGCAACAACGACATGGCGGATCTCGCGCGCAAGCTCGAGGAGGCGGATGCGGCAGGCGCCCGCTTCAAGCTGATCGCCACCGACGGCGTCTTCTCCATGGACGGCATCGTGGCGGACCTGAAATCGATCTGCGATCTCGCCGATCGGCACTGCGCGCTGGTCGCGGTCGACGATTCGCATGCGGTGGGGTTCGTCGGCGAAGGCGGGCGCGGCACGCCGGAGCTCTGCGGAGTGGAGGGGCGGGTCGACATCCTGACCGGCACGCTCGGCAAGGCGCTGGGTGGCGCCTCCGGCGGCTATGTCAGCGGCGGCAGCGAGATCGTCGAGCTGCTGCGGCAGCGCTCGCGTCCCTATCTCTTCTCCAACACGCTGGCGCCTTGCATCTCCTCCGCCTCGCTGGCAGCGCTGGAGCTGCTTGCCGGGGAAGAGGGCGCGGCGTTGCGCCGGCGCGTGCGCGACAACGGCGCAGAGTTCCGCCGCGAGATGACGGCGCTCGGCTTCGACCTGGTGCCGGGGCAGCATCCGATCATCCCGGTGATGCTGGGTGACGCGCAGCTCGCGACCCGGATGGCCGATGCGCTGCTCCAGGAAGGCGTCTACGTGATCGGCTTCTCCTATCCGGTCGTGCCCAAGGGGAAGGCTCGCATCCGCACCCAGATGAGCGCCGCGCATAGCCCGGAACAGATCGGCCAGGCCGTCGCCGCATTCGCCAAGGCCGGCAAGGCGCTCGGCGTGATCTGACGGAGCCTCCACCATGAAGGCACTTGCAAAGCTCGAGCGCGGTCCCGGCCTCACCCTGACCCGCGTGAAGAAGCCGGAGGTCGGGCACAATGACGTGCTCGTCAGGATCGCCAAGACCGGCATCTGCGGCACCGACATCCATATCTGGAAATGGGACGACTGGGCCCAGAAGACCATTCCGGTGCCGATGCAGGTCGGCCACGAATATGTCGGTACGATCGTCGAGGTGGGGCAGGAGGTGCGCGGCTTCAAGCCCGGCGACCGGGTCTCCGGCGAGGGGCACATCACGTGCGGTTCTTGCCGGAACTGCCGCGCCGGCCGCCGGCATCTGTGCCGCAACACGCTCGGCGTCGGCGTCAACCGCGAGGGCGCCTTCGCCGAGTATCTGGCGATACCGGCGTTCAACGCCTTCAAGATCCCCGACGACATCTCCGACGAGCTCGCCGCGATCTTCGATCCCTTCGGCAACGCCACGCATACGGCGCTCTCCTTCAACCTGGTCGGCGAGGACGTGCTGATCACCGGCGCCGGCCCGATCGGCATCATGGCGTCCGCCATCGCCCGCCATGTCGGGGCGCGCCATGTCGTGATCACCGACGTCAATGATTATCGGCTCGACCTCGCGCGCCGCATGGGTGTCACACGCGCCGTCAACGCTGGCCGCGAGGAGCTGCGCGCCGTGATGGCGGATTTGCGGATGACCGAAGGTTTTGATGTCGGGCTGGAGATGTCGGGCGCGCCGAGCGCCTTCATCGACATGCTCGCGCATATGAACCACGGCGGCAAGGTAGCGCTCCTCGGCATTCCGCCGGCCAATACCGCGATCGATTGGAACCAGGTCATCTTCAAGGGCCTGGAGATCAAGGGGATCTACGGGCGCGAGATGTTCGAGACCTGGTACAAGATGGTCGCCATGCTGCAAAGCGGCCTCGATCTTTCGCCGATCATCACCCATCGCTTCCCGATCGACCAATATCAAGCGGCGTTTGATACCATGCTGTCGGGCAGCAGCGGGAAGGTCATACTCGACTGGACGGGGTAGGGCGGTGGGGGAGGGGGCGTGATGGCCCCGCTCTCGAAGTAAAAGCAAGCGGCGTTCGCCGTGAACACGCATGCGTCCCGGCGAGATGCGATTGCGTTACCAAAAATAAATGAAGCCGCCACGCTTGAAGCAATTGGTATCTGCAATATTGCTTGCGCGAACGGTTCGATCACACGAAGGGCTCGCCGGCATGGCGAGGCTGCCGTCAGGAGGAGGTTCGGATGCGAAGCCTATGGTCTTTCGCCATTCTCCTCAGCCTCACGGGCTGCGTCTCGGCGGGCGGCGGCTCCCCGCGGGCCGGCTCTCCGGGTTACGGCACCTATGCCTACAGCGATGTCCTCAGGCCGCATGGCCGGACGCGCGGCGAAGCTGCCGAGCAGGCCGCCACCAGGGCTTGCGATGCCGGCATCCCGGATCGCATCGGTACCCTGAAATTCGACGCCTGCATGCGCGGCCGCGGCTGGCGCCTCGCCGGTTTCCAGCCGGCTCCGCAGCAATATTCGCCTTCGCCTTCCTACGACGCGGGCAGCAGCGCGGCCTCCGCCTCGGGGCCGGATCCGAATCAGGCCGCGAACGACGCAATGGCTGCCTCGCAGGCGAATATCGCCGCGCAGCAGCAGAACGATGCGGCGAATGCGGCGACGCAGCAGACCGAGTATAATTTCAACATCATGTACAACCCTCAGCAGAACTGAGGAGGGCCGCGCTGCGTCGATTTGCGCTGGCGCCGCTTCCCCCGTTTACGCCCCGTTTATACGCACCCCACCCCTCGCGAATGGAGCGTTTATGCGGCTCCGTGGAAAAAGGCGGCTCTCGTTTCGGGAGTCTCTTGTGCTCGGCCTTATCTTTCTCGTCATCGGCTTCGGCCTCTTCCTGGCCGAGGCCGGTTATGGCGCGCTCCGCGACCGGCTTACGGCCGCGCGGGGGCGTCGCGTGGCGTGTCCGCTGCGCGAGGGGATCAGGCCGGCACGCTGATGCCCATCAAAACGTCCGGCTAGGCCGCCCCTTGCAGCCGACCGGACAGCAATGTCTCTCATCGCGGGAGTGTCTCGTGCTCGACATCGTCTTCCTCGCGCTCGCCTGCGCGCTCTTCCTCCTCGGGGCCGGCTATGCCGTGCTCTGCGACCGTTTGTGAGGAGCCGCATATGTTCGAGCCTATTTTCGGTCTCGTGGTCGCCCTGTTGCTCGGCGGCTACCTCCTTGTGACCCTCATCCGTCCCGAAAAATTCTAATCGCGACAATCGCGCGAACGGTGGTTTCATGTCTATCGCAGGCTGGCTGCAGATCATTCTCGTTTTGGCCCTGGTGGTCGCCGCGGCACTGCCGCTCGGCGGCTACATCACCCGCGTCCTCGCGGGGGAGCGGACCTTTCTGTCCCCGGTGTTCGGCCCGGTCGAACGCGGCTTCTACGGCCTAGCCGGTGTCGATGCCCGCAAGGAGCAGGGCTGGCTCGCCTATACGATGGCGATGCTGATCTTCAGCGCCCTGCATCTGCTGCTGCTCTACGCCATGCAGCGCCTGCAGAACGTGCTGCCGCTCGATCCGCAGGGCTTCGATCCGGTGGCGCCCGATCTCGCCTTCAACACCTCCATGAGCTTCGTGACCAACACGAACTGGCAGAATTATTCGGGCGAGACGACGCTCACCCATTTCGTGCAGATGCTCGGCCTCACGGTGCACAATTTCGTGTCGCCGGCCGTCGGCCTCGCCATGGCGATGGCGCTGGCGCGCGCCTTCATCCGCTCGGAAGCCAGAACAATAGGCAATTTCTGGGTCGATATGACGCGTTCGACCCTCTACGTCATGCTGCCGCTGGCAATCGTCGTGGCGCTGGCGCTGGTCCTTATGGGCGTGCCGCAGACCTTGCTCGGCTCGATCGACGCGACCACGCTCGAAGGCGTGAAGCAGACGATCTCGCTCGGCCCCCTCGCCTCGCAGGAAGCCGTCAAGGAGCTCGGCACCAATGGCGGCGGCTTCTTCAACGCGAACTCCGCTCATCCGTTCGAGAACCCGAACGCCTGGTCGAATATCCTCGAGAACTGGAGCTTGCTGGTCATCCCGGTTGCCACCATCTTCGCCTTCGGGCGCATGGTCGGCGATGTGCGCCAGGGGCGCAGCCTCCTCTGGACCATGGGCATCATCCTCGTTGTCGGCGTTGCTGTCGTCTATTGGGCGGAGGCCTACGGCAACCCCATCCTGACGGCGCTCGGGCTCGATCCCTCGGCCGGCAATATGGAGGGCAAGGAGGTTCGCTTCGGCCAGGCCATGACGGCGCTGTGGGCGACATCGACGACGGGCACCAGCACCGGCGCCGTCAACGGCATGCACGACTCGCTGACCCCGCTCGGTGGACTCGTGCCGCTGTTCAACCTGCTGATGGGATGCATCACGCCCGGCGGCGTGGGCGCGGGCCTCTATGGAATGATCGTCGTCGCCGTGCTCTCGGTGTTCGTGGCGGGCCTCATGGTCGGCCGCACGCCCGAATATCTCGGCAAGAAGATCGAATCGCGCGAGATGAAGTTCGTGATGTTCGCGCTGCTCATCTACACGATCAACGTGCTCGGATTCTCGGCCGCCTCCGCCGTCATCCCCTTCGTGCAGGATTATCTCGGCAATAAGGGGCCGCATGGCCTGTCGGAGGTCGTCTATGCCTTTGCATCTGCGAACGGCAATAACGGCTCGGCTTTCGCGGGGTTGAGCGGCAATAATCTCTGGTACAACACGACGCTCGGCCTTGCCATGTTCATCGGCCGCTTCGGCTATGTGGTGCCGGTGCTGGCGCTTGCCGGCTCGCTCGCGGCGAAGAAGAAGGTCGCGCACTCGATCGGCACTTTCCCGACCACGGGGCCGCTCTTCGTCGGCCTGTTGATCGGCGTGATCAGCATCCTCTATCTGCTGCAGTATTTTCCTGCGCTCGCGCTCGGTCCCATCGTCGAGCACTTCCTGATGCTCGCCGGCAAGACTTACTGAAGAGAGCCCTACTGAAGCCCACGCGCAAGATCTTCTGCAAGACCTACTGAAATACCTGGAGACCACCATGTCCACCAAGGCAAAGCCGATCGGCCTGTTCGACGGCGCCATTCTGGGTCGAGCCGCGAGCGACGCGGTGCGCAAGCTCGATCCGCGACAGCTGGCGCGCAACCCGGTGATCTTCGTCACCGAAGTCGTGTCGCTGGTCGTCACCATCCTGTTCCTGCGCGACCTCGTGACTCGCAGCGACGCCGCCGCCTTCACCGGCCAGATCGCCGCCTGGCTCTGGTTCACGGTGCTGTTCGCGAACTTCGCCGAAGCCGTGGCGGAGGGGCGCGGCAAGGCGCAGGCCGACACGCTGCGCCGCATGCGCTCGGACACCGTAGCCAAGCGCCTCAGCGACCCGTCGACGCGGCAATACCAATCGGTCAACGCGCTCGACCTCAAGCTCGGCGATGTCGTGCTGGTCGAAGCCGGCGACCTGATCCCGTCGGACGGCGATGTGATCGAGGGTCTCGCCTCGATCAACGAATCGGCGATCACCGGCGAATCCGCACCCGTCATCCGGGAATCGGGCGGCGACCGTTCGGCCGTGACCGGCGGCACCACCGTCCTGTCCGATTGGGTCAAGGTCAAGATCACGGCCGCGCCGGGATCGACCTTCCTCGATCGCATGATCGCGCTCGTCGAAGGCGCCGAGCGCCAGAAGACGCCGAACGAGATCGCGCTCTCGATCCTTTTGTCGGGCTTGACGCTGATCTTCCTGATCGTCTGCGTCACCCTGTGGTGCCTCGCCGGCTATTCCGGCACCACGCTCACCGTCACCGTGCTGATCGCGCTGCTCGTCTGCCTGATCCCGACGACGATCGGCGGCCTGCTCTCCGCCATCGGCATCGCCGGCATGGACCGCCTGATCCGCTTCAACGTGGTCGCGACCTCGGGCCGCGCCGTCGAGGCGGCGGGCGACGTCGACACGCTGCTCCTCGACAAGACGGGCACCATCACTTTCGGCAACCGCATGGCCTCGGAGCTGATCGCGGTGCCTGGCGTCTCCGAGCGCCAGCTCGCCGAGACGGCGCTGCTGGCGAGCCTCGCCGACGAGACGCCGGAAGGGCGCTCGATCGTCTCCTATGTGCGCGGCAAATACAGCCTCGCCGAGCAGGACCATCTGGCCGAAGGCATGACCTTCGTCGAGTTCACCGCCCATACGCGCATGTCCGGCGTCGATTTCGGCGCGCGCACCATCCGCAAGGGCGCGGTCGACGCCATTCTGCGCTTCGCCGGCATCGCCATGAACACCGCGCCGGCAGCCTTCCGCCAGGCGGTCGACCGCATCGCGCGCACCGGCGGCACGCCGCTCGCGGTCGCCGAGGACGGGCGTCTCCTTGGCCTCATCCACCTCAAGGACACGGTCAAGCCCGATATCCGCGACCGCTTCGCGGCGTTGCGCGCCATGGGCATCAAGACCGTGATGGTGACGGGCGACAACCCGGTCACCGCCGCGGCCATCGCTTCGGAAGCCGGCGTCGACGACTACATCGCCGAGGCGACGCCCGAAGATAAGCTCGGCTATATCCGCAAGGAGCAGGAGGGTGGGCGCCTGATCGCCATGTGCGGCGACGGCACCAACGACGCGCCGGCTCTCGCCCAGGCCGATGTCGGCGTTGCCATGCAGACCGGCACCCAGGCGGCGCGCGAGGCCGGCAACATGGTCGATCTCGACTCCAACCCGACGAAGCTCATCGAGATCGTCGAGATCGGCAAGCAGCTGCTGATGACGCGCGGCTCGCTGACCACCTTCTCGATCGCCAATGACGTCGCGAAGTATTTCGCCATCATCCCGGCGCTGTTCGTCGGCACCTACGGCGAGCTCAACGCGCTCAACGTGATGCATCTCGCCTCGGCGCAATCGGCCATTCTGTCGGCCGTCATCTTCAACGCCCTGATCATCATCGCGCTCATCCCGCTCGCGCTGAAGGGTGTCGCCTATCGCCCGGTCGGCGCCGCGGCCGTGCTGCGTCGCAACCTGCTGGTCTACGGCGTCGGTGGCATCATCGTGCCATTCATCGGCATCAAGGCCATCGACATCGTCGTGTCGGCCCTTCATCTCGCTTGAGGCTCGAAAAACCATGTTCCAGCATCTGCGCCCCGCCATCGTGCTGATCGTGCTGTTCACGATCCTCACCGGCGTCATCTACCCCTTCGCCATCACCGGCATCGCCGCGGTCGTCGTGCCCGGCCGGGCCGGCGGCAGCATGATCACGCCCAAGGACGTCGTCATCGGCTCGTCCCTGATCGGCCAGAACTTCACCTCGGACAAATACTTCCATGGCCGCCCCTCGGCGACCAATACGCCCGATCCGAAGGATCCGACCAAGAACATCGATGCGCCCTACAATGCCGCGAATTCGGGCGCCTCGAACTACGGCGCGACCTCGCAGGCCCTCTTCGATCGCGTCAAAGGCGATGTCGAGGCGATGCGCAAGGACGGGGCGGAGGGTCCGCTTCCGGCCGATGCGCTAACCACCTCGGCTTCGGGCCTCGATCCCGACATCTCGCCGGCCTTTGCGCAGTTGCAGGTGGCGCGCGTCGCCAAGGCGCGCAACCTGCCGGAGGATCGGGTCCGCGCCCTGGTCCTCGCCCAGACGGACGGGCGCTTCCTCGGCTTCATCGGCGAGCCGCGCGTCAATGTGCTGCTGCTCAACCTGGCGCTGGATGGTTTGCCGACGGGGTGAGGGCGCTACCCTCTCCCGCGCTCTTCGCGCGGGAGAGGACCTTCTACCCTTTTGCAAGCCCTAATTTGCGGGGCGGTAACCCCGCACGGTAGCGAGTGTAGTGTCCCGTCTGGGCACGAGCGTAGCGCCGCGCTGGCTGCGTCAACCGCGCAAGGGCGCGGTGCTGCGCTGCGCTTCGCCCCCTTCGGGGTGACGTGCGCGGCGCGCGGCGCTCTGCCCGTGGGCAGGTCGGGACGAAGGGATGGTCGCTGCGGTCGAACCCAGGGATGGTCATGCCGCGGCCTCCAGGCTGTTGTGGTCGGGATCGAAGAGAACCTGGCGTCGCAGCAAGGTGCAGGCGACATAGAGCAGGCGGTCACCGACGCTTCGCAGGGCCCGGCCGTGGCTGTGGCCGCGCCCGCGCAGCGCAGCATAGCGCTGGCGGCTGACCGGGTCGTGCTGGGTGGCGACCCGGGCCCAATGGTAGAGGGCATTCCTCAGCCTTCGGTTGCAGGCCAGGCGGCGCAGCACCATCCAGGCCTTGCCGCTGCGGCGTGTCACCGGCGCGACCCCGGACAGGGTCCGCAGGACGTGGTAGTCTCTGCGGCCCAGGGGCTCCGAGCCCTCGGCGAGCAGCGTGGCGAGATTGGTCCTGCCGATCCCCGGCATGGAGCGCAGGATGGTCACGTCGCGCTGCTCGGACATCTGCCCCGCTTGGTCCTGCCCCGCTTGGTCCTGCGCCGCCTGTTCGAGCCGAGTGAGGAGCTGCTCGAGCTTGCGCTCGGCCGTCTTCAGTTGCTGGTTGATGAGCCCGATGCGCTCGGCGAGGCTGCGGATATGGGCGCTCGCCGCTTCGCTGGCACCGGCCGCGACCTTCAGCGGCGTCTGGCGCAAGATGCGCACCACCTCCGGCGCCTCGATGCGGCGGATGCGGTGCGCCTTGAGGATGCGCTGGATCGTGGCCTCGGAGGCCTTGGCGGCCTTGGCCGGGGTCGGCACCCGCCGCCACAGGGCCAGCAGCCAGTCCTCGGCGAGATCCTCGCTCAGCTGCAGCATTTGCGGATAGTAGCGCCACAGCTGGTCGCGGACCCGGTTGGCGAGGCGGGTTCGCTCCCGCTTCAGCTCATCCTCGATCCGCGACCACTCCCGCAGCTCGATGCGCACAGGATCATCGATGACGAGACGGCGAAAGGCGCGGCTGTCGGTGCGCAGGGAGTCCCCGAGCACCTGCGCGTCACGGCTGTCGTCCTTGGCGCCCGCCACCGTGAAGCGGTCACGGAAGCGGTCGAGTTGCTTGGGATTGATGGCGAACACCGCAAAGCCGCGCTCCAGAAACGTCTCGACCACCGGTCCATGCGGCGTTTCGATCGCCACCCCGATCCGTCCGGGCTCGGCGCCCGTCTTGCGGATCAGCCAGTCGCACAGCTCCGCCAGATCGGCGCCCGCGTGCGCCACCTCGCGTTTGCCGACCACCCGGCCGGCCCGGTCCATGAGACAAGCGCAATGCGTCTCGCTGGCCCAGTCGAAGCCGACATACCATTCGATGTCATCGGTCATGACCCTTCTCCACTAGGTTCGGGTCACCGCGACTTGTGTCGATCCCTGTACCGGCGCTCACGGCGCAACCTTCCACCGGACCTGAGTCGCGGTCTCCCTGCCGAGGCACATGTCCTCTCCAGGTGCTCGGGCGCAGGTGCCATTCGGTTGCTCCCGGCAGGTCGACCCGGTCCGACCAGTCTACACTGCAGACTGGCCCTCAGACACGCCAAGGGTACAGGGTGCCGAGACGAAGTCGAGGCGGGTGAGGGACGGTTGAGCGCTTCACCAGCGCCCCTCATCCGCCTCGCAAGAGCTCGGCACCTTCTCCCGCGAAAGGGCGGGAGAAGGTTGGGCGCGGCCCGCCGTTGGAAAACAAGCGTTAAAGCCTATACACTGAGGCATGGCCCAGGCCGATTCCAAACGCGGCGAGCGCCCGGATCCGGATGCTCTCCTCGCCCTCGTCAAGAGCGAGGGGCGGGGCAAGCTGAAGGTGTTCCTCGGCGCCGCCCCCGGCGTTGGCAAGACCTATGCCATGCTGTCGGGCGCCAAGCAGGCGGCGCGCGAGGGGGTGGACGTGGTGATCGGCCTCGTCGAGACGCATGGCCGGAGCGAGACCGCAGCCCTCATTGCCGGGCTCGAGATGTTGCCGCAGCGCAATGTCGAATATCGCGGCCGCATCATCCAGGAATTCGACATCGACGCGGCCCTCAAGCGCCGTCCGAAGCTCGTCATCGTCGATGAGCTCGCCCATACCAACGCGCCCGAAAGCCGCCATCCCAAGCGCTATCAGGACATCGAGGAGCTGATCGCGGCCGGCATCGATGTGTGGACCGCGGTCAATATCCAGCATCTCGAGAGCCTGTCGGACGTGGTGTCGACCATCACCGGCGTCAGCATCCGCGAGACCGTGCCCGACACGGTGGTCGAGAAGGCCGACGAGGTGGTGGTCGTCGACATCACGCCCGCCGAGCTCATCCAGAGGCTGAAGGACGGCAAGGTCTATCTGCCGGAGAACGCCAAGCGGGCAGCCGATAATTTCTTCAAGCCCGGCAACCTCACGGCGCTGCGCGAGCTGGCGCTGCGCCGCACCGCCGACCGGGTGGACGACCAGATGGTCGTCTATCTGCGTCAGAACGCCATCGAGGGACCGTGGCCGGCCGCCGAGCGCATCCTGGTCTGCGTCGGCACCGATCCCTTGTCGGAGACGGTGGTGCGGGCCGCGAGCCGCCTCGCGAGCGGGCTCAACGCCTCCTGGATCGCGGTGCATCTCAGCCGCTCGGATTTCGAGGAGACGAGCTACCGGGCCCTGAAGCGGATCGACGATGCCATGCGGCTCGCCGAGCGCCTCGGCGCCGAGATGACACGGCTCACCGCCAAACATCTCCCGGACGAGCTGTTGCGCTATGCGCGGCGCGAGAACGTCACGCAGATCGTGCTCGGCCGTTCGGCGGCCCATTGGTTCGCGCGCCTGCGCGGGCGCTCGCTGCCGGAGGAGATCGTGCGCCGCGCTTCCGGCATCGCGGTCCATATCGTCACCTCGGACCAGGAAGCGCCGCGCCGCAGCTTCGCCCACCTTTGGCCGCGCCTGTCGACGCTCGCGGGGGTCGTGCCGTTCCTGTCGGTCGCCGCAGCGGTCGGCATCGGGATGATCGCCTCGCACTTCATGGTGCTCCCCAACCTGTCGATGATCTTCCTCACCGCCGTGCTGTTCTGCGCCGTGAGCTACGGCGCCTGGTCGGCGATCATCGCGGCGGTGCTGTCCTTCCTCGCCTATAATTTCTTCTTCATCGAGCCGGTCTACACGCTCACCGTCGCAGAGCCGCATGAGCTCTTCGCGCTGCTCATCTTCCTCTTGGTCGCGGTGCTCACAGGCGGGCTCGCCGGCCGGGTGCGCGAGCAGTCGGATGCCGCGGCGAGCCGGGTCGTCGCCACGCAATCGCTTTACGATTTCTCACGCAAGCTCTCGGCCATCGCCAGCCTCGACGATGTGCTCTGGGTGGTGGTGTCGCATGTCGCGAAATCGGTGAATGGCGGCGCACTGGTGCTGCTGGGCAAGGGCGAGGAGCTCGACCTCAGCGCCGCCTTGCCGCCCGAGGACAATCTGGGGCCAAGCGAATGGGCGGCCGCACGCTGGGCGGCGACGCGCGGCGAGAGCGCGGGCTGGCGCACCGCCACCTTGCCGAACGCCCAGTTCCAGTTTCGGCCGCTGCGCACCTCGCGCGGCATCCTCGGCGTCATCGGCGTCAGGGCGGCCGATACGAAGAGCGACCTCTCGGACGATACCGACCGGGCCCTCTCGGCCTTGATCGACCAGGCGGCGGTCGCCATCGAGCGAACCCAGCTGGTCGACGAGGCGTCGCGCGCCGAGGCCGCCGTCGAGAGCGAGAGGCTGCGCGGCGCGCTCCTGTCCTCGCTGTCGCATGATTTGCGCACGCCTTTGTCGTCCATCATGGGCGCGGTGACGAGCTTGCGGCAACTCGGCGACAAGATGCCGGCCGCTTCGCGCCGCGACCTCCTGATCACCATCGAGGAGGAGACGGCGCGCCTGTCGCGCTTCGTCTCGAACCTCCTCGACATGACGCGCCTCGAAGCCGGCGCCGTCAGCGTCAAGCGCGATCTCGTGGACGCAGGAGACACGGTGCGCAACGCCGTAGCGCATGCGCGGGCGAATTTTCCGACCCGGCCGATCGAGGTATCGGTCGCCGCCGACCTGCCGCTCGTCAGGGGCGATGCGACCTTGCTGGAACAAGTGGTCTTCAACCTTCTCGACAATGCCGACAAATATGTGCCGCACGGCCTGCCCACAATGGTTTCGGTGAGCGCGGCCGCCCGCAAGGTCACGATCGCCGTGACCGATCGCGGGCCGGGGATCCCGCAGGCCGAGCTCGAGCGGGTGTTCGAGAAATTCCACCGGGTCGCGCATGGCGATGGGCGCCCCGCCGGCACCGGTCTCGGCCTGTCGATCTGTCGGGGCCTGATCGCCGCCATGGACGGAAGCATAAGGGCGGAGAGCCCGGTCGGCGACGGCAAGGGCACGCGCATCGTCGTCGAGCTGCCCGCAGCCGAGGCGGCGCAGGACCGGTTGGCGTCGTGAACGGCGAATAGCGAGTGGCGAATAGCGAGTGGCGAATAGCGAGTAGCGAGTAGTGAGTTGTGAATGAAGGCTAGCGTTCTGCAATATCGGTGTTCGCTATATTTTCTCTATTCTCTATTCGCTATTCGCCACTCGCTACTCGCCCTTAATTGAAACGAGTATCAAGCGTGAACAGCTCCACCACCACCATCCTCGTCGTCGATGACGAGCCGCAGATCCAGCGCTTCCTGAAACCGAGCCTCGAGGCTGCCGGCTACAAGCCGATCATGGCGATGACCGGCGGCGAGGCCTTGAAGCTCATCGCGACGCGCGCGCCCGATGTCGTCGTCCTCGATCTCGGCCTGCCGGACATGGACGGCAAGGACGTCATCAAGGGTGTCAGGGAATGGTCGCAAGTGCCGATCATCGTGCTGTCGGCCCGCGATCGCGAGGGCGAGAAGATCGCGGCGCTCGATCTCGGCGCCGATGATTATGTGAGCAAGCCCTTCGGCATCGGCGAGCTGATGGCGCGCATCCGCACCTTGCTGCGGCATCACAGCCGCGAGGAGGGCGAGACCACGGTCTTCGAATCGCAAGGGCTGGTGGTCGACACGCTCGCCCATACGGTCATGCGCAATGGCGAGGCGCTGCGCCTGACGCCCAAGGAATATGACGTGCTGCAGCTCCTGGTGCGCAATGCCGGGCGCGTCCTGACGCACCGGCAGATCCTGCAGGCGGTGTGGGGGCCGGCCAATGTCGAGGACACGCAATATCTGCGCGTCTTCGTCGGGCGCCTGCGCCAGAAGATCGAAGCCGAGCCCGCCCTGCCGCAACTGATCGTCACCGAGCCCGGCGTCGGCTATCGCTTCAAGGCGATGCCGGATTGAGGGGGGCCTCAAGCCCGCGAATGCGCGAAGAAGACCTTGCTGGCGATCCTCCACTCGGTTCCGGTCTCGAGCAGCACGAAGAAATCCGTGTAGCGCGTGCCGCGCCAGTTCTCGGCTTCGAGACGCGCCATTGCGGCCGATCCCGAGTGCTCGATGGTCACCACCCGCGCCGCGAGGCCGGCGGCCGGTCCGCCTTTGTCGATCAAGGCGCAGAACTCCGGCAAGGTCCAATCGACCGGCTTGCCGCCATAGCTGCCGCGGATATGCGCGCTTTCGAGGAAAGCTCTGCGCATGAGCGCGCTGTCGCCGCCGCGCGCACCATCGATATAATGTTGCAGCGTCGCCGAGATCGCCTCGAAGATCGCAAAGCTCGTGTCTTCATCGTGCCTGGTGACGGTCCCGGTCATCTTTTCGCTCCCTGAATGAACGCCTTGGCTGCACCGATCATGGCCCAGAAGCTGCGCCTCACCCATGCCATGTTGCAAGGCGGTCTCGCCGCGCAGGCATGAGACTGAGCAGGTTTGGCCTCAAGGCTGGCTCCCGCGGCTGTTTCAAGACATATTGCCAAAGCCAAACTGCCAAATCACCAGGGGGAGCCGTGTGCGGCTGAGAGGTCCCGGCGACGGGACGACCCCTAGAACCTGATCCGGGTCATGCCGGCGTAGGAATGGGGTCGATCCATGTCTCGTCGTTTCCTTGCGGCGCCACGCCGCGCCAGGGCAAGAGCCGCAACCGCCCTTCAATCGCCTGCGAATCTGGACAGGCAATGACTCCCGCCGTGATCGGGCTCGCGCTGTTTGCGGCGGTGCTGCACGCGGCGTGGAACGCGGTTCTGCGGAGTGGTGCCGACAGGCTTTGGTCGGTCACGATCATGAGCTTCGCGACGACGCTCGTTGCCATCCCATTTGCCGTCATGCTGCCGCTCCCTTCCGCTCCGAGCTGGCCGTATCTGATGCTCTCATCGGCGTTGCAGGTCGGCTACAGCGTCTTCCTGGTCTATGCCTATCGATATGGCGAGCTGGGGCAAGTCTATCCCATCGTCCGAGGCAGTGTGCCGCTGCTGGTGACGGTCGGTGGCTTCCTGCTGGCGGACCAGCGTCCGAGCGCGCTCTCGCTATCGGGCGTCGTCCTTGTCGCGCTCGGCATCATGAGCCTTGCTCTCGACAGGCCGAGGGCTGGCGCCAAATCGATCGTGTTGGCATTGGTCACGGGCCTGTTCATCGCGAGCTACATCACGGCCGATGGCATCGGTGTCCGGCTCTCCAGGGATCCGCGTGCCTACGCCACCTGGATTTTCCTGATCTACGGCGCCCTCATGCCGATGACCTTCATTGCCTTTCGGGGGAAACCCAGGCTCGATGTGCTGTCATCGGAGACGCTGAAAGCGCTGGCCGGTGGCGTGATTTCACTCATCGCCTATGTGGCGGTCATCTCGGCGCTGGCGCTTGGCCCACTTGGCCCGATCTCGGCATTGCGAGAAACCAGCGTTGTCTTCGCGGTATTGATCGGCCGGCTCTTTCTCGGCGAAGCCTTGACGCTACGCCGCCTTGCCGCCTGCGCCGTGGTTGCCTTGGGCGCATCCTGCTTGGGATACCATCCCTGATGCGGAGCGGGGGCTGTGCGAGGCTGAAGCTCCGATCCCGATCCCCAGGCAATGTCCGGACTCGACTCCGACGCGACCGTTGGCTGACCCGAATTGACTACAGCTGCCTTTGGGACGGAGGAAGAAGGATGGCCTCTTGGCCGTTCCGGACGTGCTCCAATGACACAGCGTTGCGGCAATATGCTATGCAGGCCTCGGCGCAAAGCGTGGTCAGCCTGGGGAAGGCACATGAGGCGACGAGATCTCATCACGCTTCTTGGCGGCGCGGTCGCGTGGCCGCTCGCGGCGCGCGCGCAGGCCGACCGGATGCGGCGCATCGGCGTGCTGATGGGGTATGCTGAGAGCGACCGGGAAGGGCAGGCCAATATCGCGGCCTTCCAGGGGGGACTCCAGAAGCTCGGGTGGACGGAAGGCCGCAACATCCGGATCGACGCTCGCTGGGCGGCGGCCGACGCGGATTTGATGCAACGATTCGCGAAGGAGCTCGTCGCGCTACAGCCCGACCTCATCCTTGCGCAAAACACACCCACCACTGCGGTGATGCTGCAACAAACGCGCACCATCCCTATCGTTTTCGCGAATGTTTCCGATCCGGTCGGCAGCGGCTTCGTCACGAGCCGGGCGCGGCCGGGCGGCAACGTCACCGGCTTCATCGATATGGAGGGCTCGATCGCCGGCAAGTGGCTGGAGCTGCTAAAGGAGGTCGCGCCGCGCATCGCCCGGGTCGCCTTCTTGTTCAACCCGGTAACGGCGCCGTTCGCCGAATATTACTTGACCCCCTTCAAAGCCGCCGCTGCGTCCTTAGCAGTGGAGGCAATCGCAGCACCCGTTCGCGACACGTTCGAGCTCGAATCCGTAGTTGCCGCGCACGCCGGCGAGCCGAATAGTGGCCTTATCGTCATGCCGGAGGCCTTCATGAACGTGCATCGCGCGGAGGTCACCTCGCTGGCGGCTCACTATCGCCTCCCTGCCGTCTATCCGCGCCGTTTCTTCGCCGAGCTCGGCGGCCTGCTGTCCTACGGAAATGACCAGAGCGATAATTTTCGCCGCGCGGCGACTTATGTCGATCGCATCCTGCATAGCGCCAAACCGAACGAGCTTCCCATCCAGACCCCAGTCGAGTTCGAGCTGGTGATCAATCTCAAGACCGCGAAGGCGCTCGATCTCGACGTGCCGCCTTCGCTGCTCGCCCGCGCCGACGAGGTGATCGAATGAGGAAAGAGCGCACGCCCCTCATTCAAGCCGCGTGAGCGAAATGACCGCTCTCCACCCCGGATACGCAAGGTGCCTGACAACGCCTCGCCTTGGCGATAGACATCGGGGCCGGCCCCAAAGGGTGCGGCCTCGCGGCATTGGCTAGGATCATGATGATGGATGCGAAGGCGCTTACCGCATATGCAGGCTACACCCTTCGCGATGCCGCCATTGCGGAGCTCCCGAACCATTATCGCGGCAAGGTCAGGGACAATTACGATCTGCCCGATGGGCGCCGCATCCTGATCGCCAGCGACCGCCTGAGCGCCTTCGACAGGATCCTCGCGGCGATCCCCTTCAAGGGCCAGGTGCTCACAGGCACTGCGCGCTTCTGGTTCGAGGAGACGCGCGACATCTGCCCGAACCATGTGCTCGATTATCCCGATCCTAATGTGGTGGTGGGGCAAAGGCTCGATATCCTGCCCGTCGAGATCGTGGTGCGCAATTACCTTGCGGGCACGACCGCGACCTCGATCCTGACGCTCTACGAGGCAGGCGAGAGGGAGATGTACGGAATTCGCCTGCCGGACGGCCTGCGAGCCAACCAGAAGCTGCCCGCGCCGATCATCACGCCAACCTCCAAGGCGTTCGACGGCGGCCATGACGAGCCGCTGACGCCCGACGCCATCCTGGCGGGCGGGCTGGTGACGGCGCCGCAATGGCGCGAGCTCTGCGACTATGCGCTGGCGCTGTTCGCGCGCGGCGAGGCCGTGGCGCGGGAGCGCGGCCTGATCCTGGTCGACACCAAATACGAGTTCGGCACGGACAAGCAGGGCCGCGTCGTCCTTGCCGACGAGATCCATACGCCCGATTCGAGCCGCTATTGGCGCGCCGCGAGCTATGAGGACCGCTTGGCGGAGGCCGAGAAGCCCGAGAGCTTCGACAAGGATTTCGTGCGCAACTGGGTCGTGGCGCGCTGCGATCCCTATAAGGATCCGATTCCCGAAATCCCCGCCGAGGTCGTGCTGGCGACGGCCGGCGTCTATATCGAGGCCTTCGAGACCATCACAGGCGAGACCTTCCGCCTGCCCGAGACGCAACGGCCCATCCTCGAGCGCATCCGCGAGAAGCTGGCGCCGTATTTTTGAGGGGGCACTTTACCTTCTCCCGCCCTTTCCGCGGGAGAAGGTGCCCGAACGCAGTGAGGGCGGATGAGGGAGGCCGGTGAAGCGCTCGACCGCCCCTTAGGCGGTGAAGCGCCAGACCGCCCCTTAGGCGGTGAAGCGCCAGACCGCCCCTCACCCGCCTCGACTGCGTCTCGGCACCCTCTCCCGCGAAAAGGGCGGGAGAGGGAAGAGCGCGCCCGGCGCCTCCTATTGCGGCGGAAGGGCGGCCGCCAGCACTTGCGCCACATGCACGGCTTGGCGGCGGGTGCCGTCGGCGATCTGATGTCGGCAGGAGGTGCCGTCGGCGACGATGATGGTGCTTTCAGGTTCGGCGCGCACTGCCGGCAGCAGCGCGGCTTCGCCCATGAGCTTCGACACCGCGACCGTCGCCGCATGATAGCCGAAGGCGCCGGCCATGCCGCAGCAGCTCGACTGCACGGTCTCGACCTCGAGGCCGGGCACGAGCTTGAGCGTCTTCTCCACCAGGCCGTCGAGGCCGAAAGCCTTCTGATGGCAATGGGTGTGCAGCAAGGCCTTGCGGGCTGTCGGCGCAAGCTCGAGTTTCAGCCGGCCGGCATCCGACTCGGCCATGAGGAACTCCTCGAAGATCACGGCCTTCGCGGCGACTTCGCGTGCCGCCTCGTTCTTCACCAGGGCCGGGATCTCGTCGCGGAAGGTCAACAGGCAGGAGGGCTCGAGCCCGATGATCGGCACGTCACGGCGCGCAAAGGGGCCGAGCGCGGCGAGCGATCGCTTGGCTTCGCGGCGCGCCTCCTCGATTTGCCCGGTCGAGAGATAAGTGCGCCCGCAGCACAGCGCCCGCGCCGTGCCGTCCACGGGCTTCGGCAGATGCACGCGATAGCCGGCCGCGACCAGCACGGCGAGCGCCGCTTCGATGGCCTCGCGCTCGAAGGCACGGTTGAAGGTGTCGGCGAACAGCACGACCTCGCGGCCATCGGGTGGGCCGAACGTCTCGGCGGTCGGGCGGAACGGATCGCTGCGCCAGGCGGGCAGGGGACGTTCGGCCGCGAAGCCGGCAAGGGCCTGGGATAACCGCGCCGCGCCGGGCAGCCGGTCGCGCAGGTTGAGGATGAAGGCGAAACGCGCGGCGAGCGGCGCATAGCGGGGCAGGGCGCCGATCAGCCGGTCGAACAGGCTCAAGCCATGGTTTTTGACGCGCGCCGCCGCCACCTCGATCTTCATGCGCGCCATGTCGACGCCGGTCGGGCATTCGCGCCGGCAGGCCTTGCAGGAGACGCAGAGCTCGAGCGCAGCCTGCATGTCCGGCGAGGCGAGCGCGTCGGGGCCGAGCTGACCCGTGAGCGCCAGGCGCAACGTGTTGGCGCGGCCGCGCGTCACATGCTGCTCGTCGCGCGTTACCCGATAGGAGGGGCACATGGCGCCGCCCTCGAGCTTGCGGCAGGCGCCGTTGTTGTTGCACATCTCGACGGCGCCCAGCAGGCCGCCGGCGCCGCCGGAATAATCGGACCAATCGAGCGCCGGCGCGAATTCCAAAGCTTGGTAGGACGGCGCGTAGCGAAAGAGCGAGCGATCGTCGAATTTCGGCGCATGCACGATCTTGCCGGGATTCATCAGCGCCAGCGGATCGAAGCTCTCTTTCACCTCCTCGAAGGCCCGCACCAGGCGGGAGCCGAACATGGCCTCATGGAACTCCGAGCGCACCAACCCGTCGCCATGCTCGCCCGAATGGGAACCCTTATAGGCGCGCACCAGGGCGAAAGCTTCTTCGGCGATGGCCCGCATCGCCTTCACGTCGCGCTCGAGCTTGAGATTGAGGATGGGGCGCACATGCAGGCAGCCCTCCGAGGCATGCGCGTACCAGGTGCCGCGCGTGCCGTGCCTCTCGAAGACCTCCGTGAGCCGCCGCGTATATTCGGCGAGATCGGGCAAGGGCACGGCGCAATCCTCGACGAAGGAGACGGGCTTGCCGGCGCTCTTCATCGACATCATGATGTTGAGGCCGGAAGTGCGCAGATCCGCGATGGCGTTCTGCAAGCCGGGATCCAGGACATCGACCACGCCGCCGAAATGTCGGCGCTCGCGATCCCAGCCGAAGCCGAGATCGCCCATCAGCTCATGCAGCTCCTTGAGCCTCCTTGCATTTTCGGCCTCGCTCTCGGCGAACTCGACCACCAGCAGGGCTTCCGGCTCGCCGCGCAAGACGCGCTCGAGCGTCGGCTTGAACATGGCGATCTCGCCGGCGAGCCCGATCATGGTCGCATCGACGAGCTCGATGGCGATGGGTTTCAGCCTGACGAGATGCTGGGCCGCATCCATGGCGGCGTGGAAGGAGCCGAAATGGCAGACGCCCAGCGCCCGCTTGCCGAGCACCGGCCAGAGCTTCAATTCGATCGCCGTCGAAAAGGCGAGGGTGCCTTCCGAACCGACCAGGAGATGGGCGAGGTTGTTCGAAGCGGCATTGGGCAGGAGCGCGTCGAGATTATAGCCGCCGACCCGGCGCTGCACTTTCGGGAAGCGCGACACCACCTCGTCGGCCTCGCGCTCGCCGATGGCGAGGAGGTGCGCTGTGAGCGCAGATTCGCGCGAGGCGGCATCTGCTTGCACGGAGCCGGCCGCGACCTCGCCGAAATGCATCGGTGTGCCGTCAGGAAGGACGGCATCGATTGCGATCACATTGTCGCGCATCGTGCCGTAGCGCAGCGAGCGGCCGCCGCAGGAATTATTGCCGGCCATGCCCCCGATCGTGGCGCGGGAGGCGGTCGAGACATCGACCGGGAACCACAGCCCATGCGGCTTGAGCTGCCGGTTGAGCTCATCGAGCACAATACCCGGCTCGACCACGCAGCTTCGCGCCTTAGCGTCGAGCGAGACGAGGCGGTTCAGGTGCTTCGAGCCGTCGATGACGAGGCTCGTATTGATGGCCTGGCCGGATTGCGAAGTGCCGCCGCCGCGCGGCGTGACGGGGACGCTCTCCTCACGCGCCGCGGCGAGAGCCCGCAGCGCCTCGTCCATGCTGCGCGGCACGACGACGCCGAGCGGCATCATCTGATAATGCGAGGCGTCGGTCGCGTAGCGTCCGCGCGAGAACCGGTCGAACAGCACTTCGCCGGTGATCTCGCGTCGCAAACGGCGCTCCAATCCGGGCCTCAAGCTCTCGGCCATGTTCACCTGCCCGTTGCGGTTCCACCCCGCTCTGTTCTTGGTTCGACGAGGATCATCGCGTCAAGGTTTGGCTCCAGCGCGTCATGGCCGGGTTTCGGCCCGGCCATCCATGCCTTCCTCGAATTCATGATGTAGTCTCAATCGTCCTTAGCGGGGACTCAGCGAGACGTGGATGGCCGGGACAAGCCCGGCCATGACGAGAGTGAGGAGCGGTAAGCATGAGCAATGTGCATCGGGTGGCGGGGCGCCACTTCCTGCAGATTCCCGGCCCGACGCCGGTTCCCGACCGCATCCTGCGGGCGATCAGCTACCCGACCATCGATCATCGCGGCCCGGAATTCGAGAGGCTCGGGCGCAACGTGCTCGCCGGCATCAAATCGGTGTTCAAAACGGCCTCGCCCGTCATCATCTATCCGGCCTCCGGCACCGGCGCCTGGGAGGCGGCGCTCGTCAACCTCTTCTCGCCCGGCGACAAGGTGCTGATGTTCGAGACCGGGCATTTCGCGACCCTGTGGAAGAACATGGCGCAGAAGCTTGGCCTTACGCCGGAGTTCATCACCTCCGATTGGCGCGTCGGGGCCGATGCCGAGGCGATCGGCGCGAAGCTCGCGGCCGACAAGGCGCATGCCATCAAGGCCGTTTGCGTGGTCCATAACGAGACCTCGACCGGCTGCGTCTCGCCGGTCGCCGCGGTACGCCGGGCGATCGATGCGGCGAAGCACCCGGCGCTCTTGCTGGTCGACACCATCTCGTCGCTCGCCTCGATCGATTATCGCCATGACGAATGGGGCGTCGACGTCACGGTCGCGGGCTCCCAGAAAGGCCTTATGCTGCCGCCCGGCCTGTCCTTCACCGCGGTCTCGGAGAAAGCCCTGAAGGCGGCCGAGAGCGCGAAGCTGCCGCGGCTCTATTTCGACTGGCGCGAGATGCTGCGTCCGAATGCCCAGGGCTTCTTCCCCTATACGCCGAGCACCAACCTCCTTTACGGGCTGAAGGAGGCGATCGAGATGCTGCATGAGGAGGGGCTCGACCAGGTCTTCGCGCGCCATGACCGGCATGCCGAGGCGACCCGCCGCGCCGTGCGCGCATGGGGGGCGAAGGATTCGGGCCTCGAGATCTGGTGCAGCGAGCCCGAGCACTACTCCTCGTCGCTGACTGCCGTGCTGATGCCGGAAGGGCACAGCGCCGACCGGCTGCGCGAGACGGCGCTCGCTCATTTCGACATCTCGCTGGGCACCGGCCTCACCAAGCTCGCCGGCAAGGTGTTCCGCATCGGCCATCTCGGCGACACCAACGATCTCACCATCATCGGGGCGCTGGCGGGTGTCGAGATGGCGCTCGGCCTCGCCGAGGTGCCGCATGAGGCGGGCGGCGTCCAGGCCGCGATGAGCTATCTCGCCGAGGCGGCACGCGGTTCGCTGCCGGCCGCGGCGTAGGGCGCATTTGGTTCGCGGCGCGAGCCTTGCTATCCAGGCTTGAGAAACAGAGGGATCAGGAAACACCATGCGCAACAGCGAAGAGATCTGGCGGCTCGTCGACGACAAGAAGGCGAGCTTCATCGCGCTCAGCGATCGCGTCTGGGGGATGCCCGAGCTCTCTTATGGCGAGTTCAAATCGGCCGCCGAGCATGGCGCCATGCTCGAGCAGCAGGGCTTCCGCGTCACCAAGAATGTCGCCGGCATCCCGACCGCCGTCATCGGCGAGGCCGGTGAAGGCGGGCCGGTGATCGCGGTGCTCGGCGAATACGACGCCTTGCCGGGACTGAGCCAGGAGGCCGATCTGCCCGAGCCGAAGCCGGTCGCTGAAGGCGGCAACGGACATGGCTGCGGTCATAATCTCCTGGGCGCGGCCTCGTTGCTCGCCGCCACCGCCATCAAGGATTATCTCGCGGCCAACAAGCTCAAAGGGCGGGTGCGCTATTATGGCTGCCCGGCCGAGGAGGGCGGCGCCGCCAAGGGTTTCATGGTGCGTGAAGGCGCCTTCAAGGATGTGGACATCGCCATTTCCTGGCATCCGGGACATTTCTCGGCGGTGTTCACGACGAAGATGCTCGCCAATACCAGGATCAACTTCACCTTCACGGGCCGGGCTTCGCATGCAGCCGCTGCGCCGCATCTCGGGCGCAGCGCGCTCGACGCCGTCGAGCTCATGAATGTCGGCGTCAATTATATGCGCGAGCATATGCCCGACAGCGCCCGCGTGCATTACGCGCTGATCGATGGCGGCGGTGTCGCCCCCAATGTGGTGCAGGCCCGCGCCGAGGTCTGTTATCTCATCCGGGCGAGCGACCTCTCCGAGCTCACGCCTCTCGTCGAGCGGGTGCGCAAGATCGCCGACGGCGCAGCCCTGATGACCGGGACCCGGGTCGAGTCGCGGGTGCTGAGCGCCGTCTCCAATCTCGTCGCCAACACGCCGCTCGAGGCGGCGCTGCACGCGAATATGATGCGGCTCGGCCCGCCGGATTTCGACGAGGCCGACCGGGCGCTCGCGGCCAAATTCCAGGCCACCTTGACCAAGGAGGATATCGCGGCCGCCTATCGTCTCCACGGAGTTGCGATCGAGGCCGGCAAGCCGCTCTGCGACCAGATCGTGCCGCTCGATGCGGCGGGTGTCGGCAGCGGCTCGACCGATGTCGGCGATGTGAGCTGGGTGGTGCCAACCGTGCAGCTCTGGGGCGCTACTTGCGCCATCGGCACGCCCTTCCATGCCTGGCAGTTCACCGGCCAGGGCAAGTCGGGCATGGCCCATAAGGGCCTCGTCCATGCCGCGAAGGTGATGGCCGGGACAGCGGTCGATGCGCTCGAGGACGAGACCTTGATCCGTCGCGCCCAGGAGGATCTGCGCAAGCGCCTCGCGGCCGAGCCTTATGTGTGCCCCTTGCCGCCCGATCTCGACCCGCCGATCGAGGTTAGCGAGGCCGCCTGAACGTCACTTCGAGCGCAGGCTTGGCGTTGAGCGTCTGGAACACCACGCAATAGCGCTCGGTGAGCTTGATGAGCGTATCGAGCTTCTCCTGCGGCGCATCGCTGTCGATCTCGAAGGCGAGCCGGATGGCGCGAAAGCCCACCGGCGCATCCTTGGCGACGCCGAGCGTGCCGCGGAAATCGAGATCGCCCTCGGCCTTCACGACACCGCGCCTCAGCGGGATTTCGAGCGCCGTCGCCACCGCCTTCAGGGTCACGCCGGCGCAGGCGACCAGCGCCTCGAGCAGCATGTCGCCCGAGCACAATTCGGCGCCCGAGCCGCCGGTTGCCGGATGCAGGCCCGCAAACGCAAGGGCGCGCCCGGTCTCGACCTTGCAGGCGATCTTGGCCTCATCGATCTCGCCTTGCGCCCGCAAGGTGATGAGCGCGGCGGCAGGATCGTGCTTGTAGCTCTCCTTATGGGGCGCCTGCATTGCCCTCAGCGCGGCTGCGTCCATGATGCTCATCCTCCGGTCGGGGAGGCCCGCTCGGCGCCTCCATGCCGAATTCATGCATCGCGGAGGCCGCTTGCGCCAGGGGCCCGCTCGCCGTCGGGCGCCGGGCCGCCTGCGCATGACGCGAAAACGTGATCGCTCCGCGTCTCAAGGCATGATCTGGTGAAGCCGCTTGCCGGCTCTCGCAATCATGCTTTAGCTTCGACCTCCATTCCCTCCTCTAAGCGGTCGAGCCATCATGACATCGTCCCCTCTGCGCATCGGTGTCCTCGGCACCGCCAATATCGCGCGCGCCTTCATCGCGGGCGTTTCCCCCTCGCAGCTCGTCAAGGTCACAACCATTGCGAGCCGCGACGCCGCCAAGGCCGAGGGTTTCGCGCGCGAGACGGGGCTCTCGCGAACCCATTCCTCCTACGAGGCTCTGCTGGCCGATTCCGAGATCGACGCCGTCTACATTCCCTTGCCGAACAGCCTGCATGCCGAATGGGCGATCCGCGCTGCGGAAGCGCGCAAGCATGTGCTGTGCGAAAAACCCCTGGCGGCGACCGAAGCCGAAGCGCGCGCCATGTTCGCCGCCGCCCGCAAGCACGGCGTGCAGCTCGTCGAGGCCTATCCTTATCGGGCCCAGCCGCAGACGCTGAAGCTGCGCGAGCTTCTGGAAGCAGGCGCGATCGGGCGCCCGCAAGTGATGCAGGCGACGATCGGCTTCACGATCGCCGATCCGGCGAACATACGCCTCGATGCGGCTTTGGCCGGAGGCGCGCTGATGGATGCCGGCAGCTACCCGGTCAGTTTGGTGCGCATGGTGGCAGGCGAGCGGCCCGCATGGGTCCAGGCCGCGGCGCGCTTCGCCGAGAGCGGCGTCGACCGCAGCCTCGTCGCGACGATCGCCTTCGCGGGCGGCTTCCTGGCGCAGATCTCGTGCAGCTTCGCGACCGGCTTCCATCGGCATGCGCTGATCGCCGGCGATGACGGGGTGATCGAGACGAGCTTCCTCAATCACCCGCCGCTTGGAGGGCCGCCAGCCCTGCAGCTGAAGCGCGGCAAGGATAGTCGCGCCTATGAAACCATCGAGGTCCAGGGCGGCGACGGCTTCCTCGCCGAGACGGAGGCATTTGCCAGGCTGGTGACGCAGGGCCCCGCGCATTGGACGGGAGCGAGCGAAGCGGAATCGATCGACATCATGGCAACGCTCGAGGCGATCTTGCGCAGCGCCCGCTCGGGCGAACGGGCCGAGCTGGCAGCGCCGGCTTAAGTCGATCAGGAGCGGGTCATCCCGTGCGCACTGTTCGCCGCTCCAAGCAAACTTTGCGACCGCAGCCCCAATCCGCGCCCCTCGCCATCAAATTATTTGCCTACATCCGGTCGGTCTTAGGGGTTCCTTAGATTTTTTGTGCCCAAAAAGCTCCGAAGATATCGTCGGCTAACGATTTCCTCGGACCAGTACGATGACCAGATCGAAGCCAAAATGCGGCCCGGCGTTGAACAAGCAGTCGGATCGCGGATTCGCCATCAAGCTCATGGAGCATTTGGTGGTGCCCACTTTCGTGTTGAGCCCCGATTGCCGCGTCCTGATCTGGAACCGCGCCTGTGAGCGCCTCACCGGCATTCCGGCAGCGGAAGTGGTCGGCACTTCGGAGCATTGGCGCGGCTTCTATGATGCGCCGCGTCCTTGCCTCGCCGATCTGGTGGCGCTCGGCCGCGTGCGCGAGGTGGATCAGCTCTATGCCCAGCATGGCGCGACCGACGCGATCCATCACGGGCTGTCGGCCGAGAATTGGTGCGTCATGCCGCAACTCGGCACCAGCCTCTATCTCGCCATCGATGCAGGGCCGATCTATGACGATGCCGGGCGCCTGATCGCGGTCGTCGAGACGCTGCGCGACATGACGGCGCAGAAGGAAGCGCAGGTGGCGCTGCAGGCGCTGGCCTCGCGCGACGGGCTGACCGGGCTCGCGAACCGCCGCAGCTTCGACGAGAATCTCGACCAGGAATGGCGCCGCGCCGCGCGCGAGGCCCATCCCCTGTCGCTGCTCATGATCGATATCGACTTCTTCAAGCGCTACAACGACGCCTACGGCCATCAGCAGGGCGATGAATGCCTCAAGGGGGTCGCCCATATCCTGTCGACTGAGATGCTGCGGGCGAGCGACCATGCGGCCCGCTATGGCGGCGAGGAATTCGCCGTGGTCCTGCCGAACACGACGCTCGAAGGCGCGAGGCGCGTCGCCGAACACCTGCGGCAGGTCCTGGCGGAAAACCACCTCGCCCATGTCGATTCGCCGATCGCCGATCATGTCACCATCAGCGTCGGTGTCGCGACCGCCGAGCCGCCTCTCGGCGAGAACCAGTCGAGCCTGATGGCGGCGGCCGATGCGGCGCTCTATCGGGCGAAGATGCTGGGCCGCGACCGCGTGGTCATCGGCCGCGACCGCTCAGTTGCGGCGGCGGCCAATTGCAAGTCGCTCAAGCGGAGCGCCTGATCTCGGGGGCGGCTAAGGCGATCCGGCGCGCCAGCGGGGCTCCCTCTCCCCGCCACTTCGCGGGGAGAGGGCGGGGGGTGAGGGGCCAGGTGATTAGCAAGAGCTTGGTGAGTGCGAGCCAGCGCTGCGGCCAATCACCGGGCCCCTCACCCGCTCCCTCGACTGCGTCTCGGGATCGACCTCTCCCCGCAAGCGGGGCGAGGTAAGGGGCGCCGCCGCCATCCTTCACAGCACCAGCGCGCGCAGGGCCTCGCCAGGATCGCTGGTGTCGCCGCTATGCAAGGGCGCGGCCGCCTCGCCGCCGCTGCGCGCCAGGAAGCGGCCCGAACCTGGGGCCGCGCGCAGCACTCCGTCTTCGACCACCACCCGCCCGCGCGACAACACGATCACCGGTGAGCCGCGCAGCTTGCGCCCGGCATAGGGCGTATATCCCGCCTGGTCGTGCATCGCCGCATCTTCGATGGTGACGCGGCGTTCAGGGTCCCAGATGGCGATGTCGGCGTCCATGCCGATGGCGATCGAGCCCTTGCGCTCGAGATTGTAGATCTGGGCCGGGGCCGCGGCTGTGATCTCGACGAATTTGCGCAAGCCCAACCGTCCCTGCGCCACCATGGCGTCGAAGAGCAGAGGCAGGCGCGCCTCGACGCCCGGCATGCCGTTGGCGATCTCCTTGAAGGTCGAGGCTTCGCCCAAAGGGTATTTGCCGCCGGCATCGAGGCGGTAGGGGGCGTGGTCGGAAGAGACGGTCTGGATGTCGGACAGGGCGATGGCGCGCCACAAGGCTTCCTGGTCAGCGGCGAGGCGCAAGGGCGGGCTGCACATCCATTTTCCGCCCTCGACGCCTGGCCGGTCGAGATCGCTCTCGGTCAGGAACAGATATTGCGGGCAGGTCTCGGCGAACACTTTGAGGCCGCGCCCGCGGGCCGCGCGGATCACGGCTGCGCCTTCGGCCGTCGAGACATGATAGATCATGATCGGCTGGTCGATCAGCGCCGCCATCTCGATCAGGCGGTTGATCGCCTCGGATTCGGCGATGCGCGCATGGCTCGCCGCGTGGAATTTCGGCGCCGTATGGCCATGCGCCAGCAGGCGCTTGACCATCCATGAGATCACCCCGTGATTCTCGGCATGCACGCAGACCATGGCGCGGCTCTTGCGTGCGATGGCCAGCACGTCGAGCAATTCCTCGTCCTCGACCTTGAGGCGGTCATAGGTCATGAAAACCTTCAGCGAGGAATGGCCGGCCGCGACGAGCGCCGGAATATCCTCTTCCAGCGTCTCGCGCGTCGGATTGGCGATGATCATATGGAAGGCGTAGTCGATGACGGCGCCGCGCTCGGCGAGCTTGTGGTAATCGGCGACCACCTGTTTCAGCTGCATGCCGCGATGCTGCGCCGCGAAGGGGATCACCGTCGTCGTGCCGCCGAAAGCGGCCGAGATGGTGGCGCTCTCAAAACTGTCGGCGTTGAGCTTGCCGTTCGCCGAGAGCTGTTCGACATGGCAGTGGCTGTCGATGCCGCCAGGCAGCACCAGCTTGCCGCGCGCATCGATGTCGCGCTTGCCGGGCGCGAGCCCTTTGCCGATCGCCACGATGCTCTCGCCCGAGATCGCGACATCGGCGTCGAAAACATCGCTCGCGGTCGCGACCCTTCCGCCCCGAATGACGATGTCATAAGCTTCGGTCATGGCGATCCTCCTTGGTGCATAAAGTGCTTGGGCGCATAAAGTGCTTGGGCGCATGAAATGCCTGGGCGCATGAAACGCATGGCGGCTTGGTAAGGTCGCGGGCCGGCCGCCGCAAGCTGTTGGCCGCAAGCTTTGGAGATCTCGATGCGCAATCAGGGCGCGACCATCATTTCGGTCATCAACCCGAATTCGAACGAAGCTGTGACGCGCGGGCTGGAAGAGGCGCTCGCGCATCTCGCCTTCAAGGACGGCCCCGAGATCACCTGCTCGACCTTGGCCGAAGGCCCGTTCGGCATCGAGACGCAGGCCCATGTCGACGATGTCGTGGCTCCCTTGCGCCGTCTGGTGCAGGCAGATAACTCCGCCTCCGCCTTCGTGATCGCCTGCTACAGCGATCCGGGCTTGCATTCCTGCCGCGAGGCATCGCCCCGCCCGGTGTTCGGCATCGCCGAATGCGGCGTGCTGACGGCGCTGGCGCGGGCCGAGCGCTTCGGCGTGATCGCCATCAGCGCCCGTTCGATCCGCCGGCATCTACGCTATCTGCGCCAGATGGGGCTGACGCAGCGCTTCGCCGGCGAGAGGCCGCTCGAGATGAGCGTCGCCGAGACTGCCTCGGGGGAGGGGACGCTCCAGCGCATGATCGAGGTCGGCCGTGCCTTGCGCGATCAGGACGGCGCGGATGCGATCGTCATGGGATGCGCCGGCATGGCGCGCCGTCGGCGATCGCTCGAGGAGGCGCTCGGCGTGCCGGTGATCGATCCGACGCAGGCGGCCGTGGCGATGGCGATCGGCGCGGTGGCGGCCTGATCAGGACCCCAACGCTTCCTGCTTGCGCTTATTGGTGCTCTCCAGGAACTCGATGAGCGAGCGGCTGGCGCCCATGATGTGGTCGCGGGTCAATGCGGCGGCGCGCGCAGCGTCCCGCTCGATGCAGGCGTCGAGGATCAGCTGATGCTCGCGCCGCGCCCGCGCCATGCCGTGGGTCAGCACCAGCTGGGCGCGCAGATAGCGATCCACCTGGTCGAGCGCCGCGTTGATCACCTGCAGGTAATAGGGGCGCCCTGAATCCTTGTAGAGGCTCGAATGGAAGTTGCGGTTCAGCTCGCCCCATTTCGACGAATCCTTCTCGGTCGCGAAGGCCTTGCAATAGGTTTTCGCCATAGCAAGCGTTTCTGCCGACATCCGCTCCACCGAATGCTGGATGACCTGCGGCTCGAGCAAGGCCCGGAATTCGAAGATCTCGGCGATCTCCTTCGGCGATAGCGAGGAGACGACGGCGCCGCGATAGCGTTGCGTCTCGACCAGCCCATGCTCCTCGAGCCGGGCGAGCGCCTCGCGCACCGGAATGCGGCTGACATTGAACAGCCGGGCGATCTGGTCCTGGCGCAATGTCTCGCCCTCGGCGAGCTCGCCATTGTTGATGGCCTCCCGAAGCGCCTCGAAGATCACATCCGAAGCCGACGCCATCTCCCCGATATTGGTTGCATTCACCTTCAAGTGACCGAGCCCTCCTTGAGGCCAGCTATCATTCGCCCAAGAGCCGCACAAGCGCGCGACCCTCAAGATCGTAAAAAGGATATTGCATATTGGATCCCATTTATAGTAGGGGAGCGGCGTTGGCATCGCCACGCCTGAGAAACGCTCTTCAGAGGAAACGTCAGATGAGAATGAAAACTGCGCTGATCGCCGCCGGGATTCTCGGACTGGCCGCAAGCCTGCCGGCGAAGGCCGACAAGCTCGACGACATCATCGCATCGGGAAAGCTGCGCTGCGCCGTGACGCTCGATTTCCCGCCGATGGGTTTTCGCGACGAGAAGAACAACCCGGCCGGCTTCGACGTCGACACCTGCAATGATCTCGCCAAGGTGCTCGGCGCCAAGGCGGAGATCGTCGAAACGCCGTTTCCCGATCGTATCCCGGCGCTGGTCTCGGGCCGCGCCGATATCGGCGTCGCCTCTACCTCCGATACGCTCGAGCGCGCCAAGACGATCGGCTTCTCGGTCCCCTATTTCGCCTTCAAGATGGTGGTGCTGACCAAGAAGGATGCCGGCATCGACAGCTATGACAGCCTGAAGGGCCATAAGACGGGCTCGACCTCGGGCACCTTCGAGGCCCTGGCGCTCGAGGGCGACGTCAAGAAATGGGGAGACCAGAAGGGGTCGTTCCGTCCCTACCAGACCCAGGCCGATGTCTTCCTTGCCATGACGCAAGGCCAGATCGAAGCGACCGTCGTCACCAATACGGTGGCTCAGGCCATCGTCAAATCCGGCAAATACAAGGACTTCGTGGTCAAGGGCGATGCCCCCTACGTCACCGATTATGTCTGCCTCATCGCGCTGCGCCAGGATCAGGGCATGCTGAACTATCTCAACCTGTTCGTGAACCAGCAGGTGCGCACCGGCCGTTACAAGGAGCTGTTCGACAAATGGGTCGGCGGCGACCTGCCGGATCTCACCGTCAAGGGCGTCTATCGCTGACGCATATTTCAAAGCCCCAGGCGGTGAGCGCGCAATCGCTCGCCGCCTCCGCAGACCAACACCCGAAGATGCTCAACTATACATTCCATTGGCGACCGGCCTTCAACGCCCTGCCCGACATGCTAGCGGGGGCGGTGGTGACGATCGAGATCGCCGTCCTGTCGATGCTGATCGGCACGGTCATCGGCGTCTTCCTGGCGCTCGGGCGCATGTCGGCCAATAGGACGCTCTATGGGCTCGCGACCGCATGGATCGAGGTCGCCCGCAATACGCCGGCTTTGTTCCAGATCTACATGACCTATTTCGGCCTCGGCGCCTTCGGCCTGCATCTCGATTCCTATCTCTCGCTGCTCATCGGCATCGCCTTCAACAATGCCGGTTATCTCGCCGAGACCTTCCGCGGCGGCCTGCGCGCCGTGCCGCCGACGCAGCTGCGCGCCGCCCGTTCGCTCGGCATGAGTGCCCCGAGCGCCTTCTGGCATGTGGTGCTGCCGCAGATGTTCCGGACCGCGTTCCACCCGATGACGAACCAGATGGTCTGGGCGGTCCTCATGACCTCGCTCGGCGTGGTCGTCGGGCTCAACACCGATCTGACCGGCGTCACCCAGGAACTCAATGTCAGGACCTTTCGCACATTCGAGTTCTTCTCTATCGCCGCCGTACTCTACTACCTGATCTCGAAGGCGATCACCCTGTCGGCGCGCCTCGCGGCCTACCGCCTGTTTCGCTATTGATCGGGGCGACGCATGTTCGACACATCGCTGTCCTGGAACGATATCGGCTTCCTCTTGGAGGGTGCGGGCGTCACGCTCGCCATCACCTTCTGGGCCGTGCTCGGAGGCACCTTGCTTGGCGTGATCTTCGGCCTGTTGCGGGCCGTCTCGCCCAGGTGGATCAACCTGTCGCTCGGCGCGGTGCTCGATGTGCTGCGCTCCGTGCCGCTCTTGATCCAGTTCGTTCTCGCCAATTCCTTCAAGTCGATCCTCGGCATCTCCTCATCGCCCTTCGTCATCGGCTGCGTGGTGCTGGCGCTCTACACCTCGTCCTATTGCGCCGAGATCGTGCGCGGCGGCATCCTGGCCGTGCCGGTGACGACGCGCCGCGCCGCGCGCTCGCTCGGCCTGACCTATCGCCAGGATCTCGCCTGGATCGTCTTCCCGATCGCCTTACGCGTGGCACTGCCGAGCTGGATCGGCCTGACGCTCGGCGTCATGAAGGATACGGCTCTGGTCCTGTGGATCGGCATCGTCGAGCTCTTGCGCGCCTCGCAGATCATCGTGACGCGCATCCAGGAGCCGCTCTTCGTCCTGTCGATCGCGGGCGCAATCTATTTTCTCATGAGTTTCCCGATCGGGCGCCTCGGAGCGCGGCTCGAGAAGAGGTGGCGCGAAGATGATTGAAGTCGACAACGTCCATAAATCCTTCGGCGATCTCGAGGTCGTGAAGGGCGTGAGCATGACGGTCGACAAGAGCGAGGTCGTCTCCGTCATCGGCGGTTCCGGCTCCGGCAAATCGACGCTGCTGATGTGCATCAACGGCCTCGAATCGATCCAGAGCGGCAAGATCCTCGTCGACGGCACGGAGGTGCATGCGCGCGGCACCGACCTCAACAAGCTGCGGCGCAAGATCGGTATCGTGTTCCAGCAATGGAATGCCTTCCCGCATCTGACCGTGCTCGAAAACGTGATGCTCGCGCCGCGCAAGGTTCTCGGCATGAGCAAAGGCGAGGCCGAAGCCGTCGCGGTCGAGCAGCTGCGGCGCGTCGGATTGGCCGAGAAGCTGAAGGTCTACCCCTCGAAGCTGTCGGGCGGCCAGCAGCAGCGCATGGCGATCGCCCGGGCGCTCGCCATGTCGCCCGATTACATGCTGTTCGACGAGGTGACATCGGCGCTCGACCCGCAACTCGTCGGCGAGGTGCTCGACACGATGCGCATGCTGTCGGCCGATGGCATGACCATGATCGTCGTCACCCACGAGATGCGCTTCGCACGCGAGGTGTCGAACCGGGTGGCTTTCTTCCATGAAGGGAGGATCCACGAGATCGGCGATCCGCGACAAATCTTCGACGATCCGCGCAAGCCCGAGACCATCGCCTTCCTCAAATCCGTCCTTTGAAACAACCCGAACCTTCAGGAGCATCCATCATGTGGACAGGTGTCTACCCCGCCGTCACCGCGAAATTCACCGCCGAGGACGAGCTCGACCATAAGGAGATGGAGCGTTGCTTCGCGCTCCAGATCGAGGCCGGCGTCGACGGCCTCATCGTCAACGGCTCGCTCGGCGAAGGCTCGATGCTCTCGCATGAGGAGCGCCTGGCGGTGCTCAAGACGGCCCGGTCCGTCGCCGGCCGCAAGCCCGTGCTGATGACCATTGCGGAGGCCGCGACGCGTAACGGCGCAGCGCTCGGCATCAAGGCTGCGAAGGCCGGCGCCTCGGGCCTCATGGTGGTGCCGAGCACCATTTACCACACCGATCCGAAGGAGACGGCGGCGGCGCTACGCGCGGTCGCCGAGGCCGCCGACCTGCCGGTGATGATCTATTCGAACCGCGTCGCCTACCGTGTCGACGTCACGCCGGAGGTCATGGAAGAGCTCGCCGCCGATGCGCGCTTCGTCGCCATCAAGGAATCCTCCGACGACATCCGCCGCACGATCGAGATCTTCAACCGGCTCGGCAACCGCTATGACGTGCTCACCGGTGTCGACAATCTCGCCTTCGAGGCGCTGGCGCTCGGCGCGGTCGGCTGGGTGGCAGGCCTCGTGGTCGCCTTCCCGCACGAAACCGTCGCCATCTGGCGGCTGATGCAGGCCAAGCGCTATGACGAGGCGCTCGCCATCTATCGCTGGTTCCGCCCGCTGCTCGATCTCGACGTCAGCACCTATCTGGTGCAGAACATCAAGCTTGCAGAAGTCCTTGCCATCGGCACGACCGAACATGTCCGTGCACCCCGTCAGCCGCTTCAGGGCGAACAGCGCGCCAAGGTCGAGAAGGTGGTGCGCGAGGCGCTCGCCACCCGCCCGCAGCTCGCCAAAGCTGCCTGATCTTCGAGCCCGCATGACCATCGCCCATGACTGAAGAAGTCGCCATAATCGGCGCCGGTATCGTTGGCCTGGCGATCGCCTTCCATCTCCAGGCCGAGGGCCGACGGGTGCGGCTCTTCGAGCGCGGCGGCGTCGCCGAGGGAGCGAGCTTCGGCAATGCCGGGGCCTTCGCCTTCTCCGATGTGCTGCCGCTCGCCTCACCGGGCATGCTGCGCAAGGCGCCGAAATGGCTGCTCGACCCGCTGGGTCCGCTCTCCATTCCGCCATCCTATTTGCCGCGCATCGCGCCCTGGCTGATCCGCTTCTGGCGGGCGAGCCAGCCGGACCGGTTCCGCCACAGCACCAAGGTTCAGTGCGCGCTGATGCGGCTCTCCGCCAGCGCAATGGGAACGATGGTGGCGGAGGCCGGCCTCTCAGGCCGCGTGCGCAGCGACGGTAATCTGCAGCTCTATGAGAGCGAGGCGGAATTCCGGGCCTCGCTGCCGGGCTGGAAGGCGCGCGCCGAGGAAGGCATCCCGTTCGAGCATGTGCGCGGCGCAAGGCTCGCCGAGCTGCAGCCAGGGCTTGCCCCCCGCTTCATCGCCGGCAGCTTCACGCCGCACTGGCAGACGGTGGACGATCCATATCTCTTCGCCCTCGCGCTGTTCGATCAGGTGATGGCGCGCGGCGCCACCCTCGCGCGCGGCGAGGTCGTCGACATCGCGCCGACGCAGGGTGGCGTGCATCTCCGCCTAGCCGATGGCGGCAGCGCCGAGGCCGGGCACGCCGTGGTCGCGGCCGGGGCCTGGTCGCGGGCGCTGACCGAGCGCCTCAACGAGCGCATCCCGCTCGAGACCGAGCGCGGCTACAACACCACGCTGCCGCCCTGCGCCTTCGACCTCAAGCGCCAGCTCACCTTCGGCGGCCACGGCTTCGTCGTCACGCCGCTGTCGACCGGCATCCGCGTCGGCGGCGCGGTCGAGCTCGGGGGACTGACCCTGCCGCCGAACTTCGCGCGTTCGCAGGCCATGCTGCAGAAGGCCGCAGCCTTCATGCCGGGCCTGAAGACCGAAGGCGGCAAGCAATGGATGGGCTTTCGCCCGTCCTTGCCCGACACGCTCCCGGTCATTGGCGCGTCGAAGGTGTCCGCCCGTATCCTCTATGCGTTCGGCCACGGCCATTCCGGCCTTACACAGAGCGCCGCGACCGGTCAGCTGATCGCCGATCTCGTGGCGCGGCGCCAGCCCCGCATCCCGCTCGACCCGTTCCGCCCGAACCGCTTCTGAGAGACAGGCAAGATCATGGCGCGACACAGCTTCTTCTGCATAGACGGCCATACTTGCGGCAACCCGGTGCGCCTCGTCGCCGGCGGCGGGCCGCAGCTCAACGGCGCGACCATGATCGAGAAGCGGGCGCATTTCCTCAAAGAGTATGACTGGGTCCGCACCGGGCTGATGTTCGAGCCGCGCGGCCACGACATGATGTCGGGCTCGATCCTCTATCCGCCGACAAGGCCCGATTGCGACACCGCCATCCTGTTCATCGAAACCTCCGGCTGCCTGCCCATGTGCGGCCACGGCACTATCGGCACCGTCACCATGGCGATCGAGCATGGGCTGATCACGCCGAAGGTTCCGGGTGTGCTGCGGCTCGATACGCCGGCCGGTCTCGTCGTCGCCGAATACCGGCAGGAAGGTCCCTATGTGGAGGAGGTGCGCATCACCAATGTGCCGGCCTTCCTGCATGCGGAGGGCCTCACCGCGCAATGCCCCGGCCTCGGCGAGATCACGGTCGACGTTGCCTATGGGGGGAATTTCTACGCCATTGTCGAGCCGCAGGAGCGGTTCCGCGACATGGCGGACTTCACGGCCGGCGACCTCGTGTGCATGAGCCCGGCGCTGCGTCGCGCGCTGAACGAGAAATACGAGTTCGTCCACCCCGAGAAGCCGGAGATACGTGGCCTCAGCCATATCCTGTGGACGGGCGCGCCACGGCATAAGGAGGCGCATGCCCGCAATGCCGTGTTCTATGGCGACAAGGCGATTGACCGCTCACCCTGCGGCACCGGCACCTCGGCCCGCATGGCGCATTGGGCGGCGCTCGGCCGGCTGAAGATCGGCGACGCCTTCGTGCATGAGAGCATCATCGGCTCGCTGTTCAAGGGCAAGGTCGAAGCTGCCGCCAAGGCCGGCGAGCGCGACGCCATCATTCCCTCGATCGGCGGCTGGGCCCGCACGACCGGCTACAACACCATCTTCATCGACGACCGCGACCCCTTCGCCCATGGCTTCGTGGTGGTCTGACCTTTCTGGAGAATGAGCTCATGAAGATCACCGGCATCAAGGCCTGGCAAGTCGACCTTCCGCTGAAGGAGGGTCGCTATAAATGGTCGAACGATAATTTCGTCACCGTGTTCGATTCGACGGTGGTTGCCGTCGAGACCGATGCGGGCGTCACCGGCTATGCCGAATGCTGTCCCCTGGGCTCGGCCTATCTGCCGGCCTTCGCACGCGGCGTGCGCACCGGGATCGAGGAGATCGGCCCGAAGCTTCTGGGCCTCGATCCCACCGATCTCGGCGTGCTCAATCGGCGCATGGACGCGGCGCTGCGCGGCCACCCCTATGTGAAATCGCCGATCGACATCGCCTGCTGGGACATCCTCGGCAAGGTCGCCGGCATGCCGGTCTACAAGCTTCTCGGCGGCGCCGAGCAAGAGGAGGTCGCGCTCTACAGGGCGATCTCGCAAGCAAGCCCTGACGAGATGGCGAAGAATATCGGTGGCTATCGGGCGCAGGGCTACACGAAGTTCCAGCTCAAGGTCGGCGGCGACGCCGATACCGACATCGACCGCATCAATGCCTGCCGCGACGTGCTCGAGCGCGGCGATGTGCTGATCGCCGACGCCAATACCGGCTGGACGACGCATGAGGCGGCGCGGATCGCCGCGGCGGTCGCTGACGTCGACGTCTATATCGAGCAGCCTTGCCCGTCGTATGAGGAATGCCTTTCCATTCGCCGTCGAACAGTCCGCCCCTTCGTGCTCGACGAGGTGGTGACCGGCCCCGACATGCTGATGCGCGGGCTCGCGGATGATGCCATGGACATCATCAATTTGAAGATATCGAAGGTCGGCGGGCTGACCAAGGCGAGGCTCATGCGCGATATCTGCGTCAGCGCCGGCATGCCGATGACCATCGAGGACACTTGGGGTTGCGACATCGTCACTGCCGCCATCGCGCATCTTTCGCGCTCGACCCCGAAGGAGTTCTGCTTCTCGGCGACGGATTTCAACAGCTATGGCTCGGTCTCGATCGCGGAAGGCGCGCCGCAAAGGGTCGATGGCAAGATGACCGCCGCCGATCGGCCGGGGCTCGGCATCGAGCCGCGCTTCGATGTGCTCGGCAAGCCCGTCATCACGATCGCTGCCTGAGAGAGACATAGATCCATGCGGACCACCAAAATCATTCATGTCGTCGGCTGCCATGCCGAAGGGGAAGTCGGCGACGTCATCGTGGGCGGTGTAGCTCCCCCGCCCGGCGCAAGCGTTTGGGAGCAATCGCGCTTCATCGCGACCGATGAGCATCTGCGCAATTTCGTTCTCAACGAGCCGCGCGGCGGCGTCTTCCGCCATGTGAATCTGCTGGTGCCGTCGAAGGATCCTCGTGCCCAGATGGGCTGGATCGTCATGGAGCCCGAAGACACGCCGCCGATGTCGGGCTCGAACTCGATCTGCGTGTCGACCGTGCTGCTCGATAGCGGCATCCTGCCGATGCAGGAGCCGCAGACGCGCCTCACTCTCGAGGCTCCGGGCGGCCTCATCGAGGTGGTGGCCGATTGCCGCGACGGCAAGGCGGAGCGCATCACGGTGCGTAACCTGCCGTCCTTCGCCGACAAGCTCGACGCGAAGCTCGAAGTCGAGAATCTGGGCACGCTGACGGTCGACACGGCCTATGGTGGCGATAGCTTCGTCATCGTCGACGCCAAGGCCCTTGGCTTCGCCATCCGGCCCGATGAAGCGAAGGACATCGCCGAGATGGGCATGCGCATCACGCGGGCCGCCAATGAGCAGCTGGGTTTCCATCATCCCGGCAATATCGGCTGGGACCATATCTCCTTCTGCCAGATGGCGGCGCCGCTCGTGCGGGACGGCGATGTCTGGTCGGGCGCCAACGCGGTCGCCATCCGTCCGGGGAAGATAGACCGCTCGCCTTGCGGCACGGGCTGCTCGGCCCGCATGGCCGTGCTGCACGCGCGCGGCATCTTGAAGACGGGCGATCGCTTCATCGGGCGCTCCATCATCGGCTCGCGCTTCGATTGCCGCGTCGAGGACGAAACCTCGATCAACGGCCATAAGGGAATCGTGCCGTCGATCTCAGGGAGGGCCTGGATCACCGGAACCAAGCAATTGATGCAGGATCCGTCCGACCCATGGCCGGAAGGCTATCGTCTGTCGGATACCTGGCCCAAGATGGGGCGGTGAGGGAGGGCGCACTCCTCCTTCGTCATGGCCGCACTTGTTGCGGCCATCCACGCCTCGCTGTCCTTCGCATGTGTGGAAGCGATCAAAAATGTGATCGATGGGCGCAACGGAAAAGTCATCGGCGTGCCGGAAGGATCCATGCGATTGCGGTTTCTACGACGCTGATTGGAGAAAGGCGTGGATGGCCGGGCCAAGACCCGGCCATGACGAAAGGCAACGCTTAGCCGAGCAGCTCCGGCAGCTTGTCGGCGATGAATTTCACCAGCGCCCGGTTCACGGCGACCGGCTGCTCCTGTGCCATCCAATGTCCCGATTGGACAATCACCTCGGTGAGATTCGCGCACGACGCCCGCATCGGATCGGCAAGCCTTGAATTCACAGTCTGGCAGACGGCATCATAGGCGGCGTGCAGGAACAGGACCGGCAATGACAACCGGCCGTTCTCGACGGCTTTGATGGCGTAGGCCGTGTTTGGCGCAGCGTTCATGTACCAGGAATCCGGACCGAAGAAGCCGTTGCGCTCGAGCGCCGACACATAGGCGCAATAATCGACATCCGTCAGGACCGTGGAGTCCATCGGCACGTCCGGCGCCCGGCCGAGGCCTCCGAACCAGCCTCCGTCGCGGCGGATGGTTGCGGTGCGCGCCGGCCTTTCCACATGCGCCGGATCGCCACGGCGGAACAGGGCCCGCACCGTGCTTCCGACATCGGCCTCGAAGCCTGCACGGGCGCGCTCGAAATTCTCCTCGTAGTCGAGTTGATAGTCCCATTGGCCGGCCGGGAATTGCTCTTCCGGATAGATGGCGCGATCGACGAGCGGCATGACCCCGTGTGGCGAGAACCCCTTCGGAAAATACGGCACGCAGAGATTGGCCACTCCCGCACAGCGAACCGGATGGTGGCTGGCGAGGCTCCAAACGACCGGGCTTCCCCAATCATGGCCGACCCAAAGGGCTCGGTCCCGGCCGAGGGAATCGAGCAGATGGAGCATGTCGGACACGGTATTTTCCAGCGCGTAATCCTCATGCCGCGAGTGGATCGTCGAGCGCCCATAGCCGCGCATGTCGGGCGCGATGGCGCGGAAGCCCAAAGTGGCGAAAAGTGGCAATTGATGACGCCAGCTGATCGATAATTCAGGCCATCCATGCACGAAGATGATCAGCGGCGCATCGGCTGCGCCACAGGCCAGATAGAACGAGCTGTGGTTTTGGCCCTTCGCCATGTGTTCGGTAATCGGAAGCTGGCTAATCAATCCCATGCCCTCGCTCGGTCGTTGCCGAAAATCATGTCATGCTGCGCCGGTCCAGCCCGCTTGACAATCACGCTCGATCGCGGGCCGACATGGATCGTCATTGCGGGGAGGCGGAAGGAAGGATCAGATGCCCAGGACGCTGCTCGTTCGCCACGCCGATATTCTCGTCACCATGGATGATGAGCGCCGCGAGATCAAAGACGGCGGCCTTTTCGTCGAGGGCAACGAGATCAAATTCGTCGGCCCGACCCAGAGCCTGCCGGCGACAGCCGATGAGATCATCGACATGACGGGGCATGTGGTCATCCCCGGCCTGATCAATACACACCACCATATGTATCAGAGCCTGACGCGCGCCGTTCCGGCCGCCCAGGATGGCGAGCTCTTCACCTGGCTCACCACGCTCTACCCGATCTGGGCGAGGCTCACGCCTGAGATGATCGGCGTCTCGACCAAGACCGCCATGGCCGAGCTGATCCTGTCGGGCTGCACCACATCGAGCGATCACCTCTACATCTACCCGAATGGCTGCCGGCTCGACGATGCGATCGCGGCTGCGGCCGAGATCGGCATGCGCTTCCATGCGAGCCGCGGCGCGATGAGCGTCGGGCAGAGCCAGGGCGGCCTGCCGCCGGATGCCTGCGTCGAGAATGAAGAAGCGATCCTCAAGGACAGCCAGCGCCTCGTCGAGGCCTATCACGACGCCAGCCGCTTCGCGATGCTGCGCGTCGCGCTGGCGCCGTGCTCGCCCTTCTCGGTCAGCCGTGAGCTGATGCGCGACACCGCGAGCTTGGCGCGCCGATACGGGGTGTCGCTGCACACCCATCTCGCCGAGAACGTCAAGGACGTCGCCTATAGCCGCGAGACCTTCGCCATGACGCCCGCCGAATATGCCGACGACCTGGGCTGGGTCGGCCAAGATGTCTGGTATGCCCATTGCGTGCAGCTCGACGATGCCGGCATCGGCCTGTTCGCCCGCACTGGAACCGGCGTTGCCCATTGCCCCTGCTCGAATATGCGGCTCGCCTCGGGCATCGCGCCGATCCGCAAGATGCGCTGCGCGGGCGTGCCGGTCGGCCTCGGGGTCGACGGCTCGGCCTCGAACGATGCGGGCCATATGCTGGCCGAAGCCCGGCAGGCGATGCTGCTGCAGCGCATCGGCTTCGGGCCGGATGCGCTGACGGCGCGCGATGCCCTCGAGATGGCGACGCGCGGCGGCGCCAGGGTGCTGAACCGCGACGATATCGGCCAGCTCGCGCCCGGCATGGCTGCCGATTTCGCAGCCTTCGACATGCGCCAGATCGCCTTCGCAGGCGCCCTGCACGACCCGGTCGCCGCCCTGATCTTTTGCGGCCCCGTCAATGCCGGCTGGAGCGTCATCGACGGTAAGGTCGTGCTGCGCGAAGGCCAGCTCGAGACGCTCGATCTCGCGATGCATGTCGAGTGCCATAACCGTCTGGCGCGGCTCCTGGTCGCGGGCGCCTGACGGAGCGCGGCCGCACCGGCCTTATTTGGGCGCGATGGCGCCGGTGCGGCTGGTGATCAGCCCGTAATGCTCGATGCGGCGATGTTGGGCGAAATCGAAGATCGTCGACTTGCCGAAGCACGTCGCGTCGAGGTCGCAGTTATGCACGATCAGCTCGTCGCCCTCGGTCTTCGCTTCCGCCACCACCTCGCCGTCGGGATTGACGATGAGCGAGCCGCCGATCATCGGATGCCCGTCCTCGTCGCCCGCCTTGGCGATCGCCACCACCCAGGTGGAGTTCTGATAGGCGCCGGCCTGGACGCTGAGACGGTTATGGAAGAGGCGCTTCTGCGGTCCCTCCTCGGCGTTCTGCGCATTGACCGAGGGCGTGTTGTAGCCGAGCACCACCATCTCGACCCCTTGCAGGCCCATGACCCGATAGGTCTCAGGCCAGCGCCGGTCGTTGCAGATGCACATGCCGAACACGCCGCCGAGCAGGCGCCAGACCGGGAAGCCGAGATCGCCCGGCTCGAAATAACGCTTTTCCAGATGCTGATGCGTCCGCTCCGGATCGAGCTCGGCATGTCCCGGCAGATGCACCTTGCGGTATTTGCCGACGATGCGCGCCTCTTTATCGGCAAGGATCGCGGTGTTGAAATGGCGGCCTTCGGGCGTGAGCTCGGCATAGCCGAAGGACATGGCCATTGCGTGCGTCCGCGCCCGCTCGAATAGCGGCCGCGTTGCCGCATTCGGCATCTCATGCTCGAACCAGGCGTCGATCTCGCGCTGATCCGTCATGTACCAGCGCGGGAAGAAGGTCGTCAGCGCGAGTTCGGGATAGATGATGAGGTCGCAGCCTCTGGCCTTCGCCTCATCCATCAGGGCGAGCATGCGGGCGATGACGGTTTGGCGCGTATCGGCCTTCTGGATCGGACCCATCTGGGCACCAGCGACGGTCAGCATGCGCATGTCGTTTTCCTCATCGCCAGATTGGTCTCGAAAGTTCCATCACCTCTCGCCACGACCGGCTGTACAGGCGTCCCTTGTGCCTGTGAAGCGCCGGCGCTCGCGCCTCAGCTTTGCGCCAGGAGGCGGCGGCCGGGTGAGGGCTCCTCAACTCCCGGTCGAGGGCGTCGCGACCGGCTTGAAGCCGAAACGCGCCAGAATGTCCTGGCCCTGCGTCGACATGACGAACAGCGCGAAACCGACCGCATCGGGCGACGCATCCTTCATCAGCGCGAGCCCATATTCCGGGCCGACGCTGAGCTCCTTGGGGATCTCGACCGCCACCAAGCCGGGCAGCTGGCTGAGGCGCAGCCTCGTGCTTCTGCAATAGCCGATGGTGAGGTCGACCTTGCCGGAGGCGAGCGCCGCGATGGCGAGATCCTTGCCGTCGACCGGGCCATTATTGCTCGCGCCGCCATAGATCTGCATGGCCTTGGCGTCGAGACGGGCGAAGGCGCCTGGGCGCAGCGTGTCGGCGAGCTTGAACATCGCCCAGGTGTAGTCGCCCGCAGGATCGGCCTTGGGAGTGGAGGTTCCGACCTTCACATTCGGGTCGAGCAGCTTGTCGAGCAGATTGGCCGGCGTCAGGTTGAGCGCCGGAAGCGCCGTGGCGCAGAGGAGGTTGCGGGTGAAGAAGACCACCATCGTCGCCTTCGCGTCCCGCAGCAGCTTGAGCGGGTGGCCCATATCGGCCGAGGCGAAGACGTCCACATTCTCGCCGCGCTCGATGCGTTCGCGCATCAGGCCCGAGGGACCGAACTGCATTGCGAATGCCGTGCCGCTGATCCGGGCATAATTCGAGCTGAGCTCGCCCATCACCTCCTTGAGGCTGCCGGCCCCGTAGAGCCTGATCTCACCGCTCTCGGCGGCGCGGCCGAGCGCGGCCATGAGCAGGATGGACGACAACAGGACGCGAATAGAGCGGTGCATGAGGCGGTCTCCAAAACTGGTGGCGAGATAGCTGGCTGGCGAGATGGCCGCGCATTACGCGGCTGCGTTCGACCGCGTCGGGACCGCCGTCCGGACGATCTCCGGCGTGAGCGCATCACGCCGGTGGTCGCGCCCGGTCTAGCATCGCGGCGGGCGAGGTCAAGGCGAGGATCCGGATTCGTCGGTTCGCCCGCCGATCGCCACCCCGCACGAAGATGTGATGCCGCGTCGCCTAGCCTTGGCGTCGATCGGTGCCTCGGCTAATCTCCGGCCGCAATTTCCCCAGACACGCGACAATTCCCGAGCACAGCATAGGACGGACATTATGGGCGAGACCATCAAGCTGACGGCCAAGGACGGCGTGACGATCACGGCCTACAAGGCGGCGCCTGCCGGCAAGCCAAAGGGCGCGATGGTGGTGCTGCAGGAGATTTTCGGCGTCAACCATCACATCCGCAGCGTCGCCGACCGTTATGCGGCGCAAGGCTATCTCGCCATCGCGCCCGGCCTCTTCGATCGCATCGGCCCGGATATCCAGCTCGACTACACGTCGGGTGACGTGACGAAGGGAGCCGAGATCCGCTCCAAGACCAAGCTCGACGACACGCTTGCCGATATCGAGGCGGCCGTGAAGGATGTGGTGAGCGCCGGGCCGATCGGCGTCGTCGGCTATTGCTGGGGCGGCACGCTCGCTTATGCCGCGGCGTGCCGTGTTGCCGGCATCAAGGCCTCCGTCGGCTATTACGGCGGCGGCATCGTCGGGATGCTCGGCGAGAAGCCCAAAGTGCCGGTGATGCTGCATTTCGGCGAGAAGGATAAGCACATCTCGATGGCGGATGTGGGCAAGATCAAGCTCGCCTATCCGGCGATGCCGGTTTTCATCTACGACGCCGATCACGGCTTCAACTGCGACGAGCGCGGCAGCTATGACAAGCCGAGCGCCGATATCGCGGTAAAGCGCACCCTCGATTTCTTCGCCGATCATCTGCGCTAAATCCATCCGCGCTGGTTCTGCGCCTCCTTCGAAAGATCGCATTATGCAAGAACGCAATCTCGGCAAGACCGGCCTGCGCGTGTCGCTGGTCGGGCTCGGCTGCAATAATTTCGGCGGCCGCATCGACCTCGAAGCCACGCGCAAGGTGGTGCACAAGGCCTTCGACTGCGGCATCACCTTGTTCGACACCGCCGACACCTATGGCGAGCGCGGCGGCTCGGAGAGCTTGCTCGGGCAGGTCCTCGGCGAGCGGCGCAAGGACATCGTGCTCGCCACGAAATTCGGCATGCCGATGGACGATTCCGGGCGCCTGAAGGGCGGCTCGCGCCGCTATATCATGAGCGCCGCGGAGGCGAGCTTGAAGCGGCTCAAGACCGATTGGATCGACCTCTACCAGTTGCACCAATACGACCCGCTCACGCCGGTCGAGGAAACCTTGCGCGCCCTCGACGATCTGGTGCGCCACGGCAAGGTGCGCCATGTCGGCTGCTCCAACCTGCCGGCCTGGCGCGTGGTCGAGGCGCAATGGACGGCGAAGACCGAGCACCTGCACGCCTTCGCTTCGTGCCAGGACGAATACAGCCTCGTCATGCGCGACATCGAGAAGGATCTCGTGCCGACGATGCAGGCCTATGGCCTGTCGCTCCTGCCCTACTTCCCGCTGGGCAGCGGCCTGCTGACCGGCAAATACCAACGCAATGCGCCGCTGCCTCAAGGCGCGCGGCTGACCACCACCCAGCGCCTCGCCGACCGCTACATGACCGAGGCCAACTGGAAGATCGTCGAGGGCCTGCAGGATCTGTGCGCCAAGCGCGGCTGGTCGATGCTCGACCTCGCCTTCTCCTGGCTCGCGGTGAAGCCGGTGGTGGCCAGTGTGATCGCCGGAGCGACGAAGCCGGAGCAGATCGAGCAGAACGTCAAGGCCGTCGATCTGAAGCTCACAGCGGAGGATCTCGCCGAGATCGACGCCATCACGGCGCGCGCCAAGGCCGGGTGAGGAGTTGAGCGCCAGCGCCCACCTCTCCCCTTGCGGGAGAGGTCGGCTTCGAAGAGCGAAGCGATGAGAGGCCGGGTGAGGGGGGCAGCTCCAGCCTTTGTAAGCCGGGCGAGCCAAACCACTTCCGGCCCAAGCTTGCCAGGACCGCGCATCGGTGCGTCCGCCCAGGCACTGCCCCCCTCACCCGATCCTCGCCTAGCGGCTCGGATCGACCTCCCACAAGGGGAGAGGTAGGCGTCGGCTCTCAAAGAACTCTGCGTACCGTAGCCACAAAGCGACGAGAAGGAGTTGTGTCGGTGCGAAGCCGTCACCCGCTCGGCCATTGTCTATCAACCGGTGGGCATTCCATAAAAACTTTCGCAATATCGAGAACCGAATTTCAAGAGTGGCTTTGTATGGAGGAGGTTGCTGTTCCTTCGACTTAGCGGCCTTGCATGCTCATCCGGAAGCTCTTGGCGATCCGCAAATCCGACAGAGAGCTTCCTCGCGAGATGCGGGAAGCGCTCGTCGATTCGCTGTTTGCGCCTTTCACCTCGCTGCTCACCGGAGCCCTCGCGGGCGGAGTGATCGGCGCTGCCGTGTCATGGCGCTCGCAGGATATCGGCATCGCCCTGTGCTCGGCTGCGGTGTTCCTGATCGGCGTCGCCCGGGTGATCTCGGCGCGCATCTACCGCCGCCACCGCGAGGCGGGGCGCCTGGAGGCGCTGGGGCGCTGGGAGAAGATCTATGAATGCGGCGCCTGGGCCTTTTCCGGGATGCTCGGCCTCATGTGTTTCGTCTCGGTGCTGCGCTCCTCGGACGCCTCCATCCATCTGGCGGTAGGCGCGACATCGATCGGTTATGCGGCCGGCATCACCGGGCGCAATGCCGGGCGCCCGCTGATGGCCATCGCCCAGGTGACGCTGTCGGCCTTTCCCCTTGGGCTCGCCATGTTCCTTTACGGCGATGGCTTCCATGTCGTGCTCGGCTGCGTCGTGGTGTTCTTCATCGTCGGCATGGCCGATATCACGCTCGCCATCCGCAAGGTCATCATCCAGGCGCTTGTCAACACCCGCGAGAAGGCGATGCTCGCCGTCAAATACGAAGAGCAGGCCAATCTCTTCGACGCGGCGCTGAACAACATGTCGCATGGGCTGTGCATGTTCGACCGCAACAAGAAGCTGCTCGTCTGGAACGAGCGCTTCCTCGAGCTGATGAGCTTTCCCCAAGGCAGCGTGAAGACCGGCGCCACGGCGCGCGAAATCCTGAGGCGCTGCCTCGATCCCATCGACCGGCCGAGCCTCAGCGCCAGGCGCCTCATGCTCGACATCCAGCGCAACCTCTTCAGGACCCCAGGCTCCGCCTATGAGATCACCTTGCCGGGGCGGCGCATCATCGCGTTGTCGCAGCGGCTCATGGCCGATGGCGGCTCGGTGGTGATTTTCGAGGACATCTCAGAGCGCAAGCGCGCCGAGGCGAAGCTCGCGCATATGGCCCAATATGACGAGCTGACCGGGCTGCCCAACCGCGACACGATCCATCAGCGCGTGCGCGAAGCGCTCGCCATGACGCGCCGCCGTGGGGCGCAGCTTGCTATTCATCTCATCGATCTCGACCGCTTCAAGGGCATCAACGATTCGCTCGGTCATCCGGTCGGCGATGGGTTGCTCAAGGCCGTCGGCATGCGTCTGCAGGATCTCGTCGGCACCGATATGGTCGCAAGGTTCGGAGGTGACGAGTTCGTGGTGCTGCAATCGCCCGTCTATGGGCGCATCGAGGCGACCGACCTTGCCCATCGCATGGCGAGCGCGCTTGCCATGCCCTTCGAGATCGGCGAGCACCAGATCCATATCGGCGGGTCGATCGGCGTGGCGATGACGCCCGATGGCGGCCTCGAGGTCGACCAATTGGTCAAGCACGCCGATATGGCGATGTATGCCGCGAAGGCCGATGGCCGCGGCGATTTCCGCGTCTTCGAGCCCAGCATGGCCGCGGCCGCGCAGACGCGTCGCGCCCTCGAGATCGATCTGCGCGACGCCATCGCGCGCCGCGAATTGGCGCTCCGCTATCAGCCGCTCGTCAATCTGCAGACCGGACAGATATCGGGTTGCGAAGCCCTGCTGCGCTGGAACCATCCCGAGCGCGGGGAGATTCCGCCATCGGTGTTCATCCCGATCGCCGAGGAGACGGGCCTGATCTCGAGCATCACCGAATGGGTGTTGCGGGAAGCCTGCGGCGAGGCCGCGCATTGGCCTTCCGGCACCAAGCTCGCCGTCAACCTGTCGCCCGTGCATTTCCGCGACTCCACTCTGCCGCTCATGGTCGGGGCGGCTCTTGGCCATTCGCACCTTGCGGCGGCACGGCTCGAATTGGAGATCACCGAGACGGCGCTGCTGCGCAATACCGACGCCACCTTGTCGGTGCTCAATCAGCTGCGGCAGCTCGGCGTGAGCATGTCGCTCGACGATTTCGGCACGGGCTATTCGTCGCTGAGCTATCTGCGCAAATTTCCCTTCCACAAGATCAAGATCGACGCCTCCTTCACCCAGGATCTCGATAGCGGCGAGGATTCGACCGCCATCATCCGCGCCATCGCCAGCATGGGCGCCAATCTCGGCATGACCATCGTGGCGGAGGGGATCGAGACCGAGACGCAGCTCGAGCGGGTGCGCAGCGAAGGCTGCACGGAAGGGCAGGGCTATCTGCTGGGCCGGCCCATGACCTCCGAGCAGATCCGCAGGCGGCTGGCGCTGGGGCCGGACGAGGCTTTGCTGGTCGCTTGAGCGTGGTCGCTCGAGGACCTGGCTCGAGCGCTTACTCGGCCGCGATGCGCGGGACCGAGCCGTCGAGGCGGTCCTGGGCCGAGGCCAGGCGCTGCATCATCTTGAGGTTCGGTTCGGGCAGGTCGAGCGCGGCATCGGCCCAGATCTCCACGATCCGCTCGAGCTCGGCGAGCGAGACCGGATTGATCTGCCGGCTGGCGCGATACATGCCGGTCAGGCCGCCATGGCGACGTTCGGTCCGTTCGATATAGGCGCGCACGGCCGCTTCCCCCTCGCCGGGCTTGGCGAGAACCTGCACCAATCCCATCTCGTGCAGCTCTTCGGCCGTGTAGTTGCGCCCGCTCATGATCATCTCCTCGGCGCGTGCCGTGCCGAGGCGCCGCGACAGCAGGCTCAAGGCGCCCATGCCCGGGAACAGGCCGAACAGCGTCTCGGGCAGGCCGAATTTGACGCCGCGCTCGGCCACCACCACGTTGAAGGACAGAACGGTCTCGAAGCCGCCGCCGAGGGCGTCGCCCTGGACCAGGCCGATGGTGATGATCGGCAGCTCGACCCCGGTGATGTTGCGGTGCAGGACGCGCACGCAGGCGCGGCCATAGTCGATGAGGCCTTGCCGGTCACCGTCGCGGATCTTCTCCACGAACAGGCCGAGATCGCCGCCGAGGCAAAACACGCCGGGGAAGCGCGAGCCGAGCACGAGATAGCGCAAGGCGTGCTCGCGTCCCGCGAACATCTCCTTCATGCCGTCTTGCACCGCCTGGAGATCCTCGAGAAGCCCCGGGTTGAAGCTCGGCCGTCCTTGCGGGCACATGAATGTCCATAACGTGCCGGCGCGCTCGTCCCATCGCACATCGACCTGACGAAGAGGGGCGAGCAGGGAGGGCAAGGCCCGGCTGTGACGCAGCACCGTGCGAGCGGGGCGTTCGCCGCCGCGGGGTCGCTGAGCTCCATGCCTCGTCGGCGCGAAGCCGTCCAGGGACAGCTGACTCATCGCCACGGCCATAATCGTTAACAATTCGTCAACGATAACGCAAAAATGCGATGGATGCCATCGTCGAATGGCGGTCGGCAGGCATGCGTGTTCGGCCGCGGTCAATATTGGCAGGGTAATGCCCTGAATACGCAGGTAAAATTAGTTAACCGAGCCGGTTAACCATAACGCGATTTGCCAAGGCGGGGTCTTTTGCCTGTTGGCGGGCCTCCCTGGCCGCGATCTCGTCGAGGAGCATGCGTCGCCATTTGGCGTTATGCTGGGGGTCTCAGCAAAGGAGCCCATGATGGCCAAGGACCGCAGCCACACTGACAAGATCGGCAACCACCAGCTCCATCCGCAGACCTTGATGCTCGGCTACGGCTATGATCCGGCCTTGTCGGAAGGCTCGGTGAAGCCGCCGATCTTCCTGACCTCGACCTTCGTCTTCCAGACCGCCGAGGACGGGCGCGATTTCTTCGACTATGTGTCGGGGCGCAAGACGGCACCCGCGGATGGCGGGGCGGGGCTCGTCTATTCGCGCTTCAACCACCCAAACAGCGAGATCGTCGAGGACCGGCTCGCCATCTATGAGCGCGCCGAGGCGGCGCTCGTCTTCTCCTCCGGCATGTCGGCGATCGCGACCACCATCCTGACCTATGCGCGGCCGAGCGATGTGATCTTGCACAGCCAGCCCCTCTATGGCGGCACCGAGACCTTGCTCGCCAAGACGCTCGGCAATTACGGGATGCTCGCCGAAGGCTTCGTCGACGGCATGGACGCGGCCGAGATCGACGCGGCGGCGAAGCGCGCCCTGCAGCGCGGCCGCGTCAGCCTCATCATGATCGAGACGCCGTCCAATCCCACCAACACGCTCGTCGATTTCAGCCTGGTCAAGCAGGCGGCCGACACGATCGAGACAGCCCAAGGGCACCGCCCGATCATCGTGTGCGACAACACCTTGCTCGGCCCCGTCTTCCAACACCCGCTGGAGCATGGCGTCGACGTTTCGGTCTACTCCCTGACCAAATATGTGGGCGGCCATTCCGACCTGATCGCCGGAGCCGCGATCGGCGCGCGCGACAAGATCCGGCCCATCCGCTTGTTGCGCGGCGCCATCGGTACGCAGCTCGATCCGCATTCCTGCTGGATGCTCGGCCGCTCGCTCGAGACCTTGTCGCTGCGCATGCGGGAAGCCGGCCGCAATGCCGAGATCGTCGCGAACTTCCTCAAGGGCCATCCGCGCGTCAAGCAAGTCCATGCCTTGAGCCTGCTGGTGCCGGAGAGCGCCGCCTGCAAGGTCTATCGAGCCCAATGCGAGGGCGGAGGCTCGACCTTCTCGATCGATGTCGAGGGCGGCCTCGAGGCAGCCTTCAGTGTGCTCAACGCGCTTAAGGTGTTCAAGCTCGCGGTGAGCCTCGGCGGGACGGAATCGCTCGCCTGCCATCCCGGCACCACGACGCATTCGGGCGTGCCGGCCGATCTGCGGGCCCGCACCGGCATCCATGACGGCACGATCCGCTTCAGCATCGGCATCGAGCATCCAGACGACCTGATCGCCGATCTCACCCAGGCCCTTGCGGCGATCGGCAGCTGAGGCGCCGGGCGAGCGAGAGATACAGGCGAGCTGCCGCATGCAGGTGCTGATCGACGGCAAGCCGGTCGGGGCGATGACCGCGAAACAGGAAGCGAAGATCGCCTTGACCCGGGATCGTGGGCAGGTCTCGAGCCTCGTCCTGTCGGCAGGGGAGGCGACGCGAGCCCTGCAGAAATCCGCGCACTTGGTTGTCGGTGCGCTCGGCGGTCTAGCTGCCATCATAGTCGGCGCCTCGCTCTTTGCCGCGACGGAGCTGAACGGCGACGAAGCCTTGATCGTCTTCGCCACGGGCGTTGCGGTTGCGATCTTCATCGCCTGGCTACTGCGCTTCACGGTCCACAAGCAGCAGCGCATCTGGAAAGAGCGTCTCGGCGAAAGGCGCTTGTTCCTCCCTTCGGCCGGCACTGCGCTGCGCTTGGACGAGACGAGCCTGACGATCGGCGAGCGTCAACTGGCCTGGCCGACGCTGGCGATCGACAGGCTCGAGCTGATGACCTGGCAAGCCCCGGAGGAGCCGGCCAGCTACCGCGTCGAACGCCTGGTTCTCAAGACGGCTGGCGGCCTCGTCGCCCTCGATGCGGGGATGATCCAGAACGGCCCGGCCGTCCTCGACCTTGCTTATCGCCGCTTGCGGGTCGCGGCATGATGGAAAGGCGCGCTCGGCGATCCGGCCTCAGACGAGACCGGCCGCGTAGCCGTCGCGCTGCGGGTCGGCGCCGCCTTCGAGCTCGCCGTCCCAGCAGGTGATGCCGTGCGGTGCCGCGAAGGGGAAGGTCAGCGGCGAGCGCCTCACTTCGTAACCCATGGCTTCGAGCGCTTTCTGCGTCGATCTCGGGATACGGTTCGAGATATCGATCGCGTCGGAGGTGGCGCTGAAGCGCGGCGCTGCGACCGCCTCCTGCATGGACATTCCCCAGTCGAGGACGTTGAGCAGCACCTGCAGCAGGGCGATGCCGATCCACGCCCCTCCCGGTGCGCCGAGCGTCATGACCGGCCTTTCGCCCTCGAAGACGATGGTCGGCGTCATCGACGAGAAGCGCCGCTTGCCGGGCGCGATCGAGCCGGCGCGACCCGGCCGCGGATCATACCAGTTCATGGCGCCGTTGAGCACGAAGCCCGTGCCGGGCGGGATGACGCCCGACGGCACGCCATTGGTATGCGTCAGGGACACCACCATGCCGTCGCGGTCGATGCAGGAGACGGTGGTCGTGTCCTTGCTGTCGGACGTGCCGCGCGGCAGAGGCGTCTTCTCGCAGCGCCTGATGCGCGCCGCGCTCTCCTCCGCATAGGCATCGGACAAAAGCTTGTCCAAAGGCGCCGGCACGAAATCGGGATCGCCGATATGGCGGTCCTTGTCGCGGCCGGCGATCTTCATGGCCTCGGCGACGACGCGGATATATTCGGCCCCGTTATGCGGCAGCGCCGTGAGCTCGAAGCGCTCGAGGATGCGCAGCATCTCGGCGATCAGGATGCCGCCGCCGGGCGGTGGCGTCGCGGCGATCAGGCGGCCGCGATAACCGATCTTGAGCGGCGCACGCTTCTGGATCTTGAAATTCGCCAGATCCTCGAACGTCAGCAGGCCGCCATGAGCGCGCATCTCCTCGGCGATGCTTCGTCCGATGTCGCCCGTATAGAAGCTCTCCGCCCCGTCGCGCGCGAGGCCGCGCAAAGTGTGCGCGAGATCTCGATTGCGCACCTCGTCGCCGACCCGCTTCGGCGTGCCGTCGGGGCGCAGATAGAGCTGCTTTCCGGCCTCGGTGAAGGCGAGCTTCTCGGCCATGGGCCGGCGCCCATAGGCGGTCTCGTTGAGCTGGAACATGTAGGCGACATGCGGGCGCACCACCCAGCCATCCTGGGCGAAGCCGATGGCGGGCGAGAACAGCTCCGCCCAGGGCAATTTGCCGAATGCCGCATGCGCCTCGCCGAAGACGCGCATGATGCCGGGCGTCGTCACGGCCGCATGCCCCAATTCGTTGACGCCCCCTTTCAGCACATAGCCATAGCCGTCGCTGCATTCGCGCTCGAAGATCCCGGTCCACATCTCCGGCCGGCAAGCGGAAGGACAGGTCGAGAGCCCGTCGAGGACGAGATTCTGGCCCGATGCAGGGTCGAAGAGATGCAGGCTGCCGAGGCCGCCGACGCCGCACATCATCGGGTCGACGACGCCTTGAGTGAGGGCGCAGGCAATGACGGCATCGAGCGCGTTGCCGCCGGCCTCGAGCGCGCCGAGCCCGGCTTCCACGGCTTCAGGCTGCGGCGCGACGATCATCGCCCTGTAGGGTGGGCGCAGGCGTTTGGGCTTCGGCATGAGGGGCTCCAGAGATGGGTGGAATTTGGAGATGGGCGGAGATTGGAGATGGACGGAGATTGGAGATGGACGGAGAGATTTCGGCGCACGCAGCTTCAGGCGTCAAGCGTGCTTGTCTCGACAACGCTATGAGCCGAACATAGCATCGAAAACAAATCATGAACAAACCGAAATCTGAGTGGGTCTCGTTCGCCCTTGCTTCCGCATCAGTCTCCGCGGCGCTTGGTCTCCGACCCCAACCCTTCCTCACGCCGGCGCTTGCGGATGAACTCCACGCCGAAGGAGAGCTTCTTGCTGGTCGCGGCCTCCTCGTCGAGGACGCGCCAGAACGGCGTGATCGCGCTCAAAGCTTCGCCGCGCTGATGCGCCTCGAAGGCGGCTTCCGCGACGACCCGCAGATGGAAGCCGGTCGTGATCGGGCAGGTCACCTCGGCGCCATTCTGCCGCGCCAGCTGCCGGCGCAAGCTCTTGACGTCCATGCCGGTCCCCTTGGGGATGGCGCGCATGAAAGCATCGATGAGGCGTGGCGAAGGGACGAGCATGATCTCGCCCTTCTTCATGCCGGCGATGTCGATCGGCACCGGCTTGACCTCGGGCGGCCTCGCACTCTCGAGCTTGTCGGCCCAGCTCTTGGGCGCTCTCATTGCGCGGCCTCAGGTTTGAGCGGCAGATAGATATCGGCTCTGAGCTCGGTCGGGGCGGTATTGCGCGGGCTGTTGAGATATTCCTCGAAGACCGGCGCATCGGCGGCTTCGCGTCCCGATCTCGTGAGCCATTCGCCGAAGAGCCATTGATAGGCGGGCTTCATATCCGCATAGGGGCCCTTATGCCTGAGCACCGCATAAGGGCCGCCCTCGATCCTGGCGACGCTCAGCGGCGGCTCGATCGTCGTCGATGCATCGACCACGATGCCGGCACGCGAACGCAAGCGCGCCTCGGGCACGGCGGTCGGGTCGTCGAAATAGATGCCGATGAGCCGCATGCTCGGCGTTGCGAGACCGCGCGGACCGATGTGGCCGAACAGCCGATCGAAGGCCCGACCGATCTCCAGATAGGATCCGTCATGGTCGACCGCCGCGACATGCAGGGGCGGCACGGTCTTGATCTCGATCTCGTACATGATGGAGCTCTCCTCTTTCGTGTGGGGTTTGAAGCGGGTGTGGCTGCCCTGGCGGCGGAAGCGCCCGGGCGGCATGCCGAAGACGGAACGGAAGCTGCGGGTGAAAGCCGGCAGGCTGCCATAGCCGCTGCGCATGGCGATCTTGGCGATCGGCGTCTCGGTATGGGCGAGCTCCGCCGCGGCCCGCTGCAGGCGCAGCCGCTTCACGGCGTCGACGATCGTTTCGCCATAGACCGCGTGGTAGACGCGATGCCAATGATAGGGCGACAGGCAGGCGATCTCGGCGAGCTTCTGCAGATCGAGCTCGTCGTCGAGATGATCATAGATATAAGCCGTCACTCGGCTCAGGCGGTCTTGGTAATCGGTGCGTGGCCCAGGCTTCGTCATGACATCCATTCGCGATCAATGTGAGGATGCGGTTAGCATAGGCCGAATTGACATTTCCTGCGGAGTTTGGGGGGCGCTCACGCGTCTTCCTTCTCCCGCCCTACGCGGGAGAAGGTGCCGAGCTCTTGCGAGGCGGATGAGGGGCGCAGAGTCTTTGCCTCAAGCTTTGGCGCTTCACCGACGCCCCTCATCCGCCCTCACTGCGTTCGGGCACCTTCTCCCGCCCCAAGAGGCGGGAGAAGGAGGCGCGCTCAAGCCGCCCGCGTCAGTTCCGCAGCGTCGCAGCGGTCTGTCCGAACAGCGCCTGTCGCTCTTCCCCCGTGAGCGGCTGGCTGCGCGAATAGCTCTCTTGCGCGCCCTCATAGGCCCTGATGACCGCCGGGCGTTTGGCGATCGTCTCGAACCAGCGCTTGAGATGCACGAAATCGTCGAGATCCTGCCCATGTGCGGTGTGCGGCACGATCCAGGGATAGCAGGCCATGTCGGCGATCGAATACGCGCCCGCCACGAATTCACGCTCGGCGAGGCGCTTGTTGAGCACGCCGTAGAGCCGGTTCGTCTCCTTGGTGTAGCGCTCGATCGCATAGGCGATCTTCTCGGGCGCGAAGACGTTGAAATGGCCGTTCTGGCCCGCCATCGGCCCGAGCCCTCCGACCTGCCAGAACAGCCATTGCAGGACGTCGGCGCGCCCGCGGAGATCGGCCGGAATGAAGCGGCCGGTCTTCTCGGCGAGATAGAGCAGCATGGCGCCGGATTCGAACAGTGACAACGGCGCGCCGCCGTCGCGCGGCTCATTGTCGACAAGCGCCGGGATCCGGTTATTGGGTGAGATCGCCAGGAAATCCGGCGCGAATTGCTCGCCTTTGCCGATGTTCACCCGGTGCAACCGATAGGGAAGCTCAGCCTCCTCCAGGAAAATCGTCATCTTGTGGCCGTTCGGCGTCGGCCAGTAGTAAAGATCGATCATCATCCGCCTTCTGTGTTCGAGATCTCTGACGCAGTTGCGACGCCGGGGATCGCGATCAGGGCAATCCGCCGCGGCGCCAATGGCTCCATGCTGCGCAGGATGAGCGCGCCGTCTGGTATCGGAAAAGAGCCACCACTTGCAAATTTCAGGGATCCAATTTTCGGGCTTGCTGTCAGCTTGCGAGTGCGCGGATGGATGTCGGGCCTTCCACGAAGGCACCGAGTGCCCCGCTCAGGCGCTGGCGCGCCGATAGAATGCGAGGGAGCCCGCCAATGTCAGCAAAGCGCCACCGCAGATGCGATCGAGCCAGAGCGCTCCCGATGCCTTCAGTAAGCGCACCGCTTGCGCACCCAGCCCGGCATAGCCCGCCATGACCAGAAGATCGATCGAGGCGCAGACCACAGCCAGAACGAAATATTGTGGTGCCTGTGGGGAGGCCGGCGCGATGAATTGCGGCAGGAAGGCCGAGAAGAACAGGTAACCCTTGGGGTTCGTGACCGCGACGAGGAAGCTTTTCAGGAATATAGTGCGCGCCGACCCTGGTCCGGCTTCGGTCGCGGAGCGCAGCGACAGATCGAGCGTTCCCTTGGACCGCAGCAGCATGACGCCGAGGAAGGTGAGATAGAAGACGCCAAGCCATTTGACGATCGAGAACCAGAGTTCGGATGCCGCGAGCAGTGCGCCGAGCCCCAAGGCAACGGCGCTGATGAGCACGAAATCCGACAGGATTGTGCCCGCCATGCCAATGCCAGCGCGGCGAAAGCCGTAACGAGAGCCATTGGTCAACGCCAGCAACACGGTCGGGCCAGGCGTCACCGTGGCGATGAAGGACACAAGAGCAAAGAGAATCAGCGTCATGCCGCTCATGAGTGCCCTCCCATAGCGCTTTCGAGCGATGTGGATACCGGTTCGTAAGAAGACAATGCGTGAGAGCCAAAACGATGGATCACGGAACCTTCTCTCTCGAACACGATCGCCCTCTCAGAGTCCAGCTTGCCTGTCGCGTCGCAAATTCGGCATGACATGCCCTGCGCCAGGATGAGGTTATCGGCTCGGGCGGCGGGGTCAATGGGCTGATCGCCCGGCTGGATCATGCGAGGTGATGCTCAACCGGCATTCGCATCGAACATCGCGGCGAGGCGGCGGGCGCTGTTATCGGTGGTCGGTCGCCGTTCATGCGGATGACGCGTGCGGCATAGCATGGAATGGTGGCTGCTCACCAAGGGTCCCTGAACTTTATCGGTTCCGGTGTCGGCACCGTGTCACCTGCGATGCGGTGCGCGTGGGACGCCCCGCTATTCTAGGTCTTACGAGCCAATGCAACGACAAACTTCCCGAAACGTCCTCGCGGTCCTTAGTGTCGGCAGCCTCATCTTCTGTCGAGTCAATTGAGTCCGCACCCCAATTTGTATGGTGACCATGTGGGTGATGCTATACAGGTGCGCCGAAGCCGGGTCGGCCGCGACAAGGTTCGGTTGAGTGGCATTGCTCTGGTACAGACCAGAGATTCTGTTTTTGAGATCGAGGGCCGCCGCCGTGAATAAGGTCAGACATCTCTCGCTTGCGCTTGGCCCATCGCTCAACCGTACGCAAGAACTGGCGCAGAAGCTTTCGACCGAGATCCAGAGCGGCCGCATCCCGCCCGGCGCTCGGCTTCCAACCGAGCAGGAATTGTCATTGACGACAGGGGTGAGCCGTACCGTGGTGCGGGAGGCCGTGGCGGCGCTGCGTGCCGACGGGCTGGTGATCACCCGGCAAGGGCTCGGGGCCTTCGTCGCACCCGATGTGCAACGCCGGCCTTTCCGCATCGATCCCGGCGATTTGCGGTCCGGGACGGATGTGCTGCAGATCCTCGAATTGCGCATGAGTCTGGAGATCGAAGCCTCGGGCCTCGCCGCCGAACGCAGGACGAGCAAGGATTTGGCGCTTATGAAGGCTGCGTTGAAGGCGATCGATGTCGAGATCGAGCGAGGCGGCAACGCGGTCAATGCCGATTTCGATTTTCATCTGTCGATATTTCGCTCGTCGCGCAACCGTTACTTTCCCCAATTCCTCGAATTCCTGGGGAACTTCATCATTCCTCGACAATTGGTGAATGTGGAGAGCGAGAGCGACGCTCAGCGCACACAATACCTACGCCGCATCCAGGCCGAGCATGTGGTCATCTACGAGGCGATCCGCGAGGGAAACGGCGCGGCGGCCCGGCGTGCCGCACGACGCCATCTCGCGAGCGCGCTGCGGCGATACCGTGACATCACCTCGCGGATCACGCGCCGCGAGGAAGGTGCTCGAGGCAAGAAGGGCGGGTAGGCTTCGGGCGGATGAGGGCCTTTGCATCATTCTGAAAGAACCCCTCATCAGGCTATCCGGCCGCGCCTGCGCCGTTCAGATGAAGCGTGAAGCCGGTCGCACCCGGATCGCCCAGGTCGGGGCGGAGTTGCATGCTCGGGATCAGATAGTCGCCGCCATTCTGCTGCCGATAGGGGATGGGCGGCGTGGTCGCGAGCGTCCGCATCCTCTCGCGCAGGCACTCGGCTACCGGCTCGAAACCGGCCTCGTCGAAGCGATCGACTCTGTAGAGCACGAACGGCGGAAGCACGTCGTAGCCCGGATAATAGAGGATCCCATGATTGATCGGGAACAACAGCTCGTCGATCTGCCCGTTGACCCCGCGGGCGGCATAATGCTCCTCCCAGCCGCCGGCGGTTACGATCAGCATTGCGCGCTTGCCCGCCAAGGTCCCCTCACCGTAGCGGTCACCCCATCGCTGATCGCTGTGCTCGCCGACGCCATAGGCGAAGCCGTAGGCGAAAACCCGGTCGACCCAGCCCTTGAGGATGGCGGGCATGGCGAACCACCAGAGCGGGAACTGAAGGATCAGGGTATCGGCCCATAGGAGCTTCTCGATCTCGGCTTTGACATCATCGGTCAGCGTGTCGGCGTCGAAGGCCTTTTTGGAGGCCGCGACCGGTACGAAACGCGCATCCGGCGCCAGCGACGGAAAGTCGGCACGATCGACCTCGGATTTCCAACCGTCGGCATAGAGATCCGACACCCGCACCTCGTGGCCTTGGGCCTCGAGTTCCTTGATGGCGACGTCGCGGAGCGCGCCGTTCAGCGAGCGCGGTTCGGGATGAGCGAAGACAAGCAGGACTTTCATGGGGCACCGATCCGATGTTGAGAACTGCCCCTTCAGGTAGACGATGCGGTGACGATCCCCTATATGTAGGTAATGCATAAGATTATGCCGAATAATGGATAGATCGGACGTCACACTCGAGCGCATGCGCACCTTCATCCGGGTCGCCGAGCGTGGGAGCCTGTCGGCGGTCGCGCGCGAGCTCCGAGTTGGGCAGTCGACGATCACGCGGCATTTGCGGGAGCTCGAGGAGGCCGTCGGCGTGCCTTTGCTCAGCAGGACCACCCGGCGTGTCACGATGACCGATGAAGGCAGCCGCTACTATGCCAACAGCGTCCAGATCCTGCGCCTCGTCGAGCAAGCCGGCGATGAGGCGCGGGGCACGCGCGGCGCACCGGCCGGCACGATCCGGATATCCTGCACGGCGGCTTTCGGGGTCTTGCACGCCAGCCGGCTGATCTTCGCGTTTCAGGATCGCTATCCCGACATCGGGGTTGACCTCAGCCTCACCGACGACCGCGTCGACCTTGTCCGGGAGGGCGTCGATATCGCGCTTCGCCTGGGTCCGCTCACCAACAGCTCCATGAAGCTGCGGGGCCTCGGCCAGTCCCGGCGTCTGCTGGTGGCAGCCCCGGATTATCTGGCGGCGCGAGGTACACCGGCTGTTCCGCAGGACCTGTCCGGCCATGAGGGCATTCGGATGTCGAACGTGGCGGGGAGCGACATTCTCGCTTTGCAGGGGCCAGGCGGCGAACGCCATGCGGTGCCCTTCGGAGGACGATTTCGGGTCGATCATGGGCTTGCGGCGCGCGAGGCCCTTGTCGCTGGGCGAGGCATCGCGCCCGCTCATCGATGGCTTGTCGACGACCTCGTGACCGCCGGCCGGCTCGAGGCGATCCTGCCGGACTATTCGCCGCCTCCCGTCCCGCTGAGCATGCTGATTGTCCCAGAGCGCGCGGGCATCGCTCGGGTCCGGCTGCTGGTCGACTTCCTTGCTGAGCAGATTGGCGGCATCCCGGGGATCGAGAAGCCGCGGCCGGAGCGTTAGGCGCTGGCGCGCCTGTAGAAGGCCAGCGAGCCGGCCAATGCCAGCAAGGCGCCACCGCAGATGCGATCGAGCCACAAGGCGCCGGACGCCCTCAGCAAACGCACTGCCTGCGAACCCAGCATGGCGTAGGCGGCCATGACCAGAAGATCGATCGCGGCGAAGACAATGGCGAGCGCGAGATATTGCGATGCCTGAGGGGAGGTCGGCGAAATGAATTGCGGCAGGAAGGCCGAGAAGAACAGATAGCCCTTGGGGTTCGTGACCGCGACGAGGAAGCTCTTCAGGAAGATGGCGCGCGCGGACCCGGATCCCGTGTCGGTCGCGGCGCGCAGCGACAGGTCGAGCGTCCCCTTGGAGCGCAGCAACATCAGGCCGAGGAAAGCGAGGTAGCAGACGCCCGCCCATTTGATGATCGAGAACCAGAGTTCGGATGCCGCGAGCAGCGCGCCGAGCCCCAGGGCGACGGCGCCGATGAGCACGAAGTCCGACAGGACGGCGCCCGCCATGCCGACACCGGCACGCCGGACGCCGTAGCGGGAGCCATTGGTCAAGGCCAGCAAGACGGTAGGACCGGGCGTTGCGATGCCGATGAAAGACACGAGCGCGAAGATCATCAGCGTCATGGCGTTCACGGGGCCCTCCCATCCTGTTTTCGAGCGAGACGGATAGCATCTCGCAGGGTGGAAAGGCTACCGCTGGCTATCGCCGCAGCGGAATGAGCGCCCGCAGCCGCGCATCCTGCAGGAAGAGCCCTCCCCAGGCGAGGAGGCCGAGATAGCTCCCGAACAGGGTGTGGCTGAAGATCGGGCTGCCGATGCGCAAATGGCTGGCGATGGCGCCACCAAGTAGCGCGGTGAGCAGGATGGCGCCGAGGACGGATGTTCTCGGAATGGCGTAGAGAATGGCGCAGGCGAGCACGATGACCCCGAGCACACGGGAAAGCTCGTCGGGATATCCGAGCTCGTTCATGGCCTCCACGACCGGGGCGATCTTGATCAATTTGATGGTGCTGTCGAAGAGCAGGAACAGCACGACCAGGCCGCTCATGACGCGCCCGGCCCAGAGCATGGTCTTCGAGGTTGGAGCAGTCTCGATTGTTGTTGGCATGGTGTCCTCAGCAGGTCTCATCAGGTCCGATGCCCCAAGGACGCACAGGGTTCGGGCGTTCCGACAGAGCCGTGGATGCTTTTTTTGAGCGGCGCCGGTGCTTCACCTCGCCCCGTCCTTCACGGGGAGAGGTCGATCCCGAGGCGGCAGCCGAGGGAGCGGGTGAGGGGCTGGGTGATTGTGATCCGCGCTGGCTCGTACCCACCAAGTCTTTCACACTCACTTGGCCCCTTGTACCTAGTGGTCGAAATCTAACGCTTAGTACCCTTTTATCTTGGCCGCTTTCGACCCATTGCGGTCATTCCGGACGTGATCCAATTCACACAACGCCGGCCTGCAATATGCTATGCATGTCATGGCGCGAAGCGTGGTCCAGCCTGGAGAAGGCAGATGAGACGACGCGGGTTCATCACGCTTGTGTGCGGCACGGCCGCCGCGTGGCCGCTGTTAGCGCGCGCACAACAGACCAAAGTCTGGCGGGTCGGCTGGATCTGGATTGGACGCTCTGCGGGCATTTCACCCGAACTGGCGGGATTTCGCCAGGGGCTCAAGGACTTTGGCTATGTGGAGGGACAGAACATCATCGTCGAGTACCGTTATGCTGAGGGCCGCAGGGATCGCATTGCCGATCTCGTCGCCGAACTCGTGCAAATGCGACCGGATGTCCTGGTCGGACTCGGCAACCCTGTGATCACCGGTCTCAAGAATGCAACTACAGCCATTCCGATCGTTTTTATGACTGGCGACCCGGTTGCTGCTGGCTATGTTGCCAGCCTGGCACGACCGGGCGGCAACATGACCGGCGTGTCGATGATGCAAGGCATCGCAGGGTTGACCGCCAAACGCATAGAACTTCTCAAAGATGTCCTGCCGGCAGCGACCCGATTAGGCGTGATGTTCAACCCGGACTCTCCGACCGCCGCCGGAGACCTTGTGCAGGCGGAGCAGGCGGCGAACGCACTGAACCTGTTCGTTCGGTCATTCCCGGCGCGGCGTGGCGAGGAGATCGAGCCGGCCATTGCCGCGTTGGCCCGCGACGGGGTTGACTGCATGTACATCCAGGCCGCCCCGCCTGTCCCTGCTTTCGTTCCGGAGATCGGGGCGCTTCTGCTCAAACACCGGATTCCCGCTATTTCAGAACTACGTCAGCTCGTGGAGAGCGGCGCGCTTTTGTCCTATGGTCCGAACCTCTTCGAGTCCACGCGGCGGCAGGCTTATTTCGTTGATCGCATCCTGAAGGGGACCAAGCCGGCCGACCTTCCGGTGGAGCAGGCGACCAAGCTCGAGTTGGTCATTAATATGAAGACCGCCAAGGCGCTCGGCATCACGATTCCTCCGTCAATGGTCGCCCGCGCCGACGAGGTGATCGAATGAGGCGGCGGGAGATTATGCCGGTCTGGTGGTGCTGCGGATCAGAAATTGAATTGGTCAGGACAGCTGCTCCTTGGCGTATCAGCTCCATTGACGGTTGCTCCAGCGAATGAGCGGTATCCACCCTGTGGCGACATTCGAACTTGGTCACCCGCGAACGGCCGGAGACGACCCTATGTCGACATTCGAGCCTGCCCTTGAGCGGGCCGGAGTCGACCCATGTGGATGTTCGCGGAACCGCTACTCGATCACCTCGTCGGCGCGGGCGAGCAACACCTGCGGCACGTCGATCCCGTATGCCTTGGCCGTCTTGAGGTTGATGAGGAGCTCAAATTTTGTCGGTTGCTCCACAGGGAGCTCGGAGAGTCTGGCGCCTTTGAGGATCCTGTCGACGTAGATCGGCGCACGCCGAACGATACCAGCCATGCTTGGCCCGTAGGACATGAATGCACCGGGCTCCATAAGTTCCCTTGCCCAGAAACTTGTCGGCAGACGATGCGCGGTTGCCAGTTTCGCGATGATAGCCTTCCCTTGATAAAACAACCCTGCCGCGCCAACGATCAGTCCGTGAATTCCCGCACGCTCCATTGCATCAAAGGCTGCCTCCAGGTCATTGAGAGATGGCGCCTCGAATATTTGAAGGGTCAATCCGATTTCGGCCGCTGCTCCTCTGGCCTCATCTATTGTCGCGCGTGTGGCCGGGGTGTTGGGGTTGACGAGCAGTCCGGCAAACGACAACCCCGGGATGGCTTCCTGCAAGAGTTGAACGCGCTTTTTGGTGAGATCGGTTGAGAGAAGCGAGAGACCAGTAGCATTGCCGCCCGGCCGCGCGAGGCTGTCCACGAACTTGCTGCCGACGGGGTCGGGAACGAGCACAAAAACGTGGGGTATCGTTCCGGTGGTGTCCTTCGCATAGAATGATGCTGGGGTGACGCTGACGACGACATCGACTTTCAACGCGACAAGCTCGCAATCATGCTCCTAAACTGGTTGGGAATCTCGTTGGGAAAGCGATGCTCCAGCCTGATGTTTTGGCCCTCGACATATCCGAGGTCCTTGAATCCTTCGCGCAGCGCCCCGAAAAACGGTTGCTCTTCCTCCGGGCTGCCGGCGTGCTACAACACGCCAACAGTGGGGATCTTGCTCGACTGTTGCGCTTGCCCCGCGAAGGGCCATGCCACCCCGCCGCCAATCAGCGCAACGAAATCGCGTCTTCGCAATGACTGAGCCGGCATCGGTCCCTCCGACATTCACAACTCACAGGAAGGCCTCTTCGGCGCGACGCGCGCGAAGCCAGGGGCTTTGACCCAAGCTATACGCCTTGGAGAAGGGTGCGGTCTACTCGATCAATTCAGTTGCCCCGGCGACAACTGATGGCGGGAATGTGAGGCCGAGGGCCTTCGCAGCTCTGAGATTAAGCACGAGGTCGAATTTGGTTGGTTGCTGGACGGGCAGATCGGCCGGTCTGGCCCCCTTTATGATCCTGTCCACGTAGTCCGCCGCAAGGCGGGATTGGTCGTCAAGGCTTGCCCCGAATGACATGAGCGCGCCAGCTTCAGCGTCTTCGCGATAGGGCATGAAGAGGGCGATTCGTTGCCGCTGCGCGAACGCAATGATTTGGGCCCGCCGCGATACAAATAATCCGTCCGGCGCTGAAAAGAGCGCCGTCCTGAATCGGACATCTTGCGGAACCGCCAACGCTTGATCGAGTTCATCAGGGCTCGCCGCCTCGATCATCTTGAGCTCAAGACCCAAAGTCTTGGCAGCGTTCTGGTAAATCGTTGTCGCGAAGGGTGATGCTCCAAATTGATTACTTGGATTCCTCAAGACGGACAGACAGCATATTTGCGGCAATACCTCTTTGACCAATTGCAGTCTCTTCGACTCCCAAATTTCGGTGGCGAGGCTGGATCCTGTGACGTTCCCGCCTGGCCGGGCAAAGCTTTGTACGAGACCGCTTGCGACGGGATCGCCGACCGAGAAGATGACGATCGGAATTGAATCGGTTTCCTTCTTGAGAGCCAAGGCTGAGGGAGTGGTGGCGCCAACAAGCACATCCGGCCTGAGGCCCACCAGCTCGGCCGCAAGCTTCGGTAGCGCCTCGGGCCGCCCCTTGGCGGATCGGAACTCGATCCTGAGATTGCGGCCTTCTTCGTAGCCTCGTTCGCGCAACTCCTCGACGAAGGCGGGAGGAGGCGAAACAAGCTGTGAAACGCCGAGATACCCCACCGAGACAGACTTCACCGGTTGCGCGCTGGCCAGGCTCACCAGAAGAGCGACAAGGCCCATCGCGGTCAACAGGCAGATGGCTCCCTGTTTCAATGTGGCTACCGAGATGCCGACGCTTGCGAGCTTCATGATGGCTCCCAAGTTCGTACGCTGGATTAGGCCACGAGATCATGACCATTTTCCCCGAGCGAGGCAACCAAGCTCGAAGTTCGCGGGAACGTCCGGTTTCCACCCATGGACTAAACCGCTCGCGCGGTAAGGTTTCCCCGCCGGGAGCGCGGGCGAGGCTCATTGGATGTCGGCATAACGGGCTCTCCCGTCCTGTCTCAAGATCATGGGGTTTTTAAACCTCGTGTGAGACAGGAGCTATCGCCATGACCGACAAGGCCATCAGCCCATTGCGCCAGCGCATGATCGAAGACATGACGGCTCGTCATTTCGCGGAGAAGGTCCAGAAGGACTACATCCGTTACGTCAAAAACTTCGCAGCTTTCCTCGGCCGCTCGCCCGATGCCGCCACCAGCGAGGATCTTCGTCTGTTTCAATTGCACATGACGAAGACCCATGTGAGCCCGGGGAGCATCAATGCCGCGATCGTCGCGCTCCGGTTCTTTTTCAAGGTGACGCTCGAACGGGACGATCTGGTCCGGCGTCTGACGTTGGTGCGCGAACCGCGCAGGGCGCCGATCGTGTTGAGCCCCGAGGAAGTGGCGCGACTTCTGGAGGCCGCCCCCGGCGTCAAATACAAGGCGGCGCTCAGCGTGGCTTATGGGGCCGGTTTGCGCGTGTCCGAGGTCGTCGCGTTGAAGGTGTCCGATATCGACAGCAAGCGCATGACGCTCCGCGTTGAGCAAGGCAAGGGCGACAAGGATCGCTATGTCATGCTCTCGCCGCAACTGCTTGAGTTACTGCGCGACTGGTGGCATGTGGCGCGCCCACGGGCTTGGCTGTTCCCTGGGCTCGATCCGGTCAACCCAATGTCCGCCCGGCAGCTCCGTCGCGCCGTTTTCGCTGCGGCGCAGACGGCGGGAATCGCCAAGCGCGTGTCGCCCCACACGCTGCGGCATAGCTTCGCCACGCATTTGCTCGAACAGAATGTCGATATCAGGGTGATCCAGGTTCTGCTCGGACACGCCAAGCTCGATACGACCGCGCTCTATACGCGTGTCGCCGTCAACACGATCCGCGACGTAACGAGCCCCCTGGAGCGGCTCAGCTTGAACTTAGCCAAGAACCCGACCAAGCACGAAGCGCCCGCATGACGCCCGCTTCCCGTGCCGCGTCCCGTCCTGGAGGTCGCGGATATCTTCCGCGCCCACGGCCAGGCTTGGCGTGAGGCCAACGCCGGCCATGTGAGTCTTGGCCAATTGAAAGTGATGGCGGCGATCGAGAACTGCCGCACGGCGGCGCTCGGCGGTCATGTCGCGCGTTGCGAGGATTGCGCTCACACGATCATCGCTTACAACTCGTGTCGTAACCGTCATTGTCCGAAGTGTCAGGGCGCGGCGGCCAGAACGTGGCTCGCCGAGCGCGAAGTCGAACTCTTGCCCGTTGCCTATTATCACCTCGTGTTCACGCTGCCGGCCGCCGTCGCCGACATCGCCTATCAGAACAAGGCGACGGTCTATGACATTCTGTTCAAGGTGTCGTCCGAAACGCTGATCACGATCGCGGCCGATCCAAAACACTTGGGCGCGCGCGTCGGCGCCGTATCCGTTCTCCACACCTGGGGATCGGCGCTCACGCATCATCCGCACATTCACATGATCGCGCCGGGGGGCGGCCTCTCGCTGGATGGTCTGCGGTGGGTCGCCTGCCGGCCCGGCTTCTTTCTGCCGGTGCGGGTTCTTTCTCGGCTGTTCCGTCGTCTCTTCCTCGAAAAGCTCATGGCCGCGTTCGACGCCGGCCGCCTGCAGTTTTTTGGCGCCCACGCCGACCTTTCGGCGCGCGCTGCATTCACGGCCTTTCTGGCGCCGTTGCGCACGGTGGAATGGGTTGTCTACGCCAAGCGACCCTTTGGCGGACCCGAGGCCGTGCTGGCTTATCTCTCCCGCTACACACATCGCGTCGCCATATCCAACGCCCGGCTGACCGCGCTCCAAGAGGGCGCCGTTGCGTTCAAATGGAAAGACTATCGGATCAAGGGGCGTGATCGCCACAAGACGATGAGGCTCGCCGTCCCAGAGTTCATCCGCCGCTTTCTCATTCACGTCCTGCCGAGCGGCTTCCACCGCATTCGCCATTGCGGCCTATTCGCCAGCGGCGTCCGCGCGCACAATATTGCCCTCGCGCGCCGGTTGCTCGCGGTTGCCGCGCAGGCCCGTCAAGACGGCGGCGTCAATGACCCCGGCGACGCCGATCCGCCCACCCCTTCGCGTCCATGCCCATGCTGCGGTGGCCGCATGATCATCATCGAGACCTTCGAACGCGCAGGCGCTCAGCGCCCCGCTTCGCACAGCCAGATCAGGATCGACACATCATGATCGAGATCGAGTCGCCCGCCGCGTCGCAACGCCGCCCGTTCTCACCGCTGGCCGCTCGCCAGCGTCGACGCGCTTTGCTCGATAATGCTCTGCGTTCCCCATCCAAGCGCCCTCGGCGCCCCGAACCTGATCCCTCCAGCGGCAAGAGACGCGCCCTTCGACCCTCCAATCCGACAAGAGTGCGCTCGATCTTCCTTTCGAGCGCGCGACACCGACAGCCCACGATCCTCAAATCCCCATAGACCGCGCTCGCCACGTCGGCGCTTCCATCACGCGGTTTCCTCCTTGGGAGGCTTTCAAACGCCGGCCTCAACCGCGCGTGACGCAGCGCCTGTGCCAGAGGCCAGCGTCCGAAACCCTTCACCAAAGCGGACCAAAGCCAAGGGTACCAAGCGTGGGATTTTATCCACTAGACTGTGGCGTTTGGCTTTGCGGAACATGTTCACTCCGCAATCCTCGCGCCTATTCGAAGGTCGGTGAGAATCAGCGTGGAGAATCCGTGCCCGCGCGCCTTCTCTTTTCCGCCTTGAGCAGCGCTCTTGCCTCGTTTTCTGATATGCGCGCCTTGACTATTCTCCTCACGAGCGCCGCGGGGAGAGGCGCATTTGCCGGGAACCGGATTGTCCCTTTCGAAGTATCGTATGCGCTCAGTTCGTCCTTGAACGGGCTCAAGACCGAACCGCTCATGACGTATAGGGCGCAGTGTTTCGTGGTGGCGCCATAACCCACCAACATTCCAAGATGGCGGAAGGTGGGGAGCTTGTAATTGATTGCCTCGGTGGCCCTGGGTGCCGCAGCTCGGATTGTCTTACGCAGGTTTTCGAGCGCGGTTCGGGCCGGTTCCGGTATGCGCGCGAGATAACTGTCGATGTCCGCCGTGGGAGCGCCGACCCTCTCGACAGCAGGCGAAGTGTCGCGGTTCATGAATTGGCTCCCCGTCGCATCCGGGCTGGTGCTTCCGAGAAACTCATCGGCCGACCCCGCCAATGTTCACACGCCCCGACGTTTGTTCGCGCGTGGACGCGGCCGTTAGCCACGCCACCGGCATGAGCCACGCGCAGTGTGCCAGGATCATTATTCGGTTGGGCCAGCCGGCCAGCACTTGGGGGCCGGGTTGCCCGCCATTGCGAGGCAGCATGACGGCCAAGGACAGAAGGAAGATCACTAGACCGAGCAACGGAATGCCGGCGGTCCATGCCAATGTTCGCCAGACTGGCAACCACGCTCCGTTTCGGGAGAGGCTCCAGCTCATAAGCAAAGCAGCAAATGGCACGCTGTCGAGCATCGCGCCGACCTCGTGAAGCCCGCTGACCCGACCAGGCGCAAAGATGCCGGCGACGATCATCCCGATGGCACTAAGCACAAGTAAAGCGAGCCCGAGATAGCCGGCAATCGTCCGTATTTGTGAAACGATCGCGACACAAAGGCTCGCGCAACTGAGTGCGAGGGCGAAGAAGGCCAGCCGCATCACCCAGCCATAGTCGCCGATCTCATACTCACTGATGAAACGCCACGAGGGATCGAGGTCGGTCCTCAGGACGTGCAGAGCACCGAGGCAGAGGATGAACGCTGCACTTGCCGCAAAGGATAGCAGGGCGGCGTTCCGCGCGAACTTCGAAATAGGCCTGGCTACGCTGCGCATGTCGCCTCCTTCACGCGAGCGTGGTCAGGAGGTCTTCGAGGCGTTCGAACGACTCGCCGATGCCGGTCTCCATGCCCGACCGCACGTGAGCGTCGCGATCTGCCTCCGATTGATAGACAAGCCGGCTTTTCAATATCGTCTTGCCGTCATGCTCATCGAACGTCGTGGTCACGAGCATTTCGTGGCCCGGCCCGATGGCTTCGTAATTCTCCGTATAGACGATACGATCAGGCGCCGCGATCTCTCGGTATACGCCGGTGAATCCATGGTCGCTACCGTCAGGCGCGCGTAGCACGAAGCGCCAGGTTCCACCAACGCGCAGGTCGATCTCGCAGGTCGATACTTTGAGTATCCGCAACCCATACCAGCGCCGCACGTATTCCGGCTTCGTCATCGCGTCCCAGACGACGCGGCGTGGCGCGGCGAACGCGCGCGTGATGACTATCTCGGTTTGAGATTTCAACTCCAACCTCGTCGCGTCCATGATCATTTCTACTTTTCCTTGTTCAGCATCTCGATCAGCAACCCGTCGAGCTGTTCGAACCGTGCACCCCAGATGCCCCGGAACCGCTCGATCCACTCATTGAGTTCGCGCAGCGGGGCGGCGCGCAGACTGTAAATTCGCAGTTGCGCGTCGGCCCTGACATCGACGAGGCCGGCATCTCTCAACACCCGCAGGTGCTTGGAAACTTGCGGCTGGCCGAGCGGAAGGCGGTTGCAAAGCTCGCCTACCGTCAGGGGCTTGTTGCCGAGCAATTCTACGATGTGAAATCGGGTGGGCTCTGCGAGCGCCGCGAAGGTCGTGAGCATCATTGCTCATGTATATCTAACAGGGTATATATCTGTAAAGGGATATAGGTGGAAAATCTCTAGCTTTCGAGAATGCCAGGGAAACAGAGCCGGTTGCGCGATTGGATCACCGATTGCGGCACCGTGCTCGAGCACCCCTTCGTCCCGACCTGCCGCTCGCAAAGCCAGCGGGTGCAGGGGCGGTCAACGATGGCCGAAGGCCACCGCCGCAGGCGGCGCGAAGCGTCGTTGATGGCCCCGAGCAACCCTGACCCACTCGCGCAGATCGGGGAGGTACACAATCAACCAAAAATCACAGTTGCTCACCCGAAGCCTTCGCTTCGCTCAGGCTCCGACCTCTGCCGCAGGGGGTCCCGCAGGGGGAGAGGTGGGCGCTGGCGCTCGTCTCGCGCGCGAGGGAGCCCCGCCGCTACAGATATCCGGTGCCGGCCTCGGTCGCGAAGCGGCTCGGATCGCCCTCCCAGACGATGCGGGCATGTTCGAGCACGTAGACGCGGTCGGCATGCGGCAACGCGAAGGTCACGTTCTGCTCGCCGAGCAGCACGGTGATGGGTGTCGTCTGGCGTAGCTTTTCGAGGGCTTTGGACAATTGCTCCAGGATCACGGGGGCGAGGCCGAGCGTGGGCTCGTCGAGGATCAGGAGCTCCGGCTTCATCATCAGGGCCCGGGCGATGGTCAGCATCTGCTGCTCGCCGCCGGAGAGCGTGGCCGCGGTCTGCGCCTGGCGTTGCTCGAGGATCGGGAACAGCTCGAACAGCCAGGCCATCCGCTCCTCGCTCTCGGCCTGCGTCACATGCTGGCCGCCGAGATCGAGATTCTCGCGCACCGTCATGTCCCCGAACAATTCCCGGGTTTCGGGGCATTGCACGATGCCGCCGCGCGCGATGGCGGCGGGCGTCAGGCCGCGCTGCACCTTACCTTCACGCCTGATCTCGCCCGCATAGGGCAGCATGCCGGAGATGGCGTTGAACAAGGTCGTTTTGCCGGCGCCGTTCAGGCCGACGACCGACACGAATTCCCCATGATGCACATGGATCGACACCTCTTCCAGCGCCTGAGCTTTGCCGTAGAAGACGTTGAGATCCTTCACTTCGAGGAAGGGGGTGGCATCGCCGAAGGAGGATTCCGGGCGCGCCGCCGCCTCGATGCTGCCGCCGAGATAGACGCGACGCACCGTCTCGTCGCGCATGACTTCATCGGCCGTGCCTTCGGCGATGCGCTCGCCGACATACATGGCGAAGACGCGGTCGACGAGGGCCGCGACGCTCTTCACATTGTGGTCGACGAGGAGCACGGCGCGCCCATCATCGCGCAACTCGGTGATCAGCTGGGCGAAGGCGGCGGTCTCCTTGGAGGTGAGGCCGGCGAAGGGCTCGTCGACCAGCACCACCTGCGGGTCGCGGGCGATCGCCTTGGCGATCTCCATCTTGCGCAGATCCGCGAAGGGCAGGGTGGAGGGCCGCCGCTCGAGCACATGGCCGAGGCCGACCCGTTCGGCGATGGCCCTGGCGCGGGCCTCGATCTCGGGGTCGGGGAAGAGCCGCATGAGCTTGTCGGGCAGGAGCGCCAAGGTGATGTTCTCGAGCACCGTCTGCCGATGCAGCGGCCGTGAATGCTGGAACACCATGCCGGCGCCGAGGCGCGCGATCCGGTGCGAGGGCCAGCCGGCCACCTCGACGCCCTTGATCCGCACCGAGCCGGCATCGGGCCGCTCGATGCCCATGATCAGCTTCATCACGGTCGATTTGCCCGAGCCGTTCGGGCCGATCAGCCCGAGGATCTCTCCGCTCATGACTTTGAAGCCGACATCCTTGACGGCGACGAGGCCGCCGAAGCGCTTGGTCAGGCCCTTGACCTCGAGATGCGTGCTGCCTTCGGTCATGCGGCCTCCTGGGTGCGCGTCAGCATGCCGAGGAAGCCGCTCGGGAACAGGAGGACCACGACCAGCGCCATCGCCGAGACGATGAAGGTGGAGAGATCGCCGAGCGGGCGCAGAGCCTCGTTGGCGGCGATCAGGAACACTGCACCCAGCACCGCGCCGAGGATGGTGCGCCGCCCGCCGAGCACGGCGCCGATGATCACCTGAACGCCGATCGTCACATCGACGAAGGTGCCGACCGAGGCCGCCCCGAGATAGAACACCAGGAGCGCGCCCGCGAGCCCGGAAAAGAAGGCGCTGATGACGAAGGCCGCGAGCTTGTGCTTGACGATGTTGAAGCCGAGCGCACCGGCTTGCACCGCGTCCTGGCCGCTCGCCTGCAAGATGAGGCCGACGGGCGAGCGCGACAGGCCGTAGAGGATCGCCCCGCTCACCGTCATGAAGCCGAGCGCGATCCAGTAATTGACCTTGTCGTCGATGGAGATCACGTCCGGCACGGTGAGCCCGATCTCGCCGCCCGTGAAGCTCGCCGCCACCACGATGAAGTTCTGCAGCATCAGCACGGCGACGAGCGTCGTCAGGCCGAAATACGGGCCCCTGACCCGCAAGGCCGGCAGCGCCAGCACGACGCCGCCGATCACGGCGGCCGAGGCGCCCGCCGCGAGGCATATCCAGATCGGCGGCTGGTAGAGGTTGTCGAGGATGCCGGCCGTATAGGCACCGAGCCCGATCAGGAAGGTCGGGCCGAAATTCACCTCATTGGCGAAGCCGAACAGCAGGTCCCAGGCCATCGAGAAAACGCCGAAATAATAGGCGATCGTCAACAGGCCGAGGATGTAGCCCGACACATAGAGCGGCAATGTCGAGGCCAGCGCCACCACGAGGAGGGAGATCCACACGGTGCGCGACGACAGGATGCGCGAGATCAGGAAGGATGCTGGCGTCACGTTAGGGAGCCTCCTTGCGCCTTCCGTTCGGCCGGGCCGATCATGCGCGCCTCCCTGTCATGCGTGAAGGCGGCGTCAATTGCCTGTAACAGGCGGGAGCTAGGGTCGCGGCGCAAACTCACAGGAGGCTGGCTATGACGGATACCCCCAAGGTCGATTTGAACCGCCGCGACGTGATGAAAGGCGGAGCTGCGGCGCTCGCGCTCGCCGGCGCGGCCTTGCCGGCGGGCGCCGGTCTCGCGGCCGATGGGCAGACGGTGACGGGCGTGGTGTTCGAGGACCGCTCGCGCGCCGGGCATCGGCAACAAGGCGATCCGGGCGTCGCGGGCGTGCTGGTATCGAATGGGCGCGAGGTCGCCAAGACCGATGCCGAAGGCCGCTACACGCTGCCGATCGAGGAGGGGATGACGGTGTTCGTCGTCAAGCCGACCGGCTATTCCGTGCCGCTCGACGCCAACAACCTGCCGCGCTTCTTCTACATCCACCAGCCCAAGGGAACGCCCGCCGAGCTTAAGCTGCGTTTCCGCGGCATCGACCCGACCGGTCCGTTGCCGGCCTCGGTCGATTTCGCGCTGCGCAAATCCGAGGAGCCGACGAGCTTCGACGTCATCTTGTTCACCGACACCCAGCCTGAGAGCGACGCCGAGGTCAGCTTCATCCGCGACGACGTCGTCAACGGCCTGATCGGCACCAAAGCCGCTTTCGGCCTCACCATGGGCGATGTGATGTTCGACGATCTGTCGCTCTATCACCGCTATAACCGCATCATCGCCCAGATCGGCCTGCCCTGGTACAGCATCGGCGGCAATCACGACCTGAATTACGAGGCGCCGGACCGCAGCCATTCGCGCGAGACCTTCAGGCGCGTCTTCGGCCCGGCCTATTACGCTTTCGAATATGGCGGGGCCGTCTTCCTGATGCTCGACAATGTCGATTATCTCGGCACCGATCCGTCGAAGCCGCACGGCGCCGGCAAATATGAAGGCCGGCTCGACGATCGCCAGCTCGCCTTCATCGCCAATCTCCTCAAGGAGGTCCCGGCCGACAAGCTGGTCGTGGTCGGCATGCATATCCCGCTGCGCACCTATCTCGACCTGAAGGACCCGTCGGTCTTCACCGTCAATCGCGAGGCGCTGTTCAAGCTCCTGTCGGATCGCCCCAACACGGTGAGCTTCTCGGGCCATACGCACACGACCGAGCATCACTATTTCGGCGCAGCCGACGGCTTCACCGGGAAGGAGCCGCATCATCACCACGTCATGACGGCGGTCAGCGGTTCCTGGTGGAGCGGTCCCTTCGATCACCGCGGCGTCGCGGTCGCCGACAGCCGGGACGGCAGCCCGAACGGCTTCCACATCCTCAGCGTCGCCGGCAATCGCTACACGACGCGCTTCCAGCCCGCCAATGAACCGAATGCGCGCCAGATGCGCATCGTCCTCGACAGCGAGTTCCATCGCGGCCAGAAGGAAATCTACCGCGATTTCCGCCTCGGCCAATTGCTCGGCTCGCCGATCGCGCAGGAGAATGTCTATGCGACCGAGGTCGTGGTGAACTTCTTCGATGGCGGGCCGCGCTCCAAGGTCGAATACCTGATCGGTGACCGGCCGGCCTTGGCGATGGTGCCGGATGTGCGCCCCGACCCCTTCGTCGAGGAGGTGTTCGCGCGCAACCAGGCGACCAAGAAGCCCTGGGTCAACGCCGAGCCTTGCTCGCATATCTTCGTGGCGCGGCTGCCCGCCGATCTCGAGCCCGGGACGCATCGCCTCCAGGTGCGCGCCGTCGACGAATATGGGCGCGAGCACAACGACAACCTGGTGGTCGAGATCACCGGCGCGGATGGGCGCAGCAGATCCTGAGAGGTTGAGCGCCAACGCCCACCTCTCCCCTTGCGGGAGAGGTCGGCTTCGAATGCGAAGTGATGAGAAGCCGGGTGAGGGGGGCAGGGCCGGCTCTCGCAGGATGCGAACACGTTGGGCCGGAACAGCTGGCCTGAGCCTGCTTCCGAAGGCATGAGCTGCCCCCCTCACCCGGAGCACTCGCTTCGCTCGCGCTCCGACCTCTCCCACAAGGGGAGAGGTGAAGCGCAAGCGGAGAGAGGTGGAGCGCAAGCGGAGAGAGGTGAGGCGCAAGCTGGCGAAACGGCGAAGCATGATCCGCTACCGCCGGCCGAGCAGGCCGCGCGGGCGCACATACATGACGAATACCAGGAGCAGCAATGCCGGTATCGTCCGATAGGCGGGTGAGATCAGATAGGCCGTGACGGTCTCGAGATAGCCCACGACATAGGCCGCGATCAGCGAGCCCGAGACGCTGCCGAGCCCGCCCAGCACCACGATCGAAAAGGCGCTCGCCGTGAGCGGGCCCACGCTATAGGAGGAGACGCCGAGGAACATGCCGAGCAGCACTCCGGCGATGCCGACCAGCACGCCGTAGATCGCCCAGACCGCAATGTAGATCCAGGACAATTCGATGCCGAGCAGCGTGACGCCGCGCGGATTCATCGAGGCGGCGAGCACCGCCTTGCCCGCCCGGGTCCGGTTGACGAGCAGCCAGAGGAGGCCGATCACCAGCCAGCAGATGATTGCGGTGAAGATCTCGTTTGCGGGCGTGCGCACGCCCGCGATCATCACCACGCCTTCGACGATGGGCAGCACCGTCTTGGCGTTGTTGGTATAGAGATAGGCGATCAGCTCCTGGATCATGATGCCCCAGAGTAGCGTCGCGGTCAGGATGAAGATCTCTTTTTCCTGCTCGCGGATGCGGCGCGACTGCTGCAGCGGCCGCACGACCACGAAATAGGTCAGGAGCGACATTGCGAGGCCGACCAGCACCCCGAAACAGGCTCCGAGATAGTTGCCTAGGCCGAAATCGCTGCTGGCGGCCCAGGCGGCGACGACCGCCGCGACCATCAAGGCGCCGTGTGACAAGTTCAGAACGCCGGACACCCCGAAGATCAAGGTGAAGCCCGTCGCGCCGAGCGCGTAGAGGGCGCTGATAGCGAAGCCGTCGATCAGAATTTGCCAAAAGAGCATCAATCAGGCTCCGGCTGCCGCCTGCGTTCGCGTTGCAACAGGCAAGAGTGCAGCAACAAAGAGCGCGGCGACAAAGAGTGCAACGGATAAATTGGCGACGGACAAGAGAAAGGCCTCCGAGCTGGTGTTCGGAGGCCTTCTTGTCCCATCGGTCAGTTCGTCTTGATGAAAGCCGGGAACCGCAATTTTCCGTTTGCGACTTCGCTCGGCCACAGATTGACCTGCTTGCCGTCCTGCCATTGCAGCATCAGGCCGGTGATCGTGCCCTCGCCGACCTTGAGGGCATGCGGGAACGGGGTGTCCTTGCCGAGGAACTGGATGCGGCCGATGGTGCCGACCCAATCGGTCTTCTCGAGCGCCTCGACGAGCTTGTCCGGATCGGTCGAGCCGGCCCGGTGGATGGCGTCGGCGATGTAATAGACCTCGTCATAGGCGGTGTAGCCGCAATAGGACGGGAAATTGCCGAAGCGCTTCTGGAAGGCGGTGACGAAAGGCAAGGTCTTCGGCGTCACCGCGACATCGGGGCCGGAGACGGCATTGTACAACACGCCTTCCGTCGCACCATTGGTGTCCTTCCAGAAGGTCGAGTTCGTCGCTTGCGAGGAGACGCCGAGCATCGGGATCGGCACCTGCTGGCTCTTCCATTGCACGGTCGGCTGGGTCCCGACATGCGAAATGCCGGTGATCATCACGTCGGGCTTCAGCCCCTCGATCCTGTTGAAGATCGGGGTGAAATCCGTGGTGTCGGGCGAGACGCGGATATGATCGAGCACTTTGAGCCCGATCTGCGGCAGGCATTTTTCGTAGCTCACATCGAGCGGCGTGGTCCAGGCCGCGTCCTCGCTCATGATCACGGCCGTCTTCATCTTCAGGTCCTTGACCAGAAGGTCCTTCGCAGCATCGCATACGGATTGGGCGATGCTGGTCGAGGTCAGATAGCCGTGGAAAGTGTATTTGTTGTGCTCGTAATCCTTGGCGATGTTCTGGGTGATGACGTCGGAGGCAGCGCCGGGTGTGACCATCACGGTCTTCAGGCGTCCCGCCCAAGGCTCGAGAGCCAGCACGACCTCGCTGGTATAGCTCGCGATCACCGCGTTCACATGGTCCTCGTTCACGAGGCGCTGGAAGGCCCGCACCGATTCGGCCGAGGAGGAATGATTGTCGTAGGAGACGATCTCGATCTTGCGCCCATCGATGCCGCCGGCCGCATTGATCTCGTCGGCCGCGAGCTGGGCGCCCATCGGGATCGAGGAGCCGGCGACCGCCTGGGCCTCGGCGATGACGCCGATGCGGATCGGATCCTTGCTCTGCGCCTGCGCGGCCGAGCCCAACCCCAACGCCAGCATGGCAGCGCTCGCCATGAGCGCGGCCCTCAGGACTGGCGCGCCGACGACGCGCATATCGGATAGCTTCATCGCTTTTCCTCCCAGAGTTGTTGTTGTCACCGGCAGCGAGGCCTTATGAGGCGCTTCGCTCCAGGTTCGCATCTCGATGGCCGCGCCCTCCCAATGGCGCGGTCACCGAGCACGCCACCAGGGGCCGACATCGTCGACCCCTGGTGATACGGCACTCTTGATACGGCACTACTCTTGATAGGCACTCTTGGGCGAGACTGTAATGAGTTCACTTGGGACGGCAAGACGGAATTTCACCTGGAATCCTCGTCCTTTGGAATGAGATGGAAGACGGATGACGAAATACACGGCATCTTGATGGGAAGGTGGGCAGGTCCAAGCTGGGCGGCACTTGGCCCCAATGCCAACGGAATCTGGAGAGCGCGATGGCGATCATCGTCCTGGGCAGCATCAATACCGACATCACGGCCTATGGCAGGGTGCTGCCACGCGTCGGCGAGACGGTGCTCGGCACCAGCTATGAGATGGATCTGGGCGGCAAGGGCGCGAACCAGGCAGCGGCCGCCGCCCGTCTCGGCGCCCATGCGGAGTTCGTCGGGCGGGTCGGGGTCGATGCCTTCGGCGAGGCCGCCATGGAGCGCCTCGAGGCCTTCGGCGTGTCGACGCGTCACTCGACCCGCGACCCCGCGCAGGGGACCGGAATCGCCATCATCAACGTCGATGCCGAGGGCCGCAACGCCATCACGGTCATTTCGGGCGCCAATATGCACATCGACGAGGCGCAATTGCATGGCGCGCTGCCGGTGCTCGGGAGCGCCAAGGTGCTGATGCTGCAACTCGAGATCCCGCTCGCAACCTGCAAGGCGGCGGCACTGGAGGCACACCGCCTGGGCGTCGCCGTGGTCTTCGATCCGGCGCCGGCGCCGGCCGAAGGGCTTCCGGCCGATCTCTACGGCCTGATCGACGTGATCACGCCGAACGAGACCGAGGCGGAAGCGCTTCTCGGCTACCAGCCCGGCACGGTCGAGGAGGCGGCCCGCGCCGCCCATGAGCTCGTCGCCAGGGGGACGCGCGCCGCCGTGGTGACCTTGGGCGCGCGCGGGGCCTATGTGGTCGGGGAGGGCGCCGAGGGCTTCGTCGCCCCCTTCGCGGTGACGCCGGTGAGCACGGTCGCGGCGGGCGATTGCTTCAATGCCGGACTTGCGGTGGCGCTCTCCGAAGGCAAGACCCTCATGGAGGCCGCGCGCTTCGCTTCCGCCTGCGGGGCGCTGTGCACGACGAAGGCGGGATCGGCCGCCTCGGCGCCGACCCGGCAGGAGGTGGAGTTGCTGCTCGCGCGCGGCTAAACAGCTCGCGGCGACGTAGGCTCGGATTGGCACGCACCTGTCTTATGACGGTGGCAATGTTGCGGAACCCGGCCGGCAATGTGAGGTCGTGACGATGAGAATGCAGGACATAAGACGGATCCTGGCGGCCTGCGGTGCGTTGATCGGCTGGTTCGCGCTCTCCCTGCAGCTCGGCCTCTTGATCCGCGTCATGACGGAGCGCGGCCTCACGATCGCCGATGCCCTCATCGTCTATTTCGGCTTCTTCACCGTCCTGACCAATATCCTGGTCGCGCTCGTCTTGAGCGCCACGGTGGTACGCCCGCTTGGGCCCGGCCTGCTGACGCAGCCCCGCTTGCAATCGGCGGTCGCCGTCTACATCGCCATGACCGGACTGATCTATTCGCTGCTGCTGCGCCGGGTCCTCGCGCCGCAAAGCCCGCAATTCCTGGTCGAGACCCTGTTGCACGACGTGATACCGCCGCTCTACCTTCTCTTTTGGGCGGTCTTCGTGCCGAAAGGCATGTTGCGGTGGGGCGATGCCTTCAAATGGCTCGTCTATCCGGCCGGCTATTTCATCTACATCCTGGCCCGCGGGGCGCTGATCGGCCGCTATCCTTATCCGTTCCTCGATGCCCATGCGCTCGGCGCGGCGCGCCTTGCCGGCAATGCAGCCCTGCTGCTCGCGGCCTTCCTGGCGGCCGGCCTGATCTGCGTCGCCATCGACCGGGCGCTCTCGCGGCTCAGCGTGTCTGCGTCTGCTTCGCCCGCGCGACGATCTGCGTCGGGTTGACGAAGCGCAGCGCGATCAGGAGCCAGATCAGGGTCGTCGCCATGTAGATCACCGCCATGGCGTCGATCGACTGCACGGCGCGGACGCCTGCTGCGAACACCGCATAATAGAGCGCGACGACGAGCGTCTGGCTGGTCGGGCCGGAGGTGAGGAAGGTCAGCTCGAACATGCCGATGGTGCGCACCAGCACGAGGAGCAGCGCCGCCAGCACGCCGGGCATCAGGATCGGCAGGAGGATGTGGATGAAGAGCCGGAAGGTGCCGGCCCCGAAGACGCGTGCCGCCGCCTCGATGCGCGGGTCGATCTGCTCGATGAAGGGGATCATCACCAGGATCACGAAAGGCACGGTCGGCACGAGATTGGCGAGGATGACGCCCGCCATCGTGCCGCCGAGCCCCGTCTTGTAGAGCACGGTCGCCATCGGGATGCCATAGGTGATGGGCGGCACCAGGAGCGGCAGCAGGAAGAGCAGCATCACCAGCTTCTTGCCAGGGAAGTCGCGCCGCGCCATCGCATAGGCCGCCGGCACACCGAGGAGGCCGGAGAGTGCCACCACGGCGAACACCACCTCGAAGGTGACGACCAGCACATCGTCGAGCTGGAATTCGGCCCAGGCCGAGAAATACCAGCGCGTGGTGAACCCTGCCGGGAACCAGGTGCCGAGCCAGCGCGACGCGAAGGAGGAGGTGATCACCGTCGCGATCAGCGCGAACAGGTTGACGATGAAGAAGATGACCAGCACCCAAAGCGCGGCCGCCCAGAGCTTCTCGGTGAGGGAGCGGTTCATCGCACTCACCCCTTCCCGGTCGCGACGGGCCCGCGATAGACGAGCGAGCGGCCGGCGAAGACGAGCAGCACCACGACGAGCTGGGTCGCGGCCATCACCATGGCGATCGCCGAGGCCATCGAATAATCATAATCCTCGAAGGCCGATTGATAGGCAGCGATCGAGATCACCCGCGTCGCCGCCGCGGGCTCGCCCACCAGCACGGCCGAGGGGAACACCGAATAGGCCTGCACGAAGGAGAGGCAGAAGGTGATGGCGAGGCCTGGCAGCAGCAGCGGCCAGAAGATGTGGCGGAAGCGCGAAGCGGCCTTGGCGCCGAGCGTGGCGGCCGCCTGCTCGAGCGACGGGTCGATGCCGGTGATGTAGGACAGCATCAGCAGGAAGGTGAAGGGGAAGCCCGTGATCACCAAGGAGATCACCACGCCCCAGTAATTATGCACGAGCCGCACCGGCTGCGAGATCAGGCCGATGGTCAAGAGCGCGCGGTTGAACCAGCCTTGCGGGCCGAAATAGAACAGCATGCCTTCGGCGACCAGCACCGTGCCGAGCGTGATCGGCAGGACGAGGATCGTGGTCAAGAGGCGCTGGCGGCGCATGAGCCGCACCCGGAAGGCGATCGGGATGGCGAGTGCGAGGTTGAGGAGGGTCACCGGCAGCGCGATCTTCATCGTCGTGCCGATGGTGTTCGAGAAATAGGGGTCCGAGAAGAAGCGCTGGTAATTGGCGAGGGCGTCGCCGACCTTCGGCTCGAAGGACAGGACGAGGCCGTAGAGGAAGGGGTAGACGAACAGCGCCACCAGGAACAGCGCCGCCGGCAGCACCAGCAAGGTGACGCCGTCGAGGCCGGCAGCCGCGAGCCGCAAGCGCAGCGGCGGCGATGCCGGCTCGACCGGCCGGTCCGGGGAGGCGATCGCGGTCACTTCGCCTCCGGCGGGAAGATCAGCACCTGGTCCTTGTCGGCCGTGAGCTGGACCGGGGAGCCGACCGCGAGCGGGGCGGTCGAGGCGAAATGCAGCTCGGCGCCCGCCGGGGTGCGCGCCACGCCGTGGAATTCCCGGCCGCGATATTCGATGGCCTCGACGGTCGCCGCAATGCCGCTGCGCCCGGCCGCGGCCGGGACGAGGTCGTCGGGCCGGACGGCGACGACGGCCGTGTCGCCCTTCAGCTCGCCGCGCGGTATGCCTTCGAGAGTGCCGCCGCCGATATCGACCTGCGCGAGGCCCCCGGCATTGCCGATGAGCCTGCCGCTGATCCGGTTACGGTAGCCCATGAAGTCCGCCACATCGAGATGGGCGGGCGTCGCATAAAGCTCGGCCGGAGTTCCGACCTGGCGGATGACACCGTCGCGAAGCACCACGATGCGGTCGGCGAGCGACAGCGCTTCCTCCTGGTCATGCGTCACATAGATGGTGGTCGAGCCGAGCTGGCCATGGATCCGCCTGATCTCCTGGCGCATCTCGAGGCGCAGCTTGGCGTCGAGATTCGACAAGGGCTCGTCCATCAGCACCAGCGGCGGCTCGATGACGATGGCACGCGCGATGGCGACACGCTGCTGCTGGCCGCCCGATAATTGCCCCGGCAGCTTATGGCCGTGCTCGGTGAGATGCACGAGGCGCAGCGCCTCCTCGACCCGCCGCTCTAGCTCGGCGGAGGGGACGCTGCGCATCTTGAGGCCGAAGCCGACATTCTTGCGCACCGTCATATGCGGGAACAGCGCGTAGTTCTGGAACACCATGCCGAAGCCGCGATCCTCGGTGCGCAAGGTGTCGATGCGCTTGTCGTCGAGCCGGATGCTGCCGCCGGTCACCGGCAACAGGCCGGCGATGCAGTTGAGCGCGGTCGATTTGCCGCAGCCCGAAGGTCCGAGCAGCGCCACGAACTGGCCGCGGCGGATCGTCAGGGTCAGGTCGCGCAGCGCGTTCACCACGCCAAAATCGCGGCGCACGCCTTCGAGGCGCAGCTCCTTGAACGCCTGTGCGTGGAGGGCTTGGGCGCGGCCCGCCTGCGGCGTCGCGGCGCTCACTGCGAGGTTCATGCGCGGGCATCCTCCCTTTCGACGACATTCTTCCGCCTTGCGGCCGGATCATTGCGGGACATGCCAGTTCGGCCGAAGCGCTATGAGCTTCGGTCCAACAGGCTGCCGCGGATCATGCCGCGCGCGATGGCGGCCGTCCAGCTTGCTGTGCCATACTACCATTTAACAGACAAGGGGCGGTCCGGGGGGGATCACCATTCGTGCGCGTCCCTTCTCCCGCGGAAGGGCGGGAGAAGGTGCCCGAACGTAGTGAGGGCGGATGAGGGGCGCCGGTGAAGCGCTCGACCGTCCCTCACCCGGCTCGACTGCGTCTCGCCACCCTCTCCCGCCTCAAGTGGCGGGAGAGGGCAACGCTCCCTACAGATTATCGCCCCTCAGTGCCGCGATCACGGCGTCGGTCACCTGGCGCGTCGTCGCCTTGCCGCCGAGATCGGGCGTGTGCAGCGCGCTGTCCGCGGTCACGCGCTCGATGGCGCGCATCAGCCGGGCGGCGGCGCGCCCTTCGCCCAGATGATCGAGCATCATGACGCCGCTCCAGAAGGTGCCGATCGGGTTGGCGATCCCTTTGCCGACGATGTCGAAGGCCGAGCCGTGGATCGGCTCGAACATCGAGGGCAAGCGCCGCTCCGGATTGAGGTTCGCGGTCGGCGCGATGCCGAGCGAGCCGGCGAGCGCCGCTGCGAGATCGGAGAGGATATCGGCATGCAGGTTGGTGGCGACGATGGTGTCCAGCGTCGCCGGCTTCAGCGTCATGCGCATGGTCATGGCGTCGACCAGCATCTTGTCGCACGTGACGTCGGGGAACTCCCTTGCCACCTCGGCGGCGATCTCGTCCCAGAGCACCATGCCGTGGCGCTGGGCGTTCGACTTGGTCACCACGGTGAGGAGCTTGCGCGGCCGCGACCTTGCGAGCGCGAAGGCGAAGCGCATGATGCGCGTCACGCCGGCGCGGGTGAAGATCGCAACCTCGGTCGCGACCTCCTCAGGCAGGCCGCGATGCGAGCGCCCGCCCTGGCCGGCATATTCGCCTTCGGAATTCTCGCGCACGATCACCCAATCGAGCTCCTTAGCGGTGACGTCGCGCAGTGGCGAGGTGATGCCGGGCAGGATGCGGGTCGGCCGCACATTGGCGTATTGGTCGAGGCCCTGGCAGATGGCGAGGCGCAGGCCCCAAAGCGTGACATGATCGGGCATGTCGGGGGCGCCGACGGCGCCGAAATAGATGGCATCGAAGCCGCGCAGCCTCTCGACGCCATCGGGCGGCATCATCACGCCATTATGTTTGTGATAATCGGAGCCCCAGTCGAATTCCGTGACCTCGAAGCCGAAGCCGCCATCGCGCTCGGCGCAGACGCGCAGGGTTTCGAGCCCCGCGGTGATGACCTCCGGCCCGATGCCGTCGCCTCCGATGGCGGCGATGCGATAGCTCTTCATAGGGTGTCCTTTCGGCGCGTCGTCCTTGATATCGCATCATTCACTTTGCGAAAAACGGAAGCCATTCTTCGGAATGATGCTTGGCGCCTTGACGCATCCTCGCCGGCCTTCCTACCATCGTCATGCCCGCAGCGCGCAAGGCCCGACGATTCCTTAAGGGGGGCGGCCGCGCCCGCCACCGGACGGGAGCGACCTGCCCGAGCAGGTCCGCCCGGGCCGGTGAGAGGCGAGGAGGAGGACGGAATGCGCGAGCGCACCCAGGTCGGCATCGTCGGGGCGGGGCCGGCCGGGCTGCTATTGTCGCATCTCCTGCATCTCCAAGGCATCCACTCGATCATCGTCGAGGATCGAAGCCGCGCCTATGTCGAGCACCGGGTGCGCGCCGGCGTCCTCGAGCAGGGTTCGGTCGACACGCTGCGCGAGGCCGGGCTCGACGCCAGGCTCAAGCGCGAGGGCCTGGTGCATGAGGGCATCCAGATCCAGATCGGCGAGGAGCGCCACCGCCTCGATCTCAAGGAATTGAGTGGCGGCAAGGTGATCACGGTCTACGGCCAGCAGGAAGTGGTGAAGGACCTGATCGCGCAACGCCTCGCCGATGGCGGGGAGATCCGCTTCGAGGCCGGGAAGGCGGCGATCCACGACTTCGGCGGCGAGAAGCCGCGCATCACCTACATCCAGGGCGGCGTCGAGCAGGAGATCGCCTGCGACTTCATCGCCGGCTGCGACGGCTTCCACGGCATCTGCCGCCCCTCCATTCCCGAAGGCGCCATCACGATGTTCGATCGCGTCTACCCCTTCGCCTGGCTCGGCATCCTGGCGAAGGCCGCGCCTGCCTCCGAGGAGGTGATCTACGTCAATCATCCGCGCGGCTTTGCGCTGTCGAGCATGCGCTCGCAGGAGGTGGCGCGGCTCTATCTGCAATGCAAGCCCGACGAGAACCTCGCCGAATGGCCAGATCATCGCATCTGGGAAGAGCTGCATGCGCGGCTGCGCTCGCGCGGCGGCGACACGGTGCATGAGGGCCAGGTGCTCGAGCGCGGCATCACCGGCATGAGGAGCTTCGTCGCCGAGCCGATGCGCCATGGCAGGCTGTTCCTCGCGGGCGACGCCGCCCATATCGTGCCGCCGACCGGCGCCAAGGGCATGAACCTCGCAGTCGCCGATGTGCGGGTGCTGTCCCGGGCGCTCGGCGCCTTCTATCGCGACAACCGCTCAGATCTTCTCGACGGCTATTCGGCGACCTGCCTCGCCCGCGTCTGGCGGGCCGAGCATTTCTCCTGGTTCATGACCTCGATGCTGCACAACTTCCCGAACGAGGACGATTTCGGCCGGCGGCTGCAGCGCTCGCAGCTCGATTATGTGGTGAGCTCCAAGGCCGCGGGACGAAGCCTCGCCGAGAACTATGTCGGCCTGCCCTTCGCGAGTTGACGGGCCAGCGCCCGCTTATTCCGGAGGCAGGCGAGGAGCGGGTCATTGCTTGTCTGGGTCAAGTTCTGGATGTTCTCTTATAATCGGCATCTGAATCTTTGTAACTATTGTTCCCATGATTTCGCCAGCAGCGAACAGAAAGAGCCTTTGCTCACCTCTATTCTCGATCTTTCGTAACAACGAATCCAACTGATTGAACTCCTGAGATAGCCTGTGTGTTGTCTCCAAAATCAATGAAGCAAGTTCCTTCCGCATTGATTAGCTCCCATGCCTAGAAATCGAGACAGCCGTGAGATTCCATACATTCGCGAACGCGTCGACGAATTCTGCCATGCCAATCATGGCCGCCTCGCAATGACGATGCCGAGGCTCGCCGCCAGTCATCCGCCAGGGAAGTTCCATGTTCAAAGAGGAACCGAACTCAAGGGTTACCAAAGCCGAGATGACCTTTCCGAATTCCGGGATCGTCACGCGAAACAGAAGATGCGGCTGTGCCCATAGACCACCCTCGAGACAGGTCGCTTGCCCATAAACGACTTTCGCGTCGGGCCCGAGCTCGCCGAGAACGGCACTGTCGCAGGCACTGACGGTCTGCGCGTAAGCGGTGTCGTACTCAGCATCCGGAAATCCGCCGAAAACGAACATCGCCATCGAAGACAAGACGGTTTCGAACCGTCCACCGACGAATTCATGCAATGTCGTCAAGACTTGGCCAAGGTGGTGTTGAGCTTCCTCGGCCGTATCATCTCGAGGCAGCGCATTTGGGGATGTCGCGGGGGTTGCGGAGAACCTCGCAATCACGATGTCGAGCGCGCCGCAAGTTGTCTTGAGCGCCCACATACCTTTATACACTGCGAGGCCAATTATCACCGCGGAATACCTGGTTTAGCCCTGAGACACATGAGTCGCAAATGAACACTCCGGGCCCCCCGGCGAGGCGGATTTCGGGCTCGCGCCGACAACAGAAGGAGCATTCACGCTCGACTCGAGCGGCCGAAGCTGTTGTTCGTGGCGAGTCTCCGCTAATTTGATCCCACGCCATCTGAACCCATGATTTCGCAAGGTCTTCAAGAGTCTTGTCCTTAATCTCCTTGGCGACTCTGATAGCGAGGAGCCCGACCGACATGGCCGCGTCGAATTTCTCGGCCATCAGCAATTGCGAATGTAGTGCCGCGAACGGCCCATAGAGCGGAGGATGGTTAAACGACGACACTGTGGTCTCCACATGTTTTGCCGCAAGCTTCCTGGGAGTGGCCTCCTTCGGGAACATCAATGCGGCCATCCGACGATACGCTGCCTCCCGACGTTTGTCCCACAAGGCTTGGTCCCGACCGGGAAGCAAAATCTTACTGTCGTGGGCGAATGGCTAAGCCCCCGGGAAATACAACCGACATTTGCGATATCGCCCACTTTAGCCAGTCGTAAACTGCGGAGCAGCCCATGACAGACCTTGCGGTTCCTCGGCTCGAGCATGTGGCCGATCTCGAGATCGGCATCGCGCCAGCGATCGAGATCGGTGAGACGGCCGTCGGCGAGAGGCGCGTCATCCCGATCACCGGCGGCATCGTGAAGGGCCCGCGGCTCAACGGTCGCATCCTGCCGGCCGGTGCCGATTTCCAGATCATCCGGCCGGACGGCGTCACTGAGCTCGTCGCCCGCTACGTGATCGAGGCCGGTGACGGGGCCCTGATCTATATCGAGAATAGCGGCATCCGCCACGGGCCGCCGGAGCTGATCGTCAAGCTGCGCCGCGGCGAGGAAGTCGATCCGGGCCTGATCTATTTCCGCACCGCGCCGCGCTTCGAGACGGCATCGCCGCGCCATCAGTTCCTGATGCGCCACCTCTTCATCGGGGTCGGCGCCCGCTATCCCGATCGCGTCGCGCTCGCAGTGTGGCTGGTGACCTGAGCATGCACGGCTGCCTGGCGCGGCCGGTCTCGTTCATCGCCTGCCATTGCCGGGCGAAGCTCCCCGCCTTATCGTTCCCGTCGCTCGTCGCGCCGGCCCTTCGCTGCGCGACCTCGACCGCACCACCACCAGAGATCACCAGAAGGATTTCGCGCCATGAAGCTCAGCGCCCGCAATGTGCTCAAAGGAAAAGTGCTGGAGATCAAGAAGGGCGCCACCACGGCGCATGTGCGGCTCGACGTAGGGGGTATGACCGTCACGGCGTCCATCACCAACGAAGCGGTGGACGAGCTGAAATTGAGTGTCGGCCAGCAGGCCTATGCGGTCATCAAGGCGTCCGACGTGATGGTCGCGGTGGATTGAGCCAGATGGTCCGGCTGAACGAGATCCGCGCCCACGAGGTCGCTGTCGACGCGCCCGCCGCGACCGATGCCGGCCTGGTGTTCATCGGCCGGATCTATACGCCTTGGACCTCCCGCCTGACCTGCCCGAGACAGGGCCGGTTGGACGGGCCCGTCTGCCGGATCGAGATCTTCGAGCCCTGGGTCGCGGCGCTCGACGGCATCGCCGCCTATGAGTGCCTCGAAATCCTGTATTGGCTGCATGAATCGCGGCGCGACCTGGTGCGCCAGAGCCCGGCCGATAACGGTGCGACGCGCGGCACCTTCGCGCTGCGCACTCCGGTCCGGCCCAACCCGATCGGGACATCGATCGTGGCGTTGGTCGGGGTCGAGGGAGCGGTCCTGTCGGTGCAGGGGCTCGATTGCCTGGACGGCACGCCCCTGATCGATCTCAAGCCGGACCGGGCGCTGTTCACGCCGATCGCCCCGCCGCAGGCAGGAGATTTTCAAACAAGCTGATTTTCAAACAAGCTGATTATCAAGCAAGCTGATTTCCAGACAAGGTGACGCGCTGGGGTCGAACGCCATGGACAAGATACGCCTCACCCATATCGGCCTCGGCCGCTGGGGTTTCGACTGGGCGCGCGACATCCTGCCCGGCCATCCCGATGTCGAGGTCGTCGCCTATGTGGATAGCGACGAGGCAGCGCTCGGCCGCGTCCAGGAAGAGCTCGGCGCCTCGCCCGGCATCTGCTTTGCCGAGACGCGGGCGGCGTTGCGATCCGTAGCATCCGATGGCGTCGTCATCTGCCTTCCCATCGCACTCCACGCACCCGTCGCCCGGGAAGCGCTGCAGGCCGGGCGCCATGTCGTCGTCGAGAAGCCGTTCACCGCGACGCTGCAAGAGGCGCATGAGCTCGCGGATCTCGCCGAGGCGCGGCGGCGCGTGCTCATGGTCAGCCAGAATTATCGTTATTTTCCGGCACCGGTGATGGCGGCCGAGTTCGTGCGCCAAGGCCATTTCGGGAAGCTGAGCCAGATCAAGATCGACTTTCGCCGCAACGCGCCGGTCGAAGGCCATAATTACTGGGCGCTGCGCAATCCGCTCCTCGTCGACATGGCGGTGCATCATTACGATCTCACCCGGATGATCGTCGGCGAGGATCCGGTCGAGCTCTCCTGCCGAAGCTGGAATCCGCCTGGCAGCCCGTTCACGGGCGATCCTTGCGGAGCTATCGTGCTGACCTTTCCGAACGGCGTCGCGGTCAGCTATCGCGGCAGCTGGCTGGACCAGGGCCCGCAGACCGCCTGGGCCGGCGAATGGCAGATGGATTTCGAGCGGGGCTCGGTGCTCTGGACCTCGCGTGCGGACCGGCCGAACTCGCTGGCGCGCGAGCGCTTCGCGACCAAGCGGCCGAATGCCGAGACGAAGGTGCAGACATTGCCTCGCATGCCGCTGCATGGCCGAAAAGGTGTTCTCGCCGCCTTCGCGACGGTGATACGCACGGGCCGAGAGCCGCCCGACTTCCCGTCCGGCCGCTCGAATATCGCGACGCTTGCCATCATCGAGGCCGCGCTGAAATCATCCGCCGCCACAGGCGCTTCCCAGTGCCTCGCCGATGTCCTCGCCGCGACTTCGAAAGCGGGTGTCCGGAGATGAGCGTCACGCCCCGCATCCGCATCTGGAACGAATATCGACATGAGCGAAAGAACGCCAAGGTCGCGTCCGTCTATCCGCGCGGAATCCATGCCGCCATTGCCGACGGCCTCGCGGATGACGGTCTCGCGGCGACCGTGTCGACGCTTGACGAGTCCGAGCACGGTCTCGGCGAGGCGCAGCTTGCCGAGACGGATGTCCTCATCTGGTGGGGCCATATGGCCCATCTGGAAGTCGAGGATCGCGTCGCCGAGCGCGTGGTGCGCCGCGTCCATGCCGGCATGGGCCTGATCGCGCTTCATTCGGCGCATTATTCCAAGGTCTTCCGCTGGCTGATGGGCTCGCCCTGCACTTTGCGCTGGCGCGACGAGGGCGAGAAGGAACGGCTCTGGGTCACCGCTCCCGAGCATCCGATCGTGCAGGGTGTCGGCCCCTATATCGAGCTCGCCCAAGAGGAAATGTACGGCGAGCCCTTCGGGATACCGACGCCCGAAGAGCTGATCTTCATCTCCTGGTTCAAGGGCGGCGAGGTCGTCCGCAGCGGCGCCACATTCCGTCGCGGGCTCGGCCGCATTTTCTATTTCCGTCCCGGGCACGAAACCTTCCCGACCTATTTCGATCCGAAGATCCGGCGGGTGATCGCCAATGCATGCCGCTGGGCGGCGCCGAACATCGCGGTCGGCGATCCACCCGGCAACCAACCGGTGCCGCCGATCGAGCCGATCGACGCCTGATCATCCGGAGAGCTGGCATCGGTGTGCCGCGCGGCAATTTGACGAGAGTTCGTCGATGGCAATTGGAGCGTCGCCGGCCATGTGATGTTTTGGCGAGATCAATGCGACCTTGAGGCTGTTGAGCTTGCCGATTGCGCGATCTTAGATCGCTACCTCGAGCGAGACCGCGAAGACCTCAGGCAGCTGCCCTCAACCGATGACCCGGCGGCCGCCTGCGTGCTCGTCGGCGCGAAAGCCCGGCACCGGGACGGCTGTTTCCCTCAGCACGAGTGGCGCCTCGATGACATGGGTGGATGACGGCAGGTCCGGATGGGCCTGGCGCCACTCGATGAGGCGGATCGCCTGGTCCGCAGTGACGATCGGGTCCTGGCGGAACGTCGTCAGCCGATAGGCACCCCACGACGCCTGCGGAATATCGTCGAAGCCGATGACGGACAGATTCTCGGGCACCGAGAGACGCCGCTCCCGCCGCGCATGGTCGATGACGCCGAGAGCCATGAGGTCGTTGACGCAGAAGACGGCCTGAGGGGGGCTGGGCCCGTCAAGCAGGGCCTTGGCCGCCACGACACCGCCTTCGTAGTCGGACCCCTCGCCACGGCCGACGGTGACCGCGAGCCCACAGCGCTGCGCCTCGTCCTGGAAGGCGCGCTCGCGCTCGGTGAGACTGAGCGTGCCGGCCCATGAGCTGACGAGCCCCAGGCGCGTGAAGCCGCGGCCGTGGAACAGCGCCGCGGCGGTCCGCCCGGCGGCAGCGTTGTCGGGCATCAGATGATCCGTGTCGGGCTCCGAGCGGCCGAGGACGAGGACGGGCTGGCCGTTGCGCCGGGCAGCCTCGACGAAACTGGACGGGGGCGAACCCGACAGCACGATCACCGCTTCGGCCATGTGCCCCATCAGGATCCGCTGCGCCGACGCCCTTTCCTCCATCGTCAGGCCGGTGTTGAGGATGATCGGCACGCTTCCGCGCCGGATCAGCCTGGCGGTCAGGGCGGCGAGAAGCTGCGCACGGATGCCCTCCTCGGGCTTCGTGACGACGATGCCGACCAGGCGGCTGCGCCGCGCCAGAAGCCCCCTGGCCAAGTCGTTCACGTGATACCCGAGAGCCTGGGCGGCCTGCATCACCTTATCGCGGGTTTCCGGCGCAATGCTCGCCCCATCCGTGAAGGCGCGCGATACGGCCGAGCGGGATACGCCGGCGAGCCTGGCCACTTGCGATGCGCTCGCAAAATGCCGCACATGCCTGGAGTGATGGACGTCCGCCATGGTCTCTCGTCATCGGAACGTGATGGCCGGTGAGGCAGCAAATCCGGCCAGTCATAAAAGCTTTGCACAGCCGTGCATCAGTAGCAGATGCGTAGCCTTCCTAACCTGTATCCACAAGGAAAATTTCTATGCACAGCTGTGCAAGCCTATTGCAGTCTCCCGGTCAGTGCGCTTACAAAATAGCGTCCGGACTTCATTGGATGTCGCGGCTGAGAACGACAAGACGGCCGTCCGGGTCAGGGAGGATCGGCATGTTTAAAGGCTTCAACGGAGTGCTGCGCCGGCTGGCCGCGGCTGTCTTCGCTCTCGCCATGGTCAGCGCACCGCCTTTCGCCAAGGATTTCGCTTTCGCCAAGGATTTCGCGATCACCGTGTGGTCCGGCGGGACGAGCGACCCCGAGCACTACCGCGTCGACAACATCAAGCTTGCGGCCGAGCAATTGCAGCGGGAGGCGCAGGCCGAGGGCAAGGACCTCAAGATCAAGGTCGACTCGCGCGTCTTCAACGACTGGGACAGCTTCAAGCAGGCCTTCACCCTCGCGGCGCAGTCGAAGACAGGCCCCAACATCGTCGTCACCGGCCATGAGGACATCGCCGCCTGGTCGCAGGCCGGCTTGCTGCGCCCGGTCGAGGAACTCGTCGATTTCGACTCCTGGCCGCTCAGCGAAATCTTTCCGAACCTGTTGAACTCGGCGAAGATCAACGGCGTGACCTATGGCCTGCCGCAGGACGCCGAGGCGCGACCCCTATTCGCCTGGATCCCCCACCTGAAGGCGATCGGCTGGAGCGATGCCGACATTGCCTCTCTGCCCGACCGCATCGCCAAGGGGCAGTACACCCTTTACGACATGCTGGCCGACGCCAAGAAGATGCAGGACAAGGGCATCGTCGCGCCGGGCTACGGCTTCTATCCGCGCAACGTGAACGGTCCGGACTTCTGGCAGTTCTACGTCGCTTTCGGCGGCCAGATGTTCGACCCGAAGAGCGGCAAGCTCGTCTTCGACCAGGCCGCGATGACGAAGTTCTACAAATTCTTCGCGGACGCTGTGGCGATGGGCGTGACGAAGAAGAACCATATCGGCCTGCCCATCGATCAATGGTATGGCGAGGTCGCGAGCGGCAAGGCCGGTTTCTGGCATGGCGGCACCTGGCATTATGCGCGCTATACCGGCAAGGAGGGCCTCAAGGACTTCTTCGGAACGGTGCAGTTCGGTCTCATCCCGGCCGGGGAGAAGGGGGGCAAAGCGACGACCCTGACGCATCCGCTCGTCTACTTGATCACGAAGCAGGGCAATGACGACGACGCCAACATCGCGGCACAACTCGTCACGGTCGCCTCGGAGCCGCGCCTCAACGTCCTGCACGCGGTGGCCTCCGCGCATCTCGCGATTTCGAAGGAGGAGACGCAGATCCCGCTCTACGCCGACAACCGTTGGGCCTTGGAGGCGACGAAGCGGCTCATGCCATCCGCGGTATCGATGCCCAACGACGCCAAGTTCGGGGCCTATTGGGACATCATGTGGAAAGGACTTCTTGCCGCATGGACGGGCGACAAGTCTCCGGACGTCGCGGCGCATGACGCCGCCACCGAGGCGAAGAGCCGCCTCGGCGACGCCATCGTGGTCCGCTGATCGGCGTCGGTCGGGGCGCCCCCCTTGTCATCGCCGACCGAAGCGCGCGACGCCGGCGCAAGGCAGCGGAGCCCGGACGCCCGGGACCGCCCGTCGCGTGTCGCCTCTCCCAGCGCTGCGCCGCGCGGCAGGTTCGCCATGTCGACATCCGCGCGGCTCGGCCTCGTCATGCTGGCGCCCGCGCTTGTCATCGTCGCGCTTCTGTTCCTGGCGCCCGTCATCCTGACCGGTGTGTTCTCGTTCACGACGATGACGACCGGCACCGGCATCGGCGCCGGCGCCTACCAGATCGACGAGGCCACTGACGGCACATTGCGGTCGCAAGGTGTCCCGGCAGATATTCTCGAACGGCTGGGCGCGGAGCTGTTCGAGATCGACGACGCGACGCTCGTCGCGGCGCGGCAGGTCGGGGTTTCGGAAGCGCTCGTCTCGGAACTCGCGACGAGCCACCGCGGCGAGAGCTTTCCGACGCGGCTCGCCTTCGAGCGCTTTCTCAAGTCCCTTTCGGCGCGCCCCGCCACGACCCGTGACCTCAAAGCGGCGGGCGCGCCGTTCCGTCGCTCCATCGTCAATACGCGCTATGAGTCGCGTGAGGCCTTCTTGGCCGCCCTGGCGAGCCTCGACCTCAATCTCGATGCGGCAACGACGGCGAAGATCGAAGATGCCGCCTATACCGGCTGGCGCTGGACGACCGCGAATTACACCCGCATGCTGGCTTCGGCGGAGTCGTTCTACCGCCTCGTCCGAACGGTGCTCTACGTCGGCGCCACGATGGCGCTGTTCAACGTCGGCTTCGCGCTGGCGCTTGCCATCACGACCTTCTACTTGCCATCCCGGACAGCGGCGGCGATGCGCGCCCTGTGGCTCCTGCCGCGTATCCTGCCGCCGGTGCTTTACGTTCTCCTGTGGAAATGGCTCGCCTGGGACAACGGCTTCATCAGCACCGTCCTTGCGCCCTTCGGCGTGCCGTCGCGCAACTGGCTGCTCGACAACAGCGTCAATGCCTGGGTCTTCGTGGTCCTGATCAACGGCTTCGTCGGCGCATCGATGGGCATGATCATCTTCTCGAGCGCCATCCGGGCGATCCCCGAGACGCTGTTCTACGCCAGCGCCACGGACGGCGCCTCGACCCTTCAGCAGGTCCGCCACGTCATCTTGCCGCAGCTGAGATGGCCGATCCTGTTCGTCACCTGCTACCAGACGCTCTCACTGCTGGCTTCATTCGAATATATCCTGCTCTCGACGAACGGACAGCCCGGCACGACGACAGAGGTCTGGGCGCTCGCCGCCTATCACACGGCGCTCAGCAATTACACCGGCAACCTGGAATACGGGCTGGGGGCGGCGCTCGCCATCGTGCTGGTCCTGATCGGGATCATCGCTTCGACGGCCTATCTCCGGTTGTTCAACTTCGCCGCCCTCGTGCCGCCGCCGCGGATCGAGCAGTGAGGCGCTGATGGAATCGAAGCCGCGCACCGTCGTCGTCGCCGTATTGCTCGGCCTCACCTCGCTTCCGCTGGTCGTGATGCTGATCTCGCTCCTCCTGGACACCTTCACGACGACGCAACCCGGCTCGCTCGTGCCGAACAGCTTCACGCTCGAACACTGGCGGTTCCTCTGGTCGATCCTGCCCGGCCGGCCGAGCATCTGGATCGCCTTGCTCAATACCATCGTGTTCGCCGGCTGCTCCACCCTCCTGCTGCTCGCGGTGTCCTCGACGGCGGGCTACGCGCTCGCCCGGCTGAACGTGCCCTTCCGCAAGTTCTTCCTCGCGGGCGTGCTGGTCATGCACGCATTCCCCACCGTCACGCTGATCATCGCGATCTTCCTGATCCTGCAGGTGGTCGGGCTCTACAACCATATCGGCGGTGTGATCCTGGCGAAGACCGCGCTCGATCTGCCGCTCGGCATCTGGATCATGAAGGGCTTCTACGACACGGTCCCCTGGGAGATCGAGATGGCCGGGGTCCAGGACGGCGCCAGCCGTTTCACCGTGTGGCGCAAGCTCGTGCTGCCTCAGATCAAGCCGGGGCTGATGGCGTTGGGCATCTTCTCGGTGATTTCCGGCTGGAGCGAATACATCCTCCCGCAAGTGCTGGCGCCACGTAACGACGTGCAGGTGTTGTCGGTTTATCTCGCCGCGCTCGTCAACGACGATACGCATTTCGACTTTCACCTGTTCAAGGCCGTCGGTCTTTTCTATGCACTTCCAGTTTTTCTTATCTATCTGTTCTTCCAAGACAAGCTCATGACCATCTATGGCGGAGGCACGAAGGGCTGATGAGCATCACGCTCGAGCATTTCACCAAGCGTTTCGGCGCATTCGTCGCGGTCCCCGACATGAGCCTCGCCGTCGAGGAGGGCGAGATGCTGGCCCTTCTCGGCCCGTCGGGCTGCGGCAAGACGACGACGCTGTTTGCCATCTCCGGCATCCTCAAGGTGGATGGTGGGCGCATCCGGATCGGTGAGCGAGACGTGACGGACCTGCCGGCCCAAAAGCGCAATGTCGGCGTCGTCTTCCAATCCTATGCGCTGTATCCGCATATGACGGCGAACGAGAACATCGCGTTTCCGCTGAAGCTGCGCGGCTTGGACAAAGCCTCGATCGATAAGTCGGTCCGAGACCTCGCCCGGCTTCTGGAAATCGAAACGCTGCTCGACCGGCGCCCCGCCCACATGTCCGGCGGCCAACAGCAGCGTGTCGCGCTGGCCCGGGCTCTGGTCCGCCGTCCCGACGTGCTCCTGCTCGACGAGCCGCTCGCCAATCTCGACGCGCGGCTACGCCTCGACATGCGCAGCGAGATTCGCCGTATCCAGCGCGAGACGCGCACGACCGCCATCCTCGTCACCCACGACCAGGTCGAGGCGATGAGCATGTGCGACCGCATCGCGATCCTGGACAAGGGCGAGGTCGTCCAGGTCGCTTCGCCTTCGCAGATGTATGCGCGGCCGGCGAACCGCTTCGTCGCAAGCTTCCTCGGCAGCCCGCCCATCGCCTATCTCGACGCCAAAGCCGAGACGGAGGGCATGCGCCTTGCCTGTGTGGATGTGCTCGTGCCGTGGCCGGCCGGGGTCGGTCAGGTCCAGCCGGGCTCGCCCATTTCGATAGGTGTCCGGCCGGAGGTGTTCGGCCCCGCCGGCCAGGTCCGCTTGCCTGGGCGGATCGCCGCCGTCGAAAGCCACGGTCGCGAGATGCTCTACGCCGTCGATCTCGCCGACGGCAGCCGCCTGCGCGCCATCGGTTCGGACCTCGGCCAGCTCGACCAGGGGGAGCCCGTCGAATGGGGCATCGATCCGACCAAGGTCCTCGTGTTCGATCGGGACGGCGTGCGCCTGTGAAGGCTTTGATCGGGGCCTTCATCAGGCGTTACGGTTGGCCGGCGCATGGAGCGGAGCGACCGCTCTCGATCGGCCATCGCGGTGCCTGCGCCCACGCGCACGAGAACACTCTCGCGTCGTTCCACGTCGCCGCGCGGCTCGGCGCCGATATGTGGGAGCTCGATGCCAGGCTCTCGCGCGACGGCGCCGTCATCGTTTCGCACGACGAGGTGGTGACCGGCGCGGATGGACGCCAAGTCGTCCTCGCCGAACACGATGCCGCAGACATTGCGCGCATTCGATTGAGACGCGGCGGCCATGTGCCGTTGCTTCAGGACGTGATCAATCTCGCGATCGAGACAAGTTGCGGGCTCTATGTGGAGGTGAAGGAGCGCGCCGCCGCTCCGCCGGCCATGGCGCTTCTTGCGAAGAGCGCCGTTCCCTTCGCGGCCTTGGGCTCCTTCGACCACGAGACTGTCCGCGCCCTCGTCGCCGCCAGGCCTGCCGAGCCGCGCTTCCCGATCTCTGTGCTCGTGCGCAACGGGGAGGATCCCTTCGCGGCCGCGGCCGATACCGGTGCCGAGATCATCCATCTGTGCTGGGAGCGGGCGTCGGACGAACCCGACCGCCTGATCACGCCGGACCTTCTTGCGCGCGCGGCGAGAGAGAATCTCATCGTCGTGATCTGGCACGAAGAGCGGCGCGCGGTCTTGGAGCGGCTGATGGCGATGCCGGTCGCCGGCATCTGCACTGACAAGCCCGAGATGATGAACCGCTATCGGCCGCACCCCGAATTTCCGATCGACATCGTCTGCCACCGCGGCATGAATGCGGTCGCTCCAGAGAACACGCTGCATGCGGCGCGTCTTTGCTTCGATCAGGGGTTCCAGGTGGTCGAGCTCGATGTGCGGCGCACCGCCGATGGCGCACTTGCCGTCATCCATGATGCGGTTCTCGACCGCACGACAGACGGATCCGGCCCGGTCGCGGCGAGGACGATGGCGGAACTCGGCCGGCTCTCGGCCGGTGCTTGGTTCGATCCGTTCTTCGCGGGCGAACGCGTGACGCCGCTCGCCGCTTTCCTCGAAGCGGCCGGCGCCGACGGGCGTCTCTACGTCGAGGTCAAGGATACGGATCCGGCCGCGACGGTCGCGGAGGTGAAGCGGGCGGGCCTTCTGTCGCGCGTCTTTTTCTGGAGCCCCGATCCATCGAGACTAGCGGAACTGCGGCGTCTCTCCGACGATATGCAGATCATGGTCGAACGCGAAAGCTTCTCCAGCGTTCATGAGGCCATCCAAATTTTGCGACCAACGATTGTCCAGTTCGAGGCTGAGATGAGCGTTCCCAGCGAGATCGAAGCCTGTCGACGGGCCGGTGTCGCCCCGATGGTCAAGTATTTCGGTTCCGATGAGGGCGTCTTCGAACGCATTATCCGTTTGAAGCCGGCCCTGATCAACCTGAACCGGCCAGACATGTTCCTTGCCGCATACGCATCCGTCACTAGTGCAGCGAATCCGAAATTCGCATCACATTGGGGCAACGCACGCGGCGAATTTCGGATTCAAAAGCTGCACTAGCAAGTTATTGTTTCTAGTGTGGTTCTTGAATTTGAAGTTCCTACATCGAGCATGCCATCCATGGGGTAGGAACTTCAAATTCACCACACTAGTGGTCAAAGTCTGACGCTTGGTTCCCGTATCGACTGGCTGGAGTCGACGCAAGTCCGCCATAGGTCGGCCTACTAGGCGATCCAGGATTCGGACATTTTGCGCCGCGTAGCACCAAGGGAAGTGCGTCCATTTAGGTCGTACAGAGGCTGGAACACCGCACTTACTCACCGGTCGGCAATTAAGGCGACAAATGGCTTGTACATTGGCGCATGGTTTGGTATCATGAGCCATGAAGCGAGACGGGCGCAGCTTTGATCACCGAACACTTGAGGCCATACGGCTGATGGCGGTGGAGCGGGTGCGGGACGGAGAGCCGGCCTCTTCGGTTATCGCGTCTTACGGTTTCAGTCGCACGACGATCTACAAATGGGTTGCGGCCGCGGCGACACCGGGGATTGGCCTGAAAGCGCTGCTGTCTCGGCCGGCGAGTGGGCGGCCGCGCACTTTGTCCCCTCATCAGGAGCGGCAGGTTTATCGCTGGATCAATGGCCGCGACCCTCGCCAGTATGGACTGGATTTCGGCCTGTGGACGCGGTCGATAGTGGCCAGCCTGATCGAGCGCAAGTTTGACATTCGCCTTGGTGTGACCGCCGTGGGCGAATTGCTCGCCAAACTCGGGTTGACACCGCAAAAGCCGTTGCAGCGCGCCTACCAGCGCGATCCGGAAGCCATCGAGAGATGGCAGCGCGAAACCTTTCCCGCCATTGCGCGGCAGGCGAAAGCGTCAGGGGGCGAGATCTATTTCTGGGATGAGTCCGGGTTTCGTGCGGACACTGTGCACGGCAAGACTTGGGGTGTGAAAGGGCAAACACCTGTTGTCGAGCGCCCCGGTCAACGGCAATCGATCAGTGCGGCATCGGCCGTGAATTCGAAAGGCGCTTTCTGGTATTGCACTTATCAAGGCGGCCTCAACGCGGAGCTGTTTGTTGATCTGCTGCGGCGAATGATGCGGCACCGCACGAAGCCGGTGCATCTGGTGGTAGACGGCCTCCCGGCGCACAAGACGACGCTGGCAAAAGCCTATGTTGCGTCGACCAATGGGCTGCTGACGCTACACTTCCTTCCCGGTTATGCGCCCGAGTTGAACCCTGATGAACTTGTCTGGAGCCATATGAAGCGCACCGGCGTTGCCAGGACACCACTGCGCAAAAGCGAAACACTACGAGGCAAAATCGAAACCCAACTTGCAGCACTCAGGACAACGCCCGGGCTCATCCGATCATTCTTCAAGGCCCCAGCTGTCGCCTATATTACCGACTGGTGAGTAAGACCGGACATTCGCCAGGCTGCTTCATCCCGGTCTGACCCGACCCAACGGAGGAAGGGTAACCGCCAGAAGGCAACCCGGACGTTCGTGCATAATCAAGTCTTTCGGAACCGCACCGGGTGTTGCATCAGGCTCCCTGAACAGTCCGATAGGCTGCGCGCCCTGGCCAACGCGATTGTTGAGATCTCACCATCGCGGCGATGTCGACGATTGCGGATGGGCGCACACGTCCGCGCTAATCCATGGTATGACGCGCAGCCCCCATGGACCCTGAGAGGATCATGATAACTTCGATCCTGTTAGTCATGTCATATTTGTCAGGATATATGACGCATGCGGTTTTGAGTGTTCAGCGCAGATAATCATAGACGACCTTGCCGAGGCCGAGGGTCAAATCGGCGATGATGTGCGTAGCCGAGATCACCTCGAGCACCGGCAGCTCGGCGACCGGCGCCAAGGCGTGCGCATGAAGATCAAGCGCGCCAGGCCCGATCCAGGCACCTTTGAGCTCGATGTCCTCGAGACAATACTCGACCAGCTCGCAGATGCGCGCGCTACCATCGACATGGGGGATGATCTTGAGCAGGAAGTTGGGCGTGGCGAGGGAGGTCAGCACCGCCGTCGGATCAGCGACCTTGTGCTTGTAACCCATGGTGCCGGTTGCAACTCGGACGGGACCATAGTCGAGGGTACCCACCAGGGTGTCGATCTCGGCGCGAAGCGTGGGCTGCGCGAGCTTCTTCGGAAAGCCCCAGAGCTCGCGCCCGCCGGCGATCGGCGGCTCGTCGTTCAGAAACATGCAGTGGGTGTAGCCGCCCTTCTTGCCGCGGAAAGACACCGGGATCACCTGGCCGCTTTCGGTGTAATCACCGAACCCCGTCGAGTCCGGCATGCGGATGAATTCGTATTTGACGATTGGTTCGTCCACTTGCAGGGGCTCCGGCACGAGCGCGCGCAATTTCTGGCCATCGGTCCGGTAGGCGATGATGAGATATTCGCGCTGGCGAAAGCGATAAGGCCCGGGCGGATAAGCGGGACTGGTGAGCGGCATGGAGAAGGCGCGCTCGCGCACCTGGGATTCCTTCATGAGAGCCTCCTTGATTGGGTGATACACATTCGTCGGCCACTATTCGCGGCCGTGCTCGGCGACATCGAACATGAAGACGCCGTCGAGGCTGCGCGGCCGTTCGAGCACTTGGGGATGCCTCAGCGTGCGGATAGTGTCGTGATAGCCCGCCCGCCAGTGATCCTCCATGCTTTGGCGCGAAAACTCGTAGTCTTTGGAGTCGCCTTCATACTCCTTCGATCGATAAACGAGTTGGATGAGATTCCAGACCTTGGGCTGGGACGCAGGTCGCAAAATCTCGACTTCGGGACTCGCCGCCAATTCCTCCGGCAACTTCTCGATGAGTTTCGAGAGGGCATTGCGCAGAACCTGTATCTCCCGGAAGCGATCGGATTCGGCGCGGGTCCGGCTTGAATATTGGATTTCTTTCTGCCGCGTCGGTACTTGCGCCATATTACGCGGCAACTCGCCGACGGACGACCAGAGATCGACCTGAAATGCGAGCGTGTCGCGTTCCGGCTGGTTTTCGACCACCCAGCGCAGCGGCGTGTTCGAGATCAGGCCGCCGTCCCAGTAGTGCTCGCCGTCGATCTCGATCGCGGGAAATCCGGGCGGCAGCGCACCGCTCGCCATCACATGCTCCGGGCGGATTCGGTCCGTCGTAGAGTCGAAATAGACGAAGTTGCCGGTGCGCACATTGACGGCACCAACGCTCAAGCGCATGTCATCGCCGTTGATGCGGTCGAAATCGACGAGCCGCTCCAACGTCGTTCTGAGCGCGCGCGTGTCGTAATAACTCGTGGCCTCGATCGAGCCATGTGGCCATAGCCAAGGGGTCAGCGGGCGCGGCGCGAAGAAACCTGATGCGCCCAGCGACAAGGCCCGGCCCGCGCTCCACTGGTTGAGCAGGGTGCGCGCGGCGTCGCCCTTGAGCAGCGCCGTGAAATCGGTGCCATATCCCAACGGCCCGGGCGAGGTGACGAGTTCCCAGAATTGTCGAAGCTTCTCGACGCGCTGGTCAGGCGGATTGCCGGCAATGATGGCGGCGTTGATGGCGCCGATTGAAATGCCGGCGGTCCAGTCGGGGTGGAGACCCGCCTCGACAAGGGCTTCATAGACGCCTCCTTGATAGGCGCCGAGCGCGCCGCCTCCTTGCAGCAAGAGAGCGATACATTCGAAGGGCGGGCGGCTAGCAAGCCGGTGAGATTTGGCCCGAGAACGGCCGTGGGCAATCAAGCTGTTTGTAGTCCCGTGCATCATATCCTCCGTTTCGCGTGGGTCACTCACGCCGGTACATGCAGTACCGGGGTGCAGTCACACAGCCGCCGCACCTAATTGTCGGAGCACACCCGAGTGCGCCTATAGGCATGCAGCCGATAACTGTAAGTGTAGGTGTAAGAGCAGCTGCTGGAGCTGGAATTGCTGTAGACGTAGACGCCATAAGGCGCCCAGTGGCGATATCGCCAGCCATAGCCTGAGCGGCCGTAGCCATAGAGCGCCGTGCGGCTGTAGCCAGCGATCGCGGAACCGCCGTAGAAATTGCTCCGACCGCCAGGGAAGCCGGAACGACCGCCGAAACGAGAGAGACCAGCGGGGCCACCGTTACCAGGAGGACGAGCGAATCCGGCGCCCATGCGACCAGGAGGACCGCTGAGGCCAGGGGCACCACCGACCTCGGGCCGACCAGGAAAACCAGCGGCGCTAAGGCCCGGAGGAGCTCCGCCAGGAAAGCCAGGAGCACCACCGCCGGGGAGAGCGGGAGGAGCACCGCCAGGGAGGCCAGCAGGAGGGCCGGGAGGAGGGCCACCGGGGAATGGCTGGGCGAGCGCGGTTTTTGGTGCGACGACTGCAGCGCCGAGCATCGCGCTCGTGGCGAGCGTCAACCGGGTTTTTCGCAACATCGTTTGTCTCCTTACAGTTGCTTAGAGTTGTGAAGTTGTTTCCAGCTGGGGCTGGCGGGCCTTGACGAGGCCGTCCGCAAGGTCCCCGAGGCGGATTGCGGGCTCGAGATTCGTGTTGTGGCCGGCGTCCTGCTCGGGGCGCTGGATCCGGAACCAGGTCACGTAGAGCGCTGGGAGGAAGACAAGAGTCAGCAGCGTCGCGACTGCCAGGCCCCCCATGATCGCGTAGGCCATCGGACCCCAGAAGATGGTCGGCGCGATCGGGATCATGCCGAGGATAGCCGCAGAAGCGGTCAGCAGGATCGGACGGAACCGGTGCGTGGTGGCCTCGATGACCGCATCCCAAGGATGCCGCCCCTGCGCCTTCTCTTTCTCGATCTGGTCGATCAGGATCACCGAATTGCGGGCGATCATGCCGGTGAGGGCGAGCACGCCAAGGATTGCTACGAAGCCGAGCGGCTTGTCCGAAAGGAGAAGGGCCGCGACGACTCCGATGACACCAAGAGGGGCCACGCTGAGCACCAGGAACAGACGGCTGAAGCCCTGGAGCTGGATCATCAGCACCGTGAGCATGAGGATGAGCATCAGCGGCAAGACGGCTTCGACCGACGCCTGCGCCTTGTTGCTGTCCTCGACGCTGCCGCCAACCTCGATACGGTATCCGCTCGGCAGGCTGGCATTCAGCGCCGTCATCTTCGGGGCCAGCGCCTGCACGACCGTGGCAGCCTGGATGCCCGGCGCGACATCGGCCTGCACGTTCACCATAGGCCGGCGGTCGCGACGCCAGACAATCGGGTATTCCTGGCCGTAGTCGACGGAGACGATCTGGGCCAACGGAACGGTCCGCCCGTTCGGCAGCGGCACCTGAAGCGTCCGGATCGTTGCGAGCGACATGCGCTCGTCGGCGGAGGCCCGGACCAACACATCGACGAGATAGATCCCGCTCCGCATCTGGGTGGCTGTGATGCCGGACACGACCGTGTTCAGCGACTGGGCCAGATCCTGAGAGCTCAGGCCGAGGAGGCGTGCCTGGTCCTGGTCGACCCGGATCCTGACCGTGCGCGCCGGCTGCATCCAATTGTAGTTGACGTTCTGGGCATCGGGGGCGGACTGAATGACCTGAGCGACCTTGAACGCGATCGCTCGCACCTCATCCGGGTCCTGTCCACTCACCCGGTATTGGAGCGGCCATCCGACGGGCGGGCCGAGCTCGAGCGGATAGACCCGCCCGACGACGCCCGGGAACTCGCTCGCCAGCGCCTGCTCCAGCTTCGCCTTCACGCGCTCGCGCTGCTGCAATCCCTTGGTGACGACCACGCCTTGCGCGAAAAAGTCGTTGGGCAGCTGAACGTTGAGGGGCAGGTAGAACCGGACCGCACCCTCCCCGACGTTGGTGCTCCAGTGATCGACGTCCTCATCGCCCGCCAGCAGCTTGTCGATTCGGGCCGAGACATCGCGGGTTGCATGGATCGAGGCATTTTCCGGCAGCTGCACATCGACGAGCAGCTCGGGCCGGTCCGAGGACGGGAAGAATTGCTGCGGAACGAAGCGCATGCCGTACAGCGCCGCCCCAAACATGCCGAGCGTGACGAGGACCGTGATCCAGCGCGCCCGCATGCCCAGCACCAGGAAGCTGCGGAACGCGCGCATGATCGGGCCAGGCTCCCCCGAATGCGCCGCCTTGGGTTTCTTGAGGATCCAAACGCCAAGCAAGGGGGCAAAGAGGACCGCGACGACCCAGGACGTCAGCAGCGCGATAGTGACGACGGCGAAAATCGAGAAGGTGTATTCTCCCGCGCCGCTATGCGCGAAGCCGATGGGGACGAATCCCGCGACAGTCACCAGCGTACCGGTGAGCATCGGAAAGGCGGTTGAGGCATAGGCGAAGGTGGCCGCGTGGTCCTTGTCGTCGCCGTGCTCCAGCCGCGTGACCATCGTCTCGACCGTGATCATGGCGTCGTCGACCAGCAGGCCGAGTGCGATGATGAGGGCGCCCAGCGAGATCCGCTGAAGGTCGATGCCGGTGAGGCTCATCACAACGAACACCGCCGCAAGGACAAGCGGGATCGAGAGGGCGACCACTGCGCCGGCGCGCAGGCCGAGGCTGACCAGGCTCACCCCAAGAACGATGGCGACGGCTTCCCACAAGGCCTCCATGAAGTCGTCCACCGCGTGCTCGACGGTCACGGGTTGATTGGCGACAAGCGTCGACTCGATCCCGACCGGCAGGCTCGCCGTGATATCCGCCATCGCCTGGGCGACGTTGTGCCCGAGCGCCAGGACGTCGCCGCCCTTGCGCATGGAAATGGCGAGCCCGATGGCCTCTCGTCCGTTGACGCGGAACATCGGCTGCGCCGGGTCGGCAGGGCCGCGCGTGACGCGGGCAATGTCGCCCATGCGGATGATCCGCCCGTTGGCGACGAAGTTGACGGCGAGTATGTCCTGCTCGGAGCGAAACGCGCCCGAGACACGGACCAGGATCTTCTCATCGCCTGTCTGCACAACGCCGGCGGGGGTGACGGAGTTCTGGGCCTGCAGCGCGTCAAGCAGCGCCGGGCGCTGGATCCCGAGGCCGGCCAACTGCTCGCTCGAGAACTCCACATAGACGCGCTCGTCCTGGGCCCCGAGAACGTCGATCTTCGAAATGTCCGGCAGCTCGAGGAGCTGCTTGCGGACGTCATCGACGTAGTCCCGCAGCTCCCTATGGGTAAATCCGTCCGCGGTGAAGCCGTAGACGATGCCGAAGGTATCGCCGAACTCGTCGTTGAACCCGGGGCCGACTATTCCTTGCGGGAGCGTGTTGCGGATGTCGCCAATCTTCTTGCGGACCTGATACCAGATGTCCGCCACCTGAGCCGGCGGCGTCGAATCCTTCAGGTTGACGAAGATCGTGGCCTTGCCCGCGGTCGTGTAGCTCTTCAGATAATCGAGGTTCGGCGTCTCCTGGAGCTTGCGCTCGAGGCGGTCGGTGATCTGCTCGAGCGTGTCGCCGACTGTGGCGCCCGGCCATTCGACCTGCACCACCATGGTCTTGACGGTGAAATCCGGATCCTCGCTCCGCCCGAGTCGGAAGTAGGACGCGATGCCTGCAACCGCGACGACGAGCATGAAATAGGCCACCATGGAACGGTGACGGATCGCCCATTCTGAGAGGTTGAAATGCTTCATGACACGGCTCCCAGGACGCTGACCTTCTGGCCTGGGCGCAGTGTCTGCACCCCGGCGGTGACGACGAGCTCGCCCGTCTTCAGTCCTTGCGAAATCACGATGGAGGCGGGGTCGTAGCGCAGGACCTCCACGTTGCGCAGGGACACGGTCTGGCTCTGCGGATCGACCACCCAAATGGCCGGGCGCCCATCTGCCTCGGTAAGCGCGCTCGCCGGGACCTCCATGCCGGGAGGTGCGGACAGCTTGATGCGGCCGGTGACAGTGGAGCCCAGTCGCATGGCTCCCGGCGGGTTGATGATGCCGACCTTGCCCTGGAACGTCCGGGTCGTGGTGTCCGCCTGGGGCGAGACCTCGCGCACGCGGCCGGTAGCCCTCACCTGCGGGTCGTTGGTAAGGGCGATCTCGACCAGTGGATCGCGCGGGCCTGTCCGGATGAGCTGCTCCGGCACGTCGAAAACGGCGTCGAGACCGCCTTGGCGTGCCACCCCCACAATCATCTGCCCGGCACGGACCACCTCGCCTGGTTCGGCGCCCTTCGAGGTAACGACGCCTGGGGCATCGGCGACCAAGGTCGTGTAGCTCTCCTCGTCCTGCGCGGTGCGCAACCGTGCCTTGTCGTTGTCGACCTGGGCCTCGGCCGTCTTGAGCGCCTGCTGGGCCGTGTCGAATTGCGCCTGGGACGCCCATCCCTCCTTCACGAGCTGCTGCTTCCGGGAAAAAGTGAGGCGCGCCTCGGCCAGTTGCGCCTCCGCGGCAGCGAGATTGGCTTGCGCCGAGCGCAGCGCGTTCTGCTCGTTCGGCGGGTCGAGCCGGGCTACGACCTGTCCCGCCTTGACCACATCGCCCACACTGACAGGTCGCTCGATCATGCGTCCGTCGAGGCGAAAGGCGAGACTGACCTGGTCCTTGGCTCGAACCTGGCCCGTCATGGAAACGGTCTCGCCTTCCGCGGGACGCCCGACGGTGACCGTCCGGACGGGCCGGGCTTGCGTAGTCGGGGCTACTGGCTTGTCGCAGCCCGTGAGTGTCGCGGCGATCAGGGCGGCCGCTGCGATCCGAGACTTGAACATTGGCGCTACCTTTCCAAGCGGCTGACGGAGCTTCTGCCTGCAAGAGCGAGCCGGATCGGCATGGCGTTGCCTCTCATGGCCCATGGCCTTGCGTTGCATTACATAGTGCAGTATATTGAATTGCACCAGATAGTGCAATAGGAGTTTTTGCATGGCAGCTCACAAGGGTTCGAACCAGGCCATCCCGAAGGCCCAACGAGGCGGGTCGCGGGAGGCGATCGTCGAGGCTGCCCAGCGCCTGTTCCTGGAACGGGGTTTCGGGTCCGTCAGCATGGACGAGTTGGCGGAGGCCGCCGGCGTGGCCAGGCGGACGCTCTACAACCAGTTCGCAAGCAAGGAGGAGATCTTCCGGGAGATGCTTCTGAGAGTGTCGGGTCAGCTCGAGGACGCGGCCCCGCCCGGTATCGAAACCCAAGGTGATGTCGAGGACGTGCTACGTTTGATCGCGCGCATCATTCTGGATCTCCACAAGCACCCGGAATATCTCGGGTTCCTCCGCATGGTGGTGGCCGATTCACGCCAGTTTCCCTGGATCGCCGAGGAGTTCGCCGCCGTGATGGATCCGCAAACCGAGAGGTTTGCGCGCTATCTTGCCCATCTTACCGAGATGGGCATTCTGGACTGCCGCAATCCATTGCTGGCGGCGCACCAGTTCATGGGGGTCCTCAACGAGTTCTCTCTGTGGCCACTTATGATGGGTCGCAAGAGCCTAGGCGTCGCGGCCGAGGACGTTGTCGAAGAGACGGTCCGGATGTTCCTGCAGCACTACCGGCGCCCGCATCGAGAGGTGGTGACGACGGTGCAGAGTGCCTCCGGTGGCTCCTCTCGCCGTTCCGCACGAAGCAAGGCCACCTCAGGCTCGAGGATTACCAGATGAATCCCGCGATACTTTCGGCCGTCTCGGCTCTTGCAGGTTCACTGCTTGGCGCGATCGCGGCGATCGCTACGGCGTGGTTGACGCAGTATTATCAGGATCGCACTCAGCGAAGGTCGGAGGATGTTGCGCGGCGCGAGCGCCTGTTCAGCGAATTCATCAGTTTGGCGTCCAAGCTTTTTGCGGATGCCCTCACTCACAACCTCTCGGACCCTTCGACGTTGGTGCCGCTCTACGCCGCTAAGGCGCAGATCTACATCTATGCGAGGAAGAAGGACACAATTGGTCACGCAGAGGAGGCCTTGAAGTCCATCGTGGATACCTACTACGAGCCAAACAAGGACTTCCGCAGCCGCGAATCTATCGAGAGCGTGCCACCCGATTTCTTGCAGGCCTTCACAATAGCCTGCCGGGAAGAGTTGAGGTCGCAACGTTGAGGAAGCGCAGTCTGCCCGAGACTTTGTGTATCGGAATCGATGGCTCTTGGGCTGCCCTCACATAACTCAACTTCGCAATCGGCGGATGACCGCGCGGCGAAGCCGTTCAGTCATCATGCAGGGAGCGCTGCACGGGTCCGCTTAGGACACGCCAAAGCGGCCGTTCCGCTATGCGAGGCGCGATCGACGCCATCAGGCTGTAGCAAAACTGAGCCTGGCCCCCGGCCTGCGAGCCTATCTTCGGGATTGAGAATTGCGCGACGCTGTCGTGTCGCAATGCGTGTCGCAACTGCGTTGCGCAAACGATTGGCATAGGCTAGCATCTCGATAATTACAAAAATCGTCCGGCGAATCTTAGCGGGCGGACCATAGGGAGGTCGGGATGAATCGTCGCACGATTATGTCGTTTGCGAGCTTGTTTGCCCTTGCCGCAGTCATTGGCTTTACCGCTGGCGCACAAGCCGAGGACGCGTCCAGCAGATCGTGATCGGCGTGATCGTGATTGCGGCTGTCGCATTCGATCGCTTCCTGAGAACCAGAGAGCGTTCATGATGGGCGCGCGAGCAACCGCATGGTGACCATCAAGGACGTGGCCCGCGAGACGGGAGTCTCGGTCACCACTGTCTCGCATGTCGTGAACAAGACGCGATATGTGAAGCCGCAGACGATCGAGCGGGTCAAAGCGATGATCGCCGAGCTCGGTTATCAGCCGAGCGGCATCGCCCAGGCGTTGAAGGCCAATCGCACCTTCACGCTCGGCATGATCATCACGAATTCGACCAACCCGTTCTTCACCGAAGTCATGCGTGGGGTCGAGGCGACCTGCAACGATCAAGGCTACAGCCTGATCCTTTGCCATTCGGGCGATGAGATGCAGAAGCTCGTCGGCTATCTCAAGACCCTGATGTCGAAGCGCATCGACGGTCTCGTGGTCATGACGACGAATGCCAATCAAGGTTTCTTCAATCGCTTGCATCAGGTGCGGCGCATCCCGGTCGTGGCCATCGACGCGATGCCGTCGGCGGTGGACTGCGTCGTCAATGACGATTCCGCGCTCGGCGGCAGGATCGCCGGGGACTTCCTGATCGGTCGCGGCTTTCGGAGGCTCGCCTGCATAGCCGGACCGCCGAACCACCCGCGATCGATCGAGCGTGTCGGCGGCTTCAAGTCGGCCCTTGCCGCTTCCGGTCTCGATCCGCATACCCTCGTCACTGTTCCATCGGACCTGACGATAGGCGATGGCTATCGCGCCATGACGCAGTTGCTGCGCGACAGGCGCACATGGCCGGAGGCGATCTTCGCCGGCAACGATCTCCTGGCCATGGGTGCGCTCTGCGCCATCCACGAACATGGTCTCTCCGTGCCCGACGACATTTCTGTGATCGGCTATGACGACATCGAGCTTGCGAGCTACACCGCGCCTCCCTTGACCACCATTCGCCAGCCGGCCTTCGATATCGGCGCCAAGGCTGTCGACCTCGTCATTCAGTTTCTGGAGAAAGGGGAGGCGCTGCCGCGTCTGCAGACCTTTCCCCCTATTCTGGTCGAACGGCGGTCCGTCGGCCATGCAAAGGCCTGAACGAAGGGAGTGATCTTCGATCCGACACCAAGGGCCGATCGCATCGACCCTTGGCGCTGCGCTCGAAATTCCAGCCGATCTGCCGGCACGAATTCGAGCTGAGAACCAAGGCGGCATGGCTCTACGAATGTCTTGCCGTCGGGATGCCAAGGAGGGCAGCTTCGGCTGGCCGATCACTAAGTGAACGATCACTTGCAAGACGACTGCAAGACGACTTGCAAGATGACCTGAAAGACCATTTCAATCTAGGGAGCAGAGATATGAATAGGCGTGAAGCCCTCAAAATCGGCGGCGTCTCCATGCTGGTGGGAAGCTTAGGATTCCCGCGGCTTGGGGCGGCTCAAGCTCAGAAGAGCATGGTGACGGTAGTCAAGATCGCCGGCATTCCCTGGTTCAACGCTCTTGAGAAAGGCATCCAGCGCGGCGCGAAGGAATTCGCGATCAACGCCTCGATGGTCGGGCCTGCCAATGTCGATCCGGCACAGCAGGTGAAGCTGCTCGAAGACCTGATCGCCAAGAAGGTCGATGTCATCGGCCTCGTGCCGCTCGACGTGAAAGTCTGCGAGCCGGTGCTGAAGCGCGCCCAGGCGGCTGGGATCAAGGTCATCACTCATGAGGGGCCCGAGCAGGAAGGCCGCGATTGGAACGTCGAATTGATCGATTCGGTCAAATTCGGCGAAATCCAGATGCAGCGCCTTGCCAAGGAACTGGGCGAGGAGGGCGATTATGTCGCCTATGTCGGCACCCTCACCACGCCATTGCACAACAAATGGTGTGATGCCGCCATCGCCTATCAGAAGGCTCATTACCCGAAGATGAAGCTTGCCGCCGACCGCTTCCCCGGCGCCGACGAGATCGACACCTCGCAGAAGACGACGCTCGACGTGATCAAGGCCTATCCGAACCTCAAGGGCATCCTCGGCTTTGGCTCCAACGGCCCGATCGGCGCCGGCAATGCCGTGCGCCAGCAGAAACTCGGCAAGAAGATCGCGGTCGTCGGCACGGTGCTGCCGTCCCAGGCTAAGGGCCTGATCGAAGAGGGCATCATCCGCGAGGGCTTCCTGTGGAATCCAACCGATGCCGGCTATGCGATGGTCTCCGTCGCCAAGCTCGTGCTTGACGGCAAGGAGATCAAGGACGGGATCGACGTGCCGGGGCTCGGCAAGGCGGCGGTCGACGCCGCAAACAAACAGATCAAGGTCGACAAGATCATGCGCATCAACAAGGATACCGTCGATGGCCTGATCGCTCAGGGTCTCTGAGGGGACCTGTCCCGCATGCGATCGGGCCGTGAGGGCCCGGTCGCATGCCCTTGGTGCAGCGAATCCGAAATTCGCATCACTTTGGGGGATAGGAACTTCAAATTCACCACACTAGCCGGGCGAGGGCCGCGCGCCGCTGCCCGCGGCCACGCGACGAACCAGCTCCTCGGTAAGCGATGCCACCCTTTCTCGAATTGACGGCGATCGGCAAGAGCTTCGGGGGCGTTCGTGCCCTCGAGGATGTCGACCTGACGCTTGAGCCCGGCGAGGTTCATTGCATCGTCGGCGAGAATGGCTCCGGCAAGTCGACCCTGATCAAGATCATCTCGGGGGTCGTGTCTCCGGAGCCTGGCGGGCGGATCGTCATCGAAGGCCAGGATTACCCTGCGCTGACGCCCGTGCTCTCGACCTCTTGCGGGGTCCAGGTGATCTATCAGGACCTTTCCTTGTTTCCGAACCTGACCGTCGCCGAGAACATCGCCGTCTCTCGGCATCTCGGCGCCCTGAAACGGGTCGACTGGAGGAAGATGCGCGAGATCGCCGCCGTCGCGGTCGCCAAGATCGGCGTCAAGCTCGACCTTGACGCGAAGGTCGAGGATCTCTCCATCGCCAATCGCCAGCTCGTCGCGATCTGCCGGGCGATGGCGGCGGATGCCAAGCTCATGATCATGGACGAGCCGACGGCCTCGCTCACTCGCCATGAGGTCGACGCGCTTCTCGGCCTCGTCCGCGACCTGAAGAGCCGCGGCGTCTGCATCGTCTTCGTCAGCCATCGGCTCGACGAGGTGCTCGAAGTCGCCGAACGGGTCACGGTGCTGCGTGACGGGCGCAAGGTCGGCACCTTCGAGGCGAGCGACATGGACGACAAGAAGCTCGCCCATCTGATGACCGGCAAGGAGTTCGTCTACGAGCCGCCTTGGCTCGACCTCTCTTGCGCCCCGATCGTCTTGTCGGTCTCCGGGCTGACACGCCTCGGGGACTACCGCGACATTTCCTTCGAGGTCCGTGCCGGCGAGGTCTTGGGCATCACGGGCCTGCTCGGCTCGGGGCGGACGGAACTCGCGCTGACCCTGTTCGGCATGAACCCCTCGGATGCGGGCGAGGTCCGGATCGCCGGGCGGCCGGTCGCGCTGACCAGCAACCGGCAGGCGATCGAAGAAGGCATCGCCTATGTCTCGGAGGATCGGCTGACGCTCGGCCTCGTCCTCGATCAGCCGATCGCGTCGAATCTTCTCCTCACGGTGCTCGACCGGCTTGTCGGGCGCTTCGGCCTGCTCGACATGGCGAAACGCCGCTCCACGGTCGCCCATTGGATCAAGGAGCTCTCGATCAAGGTCTCCGATCCCGAGAACCCGGTGAAGACGCTGTCGGGCGGAAATCAGCAGCGCGTCGTGCTGGCGAAATGGATGGCGTTGCAGCCGCGCCTTTTGATCTTGGACAGCCCGACGGTCGGCGTCGACATCAACGGCAAAGACGGCATCTACGCCGTCATCCGTGGTCTCGCGGAAGCCGGTGTCGCCATCGTCATGATCTCGGACGATATCCCCGAGGTCCTCTATCACAGCCATCGCGTCCTCATCATGCGCGGCGGCGAGATCACCGGTGAGTTCGACACGAAGCAGAGTTCGGAACAGGAGCTGAGGGCCGTGATCGATGCTTGACGTTGTGACAAGGCTCCGCCGGCGAACCGAATTCTGGCTCCTCCTCGTGATCGTCCTCCTCTGCGGGAGCTTGTCGCTCACGACCGATTCCTTCCTCACCTTGCGCAACCTTTCGGACCTCCTGACCTCGAACGCCTTCACGGGCATTCTCTGCGCCGGGTTGCTCGTCGTCCTGATTTCGGGGGGTATCGACATTTCGTTCACGGCGAGCGCCTCGGTCGCCCAATATGTCGCGCTCAGCATCGCCAACGCCTATGGCGCGAACTGGGTCACGCTGTTCCTGCTCGCCGGGTCGGTCGGCGCTGCTTGCGGGCTCGCGAACGCGGTGGTGATCCATCGCTTCGGCATCAAGAGCATCATCGTGACGATCGCCACGCTCAATATCTTCTACGGCCTGCTTATCTTCGTCACCTCGGGCAAATACATCTACAATCTGCCCGACTGGTTCGCGGCCGGCATCAGCTGGTTCGAATTCACCGACAAGGAAGACATCACCTATTCGATCAACCTGCAGATCCTCGTCCTGATCGTCTGCTTCCTCTTGACCTTCATCCTGCTCGCCAGGACCAATATCGGGCGCCAGATCTACGCCATGGGGGGCAATCCGGATGCCGCCCAGCGTCTCGGCTTCCACATCTTCAGGCTGCATCTCGTGGTCTACGGCTATATGGGCCTGATGGCCGGGATCGCTTCGCTCGTCCAGGCGCAGCTTGCCCAGTCGGTCGCCCCGACCGTGCTCGTCGGCAAGGAGCTCGACGTGCTTGCCGCCGTGGTCCTCGGCGGGGCGAGCCTCAACGGCGGAGTGGGCACGGTGTTCGGCACGATCCTCGGCCTCGTCCTGCTGGCGCTGATGCAGAACGGCCTCGTCCTCGTCGGCGTCTCGTCCTATTGGCTGCAATTCCTCATCGGCATCGTCATTCTGACCGCGGTTTCCTTCACCGCGGTCCAGAGCAGGAGCTCGGCGTCGCAGCGGAGGGCCCCGGCATGAAGCACATGGCTTCCTCCGCGGCTCGAGCGCCAGTCGCTTACCTCGCGGACATGGCGCTGCATTCGACGATCGGCGGGCTCACCGTCTTGCTGCTCGCGCTTCTCCTGCTCTTCACGGCCATGATCGGCGAGCATTTCATCTCGCTATCGACGCTGCAATCCATGGCCTTCCAGTTGCCGGAGCTCGGCATCCTCTCGCTTGCGATGATGGTCACCTTGCTCAAGGGCGGCATCAATCTGTCGCTCATCTCGACGGCCAATCTCTGCGCTCTGACCATGGCCTTCGTCATGACCCGGCTGGTGCCGGGCAGCGATGGTCTGCTCTGGGGCTTCTGGCAGGTCGTCGCGATCGCCGCGGGTCTCGGGGTCGCGGCGCTGATCGGGATCATCAACGGTTATCTGATCGCCTATCTCGGCGTGTCACCGATCCTGGCGACGCTCGGCACCATGACGATGGTCAAGGGGCTTGCGATCGGGCTTACGCGCGGCAATGTCATTTCCGATTTTCCCGCGCCGATCGTCTTCATCGGCAATGGCACGCTTTTCGGCATCCCCGTCGCCATGGCGGTCTTCGTCCTGTGCGCCGTCCCCTTCGCCGTCATGCTCGGCCGCACTCCCATGGGGACGGCGATCTACATGATCGGCTCGAACGAGAAGGCGACGCGATTTTCAGGCATCGACACGAGACGCGTGATGATGCGAGTCTATCTCCTGTCGAGCCTGCTTGCCGCCATTGCCGCCGTCGTCATGATGGCGCGCTTCAACTCGGCGAACGCCTCCTATGGCGAAAGCTACCTCCTCGTCACGATCCTCGCGGCCGTGCTCGGGGGCGTCAACCCCTATGGCGGCGCCGGCAAGGTCATGGGCCTCGTCTTGTCGCTCGTGATCCTGCAGATGATCTCCTCGGCCTTCAATCTCTTGGGCCTGAGCCAATTCCTGACCATCGCCATCTGGGGCGTGATCCTGATCCTCGTCAGCGCCGCGGCCATCAGGAGCGCGCGCCTTGGTCGGCGAAGGTGAACGCTCCCGCTTGACGCCCCGCCACGGCTGCCGATAGCCTTTCGCAAAGGGTGGGCTCCTCGGAGACCGCGCCGGCGATGCCGGGGCGCGGTTTCCGACGCGTCTTCATAGAAAGTTGATCGCGCGGCCGCGCGATCCAGGGAGGATGAAGCCGATGAAGACCTTCGCAGTCGCTCTGACGGCCACGCTCGCGGCCGCCTCGACCATGGCCCTCTCGCCCGTGCTCGTCTCGCCTGCCTCGGCGCAGGACAAGCCGGTGATGCTCAAGCTCTCCCATTGGGTGCCGCCCTCGCATCCGCTGCAGAAGGCGATCCAGGATTGGGCCGAGGACCTCAAGAAAGAGAGCGGCGGCTCGATCTCCTTCACGATCTTTCCCTCCGAGCAGCTCGGCAAGGCCTTCGACCATTACGACATGGCCCGCGACGGCATCGCCGATTTCACCTATGTCAATCCGGGCTATCAGCCGGGCCGCTTCCCGGTCGTCGCCGCGGGCGAGCTGCCCTTCCTGATCTCCGACGCCCATACCGGCTCGGCCGCGCTCGACGCCTGGTATCGCGCCTATGCGGCCCAGGAGATGAAGGATGTGCATTACTGCTTCGCCTTCGTCCATGATCCCGGCACGTTGCACGCCAACAAGAAGATCCTGCTGCCCTCCGAGATCAAGGGCATGAAGATCAGGCCGGCCAATGCTACGATCGGCGCCTTCGTCGTCTCGCTCGGCGGCACCAATGTCCAGGCCTCGGCGCCAGAATCGCGCGACGCGCTCGAGCGCGGCGTCGCCGACGCCATCACCTTCCCCTGGGGTTCGGTGGTGCTGTTCGGCATCGACAAGGCGGTCAAATACCATATGGACGTGCCGCTCTATGTGTCGGCCTTCACCTGGGTGATGAACAAGAAAGTCTATGACGACATGTCGCCGAACCAGAAGAAAGCGGTCGACGACCATTGCACCACCGAATGGGCGCAGCGCTTCGCCAGCCCCTGGGCCGATTTCGAGCATGCCGGCCGCGACAAGATCAAGGCGGAGGCGGGCCATGAGGTCTATGCGCTCAATGTCGACCAGCTGACCGCCTGGCGGCAGGCGACGGATCCGCTGAAGGCGAAATGGGCCGAGGGCGCTAAGAAGGCCGGCATCGATCCCGACAAGGCCTTCGCCGATCTCAAGGGGATGCTGGATAAATTCAAAGCGGGCTTCTGAATTGGCCGCTAGTCGCAAGCGCCAGCGTGGCTCCCTCTCCTCGCCAGTTCGCGGGAACTTCGCGGGGAGAGGGCGGGGGGTGAGGGGCTGGGTGAATGTGAGCCAGCGCCGATGATACTCACCCAGCCCCTCACCCGCTCCCTCGCTGCGCTCGGGATCGACCTCTCCCCGCAAGGGCGGGGCGAGGTGGGCGCTGGCGCCCTCTGTCACCGCGATTAGCGATTGGACGAAGGTGGTGAGACAAGAGGCCGTTCCCGAAAATGCAGTACCGGCTGCGCCGCGCAGCCCGATGGACCGCTTCATCGACGCTATCGAGCTCCTCGCCGCGATCTTCGTCGGCCTCGTCGCCGCCGACACTTTCATCTCGGTGATCTTGCGGAAATTCTTCTCGACCTCGATCCCCGACAGCTATGATTTCGGGCGGATGCTGCTCGGCATCCTGATCTTCTGGGGCATCGCGGCGACGAGCTATCGCGGCACCCATATCACGGTCGATCTCGTCTGGGCCTCGGTGTCCCCGAAATATCAGCGTGCTATCGATATCTTCGCGACGCTCGTCCTGCTGTTCGTGGTGACCATGCAGACGACCATGCTGTTCGACAAGGTGACGCAGACGCGCATCGACAATGTGCTGACCTATGATCTGCATCTGCCGACCTGGCCGTTCTTCGCCGTCGCCTGGGCGGGCGACGTCTCGGCAGTGCTCTTGATCGCGGTCCGCACCTGGCGGCTGATCTTCTCGCCCGAGCTCGTCTCGCGCGAATACGTCAAGCCGGTCGAATGAGCAGGTCTTCATGAGCATATCGTCATGAGCATTCTTGCATGAGCGCCGACGCCGTCGCCGTCACGGGCTTCATCGTGCTGTTCGTGCTGATGCTGCTTCGCGTGCCGGTCGGCATGGCGATGGGTCTCGTCGGCGTTTCGGGCTTCGGCTACCTGGTCGGGTCGGGGCCGGCCCTGAAGCTGATCGGCCAGACCTCGATGCGCACGGTCACCGACTACACTTTCGGCGTCATCCCGATGTTCCTGTTGATGGGCGCCTTCGTCTCGGCCTCGGGCGTCAGCCGGGAGCTGTTCCAGGCGGCCAACGCGTTCGTCGGGCACAGGAAGGGCGGGCTCGGGGTCGCGACCATCGCGGCCTGCGCGGGCTTCGCGGCGATCTCGGGCTCCTCGGTCGCGACGGCCGCCACCTTCTCGACGGTCGCCTATCCGGAGATGCGCCGTTACGGCTATCCGCAATCCTTCGCGACCGGCGTGATCGCGGCCGGCGGCACGCTCGGCGCCATGCTGCCGCCCTCGACCGTGCTCGCCGTCTACGGCATCATCACCCAACAGGATATCGGCAAGCTGTTCGTCGCGGGCATCCTGCCGGGGCTGCTCGCCATCTCCATGCATATGATGACGATCGGCGTGATCGGCGCGGTGCGGCCGGGTTTCCTGCCGGCCGGCCCGAAGAGCGATTGGCCCGAGCGCCTCGCCAGTTTGCGCGACGTCTGGGCGCCGCTCCTGCTCTTCGCCTTCGTGATCGGCGGGCTTTACGGCGGCGTGTTCACGCCGACCGAGGCCGGCGGCATGGGGGCGGGCGGGGCCTTCATTATCGGCGTGCTGCGCCGGCGCCTGTCGCGCGCCGATATCCGCGCCTCGCTGCTGCAGGCGACGCGCACCGCAGCTGCCGTGTTCACGGTGCTGATCGGGGCGCTGCTCTTCGGCTATTTCCTCACCGTGACGCAGGTACCCCAGAAGGTCACCGAGTTCATGACCGGGCTTGGGGTCGGGCCCTACGGGGTGCTCGCCCTGATCATGCTGATGTATCTCGTGCTCGGCTGCCTGATGGACGCCATGGCGATGATCATCCTCACCGTGCCCATCATCTTCCCGGTCGTCACGGCGCTCGGCTTCGACCCGATCTGGTTCGGCGTCATCATCGTCATGACGGTCGAGCTCGGCCTCATCCACCCGCCGGTCGGCATGAACGTCTTCGTCATCAAGAGCGTCATCAAGGACGTGAAGTTCTCGACCATCTTCGCCGGCGTCCTGCCCTTCATCGTCACCGATCTCATCCGCCTCGTGATCCTCATCCTGTTGCCGATCATCGCCACCTATCTGCCGAGCCGGATGTAGAGGGCGCGTAGCGAATGGCGCGTAGCGAATGGCGAGTAGCGAATGGCGAATAGCGAGTAGGGCGTAAATCATATGGCACCGACAACCACTCGCCACTCGCTACTCGTTACTCGCGACTTGAGCGCCCCTTATGTGCTCGAGGCCCAGATCGGGCACCTGTTGCGCCGCGCCCATCAGCGCCATGTGGCGATCTTCCTCGATTCCATGGGCGAGGACGGGCCGACGCCGACCCAGTTCGCCGCGCTGGTGAAGCTCGCAGAGGCGGGCGAGGTGTCGCAGAACCGCCTCGGCCGCCTCACCGCCATGGATCCAGCCACCATCAAGGGCGTGGTGTCGCGCCTCGCCGAGCGCGGCCTGATCGAGCGAGCCGCCGATCCGCACGACCAGCGCCGCGTCACCTTGCGCCTGAGCGGGCAGGGGAGCGAGCTGGTGGCCGGCCTTCTCGACAGGGCACGCCAGGCGACAGCCGCGACGCTCGCGCCGCTTTCGCCTCTCGAGCAGCGACGCCTCGTGGCCCTGCTCGGCAAGATCGCCTGACCGAGCCGAGCTCCTGCGGTCCGCGTCTCGGAGACGACAGGCCGTGCTTCCCTCCGGCGCGCACAATGCTTATCTAACCAGATTGGCTTATCCAGCCAGGTTGCAGGCGGTCGAGACATTTGCTAGTTTGTTCGTATACAAACAATCGCCCGTCATAAACTCAGCAGTGACGGAGAGGAAGCGATGCTGATGGTGAAGCCTTCCGGGGATGAGAACGGCGCCGCCGAGGTGCATGAGACCGATGTGGTGATCGTCGGTGCGGGCCCGTGCGGGCTGTTCGCCGTGTTCGAGCTCGGCCTCCTCGACATCAAGGCCCATGTGATCGACATTCTCGACAAGGTCGGCGGCCAATGTGCCGAGCTTTATCCGGAGAAGCCGATCTACGACATTCCCGGCGTGCCGATCGTGACCGGCCAGGAGCTCACCGACAATCTGATGAAGCAGATCGCTCCCTTCGGGGCGCAGCTGCATCTGTCCGAGATGATCGAGAGCCTGGAGACGCTGGGAACGCCCGAGGCGCCGCGCTTCAAGCTCGTCACCGATGCCGGCACCACCTTCCTGTGCAAGAGCGTCGTGGTAGCGGCGGGCGGCGGCTCGTTCCAGCCCAAGCGGCCGCCGATTCCTGGCATCGAGGATTACGAAGGCACCAGCGTCTTCTACGCCGTGCGCCGCATGGAGGCCTTCCGCGGCCGCAAGGTGCTGATCGTCGGCGGCGGAGATTCAGCCCTCGACTGGACCTTGAATCTGCAGCCGGTCGCCGAGCGCATCACGCTCCTGCACCGTCGCGACGCCTTCCGGGCGGCGCCGCATTCGGTCGACCAGATGCGCGAGCATGTGGCCGGAGGCCGCATGGACTTCCATCTCGGCCAGGTGGTCGGGCTGAAGGGCAAGGCGCCCGATCTCGAAGCGGCCATCATCCGCCGCGACGACAACTCGACCTTCGAGGTCGCCTGCGACGCCATCCTGCCCTTCTTCGGGCTGACCATGAAACTCGGCCCGATCGGCAATTGGGGCCTCAACCTCAACGAGAACCTGGTCCCGGTCGATACCCAGAAATTCGAGACCTCGACGCCTGGCATCTTCGCCATCGGCGACATCAACACCTATCCGGGCAAGCTCAAGCTGATCCTCTCCGGCTTCCACGAGGCGGCGCTCGCGGCCCAGAAGGTGCACCGCTACGTTTATCCGGACAAGAAGCTGTTGTTCCAATACACGACCTCGTCCTCCAATCTGCAGAAGAAGCTCAAGGTCGCATGAAGCCTGCCGGCAGAGTGATGCCCCCTCGGCCGGACCGCGTGCCGGGATAGAAGAGCAAGCGATGCCGGACTATCTGCGCCCTCCCACCTTGCAGGCAGCCCTAGTGGCTCTGGCCCAGGGCGGGCGCGCAGCGAGGCACCATGATGGCCATCCGCTCGTCGTGCTTGCCGGCGCAACCGACATCTATCCGGCGCGCGCCGCGAAACAGGCCTGGCTCGAGTCCTTTCCGCGCGATTTCCTCGACATCAGCCAGATCCCCGAGCTGAGAGGCATAAGCAGCGATGGGCGGGCGACGCTGATCGGGGCCGCGACCAGCTGGACGGAGCTTGTCGAGGCGCCGTTGCCTGCCGCATACGATGCCCTGAAGCAGGCGGCCCTGCAGATCGGCGGCCGTCAGATCCAGAATCGCGGCACGCTCGGCGGCAATATCGTCAACGCCTCGCCGGCAGCGGATGGCGTGCCGCCGTTGCTGGCGCTCGACGCGAGAGTCGAGATCGCCTCGGCGCAGGGCCGGCGCAGCGTGCCGCTCGCGACCTTCATCCGCGGCAATCGCAAGACCGAGCTGATGCGAGACGAGCTGGTGGTCGCGATCCGCATCCCGGCCCATCGGTCCTCGGCGCGTTCGATCTTCCTCAAGCTCGGCGCCCGCTCGCATCTCGTCATCTCGATCGCCTGCGTGGCGGTGCTCCTCGACCAGGATGCCGATGGCAGGATCGCCGATATCCGCATCGCGGTCGGCGCCTGCTCGGACAAACCGGCGCGGCTCGCCGCCCTCGAGGCGGAGCTCAGTGGCGAGATATTGGGGCCGGGCTTGCTCGACCGCGTCACGCCCAAGATCGTGGCGGCGCTGACGCCGATCGACGATATCAGGGCGAGCGCCGCCTATCGCTATGACGCCGCGCGCATCCTGGTGAGACGGGCGCTGGCGCAACTCGCCGGCACATCCAGCGAAGAGCAGGTCGCGGCATGAGAGCCTCGGAATTTCTGGGCGCCGTCACGCTCGCCGTCAACGGCAGGACGGCGGAGATCGCGGCGCGCGCCGATATGCGCCTGTCGCGGCTGCTGCGCGAGGAGCTCGGCCTGACGGGCACCAAGGTCGGCTGCGATGCCGGGGATTGCGGCGCCTGCACCGTGCTCATCGACGACGAGCAGGCCTGCGCCTGTCTCGTGCCGGCGGGCCAGCTCGAGGGCAGGCGGGTCACGACCGTCGAAGGGCTCGCCAACGATCCGCTCGGCCGCGCCCTGCAGGACTCCTTCCACTATCACGGGGCGGCCCAATGCGGCATCTGCACCCCCGGCATGCTGATGGCCTCGCTCGATCTTTTGCGCCGCGAGGAGTTCGTGGACGCGGCTGCCGTCGAGACCGCGCTCGGCGGCGTGCTGTGCCGCTGCACCGGTTACCTCAAGATCTACGAGGCCGTACTCGATGCGAGGCGTTTCCTCGATATCGAGGAGACCACCGCGGAGGACCAAGTCGCGGAGACGGAGGATGAGGACGCCCAGGCAGCTGGTGCCGCCGCTGCCGCAGCGGATGATATGGCTGTGGTCGGCAGGCGCCTGGCGCGCCTTGACGGGCGTCCCAAGCTCGACGGCAGCGAATCCTACGGAGCGGATCTCGCGCCGCCCGAGGCGCTGTGGCTGCGCGCCATCCGCTCGCCGCATGCCCGCGCCCGCTTCCGCATCGGCGATCTCGGCGCCTTCGTCTCCAATCAGCCGGGCATATTCCGCGTGCTGACCGCGGCGGACGTGCCGGGCGAGAACGGTTTCGGGATCTTTCCAGATCTCAAGGAGCAGCCCGTCTTCGCTGAAGGCGAGGTGCGTTATCGCGGCGAAGCGGTCGCCGCCGTCATCGGCGAGCGGGCCGGCATCGATGCCTTCGATATCGGGCGTTTCCCGATCAGCTGGGAGCCGCTCGAGCCGCTCATCGGGCCGGACGCTGCCTTGTCGCCCAATGCGCATGCCTCGCACTCCTTCCGCCCCGACAATGTGCTGGTGCGCGGCCGGGTCGAGAGGGGCGACGCGCATTCCGTCTTCGCGTCGGCGACCCATCAGGCCGAGGGCCTGTTCGAGACGGGCTTCGTCGAGCATGCCTATGTCGAACCCGAAGCCGGCTTCGCCCGCCGCGTCGGCGATCGCATCGAAATCTTCGCCTCGACCCAGGCGCCCTATATGGATCGCGACGAGGTCGCCCGCGTGCTCGGCATCCAGCCTGGCGATGTGCGCATCATCCCATCGGCCTGCGGCGGCGGCTTCGGCGGCAAGCTCGACGTCTCGGTGCAGCCGATGCTCGCGGTCGCCGCCTGGCAGATGGGCGTGCCGGTGCGCTGCACCTATACGCGCCCGGAATCGATGGCGGCGACGACCAAGCGCCACCCCTCGGTGATCTCGGCGCGGGCCGCCTGCGATGCCGAAGGGCGCATCCTCGCCTATGCGAGCGATGCCGATTTCGACACCGGCGCCTATTCGTCCTGGGGGCCGACGGTCGCCGGCCGGGTGCCGGTGCACGGGGCCGGGCCCTATCGCGTGCCCAATGTGCTCAACCGCGCCCGCGCCATTTACACCAATGGTCCGGTCGCCGGCGCCTTCCGCGGTTTCGGGGTGCCGCAAGCGGCGATCGCCCATGAGGCGCTCTATGACGAGCTCGCCGAGAAATGCGGCCTCGACCGCCTGGAATTCCGTTTCCGCAACGCGCTGCGCGCCGCCGACGAGACGGCAACCGGCCAGGTGCTGGAGGCGAGCGCAGGCCTCGCCCAATGCCTCGAAGCCCTGCGGCCGCATTGGGCGAGGCTTCTCGCCGAGGCCAGCGCTGTGAATGCGGCTTCCGGTGCAGTGCGCCGCGGCGTCGGCATCGCCTGCATGTGGTACGGGATCGGCAATACGGCGCTCTCCAATCCGTCGCGCATGCGCATCGCTCTCAGGCGCGACGGGCGGCTCACCTTCTTCAACGGAGCCGTCGATATCGGTCAGGGCTCGACCACGGTGCTGACCCAGATCGCGGCGCAGGCGCTCGGCCTGCCGGTCGAGGCCTTCACGCTGGTCGGCGGCGACACGGATAAGACCTTCGATGCCGGCAAATCCTCGGCTTCGCGCCAGACTTTCGTGTCCGGCAAGGCGGCCGAGAATGCGGCGCTCGCGCTGCGCGCCGAGATCTTGCGCCACACCAATGCCGGAGAGGATGCGCGGCTCTCGCTCGAAGGTTCGCGCCTCACCGTCACGGCGTCGGGTGGGGTCACCGCCATCGACCTTGCGGCTTCCCCCGCCGGGAAGGACGGCATCGTGTTCGAGGGGATCGGGGATTTCGACCCGCCGACCGAGCCGCTCGACGCCAAAGGCCAGGGCGTGCCTTATGCGACCTACGGCTTTGCCGCCCAGATCGCCTCGCTCGACGTCGACATGGCGCTCGGCACCATCCGTCTCGATCGTTTCGTGGCGGCCCATGATGTCGGGCGGGCCGTCAACCCGACCCTGGTCGAGGGCCAGATCCATGGCGGCATCGCCCAAGGCATCGGCCTTGCGCTGATGGAGGAATATATCCCGGGCCGGACCGAGAACCTGCACGACTATCTGATCCCGACCTTCGGCGACGTGCCGCGCATCGATATCGTCCTCGTCGAGGATCACGAGCCTCTCGGCCCCTTCGGCGCCAAGGGGGTGGGCGAGCCGGCGCTGGTGCCGGCGGCCCCCGCTATTCTCGGCGCCATCCGCCATGCGACCGGAATCACCATCCGCCAGGTGCCGGCCCTGCCGCACCGCATCCGGGCGGCGCTCATGGCCGCCGGCCTGGCGCAGGAGGCCTGATCGATGAGCGCCTCATTGCCTGTGCAGGACCAGACCGAAAAATTCGACCAGACCGAAAAATTCGGCGCCCGCGAGGAGGGCGATGAGGGCATCGTGCGCTGCCATGCTTGCCCGGTCATCTGCCGCATCAGGCCGGGGAGGGCAGGGGCCTGCTCGCGCTATGCCAATGAGGGCGGCGCCCTGGTGCGCACCGATCCGATCGTGCTGACCCGCCGGGTCGCGGCCGAAGGCGGCACGGTGCGGCCTTTTCTCGACGCGGCGACCGATTGGGACGGGGCCTTGCTGCCGCCGGGCGATGCCTTCATCACCGGCATCGGCGCCGGCACCACCTATCCGGATTACAAGCCCGCCCCGTTCATCGTCTCGAGCGAGTATGAAGGCGTCGACACCGTCACCGTGGTGACGGAAGGCATATTCAGCTATTGCGGCGTCAAGGCCAAGATCGACACGGATCGCCATCTCGGTCCGGAAGCCGCTCCAGTGAGGGTGCGCGGCGAGCAGATCGGCCACGTCACCACCGCCGAATACGGCTCGCAGATGCTCTCGCTCGGCGGTGTGCGCCATCTGACCGGTGGCTCGAAAGCTGAGGGCAACGTCACTTGCGAGGCCCTGTTGCAATTGTGCAATTGCGAGCCCGTCGAAATGACGGTCGATGGCGGGGCGAGCCTCGTGCTGCAGGCGGGCGCCGCGCCCATCGTCAACGGCGTCGCCGAGCAGCGCATGCGGGTCGGTTGCGGCTCGGCGACGATCGGCATCTTCGCGCGCCAATGGCACGGGCATGTGGACGAGGTCGTCGTCGTCGACGACCACATCACGGGCATCCTCTCCGAGCATCAGGCCGGCAAGTTCCTCGACATGCGCCCGAGCGGCCTGCGCCTGCGCGGGCGCAAATCGACGCCGGGACGCATCTTCCAGGTGGCCGAACCCGGCACGGGCTGGGGCGGTACCACGATCACCGATCCGCTGGCGCTGATCCAGTCGATCGATCCCAAGCTCGCCTGGCCGGGCCTGCGCATCCTGTTCACCTCGACGACGGGGGAGGATGCTCTCTATTGCGTGCTCGACGAGGCGCTGCGGCCCGTGCCTGCGCCGATGCCGGAAGCCGTCGCCAAGGTCGTCGCCCGCATCGGCGAGAATTGCGAGCCGGCGCTCGCGACCGTGCTGTTCATGGCGGGAGCGGGCGGCTCGCTGCGCGCCGGCGTGACCGAGAACCCGGTTTTGCTCACGCGCTCGATCCATGATCTCGGCGTGCGCGTCACCATGGGCGGAGCGCCGATCTATCTGTGGCCGGGCGGCGGCATCACCGTCATGGTCGATGTGACGCGCCTGCCGCGCAACGCCTTCGGCTCGGTGCCGACGCCGGCCCTCGTGGCCCCGATCGAATTCACCATGCCGCGTGACGCCTATCAGGCGCTCGGAGGCCATATGGACGAAGTGACCCCGCTCGCAAAAGTGGTCGCGACCGCGAGAACCGGCAGGGGCGGATAGGCGACGCCGGGCCGCGCTCTAGGACGCCTTCTTGTGCGCTTCGACATAGGCCCGCAAGACTGCATTCATACGGGTCAGGTGCCCTTTGCCGTTCGCTTTGAACCAATCAACCACGTCATTGTCGAGGCGCAGATGCACGGAGGTTTTGCCGCGCGGCATGACAACACGAGCCTTCTTCCAGAAGTCCTCACCCAAATCTTCCGCTTCCGGCGCGTCAAGGTTTGTCTGATCCTCGCCACGCGCTCGCATGGCTTTGATCTCACTCATCGAATACCTCACAATAGTAGGCTTTCCGCTCATTTTTGCTTACCCTCTGCGCGCTGATGATCCGAATGAGCCACTCGCTCCGCCAAGTGTACACAACTCGATACACTTCAAAATCTACCCGACCGAGAGCGATAAGCCGTTCCTCTCCATAGTCCTCGCGGTCGTCGATCCTCTCGATAGTCTCGTTGTCGAATATCCCGGCGGCGGTCAGAAACGACACTTCATGCTTGATCAGATTGGCAGCCGCCTTGTCCTCATCCCATTCAAATTGAAGCTCGTTCATAGCAGTCGACCCCCCAAGCGTGTACACATTTATGTACCAAAATCAACCTGGTCAAGGCGCCCTTGGGTCGACAGTGCGGCGACCGTGACGAGCAAACGGGGGCGGATGTCGGGGCTGCTCAGGACGGCAAATATGTCGCTCCGCATCTGAAAAGATGTCCGAGACGACGATAGGCCGCCGAAAGCAGGTTTGTCTTCTCGATCGAGCCTGCCATGCCGCGCCTTGGGACCGCGGCCGTCCCGGTCGCCCTTGCGGCGGCAAGGCCGGCCTCGCCGTTCTCGAGAGCGACCGGGACGGTCGCGCTCCCAACGGCGCCACCGTCACATCCGTTGGATGCGCCGCCTTTCGGCCTCTCCATCGGCTTCGATGCGGATCGCTGCCGCGGCGATCATGTCGATCGCATCCTCAATGCGATCGGCGACCAGATACCTGACCTCGAGGCCGGAGCGCACGAAGCCGGTCTCGCGCATATGGGCGAGGAGCGACAGGAGCGGCTTCCAGAAGCCGTTGATATTGGCGATCAGGATCGGCTTCTCATGACGACCGAGCTGGGCCCAGGTCATCTGCTCGACCAGTTCCTCCAAGGTGCCGATGCCGCCCGGCAGGGCGATGAAGGCGTCGGCCTTCTCGAACATCAACTGCTTGCGGGTGTGCATGTCCGGCACGACATGCAACTCCTGGGCGTCGGCCAGCATCACCTCCCGCGCCTTGAGGAATTCCGGGATGATGCCGATCACATTGCCGCCGGCATCGAGCACGGAGCGCGCCACCTCTCCCATGAGACCGATGCGTCCCCCGCCATAGACGAGGCGGATGCCGGCCTCGGCCAACATGCGCCCGAGAATACGCGCGGAGGCGACGAAAACCGGGTCGGATCCCGATCCGGAGCCGCAATAGACACAGATTGAACGAATCGACTGCATCCGAAAGACCACACATGAAAGGCCCGGCGCGTCAACGCCCTCTGCCCGGTCGGCAAGCAAATTATGCGCCGGGCGCAGATTGTGCGACAGAGCGTCGGGATACTTATATGTAGGCGTCCACGGGCCCCAAAGAGGTCCGCAAGCCGTTGAAAGTGAAGAATGTCATCCGTCCCTCGCCTCGGCCCGCAGCCGGCCGCTCCGGGAGCCTCGCCCCCACAAGACCCGCCGGATGCGGAAGGCGCGCGCAAGCGCGAGACGAGCCTCCTGGTCACCATGCTGCGCCTCTGGCCCTATCTGTGGCCTTATGATCGCTTCGACCTCAAGCTCCGGGTCGCAGCCTCCTTGGCGCTGACGGTCATCTCCAAGCTCGTCACCATTGCGGTGCCCTTCACTTTCAAATGGACTGCCGACGCGCTGGCAGGCGCTGCCAAGGGGGTGAGCGTCTCGCATGCCATCCTCGGCATCGCGGTCGCCGGCCCGCTGGCGCTGACTGTCCTTTACGGGTTGGTGCGCATTATCATGGTCGTGCTGACCCAGATGCGCGAGGCGCTGTTTGCGCGCGTGGCGCTGCATGCGGTGCGTCGCCTCGCCTGGCGCACCTTCGAGCATATGCACCGCCTGTCCTTGCGCTTCCATCTCGAACGCAAGACCGGCGGCCTGACGCGCGTGCTGGAGCGCGGGCGCAACGGCATCGAAGAGCTGTCGCGCCTCACCATGATGACGGTCATCCCGACGGTGGTCGAGTTCGCGCTCGTCATCTCGGTGCTCTGGCTGCACTTCGATTGGCGCTACGTCGTGCTCGTCACCGTGATGATCGCCGTCTACCTCGCCTATACGGTGATCGCCACCAATTGGCGGATCGGCATCCGCCGCATCATGAACAACTCCGACACCGACGCCACCTCGAAAGCCGTCGACAGCCTGCTCAATTACGAGACCGTCAAATATTTCGGAGCGGAGGCGCGCGAGGCCGAGCGCTATGACCGCTCGATGGAGCGCTATGAGCGCTCGAGCATCAAATCCTACACCTCGCTCGCCGTGCTCAATACCGGCCAGGCGGCGATCTTCACTATCGGCCTGACCATGGCCATGGCGCTCTGTGCCATGGGCGTCATCGCCGGCACCGAGACCGTCGGCGATTTCGTGATGGTCAACGCCATGATGGTGCAGCTCTACATCCCGTTGAACTTCATGGGCATGGTCTATCGCGAGATCAAACAGGCGACGATCGATATCGAGGAGATGTTCTCGATCATCAGCCGCAATCCCGAGATCGCCGATCCTCCCGGCGCCAAGCCGCTGCAGGTGACGCAGGGCGCCGTGAGCTTCGAGGATGTGCGCTTCGCCTATGAGGAGAACCGGCCGATCCTGAAGGGCATCAACTTCGAGGTCCCGGCCGGCAAGACGGTCGCCATCGTCGGTCCTTCGGGCGCCGGCAAATCCACCATCTCGCGGCTGCTGTTCCGCTTCTACGAGCCGCAGGATGGGTGCATCCGCATCGACGGCCAGGATATCGGCAAGGTCACCCAGGATTCCCTGCGGCGGGCGCTCGGCATGGTGCCGCAGGATACGGTGCTGTTCAACGACACGATCGGCTACAATATCCGCTATGGCCGCTGGGACGCGTCCGAGGCGGAAGTGGAGGAGGCGGCCGACCTTGCCCAGATCGGCCCCTTCATCAAGTCCTTGCCCGAGGGCTATGACACGCCGGTCGGCGAGCGCGGCCTGAAATTGTCGGGCGGCGAGAAACAGCGCGTGGCCATCGCCCGCACCATCCTCAAGGGGCCGCCGATCCTGGTCCTGGACGAGGCGACCTCGGCGCTCGACAGCTTCACCGAGCAGGAGATCCAGGCGGCGCTCGACCGGGTGGCGCAAGGGCGCACCACGATCGTCATCGCGCATCGCCTCTCGACCGTGGTGAATGCCGACGAGATCATCGTGCTCGAGAAGGGCGTGGTGGCCGAACGCGGCACCCATCTCGAGCTTCTGGCGCGCAACGGTCTCTATGCGGCCTTGTGGAACCGCCAGCGCGAGGTGGATGCGGCGCTCGAGACGCTCAAGCGCGCCGAAGCCGAGGAGGCACCGAGCCTGCGCCTGTCGCTCGCGACCGAAGCCCAGGCGGCCGAATGAGCGCTCCTGCGGTGCCGGCCGGCGTGCAAGATCCGGGCGGCACGCCGGGGCTGCCGATTCTGCTCGTGGTCGCTTGCGCGCTCGTCGACGCCGACGGGCGTGTCCTCATCGCCGAGCGCCCCGCCGGCAAGTCGCTCGCGGGGCTGTGGGAATTTCCCGGCGGCAAGCTGCACCCGGGCGAAGGCCCGGAGACCTGCCTCATCCGCGAGCTCAAGGAGGAGCTCGGCATCACGGTCGAGATCCACTGTCTTGCCCCGCTCACCTTCGCGAGCCACGCCTATGAGCGCTTCCACCTCTTGATGCCGCTCTTCATCTGCCGCAAATGGACCGGCCTCGCCACACCGCTCGAGGGGCAGCGCCTCGCCTGGGCGCGCCCGGGCAGGCTGCGCGATTATCCGATGCCGCCCGCCGACGCGCCCTTGATCCCAGCTCTCATCGATCTGCTCGGCGCTTGAAACCGGGTGAGCCAATGAGCCTGCCTTGACGTGACCAGCTGTGATCTTTAGCCCAATGGCCCTTCACGCCGTCTTGCCGGAGGCCCTGTTGCCAGTCACATCCCGCACTCGACCGCAGATTATCGCGAGCCTTCGCGATCTCGCCGGGGAGTTCGATGTCGTGTTGTGCGATGTCTGGGGCGTGCTGCATAACGGCCTGCAAGCCTATGCGGAAGCCTCGGATGCGCTGCGCCGGGTGCGGGCGCGCGGCGGCACCGTCGTGCTGGTCTCGAATGCTCCGCGGCCCCACAGCGTCGTCGAGGCGCATCTCAAGCAGCTCGGCGTCGATCGTGAGGCCTGGGACGAGTTTGTGACGTCGGGCGACCTGACGCGCGAAGTCGTCGCCTCGCGCCCGGGCATTCCCTTGCATCATATCGGTCCGTCGCGCGATTTCCGTCTGTTCGACGGGCTCGACGCGCCCCGCGTCGGCGAAGCCGAGGCCCAGTATCTCCTGTGCACCGGCCCGATGCCGGAGGATGTGCGCTCAGCTGAATATTTTCGCGATGCCTTCAGCGCTGCCGTCGGGCGCGGGCTCGAATTCGTCTGTGCCAATCCCGATCTCGTGGTGGAGAAGGGGGAGGAGCTGTTGCTCTGTGCCGGTTCGCTCGCTCTTCTCTATGAGAGCCTCGGCGGCCAGGTGCTGTTCGCGGGAAAGCCACATCGCCCGATCTACGAGCTGGCGCTGTCCAAGGCCGCGCGTCGCCGCGGAGGGCCGGTCGACGCCAGACGGGTGCTGGCGATCGGCGATGCGCCGCGCACCGATATCGCCGGCGCCCAGGCGATCGGGGCGCGCTCGCTCCTCGTCGCCAAGGGCATTCACGCCAAGGAATTGATGCCGCAAGGCGTCGTCGACAGCTCGGCGGTCGAGCGGATGTTCGCCGAGGCCGCTGCCCGGCCGGATGCCGTCATCGACCAGCTGCGCTGGTAGCATTTCGCCAGAGGCTCGAGCGTCGATCATGCCGCATATCGCCGTCCTTCACGACCCGCATGCCTTGCCCGAGGCCTTGGCGAGACCTGTGGTCGCCATCGGTAATTTCGACGGGCTGCATCGCGGCCATCGCGCCGTCATCGACAAGACGCTGGCGCTCGCCCATCGCCTCGGGCGCCCGAGCGCCGTCCTGACCTTCGAGCCGCATCCGCGCGATTTCTTCCGCCCTGGCTCGCCGGTCTTTCGCCTCACTCCGCTCATTGAGAAGACCATCATCGCCGAGCGTCTCGGCCTCGATGCGCTGATCGCGCTCAGCTTCGATGCCGGGATGGCGGGAATGGAGGCTTCGGCCTTCATCGAGGAATGGCTGGTCAGGCGCCTGCGGATAGCAGCCGTGATCGTCGGCACGGATTTCCGCTTCGGCGCCAAGCGCACCGGCACGTCGCAGATGCTCGCGAGCGAGGGCGCACGCTTGTCCTTCGAGGTCGAGATCCTGCCGGAGGTGGCAATGGAGGGAGGGCGTGTCTCCTCCAGCGCCGTCCGCCAAGCGCTCGAGGCAGGCGATATCGCGCAGGCGAGCGAATTTCTGGGGCATCGCTGGTTCGTGGCCGGAGAGGTGCTGCATGGTGAGAAGCGGGGGCGCGAGCTCGGCTTTCCGACCGCAAATCTGCGCCTCGACGCCGCGTGCCGCCTGCGCCACGGCATTTACGCGGTGCGGGTCCTGATCGAGGGCCGCGTGCACGAGGCCGTCGCGAGCTTCGGTCGGCGCCCGACCTTCGACAATGGCGCACCGCTCCTCGAAGTGTTCGTCTTCGATTTCGAGGGCAACCTCTATGGCCGCTCCCTGACGGTCGAGTTCGTGGCCTGGCTGCGCGGAGAGGAGAAATTCGCCTCCGTCGAGGCGCTGGTCGCGCAGATGCATGAGGACGTGCTGGAGGCGAGACGCTGCTTGCGCGAGGCATCGCCTGGTGCCGATGCCTCGATCTTCGAGGCGCAAATCGCATGACGGCTTCCAGGACGCAGTCCGGTTGGCGGCTCGGCGCGATCCTCGCGGTCGCGACCATCATCCTCGACCAGATCAGCAAATTCTATGTGCTTCAGGTGCTTCGCCTCGACCAAGGCCGGCAGGCGGTCGAGATCACGCCCTTTCTCGATCTCTCATTCGTGCCGAATCCAGGCATTTCCTATGGGCTTTTCCCGCAGAACAGCGAATTCGGCCGCTGGGTTCTCATCGGCTTGACGCTCGCTGCCGTCATTTTCATCGGCATCTGGCTGGCGCGGACGAAATCCCTTCTGACCGGGGCTGCGCTCGGGCTGATCGCCGGGGGGGCGATCGGAAATGGGGTCGACCGAATGCGCTATGGGGCCGTGAACGATTTCCTGCACCTGCATGCTGGAACGATTCCCTGGCTCGATTTTCCCTATTTGTTCAACATCGCCGATGCGGCCATTTCGCTCGGCGTCGCGCTGCTGCTCGCCGAATCGCTGTTCGGAAAGAAGGTGGCGCTGGAGCAAAGTCACGAAACAGGCTAGAATGGTCGATGCCTTGGTTCTGCCGCAGGCGCTTTGTATCTCGGCCGTCAATCCATCGGATGCACATTATGGCTTTCATGCGATCGAGCAGCTTTCGCCGGCAGGCACCGGCGCTGATTCTGGGGGTCGTCGGGGCGGGTCTCGCCCTTACGGCTCCGGCGGGGGCGCAGGATTTCCTGACCAACGCGCCTTTGAAAGGTGCCTTGACGACGCTTGGCATCATCGCGCCCGATCGCGATCCGATCGAGTATCATGAGCGGGCTCCGCTGGTCGTGCCGAAGACCATGGCGTTGCCGCCACCGGCGGCGGCTCAGGCCTCGGCGCGCAACCCGGCTTGGCCGACCGATCCGGATGCGGCACGCAGGCTGAAAGAGAAGGCCGAAGAGTCCCAGCCGGTATCTCACGCCTTGGGCACCAAGAACGCCGATAACCCGCTTTTGCCGATCTGGAGCATCATCGCCGGCAAGTCGAGCGAGGCGCCGGTCCAGGCGGCCGGGCCGGATCCCTACAAGATTCGGGATTCCGGCTATATTCCCAATGGCCAGCTGCGCGCGCAGGGAATGCAATTCGCTGCGCAGAACCAAGGTGATAAAGAGGATGAGATCCGCCCCGGCTATGAGCCGAAGCGAAAATATCTGACCGATCCTCCCTCCGGATATCGGCGTCCCTCCGACAAGGCGAGCTTCAAGAAGCAGTTCGGCGCGCCGCAGAAGAAGAACGATGATGCCAATCCGCTGGCCTTCGTCAAGGAGCAGCGCGAACGCCAGAAGGGCAGCTACGACGTCGATCAGAGCCAGTGATAGAGCCCGTGATCTCGGCGGCCGGCCGGGCTTCGGCCGGTCGGAAGGCTGCGAGCTGACGGCCAGGCTTGGCGAAGCAGGCTCGGCGTCGAGAGATCGCGCTTGATCCGGCAGCGCCGCTAGTGCAGCGAATCCGAATTCGGTCTTCAACTTGCCAGGCCGATCCAAGACCCGATCGATCCAAGACCCGATCCATGTGATATTCCCCTCGAGCACCTATATGGGTGACGACGAGGCGCGATGCTGACGAGGATGGCCGCGATGACGGGTGCGAGCTTGGTCGAAAAAGAGGCTCGGGAGGCCGGTGCCGCGGATGGCGGGATCGCCTATAGCGAGTTCCGCCTCGCCAACGGGCTCGACGTCGTCGTCATTCCCGACCATCGGACGCCCGTCGCCACGCATATGATCTGGTATCGCATCGGCGCGGCCGACGAGCCGCGCGGCCGGGCCGGCATCGCCCATTTTCTCGAGCATCTGATGTTCAAGGGCACTCAGAGCCATCCGGCCGGGGAATTCTCGAGGATGGTGGCCGAGCTCGGCGGCGAGGAGAACGCCTTCACCTCGAATGACTACACCGCCTATTACCAGCGCGTCGCCAAGGAACATTTGCGCACGATGATGTCCTTCGAGGCCGATCGCATGCGCGGCCTCGTGCTCACCGACGCCGTCGTCGACCCCGAGCGCGATGTGGTGCTCGAGGAGCGCCGGATGCGCACGGATTCGGTGCCATCCTCGCAGCTTGTCGAGGCGATGACCGCGGCGATGTTCGTCAATCACCCCTATGGCGCCCCGATCATCGGCTGGAAGCCCGAGATCGAGCGCCTGAACCGGGAGGATGCGCTCGCCTTCTATCGCCGCTTCTACGCGCCCAACAACGCCATCCTGGTCGTCGCCGGGGACGTCACCGCCGAGGAGGTCAAGGAGCTCGCCGAGGAAACCTATGGCAAGGCGCCGTCCGAGCCGGCCATTCCCGCCAGGGAGAGACCCCAGGAGCCCGAGCCGGTGGCGGCTCGCAAAGTGGTGCTCGGCGATGCCAGGGTGCAGCAGCCCATGCTGCAGCGCATGTATCTGACGCCCTCCTACACCACGGCGAAGCCGGGCGAGGCGGAGGCGCTGGACGTTCTGGCGCAGGCCCTAGGCGCCCAGTCGACGGGGCGTCTCAACAAGCGCCTGGTGCTCGACCGCAAGCTCGCAGTCTCGGCCGGCGCCTGGTATTCGGGCACCGCGCTCGATGACCATCTGTTCGGGGTCTATGCCGTGCCCGCCGAAGGCGTTGCGCTCGAGGAGCTGGAGAAGGCGATCGACGAGACGCTCGGCGAGGTCGCGCGCGAAGGCTTCGCCGATGCCGAGATCGCACGCGCCAAGACCCGGCTCGTCGCGGATGCGATCTATCAGCGCGACAGCCAATCTTCGTTGGCGCGCAGCTTCGGCGCAGCGCTCGCGACCGGCCTCACGGCCCGGCAGGTCGTGACCTGGCCCGACGGCATCGAGCGTGTCGAGACCAAGGACGTCGGGCAGGTCACCCATTGGCTCGACAAGAAGCGGTCGGTCACCGGATATCTGACGGGCGAGACACTGTGATGACGATGGTGGTGACGGCGCCCGCGCGGGCCGCTTCCGTGCGCAAGGTGACCTCTCCCGGCGGCGTCGAGGCGTGGCTCGTCGAGGACCACACCAATCCGCTGATTGCGATCCAGTTCGCCTTCACGGGTGGTTCCTCGCAGGACCCGGCCACCAAGCCCGGCCTCGCCTATCTCATGTCGGGCATGCTCGATGAGGGGGCCGGACCCTATGACTCCACGGCCTTTCACGAGAGGGTGGAGGATCTGGCGATCGACCTGCGCTTCGACGCCGATCGCGATTACGTCACGGGCTCGCTGAAGACCCTGACCAAGAATTGCGACGAGGCTTTCGAGCTGCTGCGCCTGGCGCTGCAGGAGCCTCGCTTCGATCAAGACGCGGTCGAGCGCGTCAAGGCGCAGGTGCTCGCGGGCTTGCGGCGCGATGCCAATGAGCCGAACGCCGTCGCCCGCAATGCTTTCGCGGACGCTGCCTTCCCGAACCATCCCTATGGATGGCCGCTGAAGGGCACGCTCGAGGGTGTGCCGACGATCACCGGCCCGGATCTCGACGCCTATCGCCGCAAGACGCTCGACCGGGCCGGGCTGAAGGTCGCGGTGGTCGGCGATATCGATGCGGCCAGGCTCGCCCAAATCCTCGACCGCATCTTCGCAGGCCTTCCCGCGAGAGCCGAGCTCCGGCCGGTCGCCGATGTGGTGATGGCAAGCGGGCAGCGCCGCTCGATCGACCTGCCGGTGCCGCAATCCACCATCATCTTCGGTCTTCCCGGCCTTGCCCGCAAGGATGCCGATTACGTGCCGGCCGTGGTCATGAACCATATCCTGGGCGGGGGCACCTTCACGTCACGGCTCTGGACCGAAATCCGCGAGAAGCGTGGCCTTGCCTATTCGGTCTATTCGAGCCTTTCGCCCTTCAGGCACTCAGCGCTCCTGTTCGGCGCGACCTCGACCAAGAACGAGCGGGCAAACGAGTCGATCTCGGTGATCTCGGCCGAGATCGAAGCCTTTGCCAGGGACAACATCACGGCCGACGAGCTCGACAAGGCCAAGAAATATCTCACCGGATCCTATGGGCTGCGCTTCGACACCTCGACCAAGATCGCGCGCGAGCTGCTGCAGGCGCAGCTCGACGATCTCGGCATGGATTATTTCGATCGCCGCAATGCCGAGATCGCCGCCGTGACGGCATCGGACATTGCGAGGGTGTCGAAGCGCCTCCTCGATACGGGGAAGATGCTGGTCGTCATCGTGGGCCGGCCGGTCGGTTGATCTCGAGTTCCGTGCGGCGCGCCAGAAGGGCTCGCGGGCGCCGGATCCTGGTCTCGCGGTTGCGGGGGAAGCACAAGATGGCGCAGCTTAGGGCATGACGATTCTCAAACCATGACGATTCGCCGCCTCGACCCCGTACTCGTCGATCGTATCGCCGCGGGCGAGGTCATCGAGCGGCCCGCCGCGGCCGTCAAGGAGCTCGTGGAGAATGCGCTCGACGCCGGCGCGACGCGCGTCGACGTCGTCGTCGAGGCGGGCGGGCGGCGCCTCATCCGCGTCTCGGATGACGGCAGCGGCATGCCGGCGCAGGACCTGCTTTTGTCCGTCGAGCGCCACGCCACCTCGAAACTGCCGGACGAAGACCTGTTCGCCATCGCGACCTTCGGCTTCCGGGGGGAGGCCTTGCCGTCGATCGCGGCGGTGTCGCGCCTCGAGATCCTGTCGCGCCACGGAGACGCCGGTGGGGCGCATGCGCTGATCGTCGAGGCCGGCACGATACGCCCCTTGCGACCTGCCGCGCGCCCTCGCGGCACGACCGTCGAGGTCAAGGACCTGTTCTCGGCGGTGCCGGCGCGCCTGAAATTCCTCAAGAGCGATCGGGCTGAAGCCGCTGCCGTCGCCGATGTCGTCAAGCGCCTCGCCATGGCGCATGCCGATGTCCGCCTGACGCTCGCGGGCGACGGCATAGCGACGCTCGATTATGCACGCCTGGGCGAGGGCGAGGCAGCTCTCACGCTGCGCCTCGGCGAGGTGCTCGGCCGTGAGTTCCGCGACAACAGCGTGGCGATGGACCTTGTCCGCGAAGGGCTCTCCATCAAGGGCTTCGCTGCGCTGCCCGCCTATACGCGGGCGAGCTCCAACGCCATTCATCTCTTCGTCAACGGCCGGCCGGTGCGCGACAAGCTGCTGACCGGCGCGGTGCGGGGCGCCTATGCGGATCTTCTGCCGGCCGGGCGCTATCCGGCGATCGCGCTCTATCTCGAGATCGACCCACGCGCCGTCGACGTGAATGTGCACCCTGCCAAGGCCGAGGTTCGTTTCCGCGAGGCCGGCCTGGTGCGGGCCTTGGTCGTCACCGCCATCGGAGAGGCGCTGCGCAAGGGCGGCATCCGTCCCGTGACGCAGGCGAGCGATCGGGCGCTGCAGGCCTTCGCGCCTGGCAGCGGCGCTGGCTGGGGGCAGCACGGATCGGGGCCACGCGGGTCGAGTTGGGGGAGGTCGGCCTTTGCGCCGATCGGGACGGGGGCGACGTCAATTCGGGGCGCTGAGGCCGACGCTCCGGGCCATGGCTTCGGCGAGAACCAGGCCGCTTTCGATTATGCGTCGCGCCCTTCGGGGGCCGTCGACATGCGCCCATCGCCCGCCGACGGCGCCGGCAACGAGGCCTATCCGCTCGGGGCCGCGCGGGCGCAGCTGCACGAGACCTATATCGTGGCGCAGACGCAGGAGGGGCTGGTGATCGTCGATCAGCATGCCGCCCATGAGCGGCTCGTCTATGAGCGGCTGAAGCGGGAGCGCGCCGCGCGCGGCATCGAGCGGCAGATGATGCTCACTCCGGAGATCGTCGATCTCGACCCCGCCGATTGCGCCAAGCTGCTGGCGCATGCCGAGCTTCTCGAAGGGCTCGGTCTCGTCGTCGAGGCCTTCGGCCCCGGCGCGATCGCCATCCGCGAGGCGCCGTCGGCGCTGGCGATCGGCAAGCTGCGCAAGCTGATCACCGATCTCGTCGATTCCTTCGATGAATGGGACGCGCCGCTGCTGTTGGAGCGCAGGCTCGATCATGTGCTCGCCACCATGGCTTGCCACGGATCGGTGCGCGCCGGGCGGCGCCTGCGGCCGGAGGAGATGGATGCGCTGCTGCGCGAGATGGAGGCGACGCCCGGCGCCGATGTCTGCAATCACGGCCGCCCGACCTTCATCGCCCTCAAGCTTGCCGATATCGAGCGGCTTTTCGGACGCCGCTGACGGGACAAGGGGAGCATCGCCAAACATGATCCCGAAAAGCCTTCGGAGGCCTTCCGGGATCAGTAGCGGGCCGGGACGAGGTCGCAGCCTGAAATGCGGTCGCAACCCCGATCGCTTATGGACGAGCCGGTTCAGCCGCCGATGCAGGTCGCGGCAGTCTTCTGGGTGCAGACATCGAGGCCCGTATAGGTCGGGTCGGACGGGGCCGTCTTGCCGTCCTTGATGTCTTTCAGGAAGAACATCGACTTATAGCCCATCTCGAAGGGCCGCTGGCCGACCTGGCCTTGCGAGAGCCCGGCCTTCAGGAGATCCATCTGGACCGGAAGCGTGTCGGCGACCACCAGAGCGAGCGAGCCGTCATCGATCCTGGCTTTGTATTTCTCGGCGACCTTGCGATAGGCCTGCGGGATGAATTGCGGGAAACCGCCGGTCGGAACGAAAGCGTCGAGCTTCGGATATTTGCCGAGCGTGTCCTCCATCTGCTGCACCGAGCGGGGGAAGTCGTCATCGGTGTAGAGCGGGCAGCCATCGGCCTCGGTCCAGCCGTTCTGACCGGTCAGACGGGTGCCGGGGGAGGCAGCGGATTTCTGCCCCGAAAGCGTATCGCGGATGCCCTGCATGCGCTCATTGTGGTTGGCCGCGGCCGCGCCGCCGGACTGGATACAGATTATCCCACCCTTCGGCTTGATCTGCTGCACCGCCTTGGCGAGATTCACGCCGATCTCGTAGTTATGCGTGCCAACATAGGCGATGCGTAGCGCCTTATCCTTGTCGAGCAGGTCGCTGTCCCAGGTCAAAACCGGGATGCCGGCCTTCTTGGCAGCCTCGAGCGCCTTGCCCATGGCGGCGGCGTTCGAAGGCGACACCGCAATGCCGTCGACCTTCTTGGCGATCAGGTCGTTCACGACCTCGACTTGCTCCTCGCCTCCGCCATGTTCGCCGGGGCCGATATACATGCACTCGATCCCGCCATTCGATTCCTTCTCGGCCTTCTTGCAGCCATCCCGCGCCTGGTCGAAGAACGGGTTGTTCATGTTCTTGGGCACCAGGGCGAAGACATATTTCTTGCCTTGGGCGTGGCTGCCGGCGGCAGCGGCGACCAACACGGCCGCGGCGACGAAGCCTACTAGTTTTTTCATATTGTAGCCCTCCCTAAAGTTACCTTGTTACGCGCTCGAGAAGCAGGCGTTCACTCGGACGGCCGATGGCGGATGCGCTGGAGCAAGACCGCGAGAACTATGAATAGCCCAACGAAAGTGCCCTGCCAATTCGAGTCGACGCCGGCCATCAGCAGGCTGTTGCGGATCACCTCGATCAAGGCAGCCCCGATGATCGCCCCATAGGCGCCGCCCTCGCCGCCGAGAAGGCTCGCCCCGCCGATCACCGTGGAGGCGATGACCCGCAGCTCATAGCCGGTGCCCAGCGCATTGATGGCGGAGCCCTGCCAGCCGACGATCATCACCGAGGCGATCGCCGCCGTCAGACCGCAGAGGATATAGGCCTGCAGCTTGATGCGCCTGACCGGCACGCCCGTCAGCCGGGCCGCGTTCTCGTTGCCGCCGATCGCGAACAGATATTTGCCCCAGGCCGTGAAATTGAAGACGTAGCCGAAGACCAGCGTCATGAGGATGAGCAGCCAGACCGGGTTGGCCAGTCCCAAAATGTCGCCCCCGCCGATGGAGCTGAAGGCGTCGCCCCAGGGACCGAGCTGGTAGATGATCTTGTTCTGCGACAGCACGATGGCGAGCGAGCGCGCGATCGAGAGCATGCCGAGCGTCACGACGAAGCTCGGCAGCCCGACATAGGCGATCAGGAAGCCGTTGACGGCGCCGACCGCGGCGCCGGCAAGGAGGCCGGCCCCGATTGCCACCGCCCAGTGATTTTCCCCCTGCAGCAACAATCCGCAGACGACGCCGACGAGCCCCATGACCGAGCCGACCGAGAGGTCGATGCCGCCCGTCAGGATGACCGCCGTCATGCCGAGCGCCATGATGCCGATGAAGGCGAAGTTGCGCGTGATGTTGAAGAAGTTGTCGGCCGAGGCGAAGGCATCGGGCTGCTTGACGCTCATCACCGCGCAGATTGCGAGGAGCGCGACCGTCACCCAGAAGGGCTGGCTCGCCAGCATCCTTTGCAGGACGCTGCGCTCCTTGAGATGCGTCACCTCCTCGATCGCTGCATTGGTCGCGGTGGATTGGCTGGACATCGCTGCTCCAAGCTTGCCTTGCGGGCTCGTCAGGCGGTGCGGATCGCCCCCGTGATCAGACCCGTGACCTCTTCGGGCGAGGATTGCGAGATCGGCTTGTCGGCGACCTTGGTGCCGCGGCGCATGACGATGACGCGATCGCTGACGGCGAAGACGTCCGGCATGCGGTGGCTGATCAGCACCACCGCGATGCCCTGGTCCCTCAAGCGACGGATCAGGTCGAGGACCTCGGCCACCTGGCGCACGCTGATCGCAGCGGTCGGTTCGTCCATCAGCACGATCTTGGCCTTCGAGAGGCGCGTGCGCGCGATCGCGACCGCCTGGCGCTGGCCGCCCGACATCTGCTTGACGAGATCGCGAGGGCGCGTCTCCGACTTCAATTCCGCGAACAGCTCGGCGGCCTTGGCATACATGGCCCGATAATCGAGCACCTGCAGCGGGCCGAGCCGTCGCTTCACCTCGCGCCCGAGGAAGACATTGGCGGCGGCGGTGAGGTTGTTGCACAAGGCGAGGTCCTGATAGACGACCTCGATGCCCTCGGCGCGCGCATCGACGGGCTTATGGAAGCGTTTGACCTGTCCGCCGATGCGGATTTCGCCTTCGGAAGGCGGGAAATTCCCGGCGATGACCTTGACGAGCGTCGATTTGCCGGCGCCGTTATCGCCCATCAGGCCGACCACTTCGCCTTCCGCCAGGGCGACGTCCACGCCCCTCAGGGCTTCGATAGCGCCGAAGTTCTTGGCAATCCCGCTCAGTTCAAGGAGCGCCATTTTTCCTCCCCGGTGGGTCTGCACCCGGCGAGCCGGGGTCGCAAGCCAAAACGGCTGTTCTCGTTGAGAGGAGAATATCGCTCGTTACGCCTGAGTAAAGGCAAAGCTTGAGGCAAGTGCCCGAATTCGCGCGCTCTTGCGCAGTCGGCGCCGTCACATGCCGGTTCAATCGGCTCTTGCTGTGATACAAGCCCGAGATGAACTCCCTATCGATGACTGCCACTTCCGAAATGCGCGGCGAGCGCCTTGACCGGGCGCTCGCTCGTCATTTCGTCGATCTCAGCCGGGCAAGGCTCCAGGCCCTGATCCGCGAGGGCGCAGCGCGCATCGGCGAGGCTGCGGTCACCGACCCCTCGCTGAAGCTGCGTGGCGGCGAGACGGTGACGCTCGCCATCCCCGAGCCGGTCGATTCGCTGCCGCTCGGCCAGGATATTCCGCTCGATGTCGTCTACGAGGACGATCACCTCATCGTGATCGACAAGCCGGCCGGCCTCGTGGTGCATCCGGCGGCCGGCCATGCGGACGGCACCCTGGTCAACGCTCTGATCGCCCATTGCGGGGACAGCTTGTCGGGCATCGGCGGCGTCAAGCGGCCCGGCATCGTGCATCGCCTCGACAAGGAGACGTCGGGGCTGATGGTGGTGGCCAAGACCGACAAGGCGCATCGCGGTCTCGCGGAGCAGTTTGCCGATCACGGCCGGGAAGGTCCGCTCGAGCGCGAATACCAGGCATTCGTCTGGGGCCGTCCACGCGCCGACAGCTTGATGGTCGACCGCCCGATCGGGCGCGATTCGCGCCATCGCGAGCGCATGGCTGTGGTCGCGCCGGGGCGTGGAAAAGAGGCGGTGACCTACCTATATGTCGAGGAAAGCTTCCCGCCGGCAGCTGCGGAGCCGATCGCGTCTCGCATCCGCTGCCAGCTCGAAACAGGACGTACCCACCAAATCCGCGTTCATCTCTCCTCCCTCGGCCATCCGCTTCTCGGCGATCCCCTTTACGGGGGTGGCTTCAAGACCAAGGCCAACAAGCTCGACGAGCCTGGTCGCGTCGCGTTGCGGGCGCTCGACCGTCAGGCGCTGCATGCGGCAGTGCTCGGCTTCGCCCATCCGGTCACGGGCGAGCCCATGCGCTTTGCGAGCGCGTTGCCACCCGACATGGCGGCCCTCGAAGAGGCGCTGCGAGCCCTCGAAACGGCCATCCCTTGACCCTGGCCGCGACTGAATGTCCATTTTCGCCATGATTTTTCGGTATAGAATGAGATCGGCGGTGCCTGAGTGGCCGCCGACAGCCCGCCGATCCTCGGGGGCTTTCTAAGGAGCAATGTGATGGCATCTGCCGCACTTCCAATGCTGTCGAGCGAGGGCGGGCTTGCCCGCTATCTCGACGAGATCAAGCGGTTTCCAATGCTGGAGCCGCAACAAGAATACATGCTGGCCAAGCGCTGGCGCGAGCATGGGGACCGCGAGGCGGCCCATCAGCTCGTGACCTCGCATTTGCGCCTCGTGGCCAAGATCGCCATGGGCTATCGCGGCTATGGGCTGCCGATGTCCGAAGTGGTCTCCGAGGGCAATGTCGGCCTGATGCAGGCGGTCAAGCGCTTCGAACCGGAGCGCGGCTTTCGCCTGGCGACCTATGCGATGTGGTGGATCAAGGCCTCGATCCAGGAATACATCCTGCGCTCATGGTCGCTGGTGAAGATGGGCACCACCGCCAATCAGAAGAAGCTGTTCTTCAATCTGCGGCGTGCCAAGAGCCGCATCTCGGCGCTCGACGAAGGCGATCTGCGTCCCGATCAGGTCAAGCAGATCGCGACCAAGCTCGGCGTGACCGAGCAGGACGTGGTCGACATGAACCGGCGCCTGAGCGGAGATGCCTCGCTCAACGCCCCCTTGCGCGAGCAGGGCGAGGGTGAATGGCAGGATTGGCTCGTCGATGACGAGGACAATCAGGAGCACAAGCTCGTCGAGTCCGAGGAAGCCTCGAACCGCCATGACGCGCTGGTCGATGCTCTTGGCGTCCTCAATCCGCGCGAGCGGCGCATCTTCGAGGCGCGCCGCCTCGCCGACGATCCGATGACGCTGGAGGATCTCTCCTCCGAATTCGGAGTGTCGCGCGAGCGCGTGCGCCAGATCGAGGTGCGGGCCTTCGAGAAGGTGCAGAACGCCGTCAAGGCGGCCTATGCGAAGCGCGAAATGGGGCGTCCGGCACTTCCGGTCTCGTAACCGTGCTTCCGATCGGCTGAGGGGCGCAGCCTCGACGCTTTGGTCCGAAGCCTGAATCTCGCGAGGCGGTCGGGCCGGGGCGGCCTCCTCGGCGCCGCTACTTCCAGGCGTCCATCGCCGCGAGAAGGGCCCGGTCCCCGGCGATGCCCTTCTGGAAGACGATGGCGGCGCGTCGCTGGTCGGCGAGCCGGAACTGCACCTCGATCCAGCCGCGCCTGGTCAGGAGGTCGAAATTCCGGGCGATGTCGCTATCCGCCGCCGAGAGCGCCATCACGAAGAGGTTGGGGCCGAGCGGTTGCTGGATGCCGATGAGCTGAGCGCCGCGATCCCCCTCATCCGTCTTCATGAGCACGGGAGCGATCTCCTTGACGGCCGACTCCTTGCTCGTGAACACCAGGCCGATCAGATAGGAGGCCGGCAGCGACGCTTCACGGTTGCGCGTCATCTGCAGCTTCAAGGTGATGCCGGCACCCTGGATCTGGACCGTGCCCACGAGCGCAGGGTCGAGCGGCTGGCCGGGCTTGCCGACGAGGTTTTCGAAGCTCCATACGACCCGTCCGGGGACTGTGCGCGGCACTTGGTCCGTCGCGCCCGGCACTTCGATGAAGAGTGTCGCGCTCTGGGCGACAGGGATTTGCTGGGCGTCGTCGGCAACGGCGCCGGACGGGCTCGCGGGGCCGCCGAGACGGGCCGCAATCTTGGCCTCCGGCGCCGCCTGCGGGGCGGCGGGGTTGGCGGCTGCCTGCTCGGCCTGCTCGCGCCGGGCCGGATCGACCTGGTCGCGAAAGGTGTAGGCGAGCCCTGCGAGCGTCGCGATCACCAGGACCGCCGCCGCCCCGATGCCGGCAATTCGCCAGTCGATCGCGAGCAATGGCAATCGCGTGCGCGGCTTCGACGGCGTGTGCGCGTCGCCGGCGTGTATGGCGTCTTCGCGGTCCTCCGGCGCCCCTCGGACGGTCTCGACCGGATCGCGCCCGCGATGGGCGTGGTCGTCTTGGGCGTGGTCGTCATGGGCGTGGTCGTCATGGTCATGGTTGTGATGGCCGTGGCCGTCTTGGGCACGGTCATCTTGGGCGTGCTCGTCTTGAGCAGGCTCGGCATGGCCGCCCGCCGCCGCATCCTCGGCAGCCTGGGAGTAGCGAAGCGGCGGCTGGGTCGCGGGACGGGAGCGGGCCCGCGCCTCGATCTCGAGCCGCGCAATGACCGCCTCGAGCTGGGCGCGCTCGCGCTCGATCTGATCTTGCGGCAGCGGCGGGTCGGCCGCCTCGAGCTGGGAACGCAGCGTGGTGCGCGCCCGGTCATAGATGGCGCGTCGTACATCCGGCCCGGCCGATTCGCCGAGGTTGACGATGGCTCGGGAAAGGAGCGGATAGTAATCGGCCATTGGGTTCCGTTTGCAGGCACTGCGGCGCCGCGTCAACCCTCGAATGGATTGCGCACCAGAATGGTATCGTTGCGCTCCGGGCTGGTCGACAGGATGGCGACGGGCGCGCCAGTCAATTCCTCGACCCGGCGGACATATTTGATGGCCTGTGCCGGCAGGTCCACCCAGGAACGAGCCCCCGCCGTCGATTGCGACCAGCCCTCGAAGGTCTCGTAGATCGGCTCGACCCTGGCCTGCCCGCCTTCGCTCGCCGGGAGATGGTCGATTTCCTTGCCGTCGAGCCTGTAGCCGGTGCAGATCTTGATCTCCTCGAAGCCGTCGAGGATGTCGAGCTTGGTCAGCGCGATGCCGTCGATGCCGCTCGTCGACACGGTCTGGCGCACCAGCACCGCGTCGAACCAGCCGCAACGGCGCTTGCGGCCGGTCACGACGCCGAATTCGCGCCCCCTCTCGCCGATGCGCGCGCCGATCTCGTCATGGAGCTCGGTGGGGAAGGGGCCTTCGCCGACGCGCGTGGTGTAGGCCTTGGCGATGCCGAGCACATAACCGATGGCGCTCGGTCCAAGGCCGGAACCGGCGGCCGCTGCGCCCGCGACCGTCGAGGAGGAGGTGACGAAGGGATAGGTGCCGTGATCGACATCGAGGAGGGCGCCTTGCGCACCCTCGAACAGGATGCGCCGGCCCGCACGCCGCGCCTCGTCGAGGAGGCGCCAGACCGCATCCATATAGGGCAGCACCTGCGGCGCCAGCGCGAGCAGCGAGGCGGCGAGCGCCTCGCCGTCGACCTCCGCCATGCCGAGGCCGCGCCGCAGCGCGTTGTGATGGGCGAGCAGCCGCTCCACCTTGGCTCCGAGCCGGTCCGGTTCCGCAAGGTCCATGAGGCGGATGGCGCGCCGCCCCACCTTGTCCTCATAGGCCGGCCCGATGCCGCGTTTGGTGGTGCCGATGCGCGTGCCGACATTCGAGGTCTCGCGCGCCGCGTCGAGCTCGCGATGCAACGGCAGGATGAGCGGCACGTTCGAAGCGACGCGCAGGATCTCCGGCGTGATCTTGAGACCTTGCGCCTCGAGCCGCGAGATCTCGTCGATCAGCGCTTGCGGATCGAGCACCACGCCATTGCCGATCACCGACAGCTTGCCGCGCACGACGCCCGAAGGCAGGAGCGAGAGCTTGTAGGTCACGCCGTCGATGACGAGCGTATGGCCGGCATTGTGCCCGCCCTGGAAGCGCACCACGACGTCGGCCTGCTCGGACAGCCAGTCGACGATCTTTCCCTTGCCCTCGTCACCCCATTGGGCGCCGACGACGACCACATTGGCCATGAGATCTTGCTCTTTCCTGCCTTTGCGGCGACGCCGAGTCGCCGCAAGCCTTTGTTCTTCCGGACGCCTTAGCCAATGCGGGGCCAAGGGTCAAAGACGGGTGGCGTCACGGGCTCTGGGACCGCGGGCGTTCCCGCCCGCTCTTGCAAACGGCTTGGCCGCCGCGCCGCCGGCAGGGCGGGCGACCGAGACGGTCGCGGTCCAGCGTTCCTGGAATGCTCGACCTGCCATGCCGCCCAAGGTCTTGCGCCGCAGGAGCGGATCGCACAGATTTCGGCATCAAACCGGGATGCGAGCGTATTCCGGCGAAGTTGCATTGGAGGCATCGCATGGTCGCAAGCGAATCCGATATCCTCGCAAAGGCCGAGGAATGGGCGAAGGACGCTCGGGGCGTCGCGCTCGCAACCGTCATCGAAACCTGGGGCTCGGCGCCGCGTCCGGTCGGCAGCCATCTCGTCATCGACGAGAACGGCTCCTTTCTCGGCTCCGTCTCGGGCGGCTGCGTCGAAGGCGAAGTGGTCACGCAGGCGATGGATGTGATCGAAACCGGCAAGGCGCGGATGCTGGAATTCGGCGTTGCCGACGAAACGGCCTGGCGGGTCGGATTGTCCTGCGGCGGCCGCATCAAGGTCTATGTCGAAAAGCTCGATTAGAGGGCGATGCATGCCCTTGCATGACATCGTTCGCCAGTCTGCATCTGTGAGGATCGCATGAAGATCGCACTTCTTTCCGTCCTCAACGCCGAACGTGAGAAACGCACGCCGGCCGTGCTCGTCACCGATCTCGATTCGGGCGAGCAGAGGCTGGTCAAGGCCGGCCAGGTCAAGAAGGACCCGCTGGCCGGGCTCCTGCACGAGCAGTTGCGGCTCGGCAAGAGCGGCACGATCGAGGAGGGCGGCAAGCGCTACTTCCTCACCGTGCAGGCTCCGCCGGTGCGCATCATGGTGACGGGCGCGGTGCATATCAGCCAGGCATTGGCGCCCATGGCCAGGCTCGTCGATTACGAAGTCGCGATCGTCGATCCGCGCACTGCCTTTGCGAGCCCGGAACGCTTCCCTGGCGTCAATCTGCACGCCGTCTGGCCGGACGCCTATCTCAAGGAACATCCGCTCGATCGCTACACCGCGCTGGTGGCGCTGACTCATGATCCGAAGATCGACGATGTGGCCTTGATCGCCGCGCTGAAGGCCGATTGCTTCTATATCGGCGCGCTCGGCTCCAGGCGCACCCATGCCAAGCGCCTCGAGCGCCTGATGGAGGCCGGATTCAGTGAAGCCGATCTCGCCCGCATCTCGGCGCCGATCGGCCTCGACATCGGAGCCGCCACTCCGGCCGAGATCGCACTCGCCACCTTGGCGCAGCTCACCGCCGCGCTGCGCAATACCGCGGCGGCTGTGCCCAAGGGCGGCGCGCCAAAGAGCGATACGCCAAAGGGCGACGCGCCAAAGAGCAAGGTCGCCGCTTCGAGATGAGATTTGGTCATGTTCCTCTGGAGGAGGCGATAGGTTCGATTTCCGCGCATGCGGTGCGGGCCGGCGATGTGGTGCTGCGCAAAGGTTCGCGCCTCACGGCCGATGTTGCGGCACGGCTGAAAGCCGCCGGCGTGACCGGGCTCGTTGCCGCTCAGCTCGACGCCAGCGACGTGCATGAGGACGAGGCGGCAAGCGCGCTCGCCAAGGCGCTCGCCGGCGAGCGCATCCGCATCGAGCCGCCCTTCACGGGACGCGCCAACCTGTTCGCCGAGGAGAGCGGCGTGCTGTTGCTCGATCGCGGGCGCATCGATCGGATCAATGCGGTCGACGAGGCCATCACCTTCGCGACCTTGCCGGAATTCCGGGCGGTCAGCGCGGGCGAGATGGTGGCGACGGTGAAGATCATTCCCTACGCGGTGCCGCGCTCGGCGCTCGATGCGGCGATCCGGGAGGGGGCGACGCCGATCATCAGCGTCGCGCCCTATGCGCGCCGGCGGATCGCGGCGATCTCGACGCTGCTGCCCGGGTTGAAGCCGTCCATCGTCGCCAAGACGCTCGACGTGCTCGCCCAACGCCTTGCGCCCGCCGGCGCTTCGATCGTCTTCGAGGAGCGGGTGCCGCATGAGGTCGAGCCGCTTGCGGGCGCCTTGCGTCGCGCCATGGCCGCCTCGCCCGAGATCGTGATCGTGTTCGGCGCCTCGGCGATTTCCGACCGGCGCGACGTCATTCCGGCCGCGATCGAAGAGGCCGGCGGTCGCGTTGAGCATCTCGGCATGCCGGTCGATCCGGGCAATCTGCTGCTCCTCGCCGATATGGGCTCAGCTTCCGTGCTTGGGGCGCCGGGCTGTGCGCGCAGCCCCAAGGAAAACGGCTTCGATTGGGTGCTGCAACGACTGCTCGCCGCTCTGCCGGTGGGCCGCGCCGAGCTGGTGGCGATGGGCGTCGGCGGTCTGCTCATGGAGATCAAGACCCGTCCCCAGCCACGCGCCGAACCCCCTAAATCATGAGCATCGCCGCGGTCATCCTGGCCGCCGGTCGCTCGACCCGCATGGGCGCGAACAAGATGCTCGCCGATATCGACGGCGAGCCTCTCATCCGCAGGACGGTCGCCGCCGTGCTCGGCTCGCAGGCGAACCCGGTCATCCTGGTCAGCGGGCATGAGGCGAAGGCCCTGACCGAGGCGCTCGCCGGGCTCGACCTGCTGCACGTCCACAATCCCCGCTACGCACAGGGGCTTTCGACTTCGCTCATCGCCGGGATCGGGGCCGTTCCCCAGTCCGCAGCGGGCGCCGTCATCTGCCTGGGCGATATGGCGCTCGTCGGGGCCGGCATCATCGGTGCGCTGATGGCACGTTTCGAGCAGGTGCCGGCAGTGGGCGCGGTGGTGCCGGTGCATGCGGGCGAATGGGGCAATCCGGTGCTGGTGGCGCGCAAGCTCTTCCCGGAGATCGTGACCCTCAGCGGCGATGCCGGCGCGCGCAAATTGCTGCAAGGACGCGAGGATGTGGAGGTCGTCGAGATCGCCGACGATGCCGTGCTGATCGATGCCGACACGCCCGCGGCTCTGGAGAGCATGCGCGCCAAATTAGGCCGGCCCTGAACCCGCATTTGCTACTCGTCGTCCGGTCCGCGTCGCGGCTTGCCGCGAGCCGGCTGCGCGCGGACATCGCGCGGCCCGGCGCCGAGCGTTCGGCGCATCATGGCCGTGAACGCGCTCGGGCTGCCATAGCCGCAGCGACGCGCCACTTCGGCGACGCTCAACCCTTCGGCGAGCTGCGCGCTCGCTTCGGCAAGCCGCAGGCGGTTGCGCCAGGCAGTGAAGCTCAACCCGGTCTCGGCAGCGAATTCGCGCGCCAGGGTGCGCGGGCTCGCGCCGACCTCGCGCGCCAGCTCCTCGAGGCCGAGCCTCGAGGCGGGATTTGCGAGCAGCCGGTCGCAGGCGCTCTTCAATCTCTTGCCGTGCGGTATCGGCACGCCGAGCGGCGTGCGCGGCAGATGCGAGAGCTCGTCCTGCATGAGCCTGAAGATCAGCCCGCCGCGGCCAACCTCGTCATAGTCGACCGGTTCCTCGAGGGCGGCGAGGATCAGGTGACGCAACAGGGGCGTCGTGATCAGGACGCAGCAACTCGACGGCAAGGCGCCGATCGCCGCGCGGGCGAGATAGATGGTGCGCACCTCGACGGCGCCGCGCGCCTGCACCGCATGGATGGTTCCGGGCGGGATCCACAAGCCGCGATCGGGAGGTATCACCCAAACCGATTTCGCGGCCGCGACACGCATCACCCCCGTGATGGCGTGCAGGAACTGGGCGCGCGGATGCGCATGCGCCTTGCCGCGATAGCCGGGCGGGAAGGTCTGCGCCATCACGGCGAGCGGACGCGGCACATGTTGGTAATCGGCGGCGTTTGAGCTGCGCATATGTGTTTGTCCGATTCGCGACGATATTTGGCAAGACGCCTCGCCGCAGCCAAGCTATAGGCGGGACGAAAGCCTGATCCGCAGCTGAGAGCCGAGCCATGTCCGCCGTGCCTGAGACGCAGAAGAACCGCATCATCTGGTTCGCCAATCTCGGGCATTCGCTCGACCACTACATCATGCTCATCTACCCGACGACCATCCTCGCCATGGAAAAGGCCTTTCCGGAGGTGAGCTACGGCACGCTGCTGCAGCTGTCGCTCGGTTCCTTCGTGCTGATCGGCCTCGGCTCGCTCCCTTCGGGCTGGCTCGGCGACCGCTGGAGCCGGCGCGGCATGATGATCATCTTCTTCTTCGGCTCGGGCCTCGCCTGCCTCGCGACCGCGGCCACCAACTCCTTCTTCACGCTGGCGGTCGGCTTGGGGGCGATCGGCCTCGTCGCCTCGATCTATCATCCGGTCGGGGCGCCGATGATGGTGGCGAGCGCTGCTCCCGGGCGCCTGGGGCGCGTCATCGGGCTCAACGGCGTGTTCGGCAATCTTGCCATCGCGGCGGCGCCCTTCGTCACCGGCGCCGTCACCGATCTCGCCGGCTGGCGCATGGCCTTCATCCTCCCGGGCATCGCGGCGCTGGGGCTCGGGGTGGCCTTCATGCGCATGGTGCCGGCCGCGGCCGAACGCGCCACGCGCAAGAGCCCGCATGCGGGTAGCCATTCGCGCTTCACGGTGTTTCGCGTCTTCGGCATCCTGTTCTTCTGCACCTTCGCGGCCGGCCTCATCTTCAACGTGGCAAGCGTCACCTTCCCGAAATTCTTCGAGGAGCGCCTGCCCGATCTCGTGCATTCGGCAACCGCAGCGGGCGCCGTGACCACGGCGGTGACGATCGTCGGCGCTCTCGCGCAATTCACCGTCGGGCGCTGCATGGACCGCTTCTCGCTCGGAACCGTGTTCCTGGTCACCGCCGGGTTGCAGATGATCGGCTTGTTCTTCCTCATCAACGCCTTCGGCATTGCGGCGCCGTGCGCCGCCATGGTGGCGATGCTCGGCCAGTTCGGGCAGGTCACGGTCAATGAGGCGATGACCGCGAAATACGCGCCCGACCGGCTGCGAGGGCGCATCTATGCGGTGCGTTATTTCCTGAACTTCGCGGTCGCGGCTTTCGCCGTCACCATGGCGGCCAAGATGCATGACGCGACCGGCGAATTCGTCGGCGCCTACCGCATCCTGGCGATATGCGGCGCTCTGATCTTCGTCGGGGCGCTGTTCTTTCCGCGCCGCGACGTCGAGCCCATTGCCGCGCGGCCGGCGGTGCAGCCGGCCGGGTAAAGGCTCCGGCGAGGCGTTGAAGTCAGCCTTGGATGCATGATGTCCCCAAGGAAGACGCGCCCTTGCGACGCGATCAAGAGCAACGACAACAGGTCGCAGCCACGGCCGGCGTACCCCGTAAGGGCAGGGCCGAAATCGCGGAAGCGCGGCCCCAAAAGCTGCCGAAGAGCTTAAAACTTCTGGCGGCACGGATTTTGCGATACCATATCCAGGATGGCGCCTGCAGGTCAGGCGGAGAAATGCTAGTGTTTGTCGATGAACCTCGGGCCTGTCCTGCGTAACTAAGGGTTAACGCCTTCGTCGGATGATGATTCGTCCGACGCATGGCCGCTTCTCTCTCGCAAGGAGGACGGAATGGTCTCCAAGGATTTCATCCGGCAACTTGCCGGCTATGGGTTGACGACGGCAGAGATATTTTACTGCCTGCCCGATTACCCGTTCTTTCTGCAAAGCTATATTTGGAGGGACTATGATGTCGCGCCGCGCTTTCCGGTGCTGCATGACTTTCTTGACTTTTGGACCGAGAAGCTCGACGGGCGTCTGCACTCCGTGCGTGTGGCCCATTCGAAATTGATCAAGCCCTGCGAGCTGCGCCTGCTCGACAAGGAATATGCCATCAACTGAGCCCGCGTGGGTCGGTTCGGTGACGTTGGAGCGTCCGGTTTCGCCAAGATCACCGGCTCAACTTGTTGTTATAACGCTTGGTTCCGAGAGAATATGGTGGCGCAGCCGCGCGGCCGGGTCGACGATCTTTTGCTCCGCCTCGAGATCGGCTAGAAGGGCAGCGCGCCGATATGCCCGCGGCGTTTCCCCGGTCTGGAATCGTCGTCGCGCGTGTCCGCTGCTCGTCACACCTCCGATATCCTGAACGACATCGCCGCCAACACCCATGGCGTGCGCGTGACGCTCGGCGAGATCGTGGCTTCGCTCGGCGATCGCGGCTTCGCGCTGCTGATGGTCGTGCTCGGCCTGCCCAATGTCCTGCCCCTGCCGCCGCCTATCCCCTTGCTCTGCGGCTTCCTGCTCGTCTTCATCGCCTTGCAAATCGTGCTCGGCCGCCGGCACCCCTGGCTGCCGGCGCGTGCGCTCGCGGCCTCGGTGGCGCATGACCGGCTCGTCAGCGTCTTGGCGCGCGCTACGCCGGTGCTGCGCAAGCTCGAGCGCTTCTCGAGCCGCCGCTTGAGCTTCCTGCCGGTGTCCTGGGAGTTGCGCGGGGCCGGCCTGCTGTTGCTGATCGTCTCGGTGGGCCTCGTTTGCGCCGCCCCCCTGATCGGGCAGATCCCGATGGGCGTGTCGATCTGCCTGATCGGGCTGGCGCTGGTCGAGCGTGATGGCGTGATCATGAGCGTCGCGGCCCTGTTCGGCGCGCTCGGCCTCATCCTCAATTTCGGCTTCATCCTGGCGGTCGTGAAAGGCATCATGGCGCTCGTCTGAGCGCCGGCCGCCGGAAGGTCGGCTGCCGCCCCTGAAGCCGCGCTCGGCTATATCTGCCTCGGCAAGGGGGCAGGGGCCCCGCGCCAAGCGGTGCTCCGCCACCGCGGAGCTCCGCTCGGGCAGCTTTCAAAGGCCATATCGGCCGATGAAACTGCCCTTGGCGAGCGTGTGGAAGTGCAGATTGAAGCCGACCACCGCGGCCGAAGCGTTCGCATCGGCGTCGAGATGATCCACATCGACCGCGAAGATCGTGAAGATGTAGTGATGGGGCTTGTCGCCTTTCGGCGGACACGGGCCACCATAACCTGGCGTGCCGTAATCGGTGCGGCTCTGCACGCTGCCCGCCGGGGCAAGGTTCGCCTTGGGGTCGCCGGCATTCTTCGGCAGGGAGGGTGTGGTCGGCGGGATGTTGAAGACGACCCAATGCCAGAAGCCGCTGCCGGTCGGGGCGTCGGGATCGTAGACCGTCAGCGCGAGACTCTTGGTGTCGGCCGGCGCGCCCTTCCAGCTCAATTGCGGCGAGACATTGCCGCCGGCGCATCCGAACCCTTTGAACACTTGCTCCTCGTTGATCGTGGCGCCGGGCTTGATGTCGTCGCTCATCAGCGACATTTTGGCTGGCATCTTCCCGGCTGCGCCAATCAGGACGCTCAGCGCTGCCGCTGCGCCAGTCATTACCAATTTTTGGAACATTATTTCCTCCCCATTTCGTGGAATTCGTCCAGTATTCGGGCGAGGAGCGACACTGTCAACCAAACGCACCAGCAGGATGGCCGTCACATCTTCGCGAGACCTACTTCGGCCTGTTCAGCGCGCCCGCGCCATCGTCACAAGCTTTCGCACCGTATTCCAGTTTCGCGCTGTAGCGGGCGTATCGAGCCAGCGCTCGATCACCGATGGCATCAGCTTGGAGCCGGTGACGCCCTGGACATAATCGATGCAGAGGTCGTGGCCGATGAGCTTGAACCGCTCCGGCCCCTGATAGCGCTCGAGCTTTGCGAGACCGTCGCTGCTCGGCGCCCGGTCCAGGAAGCAGACCGCCAATCCGCTTGGCCGAACCGCGGCGGCCTCGGGAAAGGGATCGGCGGCGAGGAGGGCCGCAAGGTCTTCGGGCTTGCGCAGCACGACGTGATTGGCGAGATCGAAGCCGCGCAACACGCCTGCGACGATCCTGTGCACGGTCGCAGCCGATTTGCGGGTTCGAACGATGAGGTTGCCGGTCTGGATATAGGTCGCGACCTTTTCGAGCCCCGCGGCTTCGCAGCCGTCGCGCAGATCCTTCATCGACATCTTGACATGGGTCGCCGGCCCGATGGCTCGCAAGAGCACGATGAATACAGGCATGAACGGGGTCTCCGAGACCGGATCGACGGACGCTAATGCTCGAGCGCCCGCGCCATGGCCAAAAGCGTGTTGGTGGTGTTCCAGTTGCGGCCGGTCGCCGGCACCTTCAGCGCCTTGTCGAGGACGGCGGGTGTCAGCTTCGATTTCCCGATGCTCTCCCTATAGTCGACATAGAGGTGGTCGCCGTCGAGATGCAGCCGCTCCGGTCCGTCGAAGGCGGCCAGCGCCTCGGCAGCGCCGGCTTGCGGGAGGCCATCGAGGAAGGCGACGATCAGCAGCTTGGGTCGCTCGGCCGCGGCGTCCGCGAAGGGGTTGCGGGCGATCACCCTGGCGAGGTCGTCGGACCTACGGATCAGCGCATGGTTCTTGGTCAGGCCGAAGCGATCGCGCAAGAGGCCGGCGATCAGGCTCTTCACCGCCGCGGCGGATTTGGCGCTCTCGAAGACGATGTTGCCGCTGGCGATATAGGTCGAGACCTGTTTCAACCCGGCCTCCTCGCAGGCGGCTTTGAGCTCCTTCATCGGCAGCTTGCCCGTTCCGCCGACATTGACGGCGCGAAGCAGAGCGATGAAGGCGGCCATGGACAGAAACTCCAAATGCATCTCGGAACGCCGATGCGGCAGTCGGCGCAATTCCGGGCGAAGCGGTGGCTGCTTCTCCGAAGGCGCATATATCAAAGAATGAGAGCTCAATCCCAGATCCCGTCGCCGCTGACGAAATCCCGTGTGCGGGAGCGGAGGCGCCGCCCAAAATGCTGGCTCCGCGGGTCGCCGGAAGGTCCAACCGGGCTCCTCTCGGTCACTTCAGCCTGCCTCTATTTCAGCTCGTCCGGGCTGACTGAGGGCAGGCGAAAAAGGCCGAGCCCCAACAAATTCGGGTTGTGCTGCCGGCTGGAAGCCAGCGATCCAAAAGGGCGTTGGCACAACGGTTCAGCTGGGCGCAACCTTCGGACCGCCGGCTTCCAGCCGGCAATGCACGATTAGGGGTCGCGCTATTTCGGCACCATGTTGAGATAAGGCTGTGCCTCCTCGAGGACCTGAGCGAAGGACGGTCGTTGCTTAAGGCGGTTGAAATAGGCCGCCACGTTCTTGTGGTTGTCGCCGAAGGGCTGCACCATATTGGCGTAGAACAATGCCGGTGCGGCGGCGCAGTCAGCGATGCTGAAAGTATCGCCGATAGCCCAGGTCTTGGTCGCCATCTCCCGGTCGATGACGCCGAGAGACGTCTGTAGCAACGTCTTCGCCTGCTCGACGCCGTGCGCATCATTCTGTCCGGCGGGACGGAGCCTGTCGGTGATCACCTTCTGCATGGGCACTTCGACGTAGCAGTCATAGAAGCGATCGCTCAGGCGCGCCTGCAGGGCGAGATCCGGATCTGCGGGCAGGAGCTTCGCGTTGCCCGAGTGGTGCAGCGCCAGATACTCGATGATGATGCTCGATTCCGGGATCGTGCGGCCCCTTGCTTCGTCGCGCAGCACGGGGAATTTCCCGATCGGCCAGATCTTCAAGAACGCTGCGCGGCTGGCATCGTCGCCGAGGTCGACGATGTGCCGCTCGAAGGGCGTCTCGCATTCGTAGAGGGCGATGAGCACCTTCTGGCAGAAGGACGCCAGCGGATGGAAATAGAGCTTGAGAGACATGTGGGCACTCTTCAGTTTGGCTGTTCGTTCATCCGTGTCAGGCGGCGGGTCGGCGCAGCGATCGGCCTGGCATGTCGATCGCAGCCGTGCGCGATGACGAAGTGATGCTGCGGCCGGCCACTGTGGCGCCCTCTACAAGTGATTGCAATTAGCAAGCAGTTGCATCTTAGGATCATTGATGTCATAATGCAACTGGGTTTTTTGGGCGACGCGGATTTCTTTCGAGGGTGACGCATGAGCGACGAACACAGGTCGGGTTGCCCAATCAATCTCACGCTCGAGGTGGTGGGCGATAAGTGGAGCCTCCTGATCATTCGCGACATGATCTTCGGCAACAGGCGCCATTTCCGGGAATTGCTCACGCAGTCGGAGGAGGGCATCGCCTCCAACATTCTGGCTGATCGCCTGCGTCGGCTTCTCGAGGCGGGGATCATCAGCAAGGCCGACGATCCGAGCCACAAGCAGAAGGCGATCTACAGCCTCACCGAACAGGGCATCGAGCTGCTTCCCGTTCTCGCCCAGATGGCCAGCTGGGGATACAAGTTCCTCCCCGTGAGCGAAGAGCTCGGCATCCGTGCGCAACTGCTCGCCGAGGGCGGCCCGAAGATGTGGGACGAGTTCATGTGCGAATTGCGCGAGACCCATCTCGGCCTGCCGCGGGATGCGTCCGGGGCGCGCCGCTCGAAATCCGCCCGAGCCTCGGTCGGCGCCAGGCTGCAGGCGGCCTATGAGGAGGTCGTCGCTCGGCGCGCCTCGGTGACAGCCTCGGGGCGATGAGCGGCGACTTTCCTTCGATTGTCCTTCAAGCGGTTTGCGGGCCGCCATCATGTCGCGCCTGCGCCTTGAGGAAATCGACGAGCACTTGCAGGGCAGCGGGAGTCTGGCGTCGGCTGGGATAATAGAGGAAGAAGCCCACCGAACGTGGCGCCCAATCCTGCAGCAAGGGAATGAGCCGTGCCTGCCGGACGAGATCCTCGACCGAGCTCAGCGGCAAGCGAGCGATGCCGGCTCCATCCACGGCCGCACGCGCCGCAATATCGCCATCGCTGACGATGAGTGAACCCTCGACCATGACCTCGAGGCTCTTGCCGCGCTTCTCGAATGCCCATTGAGGGATCACGCCGCTGGCGAAGCGTTGGCGGATGCAGTTATGGGCCTGCAGATCTCCGGGCACCTTCGGGCGGGGGTGGCGAAGCAGATAGCCCGGCGAGGCAACGATAGTGGGACGCGCATCCTCTCCCACGCGCACCGCGATCATGTCCCGCTCGACACGATGCCCGGGCCGGATGCCGGCGTCGAAGCGATTGCGCACGATGTCGGTGAGCGCGCTGTCGGTGACGATTTCGAGGGTGATGGCAGGATAGGCCGCGAGGAATTTTGCGAGTACGGGCGCGAGCACCACTCTCGCGGCCGGGCGTGGAACCGTGAGACGTAGATGCCCGGCCGGCTTGTCGCGAAACATGTTGATGGACTCGACCGCGGCTTCAAAGCCATCCAGGGCAGGTCGCAGCGCCGCCAACAGGCGCTCGCCAACCTCGGTCAAGGCGACGCTGCGGGTCGTCCGATTGAGCAGGCGGACGCCCAGCTTGTCTTCGAGGATGCGGATCGTTTCGCTGAGAGCCGAGCGCGAGATGCCGAGATGAATCGCAGCCTTGGCGAAGCTCGAACGTTCGGCGATCGCCACGAAGGCCGTCATCTCCGCAAAGCCCGGCTTGCGCATTGTTCGGATTCTCCGATGAGGTCATGCGGATAATGCCAGATTGTCGAACAAACGGCAAAACCCTACCTGCTGAGCGGACCAGCATGGGGATCTGAGCTTGCCCACCCTTTTGCCGATCCGGACCGCGTCCCTCGACAGAGAACTGAGCATGATCAAGGTTTCGCGCTACCACCCGCTGCTCGTGGCGTTGCACTGGCTGCTCGCCGTGCTGATCGTCGCCGCATTGGCGCTCGGCGCTTTGGTGATGGTGAAGATCCCGAACAGCGATCCCATGAAGCTCGAAGCGCTGCGCAGCCATATGAGCGGGGGCGCGCTGATCCTGCTGCTGATGCTCGTGCGCCTCGTCGTGCGGGTGCGGACCGAGCACCCGGCGCCGGCTTCGGCCGGGAACCCGACCTTGGATCGTCTGGCCTTCGCGTCGCACCGGCTATTCTATGTCGCTGTGCTCGGGATGGCGGGCAGCGGCGCCTTCATGGCGCTTCAGACCGGCTTGCCCGGCATCGTCTTCGGCGACGGTGGCACTCTGCCCAGCGATTTCTGGGTCTTCCCGATACGGACGGTTCACTACCTATTCTCGCGGCTGCTGATGGCGCTGATCGCGCTGCACGTCGCCGGCGCGCTCTACCACACGCTGATCCTGAAGGACGGCTTGCTGAGGCGGATGGTCTTCGGCCGGCGCCTCGTCGCCGCAGGCAGTTCCGCAGCTGCTCTCGACCGGCCGTTTTCCGGAGCGCAACAATGAATGTCCTGTTGCCCGCACAGGCATCCGCCCAGCTTCTCAGCTTGATCGTGTTCGCAGCGATCGCGCGGTGGCACGTGGCGCCCTGGCTCAACAGAAGCGCGCGCGCCGATGCCTTGATCGCGCTCATCTGGGTGCATGTGTTCCGCTATGTCGCCTTGCAGGTCTTCTCCGCGCAACGCGACGGCTTTCCGATCTCGGATGGCGGGGCGATGGAGATCGTAGCTGGCGATGTCGGCGGCGCCATCATCGCCTTCATCGCGATCGCGCTGCTCCGTCAGCGCGCCCGTCTTGCCATCCCTCTGGTCTGGCTGCTGGCGGCCGAGACCGTCTACGACACCATCGCCAACATACGCGGCGGCGTCCGCGAACATCTCATGGGAGCGGCCAGCGGAGTTTCCTGGCTGGTTCTGAGCTTCTTCGTCCCGATGCTGGTGGTGAGCACGGGGTTGATCATCTGGCAGCTCTATTCGCGGCGCAACGAGGCGCTCGATCCGGCCGCCGCAGGCGTTCACCGTACGCAAGAAGCCCCCGTCCTGCGGGCTTCATCAACCGCAGGCGGCTGAAGCGCTTCTTGGCGCGGCTGGACTGCCTGAACCGACAGCTCTCAAAGGCGGATGCTTCCATGAAACTCGCTCACGCAAGAATCGTCACGAACGATGTTCCGGGTCTCACTCGATTCTACCAAGAGGTGACCGGGATGACCCCGGTCGGCGATGAACGCTATGTCGAGTTTCATGGCGCCGAGCTGGCGCTGGCGATCAGCAGCCGGCAGGTGATCGATCTCCACAGCGCAGGCGCCGCAACTCCGCAAGCGAACCGCTCGATGATCCTCGATTTCGAGGTCGAGGATGTCGACGCGGAGCGGCTGCGGCTGCAGGCCATCGTCGCTGAATTCGTCATGGAGCCCAAGACGCAGCCCTGGGGCAATCGGTCGATGTTGTTCCGCGATCCGGACGGCAACCTGATCAATATGTTCGCCGTCGCACGCGCAACCGCGAAGGCCTGAAGCGATGCGCGGAAAGGTCGTGCTCATCACCGGGGCGAATAGCGGCGTCGGCTTCGCGACCGCGCGGCGGCTTGCCGAACTCGGCGCGACCATCGTCATGGTCTGTCGCGATGCCGGTCGTGGAGCTGCCGCAAGGGACGAGGTCGCGAACGCCGCGAAGGGCGAGGCGCCCATGCTGTTGATCGCGGATCTGTCCTCGCAGATCGCAATTCGCGCTCTTGCACATGAGCTGCACGCTCGGTTCGATCGCATCGACGTGCTGGTCAACAATGCCGGCGGCATCTTCGCCGACCGCGAGCTGACCGCCGACGGCATCGAGAAGACCTTCGCGACCAATCACCTCGGCCCCTTCTTGTTGACCAATCTCGTGCTCGACCTGCTGCGCGCGGCACCGTCCGGCCGCATCGTCACGGTGGCAGCGCAGACCTACAGCTCCGCTCTCGATTTCGACAATCTGCAGAGCGAGAGGCACCATAATTTTCTTGGCGCTTACCGTCGATCGAAGCTCGCGAACATCCTCTTCACCTACGAATTGGCGCGACGCCTCGAAGGCAGCGGCGTTACGGCGAATTGCCTCTGTCCAGGTCCGACCGCGACCCGCTTCGGGGATGATATGCGCGGCCTGCCATCTCTCTTCCCGCTGCTGATGAAGCAGATCCCCTTCCTCTTCGCCAGCCCCGAGAAGGGCGCCGGCACCTCGATCTATCTGGCCTCCTCGCCGGAAGTGGCGGGCCTGTCGGGCCGCTTCTTCTTGGGGCAACGGGAGAGGCGAACCAAGCCCGTGACCCGCGATACCAAAGTTGCGGCGCGGCTTTGGCGCGTCAGCGCCGAGCTCGTGGGGTTGCTTGTCGAGCAGCTTGTGGCGCCGCGCCGGATGCCGCTGGAAATGTCTTCACGAGGCACATCATGAATTTCTGGAGGCTCGCGCCCTGGCTGAACCGCCTCATCATCCTGGCGGTCGCTGCTCTCTTCGCGATGATCGGTCTCAAATTCGCCCTTGACCCGCAGCACGCGGCCGCGAGTTCCGGCATCACCCTCGAGCCGGGTCCCGGCTACACCACTATGCGGGCAGGGTTTGGCGGCTTTCCCTTGAGCTTCACCGCGATCCTGGCGTTCTGCCTGTTCTCGTCGCGAAGACATTTGGCGGCGCTGTCGTCCATCGTCACCGTCTCGGCGGTGGTTTTGGTGGTCAGGCTCTATGGCGTCGAACAGGACGGCACCCTCAGCCAGAATGTGCGTCTGCTGATCCCGGAAGTGGTGATCCTCGTCGTCTCGCTCCTTTGCGTGCTGATGGAGACGAAGCGCCGCGCTCTCGATGCGAAGGTCGGCTGATGCCCGACGAAGAGCACGAGGCTGGCTCGCGGTCGGCGCCGTCCGAACCAATATTGTGTCTCCACGGCAGGACGGCCCTGGTTACCGGAGGCACGGACGGTATCGGCAAGGAGATCGCCCGAGGGCTCGCCCGGCGGGGCTGCCGTCTGATCATCGTCGGGCGGGACGCCGAGAAGGGTGCAAGGGCGGAGCAGGAGTTGCGCCTGTCGACGGAAAATTGCGATGTCGATTATCTGCAGGCCGATCTCGGCCTCATGCGGCATGTGAAGCGGCTCGCGGACGAAGTCGGCGCGCGCTGGCCCTCGCTGCACTATCTGGTGCATGACGCAGGCGTCGTCCTCGGCCGCCGCGAACTCACGGCCGAGGGCATCGAATCGAACTTCGCCATCAACTATTTGAGCCGCTTCGCGTTGACCCGGCACTTGCTGCCTCTGCTCTTGGCAGGTGGCGGGCCGGAACGGGCGGCTCGCATCGTCATCGTGAGTGGAGCCGCGCAGGGCGGCAAGGTCCATTTCGAGGATGTGAACCTCACCTCGAATTTCGCCACGCTGCGCGCAGTCATGCAATCCTGTCGGGCCAATGACCTGTTCACAGCCGAACTCGCGCAGCGTCTGCCGTCGCAATCGCCGGATCCACAGGTCACGGTCACCTGTCTCAAGATCGGAGTGGTGAAGACGCAAATCCGGCGCGGATTCCCCCTATGGATGAGGGTGCTCGTGCCGCTGCTGTTCGACCCGTTGCTGGGGCAGACGCCTCAGGATGCTGCCGAGGCGGCCATGAGGCTGCTGCTGGCCAAGGACCTCGAAGGCGTGACGGGCGCTCTGTTCATGAAAATCAGAAAGCTCAAGCGCATCGCACCGGACAACGATCCGCGCGACCGTGAGGACGGTCGGCTTCTGTGGCAGCTCAGCGAGGAATTGGCGGCAAGGGGGCTGGCTTTCGCGGACATGCCTGCTCGGCGGTCGATGGCAGCCGGTGTCGCAGGGTGATGAGGCGAAGGGGTCGAGCAAGCTCCGTGGCGATCATCGCTTGGGCTTCAGCCTGGCGACGAGGCTGGCGACCACGCTCCTCACGAATTTGTCGTCGATCGGCTCGCGCGAGAACCAGCGGCGATAAAAGAACGGGCCGATGATGGAGGCCACGATATCGGTGGGATTCCGGCCACAGGAAGGAACAGGCATGCAAGCGAACGATCCTCATCCGAGGAAGCGCATCACCGTGCTCGACACCGAGATGAGCTATGTCGATACCGGGGAGGGGGACCCGATCGTGTTCCTCCATGGCAACCCGACCTCGTCCTTTCTCTGGCGCAACATCATCCCTTATGTGAGCGGGCGCGGACGATGCCTCGCGCCTGACCTTGTCGGCATGGGCAGATCGAAACGGTCGCCGACCTATTCCTATCGCTTCGTCGATCACGCCCGCTATCTCGACGCCTGGTTCGAGGCGATGGATCTCGTCAGGAACGTCATTCTCGTCGTTCACGATTGGGGATCGGCGCTCGGATTCTACCGCGCCTTCCGCTATCCCCAGCACATCGCCGCCATCGTTTATATGGAGGCGATCGTCCAACCGCGGCGCTGGCAGGATTTCGGGGAGGCCGGCGGCATTTTCCGCGCGCTGCGCTCCGAGCAAGGCGAGTCTCTGGTTTTCGATCAAAATGCCTTTGTCGAAATGGTGCTGCCACGGGCCATCATCCGCGCGCTGAGCGAGGAAGAGATGGCCGCCTATCGCGCGCCCTTCGGCGAAAGGGAGGCGCGGCTGCCGACCCTCGTCTGGCCGCGGCAGATCCCGATCGATGGCGAGCCCGCCGACGTCACGGCGATCGTCGAGAGCTACGGGAAATGGTTGGCGGAAAGCCCTATTCCCAAACTCTTCGTTGCCGGCGACCCAGGGGCGATCATCACCGCGACCGGGAGCGATCGCGCCTTCTGTCGGACTTTCCCGAACCAGCGCGAAGTCACGGTCAAAGGGAGGCATTTCCTGCAGGAGGACTCGGCCGACGAGATCGGCATGGCGCTGCGGGAATTCGTGGAATCCGTGCGCGGAGAGATACGGCCGCCGCCGTCCTGAATCGGAAACTCGAAGAGGGAGAGAATGCCCTTTCTTCCATAGACCAGAGGATGATGGATGATCGGCTCTCGAAGCCCGAGCCGAAATAGAGCATATCTTAGCCATGAAGACCGCAAGAATCGCCGCCGCCCAGACCGTTGAATTTCGGGAAGACATCGAGGCGGCGTTGAACTGCGTGGCAGATGTCGCCGCGCGCGCCGAAGCCGAAGGCGCCTCGCTGCTGTGTTTTCCCGAAGGCTTCCTTCAGGGGTATCTGATCGACGAGGCACCGGCACGACGAAACGCTCTGGACGTCGGGTCACCCGCATTCGAGGCTGTGCTGAACCGGCTCCCGAAGACCGGACCGATGATGGTCATGGGGCTGATCGAGGTAGAGGAAGGGCGATTGTTCAACACTGCCATCGTGGTGGATCGCGGCGCCGTCATCGGTCGCTATCGCAAGGCGCACCTCCTCGGCGGCGAACACATTTTCGACGCTGGAAGCGATAGCCATATCTTCGAGATTGCCGGTCTGCGTTTCGGAATCAACATTTGCTACGACACGAGCTTTCCCGAGGCGGCGCGGAAGATAGCGGACCTCGGCGCCTCCTTGATCGTGTGCCCGGCCAACAATATGCACCGCCGCAAGACGTCGGAGGCGTTCAAGGACGTGCACAATTCCGTACGGGGTGAGCGATGCCGTGAAACAGGCCTTTGGCTCGTCTCGTCCGATGTGACCGGCGAGCGCGATGGGCGTATTTCCTGGGGTCCCACGGCTGTCCTCAATCCAACCGGCGAGGTCGTGGCGCAGCTGCCTTTGGAAAAGCCCGGATTGTTGGTCTTCGATATTCCTTGCCGCCTGTAAGACCGCGGAACGCGGCCGCCGACGGCCCCGCACCACATTCGTGCAGGTCTCGCACGAGAGTGGTGCCAGACCTCGCTTTTTCTCGAGATGACTATCGGGAAAGCTCCGGCCGTCGCCACCCTCGGAGATCCCAACATGGATATCGCACATTCCACCGCCCTCGTGACCGGCGCCAATCGCGGCATCGGCCGGGCCCTCGTCCACGCCCTGCTTGCCGCCGGCGCCGCGAAAGTCTTTGCCGCCGCGCGCAGCGTCGAGAAGCTCGACGGCCTCCTGGGCGACGGGCGGGTCGTCGCCGTCCCGCTCGACGTCACCAGCGAACGATCCGTCTCGGCTCTCGCCGAGCGGGCCGGCGACGTCACGCTCCTGATCAACAATGCCGGCGTGTTGGACTTCGGCACTGTCCTCGAGACCCCGCGGGAAGCGTTCGAGCGCAACTTCGGCACGAATTTCTACGGCGTCCTCTCCATGTCCCGGAGCTTCGCGCCGGTCATCGAGCGTAATGGCGGAGGTGCCATCGTCAATATCCTCACTCTCGTGGCACTCGCCAGCATGCCGGGCCTTGGCGCCTACAACGCCTCGAAGGCCGCGGCGTGGTCGCTGAGCCAGTCGTTACGTGCCGGGCTTGCGAGCCGGATGGTGGCAGTGCACAGCGTTTTCCCCGGCGCCGTCGACACGGACATGCTGGCTGGCGTCGACATGCCGAAGACGAGCCCGGCCGATGTCGCCAGAGCCATCGTCGACGGTGTCGCGAAATCTGTCGAGGATATCTTCCCCGACCCCATGTCGGCGTCGATCTATGAGGCGTGGAGGAAGGACCACAAGGCCGTCGAGAAGCAATTCGCCGCAATGTGAGCGGCGGGACATCACCGCCGCGCATCGGCCGGCTGAGGACTATTTCGCAGGCCTCGCCTGCCGTCCGGATCGAGCCCATCACCGTTTTTGGCGCAAGCCAGGGGAGCGGCTTGGACCGCGGGGGCGGCCGTGCCCGAGATCGGTGTCGCGACGCATCATGCTGATTAAAAACAATTTTCTTTGTGAGCCAATGGAGCCGGACCTGGCCGTGATGATCCCGCATCCTCACAAGCCTTGCCGATCAGTGACCATGGGCAGGGCAGATCGGTCAGATCTTGCCGATCCCGCGCGCCTGAGCTCACGGGCGCGGTCCATGACTGGGGCCCCGCAGCGCCTCATGACGCGGAGAGCCGGAAGTCCCGATTTACATTGTAACCTCTTCAATTATCTTGATAGGTTATAACGATCATGCGGGCTCCGATCCTGATCGTAGCGCCTCGTGTCCGACGTAACGGCAGAAAAACAAAGATATCGGGGGCGAGGACAAGATCCGGGAGAGCGCAATGTCAGTCTCAGCCAAGACCGGCGATGCCGCGCCGCCTGGAGATGCGCCGGGGCGGGCGGCATCAGCAGGAATCTCGACCGCTAATCCGACAAGATTGATCGCGCGGATCTGGCGCGGACAGACGTTCGCGGCCAGGGCAGACGAATACACGAGCTATCTTCACGAGGCGGGGGTCCGCAAGATTGCGGCGATCCCGGGCAATCGCGGCGTCCAGATGTTGCGATCGGTCCGCGACGATATCGCGGATTTCCAGGTTCATTCCTATTGGGATTCCTTCGAGGCCATCAAGCTGTTCGCGGGGGACGATTATGAAAAAGTTCGTCACCTGCCCAAAGATCCCGAGTACATGATCGGAAAGGAGCCCACAGTCCAGCATTTCGAGGTCGTCGTGAACGACTGGCCGCAGCGATGATAAGGTTGTCCTGCTCGGATGCGAGCGGGACAATCACGTGCCGCAATCCGTCAGCTCGATGAGCACTGCCGGAAGGATAGAAATCACGGCTTCACGAGGGAGGATAGAAGATGAAATATCGCAATTGCCTTCCGATATCGACATGCGTCGTACTGGCCGCGGCAGCTTTGACCGCGGCCCCCATGGCCAACGCCGCCGAGACCAAGGGTCCCGTCACCGACGACATCGGCGTCTTGATGATCCCGAAAGGCGCACCGATCCAGCTCGGCGCTTATTGGGTGATGTCAGGAGCCGATTCGGCGCTCGGCATCGACGAGAAGCGCGGCGTCGAGATCGCCATCAAGGACCATGGCGGCACGCTCCTCGGCCACCCCATCAAGCTCAATGTCGAGGATGATCTGTGCAATGCCGAGGGCGGACAGACGGCCGCGACGAAACTCGCCGCGAACCCCAATACCGCGATCGTCTTGGGGCCTGCCTGTTCGAGCGCGGCGACGCCCGGAGCTCCGATTCTGTGGAAGGCCGGGGTCACCAATATCGCCACGGCGACCACGGCCCCGGCACTGACCGCACCGGAGCGCAAGCCCGAATATGCCGGCTATATGCGCACCGTCTATAGCGACATCGATCAGGGCCGCTCGGACGCGAAATATGTGCACGATGTCCTGAAGGCGAAGAAGATCGTGACGATCCACGACGGCAGCCCTTATGCCCAGCAGCTCGCCACGGTGATGGGAGACAATTTCAAGAAGCTCGGCGGGACCGTGCTGTCCCAGGAGGCCGTGGCGCCGACCGACGTCGATATGCACCCCGTCCTGACGCGCGTCGCAACCGAGAAGCCCGATGTGATCTACGCGCCGGTCTTCGTCGCCGCCGGCGCGCAGCTGCTGCGCCAATCGAAGGACATACCGGGCCTCGAGAAAGTGCCGCTGATCGGCAGCTCGGGGCAGATGGCGCCCGATCTGGTCGAGGCTGCCCGGGCGGCCGCGGTCGGATACAAGATCACCTACCCCGACGTCTCGCCGCAAGCGATGGGCACGGGCTATCCGAAATTCGTCGAGGCCTACAAGAAGGCTTACGGCGAAGCGCCGATCTCAGGGTATCATGCGAATGCCTATGACGCAGCGGAGCTTGCCTTCAAGGCAATCGAAAAGGTGGCGAAGACGGACGCGAACGGTGTCACCTATATCGGCCGCAAGGCGTTGCGCGACGCCGTGCTGACGATCAAGTTCGAGGGTGTCAGCGGCCCGATCGGCTGCGACCAATACGGTCAATGCGCGCAATTCAAGCCCGCCGTCTACGAGTTCACCAATGGGGACCCGAAGACCTTCAAGATCGGCGAGAATCCCAAAAAGATCTGGCCCTGACAATCGCAGTTACTCAGCCTGACACAAACGCCATGGCGTCGCCTTGCGGCACCATGGCGCCGCTCTCTTGTTTCAATAGGTCGGTGAGGCAAAATGCGTGAGGTCGCGGCAGGCCGGACCTTGATACCGAAGCTCAGCTCGCTGTCGCGCTTCACCTTCGTCGATGTCATCCTCTGGGGATTGCGCATCGGTGTCGTGATCGTGGTTGTCGGCGGCACGGTCGGCACCTTGATCAAGGGCCGCTACGCCGCCGCCCAGTGGTTCGACTTCCTGGTGTTCGGCCTCACCATCGGCAGCGTCTATGCTTTGGTCGCGCTCGGCTACACCATGGTCTACGGGGTCTTGCGCCTGATCAATTTCGCGCATGGCGACATCATGATGACGGGCGCCTTCTCGGGATATTTCGTGGCCTCGCAATTTGCCGAGACCGGGCTTCTGGACCGCAGCCCGGTGCTGGCAATGCTGGGAATCCTCGCTGTCGCCGTCACGACATCGACGACCATCGCGGTGCTCACCGAGAGGCTCGCCTATCGGCCCTTCCGCCATGTCCGAGGCTTGGCGCCGCTGATCTGCGCGATCGGCGTGTCGTTCTTCCTCGAACAGACTTTCCGCGGCTCCTTCGGCTCGGGGATCAGGGCCTATCCCGATCCGAAATGGCAGAAGGAAGTGATTTCCGTTTTCGGCTTCGGCATTCCCCTTGTCGAAGCCTTGGTGGTGGTCGCAGCCCTCGTCTCGATGCTCATCCTCTATCTCATCGTGCAACGCACCCGGATGGGAACGGCGATGCGCGCGGTCTCGGAAGACACCGATGCGGCGGCCCTGATGGGCATCGATGTGAACAAGGTCGTGGTCTTCACCTTTGCGCTCGGCGGCGCCATGGCTGGCATCGCCGGCGTTTGTTATGCGTTCGTGTTCAAGCAGGTCTATTTCTTCATGGGCTTCACGCCCGGCATCAAGGCGTTCGGCGCGGCCGTGCTCGGCGGCATCGGCAGCGTGCCCGGCGCCATGCTCGGCGGGCTTTTTCTCGGCATCGTCGAATCGGTCGGGCCCGCCCTCTTCCTCGATGGGATCGGCATTCCGGCGCCCTATCAACTGCGCGATCTCATCGCCTTCACGCTTCTCATCATGGTCCTGATCTTCCGGCCTTACGGGATCTTGGGCGAGCGCATGGCGAAGAAGCGGGCATGACCCTCGCGACGACAAACCCCGCCACCCGCCGGCAGCGCCGGGAGCAGTCCCCCCTCGAGCGGGCGCTCAGGATCGGCCTCATCTTCGGCGTCGTCGCGGTCTACATCTCGGTCGTCGGCATCCTGTCCCTGATCGATGCGCGCTGGATCATTGTCGGCGTCGCGTCGCTCGGCGATGCCGCGCTCATCGCGATCGGGCTTGGCGCCGGCGCCACAGTGGCCGCGCGAAGGGCGTCCGCCGCATTCGCGCCACTTGTCCTGCCGAGCCTCGTCGCCGGGGCGGTCGCCGGCGGGCTCCTGGCGCTGCTCGCATTGGCTATCCAGTTCCTCGACTTGCGCCCGATCTTCATCGCCCTCTCGCCCGCTCTGCTCGGGACGCTGACCTTCGGGCTTGGAGTGCCGCTCGGCCCGGCGATACTGGTCGGCGCCGGGGCGTTGCTGGGCCTGCTGGGCGCCGCGCTCTCGCTCGCCCCGGCGACCATCCGCAAGCCGGTCGTCGTCGGCGTCGCCTTCGTCATGGTCTTCGGGGTCTTCCAGGAGCTCATCCAGATCATGATGCAGTTCGGCGAGATCGTCGGCGACCTGCGCGAGGCGATCTACAGCTGGGAGGGCCTCAGTCCCGAGGGCGCCCTGGTGATCTTCGTCCTTGCGTCCGGCGCGACGGTCTTGTGGACGACGATGTTGCGCCGGCAGGTCGATGAGCGCCTGGCGCGGCTCAGCCCGGCACAGCAGCGCTATGCCAAGGGCGCGCGGATCGTCCTCTTCATCCTCCTGCTCGTCCTGTTTCCGGTCGTCGCCGGCTCCTATATCGGCCAGGTGATGATGCTGGTCGGGCTCTATATCCTCATGGGGATGGGGCTCAATCTCGAGGTCGGGCTCGCAGGGCTCCTCGATCTTGGTTTCGTCGCTTTCTTCGCGGTCGGCGCCTATGCGACGGCGCTCCTGACCGCCGACAGCCCGCATGCGCTGGCGAGCTACACCATGCTGCCGAGCCTCTCCTATTGGGCCGCGATGCCGATCGCGGTCATCGCTTCGATCATCGTCGGGGTGCTGTTCGGCATCCCCGTGCTCGGGGTGCGCGGCGACTATCTGGCGGTCGCCACCATGGGCCTCGGCGAGATCGTGCGCGTCATCGTGCAATCGGACATGGCGGCGCCGCTCCTCGCCGGCGCCCAGGGCATCCTGCAGATCCCGAAGCCGAGGATCGGCAGCTTCGAGCTCGCCGACCCGGTCGATCTCTTCTACTTGACGCTCGCGGCCTCGGCGGTCGCCGCCTATTTCGCCTGGCGCCTGGAGAATTCGCGCCTCGGGCGGGCCTGGATGGCGGTCCGCGACGACGAGGACGTGGCGCAGGCGCTCGGCATCAACCTCGTCAAGGTCAAGCTCCTGGCCTATGGGCTCGGCGCTGCCTTCGCGGGCCTCGCCGGCTCGATCTTCGCGGTCATGCTGACATCGATCTATCCCAGCAGCTTCCAGCTCTTGATCTCGATCAACGTGCTCGCCCTGATCATCGTCGGCGGCATGGGCAGCCTGCCTGGAGTGGTGGTTGGCGCCGTGGCGCTGGTCGGCTTGCCGGAGCTGCTGCGCGAGTTCGGCGAGTTCCGCTTCCTGTTCTACGGCGCCGTCCTCATCATCATGATGCGTATCAAGCCCGAGGGCCTCTGGCCTTCGGCGACCCGTCGTCGCGAGCTGCGCGCCGCCGCCGGCGAAGGCGTGCCCGATGATCCGCAGGAGGCCGCCATGTTCGCTGCCGCGCCGTCATCGGCGGCGCAAGGCTCAGGCCACTAAATGGCGGGCGCGACGCAAGGGGCGATCCTCACGACCGAGCGGCTGACGATGCGCTTCGGCGGTCTCGTCGCTGTCGGCGAGCTCGATCTCGAGGTTCGCGAGCGCGCCATACACTCGATCATCGGGCCGAACGGCGCCGGCAAGACGACCGTTTTCAACTGCATCATGCAGATCCTGCAGATATCCGCCGGCCAGATCTGGTTTCGCGGCGAGCGCGTGGACGGCCTGACACCCGATCGCGTCGCGGCCGCCGGGATCAGCCGCACCTATCAGAATATCCGGCTGTTCCGGAACATCACCGCCATGGAGAATCTGCTGGTCGGCATGCATCTTCATCTGCGTTCCCATTGGTGGGGCGCGCTGCTCAACTCGCCGCACACCAGGCGGGACGAGGAACAGGCCCATGAGGAGGCGCTGAAGCTCCTGCATTTCGTCGGGCTGCGGGGCCGTGGCGATGTGCTGGCCCGCAATCTCGCCTATGGGGAGCAACGGCGCCTCGAGATCGGCCGGGCGCTCGCGACCCGTCCGCAGCTGCTCATGCTCGACGAACCGACGGCCGGCATGAACCCGCGCGAGACCTCCGAGATGATGGCCTTCATCCGCGAGGTGCGCGAATCCTTCGGGATCACCATCCTTCTCATCGAGCATCAAATGCGCGTCGTCATGGCGATGTCGGATGTGGTGACGGTGCTCGACCATGGCGTGAAGATTGCCGAAGGATCCCCGGCCGAGATCCAGAACAACCCGAAGGTCATCGAGGCCTATCTCGGCAGTCCCAAGGCCGCGCCGGAAGCCGCTCGCCTGCACGCGATCGAGCATATGGGCGAAACCCCGATCGCGCCGGCTCGCGACGAATAGCGAGACAGCATGGCTCTTCTCGAAATCGACGATATTCACGTCTTCTACGACAATATCGAGGCGCTGAAGGGTGTCTCGATCAAGGTCGAGACGAAGCAGATCGTCACGCTTGTCGGAGCGAACGGCGCCGGCAAGACGACGACCTTGCGGGCCGTCAGTGGGCTGCTTCATCCCCGGATCGGGGACATCCGCCTCGACGGCGAGAGCCTTGGCGATGTCGCGCCCCATGAGATCGCCGCCATGGGGGTGCTGCAAGTGCCGGAGGGGCGGCGCATCTTCGCCCGGCTGACGATCGAGGAGAATCTGGCGATGGGCGCCTTCGCGCGCCGGGATCGCCAGGCGGTCGCCGAGGACAAGGAGCGCATGCTGACGCTCTTTCCGCGTCTGCGTGAGCGCCTCAAGCAGGTTGCAGGGACGCTTTCCGGCGGCGAGCAGCAAATGCTGGCGACGGCACGCGCCTTGATGGGGCGGCCGCGCGTGCTGCTCATGGACGAACCCAGCATGGGGCTGTCCCCGGTCCTGGTCGAGCAGGTGTTCGAAACCATCCGGACGATCAACCAGCAAGGCGTCACCATCCTGCTCGTCGAACAGAACGCCTTGATGGCGCTGAATATTGCCGATTACGCCTATGTCATGGAGAGCGGCAGGATTGTCCTGACCGGTCGCGGCAAAGATCTGCTCGATGACGAGAAGGTGCAGCGCGCTTATCTCGGCTAGGGCGTGTACTCATAAAACGAAGTTCGTGAGCGCGGCTTGACCCAAGTCCGCTATCCGGCGAATTGCAGACTCAAGCCGGACATCGCTAGGTCCGAAAGGTGCCAGCGGACCTGTAGCGGTGGATTGTCGAGTATGTTTGCAATAGGAGCGAGGCGGAGGCGCGGCAGGGCGCGCAGCGGCGCGAGCGGATCGGTCCTGCTTCAGTCCTTCACCAAGAGCGCCCGCGCCCGGGTGAATTCGCGGCAGCGGGCGAGGCCGGGCCAGACCACCAGCGAGGCCTTCTTGTGGGCTCCGAAGCCGGGCGCGAGCGCTAGCACTTCGGCATGCAGGCCGGGATAGGGGCCGGGGCCCGGGCGGAGCAGGGCATCGAGGCGGCCGGCGAGAAGATCGGCCACATCGTCGGTCGCCACCGCCCGCACATAATCGGGCGGGCGCTTCGTGCCGGCGAGACGGGCGAGCAGGCGGTCGGGCTCGTCACTCAGGGCCGGCGAGATGCCGAGGCGGAGCGGCTTCGTCTTCAGAGCCTTCGCGACCGTGTCGCTGGCCTCCGACAGGCGTTCGAAGGCTTCCGTCACTTCCGGCAGCAAGGCCTCGCCCTGCGAGGTGAGGATCAGGCTGCGGTGCAGGCGCTGGAACAGCGGCACGCCGAGCGCCTGTTCCAGGTGCTTCACCTGCTGGCTGACGGCACCGGGCGTGACGGAGAGTTCCGTCGCGGCGGCCTTGAAGCTCAGGTGGCGGCCGGCGGCCTCGAAGGCGCGTAATCCGTTCAGAGGGGGCAGGCGATAGCTCATGGGTGCGGGTCCGGGCATGAAGGTGACGGCTTCAGAATAGAAAAACTCTTCCAGGCAGTCAGAAACAATCGGTTGAGCGGGGCCCGGGCGTGCGGGAGAAAGCGGGCACCGATCACGCCTTCAGGAAGATCATCATGCAGCAGCGCAACGTCAATACCGAAACCGCTTTCGGCTAATTGTGCTAGAGAGGTGTCCAATGGCTGAGATCATCCATCCCTTTTACGAGTCGCATCGCGGTGCAATGGAGGCCGCCATGCGCCATCGCCTCGACCTTGCCGAAGCGATGTTGTGCGAGCGCGCGCATCTATCCAATATTGATGGAATTAGGCAGGAGGTGATGGACGAATTCGAAATCGTGCTCACCCAAATGCCCTATGTCGGAGGCGCGGCAAGTCGTATGAGCGATTTCTTCATGCGTCTCATGGGCTTTATGGCCATCAGCCGAGTGCTCCGGCGACACGGCGTGTCGCTGTCCGTGATCGGCGAAATCGAGCGAGAAACCTACAAGGCGCAATTGCTCACCGTGCCCGAAGCGGAACGTCTCGCCTCGGGGCGTCAATTCATGTCGTCAGAGAATCAGACTTTGCTGCGCGAGCAGGCTACAAAAAGCCATCAGAAAGAATTTCCGGAAGATTTCGTCTACGATTTCGTCGAGCCGGGCCCGGGTGACAACTTTGAATTCGGCATCAACTACAAAGCTTGCGGCTTTTGCAAATTCGCGGCTCGCCATGGAGATAAAGAAATCTTGCCGAACATTTGTGGACTTGATTTCGACGCCTATGCAACGCGAGGCATCCACCTGGAAAGGACACAAACGTTGGCTGGCGGCGCGAACCACTGCAATTTCCGATTCTCGCGGCTCCCGTCGGACTAGGACGACGTACGTGTGTGCTTCGGGTCGTTCGCGTCGCTTTTGACATCTCAGCATGTGCGCTATCCGGCCTCGTCATGCTAAGCAGAGATACCTGGATCGTCACAAACGTCGCTGCTTGTAGTCTCTGATATCGCATCTTTTTTTCCGAAAGGCGGAAAACCACTTTTTGGAATGACGCTTAGAGCGCCGCAAGATTGTCGTTGAGGTTCGCAACTCTGCTCCTTCCAATCTTGCCCGCAACCCGCACACCTTCACTGCGAAGGCGCCTCGCCTGCTCAATCCCGCGGCCAGGATAGGTCGTCATCATTTCGCCGCTCCCCATCACAACCCGCCAGTAGGGCGCCGTCGTTTCAGGATCTTCCGCGATCGCCATCAACGCCCGCTTGGTCAGGAACGGACAAGTCACCTGAGCATCGTGCTGTTCGGCGAGTACTTTGCGCAGAAGCGTTGTGGTCAGGACCATGCCGCGTGGAACCTTCTCCACGAGAGCCTCGACGCTCGCTCGACTGGGCTTCAGCATTTTGCCTGCGCAGCCGAAGCGACGTTCCTGCTCCTTCGGGATGTCCACCAGCACGTCGCTTCGAAGCTCGTCGTCCACGCTCCGCCTAACCACGTCGACCCCTTCTGTTCAGCGGCCTACCGGCATCCAGACTTCGATCGGGCCGGTGCCGGTCATCGGATTGAATTCCTTGCCGTAGCGCTCGAAGTTCGGTGCATCCGCTATCGCCATGCCGGAAGCCGGCAACCATTTGTTCCAGATCGTGTAATGCGTGCGCCGCAGCATCGATACGTGCTCAGGATGGCGGAACACCGCATAGCGCTCGGCGGGGATCCGGACCGTTGCGAACCCTTCAGGCAGCGCGCCGAAATCGGAAACCTGCACGCCTGCGATGTATTCGAAACTTCCCCCATCGTCGAAATTACAGGCGACCCCATAGGTTTCGGGCCCAACCTGTCGCGCAACGTTGCCGATATGCGGCCCGAACCGTTGCCATTGCGCTGGAATGCCTTGGTTCGTTTCGAAAGTATAACGCGCGCCATAGCCGGCGATCAGCAATTCTTTGAGTTCTTCGAAGTGCGGTTCGGCGAGGCCGATCAGCAGTGATTTGTCCATACGAATGGGCTCCACGAGTTGGATTTGATCGATGCTGCCCACGGAGCGGCAATAGTCGGGCGTGACGCCGAATTGTTCGCGAAACGCTCGGGTGAACGCCTCATGCGAACCATAACCTGCGTCGAGGGCGACGGTCAGGATATCGGGCGCCCCGGCAATCAGTGACCGTGCGGCTTCGCTGAGACGGCGGCCCCGCGCATATCGCATGAGCGATTGTCCGGTCGCCGCACCGAAGGCTCGTGCCAAATGATGATTGGATACGCCGGCCGAATGGGCGATCGCTTGCAGTGAAATTTCCCCCGCAAGCCGGTTTTCAATGAACCAGAGGGCCTTTTCGATCGGATTCATATCTCCCCCATTCCGCACGCGATGAGTCTGCCGGCAAATCGATCTCTTCGCTTGATCAGGATTGATCACGGCTGCCAAGTCGTTTGGTCGCCTCAGCTGAAATCTCTGGTCCTAGCTGAATGCACTGTCACTGAAACCGAAACCCCGATCACCAATTCTTGCGCCCCCATGCATCGCCCCTGTCACGTTTCAGCCTGCTGGCGTGTCTTGATCTGTAGGGCACCAATCAGCGGAGCTGCGCATGCGTGCGACACGGACGGCAGAAAATCTCCTCACCTATGACGTGGTCATCTTGGGCGCCGGCTATGCCGGGCTCATGGCGGCGCTGCGGCTCGGCCGACGAAAATGGCGATTGCGCATCGCCCTCATCAATCCCCGCGATCAGTTCCTGGAACGCGTGAGGCTGCAGGAGAGCATCGTGGCCGCCGTCTCGCCGCGCATCGCGTCGATTTCGGCATTCGTCGCGGGAACCAATATCGAATTCATCCGCGGCAGCGTGACCGCGCTCGACGCCGACCAGCGGCGCATCCGCATCGCCGACGAAACGCAGGAGCGCGAGATCGCCTTCGATCAAGCCATCTATGCGCTGGGTTCGACTATCGATGTCGATGATATTCCAGGCGCGGCCGAGCACGCCTATCGGCTCGAGGCCGGCGACGGTCCGCGCTCCGCGGCGGCGCTGCGGTCGAGGCTACAGGAGGCCGCCGGCCGAAAGCTGCGCGTCGTCACGGTCGGCGGCGCCGAGACCGGGATCGAAGTCGCGGGCGAGATCAAGACCGCCTGGCCGGGCGCCGAGGTGACCATGGTCAGCCGATCACGATGCGGTGATTTCAGGGGCGCGCGCGTGGAAAAGGCCGTGCGCGCCGAGCTCGCGCGATTGGGGGTCGGATTGATCGACGGCGAGACCGTCAGCGAGGTCCGCTCGGCCGAGGTCATGACCGCGAGAGGCCGATCCATCGCCTGCGATATATGCGTGTGGTCGGGTGGGCTGCGCTCGGCGCCGGTTGCCCGTGATGCCGGTCTGGCGACGGACCCGCAGGGGCGGATCTGGGTCGATGCCAATCTGCGGTCGATTTCTCACGCGCATATCGTGGCAGTCGGCGACGCCGCCCATCCGATCGCTCCGACCGGCGCGCCCTACCGGCTGTCCGCCTTCGCGGCGCTGGTATCGGGAGCCCATGCGGCGGATGCCATCATGGCGCAGAAGGCTGGCCGGCAGCTGCAGCCGTTCAGCTACTCCACCTTCGGCCAGGGCGTCGCGATCGGTCGCGGCGGCGTTGGCTTTCCCAGCTATCCCGACGACAAGCAAATCCTGTTCATCCTGACAGGCCGAACCGCACGCAACGTGCGCAATTTCTTCGTGTGGTTTATCACCTATGCGCTCAAGCTCGAGCGTAGATTTCCGGGCTTTTTCTTCTGGCCGGGGCGGCGGCGAGTGTCATGGCACCAAGCAAACGACGCGATACGCAAGGTCGAGACGACGCAGAAAATCCAAGTGTCGCAGAAAATTCAAGTGTCGCAGAAAATCCAAGCGGCGTGACTCTCGATCGGGCCTTCAGCGAGCTGCGGCCCGCCATGTTCGCGCTCGCCTACCGGATCACCGGCAGCCGGGCCGATGCCGAGGACATCGTGCAGGACGCCTTCATGCGCCTGCATGATGCGGAGCCGAAAGAGGCGGTGCGCTCGTTCAAGGCCTATCTCGCGACCATCACGGCGCGGCTCAGCCTCAATCGCTTGCGCGATCTGCGCGCACGCCGCGAAACCTATGTCGGCGAATGGCTGCCCGAACCGCTGCTGACCAAGGACGAACCCACCGTGCGCGCCGAGGACGTGTCGTTCGCCCTGCTCGTCGTGCTTGAACGCCTTTCGCCGGTGGAGCGTGTGGTGTTCGTGTTGCGCAACGCCTTCGATCTGACCTTCGAGGAGATCGCTCCGGTGGTCCGGCGCGACGTCGTGGCGTGCCGCAAGATCTTCAGCCGCGCCCGCGCCCGGGTCGCCGAGGAACGACCGCGCTTCACCGTAGACCGCGCACATCATCGTGTCCTGATGCATTCCTTTTTCGACGCCGCTCGCGGGCAGGACCTGGAAAAGCTGGTCTTGCTGCTCGACGACAATGTCGTGCTGCATGGCGATGGCGGCGGCAAGGCCTTTGCGACCAAGAAGCCGGTCATAGGCAGTCTCGCCGTCGCGCGCTTCGTGATCGCGGTGACACGGACACTGCCGCTTGGAGCGACCGTGGAAGAGATCGAGCTCAATGGGGCGCCTGGGCTGGTCGTGAAGGCAGGAGGACGCCCAGTGGTGGTGGTCATGATCGATTCGGACGGCGAGCATATCCATTCGGTCTTCGCGGTCGCCAATCCCGACAAGCTCAACGCGATCGCACAACTTCGTGAGGTCGGTCGGTGAACCGGCTCAAGGCTTGAGGCGAGCGCTTGCCCCAACTAAGCAAATAGCTCGCGGGAAATCATCGCCAAAGCCGACCTGCTCAAGACGAGTTCGCCCTTCGTCGCGGTGGCGGAGGTGGATAGACATGGGCTCTATTTCCAATGGCGTAACGAGCGGGCTTGGACAAAAAAGGGGGAAACATGACACACATCAATACAGGTCGGGTCGTCCTTGGGGGCGTTGTTGCGGCGATCGTCCTCTTCATCGTGTCGGGCATCGTCAACGGAGCTATTCTGGGTTCGAGCTGGCAAGCCTGGCTGCAAGCCATGGGGAGCCTCAATCACGCTCCCGCCGAGCCAGCGGGCTTAGCACTTTGGGCCATCGTCTCGCTGGTGTTCGGTCTGACCGGCGTTTGGATCTATGCAGGCATCCGGCCGCGCTATGCGCCGGGCCGAAGACCGCGGTGCTGGCGGGTCTCCTGCTTTGGCTCGCAGGCTGGCTTGCGCCGGCATTGGGCCAAATCGCGCTCGGGGCTATTCCCAACAATGTGACGGTCGTCGGCTGTGTCGGGGGGCTTGCGGGCGCTCTCCTTGCTCTCCTTGCCGGAGCTGCCCTTTACCAGGAGAGCTAGTGCTGGATTGATAGTGGACGATAGCTGCAACGAGCGACAGGGGTCGCGTGTGGCGGAGCGGGGAGGGCGGCAGATCGGAGGATGAATATGTCCTGGTACGATTCGGTCGCCCAAGTTTTCTTCGATGCCGTGTTCGACATCGCACCCATCTCTTGTCATTCATTCACCGTTCCGGACTGCCTCGCCCGATGGATCGACACCAATATGCCGGGCCTAAAGGGCGTCCGACACGTCTCTTTCTATTGCTGCGACTCCGGTGATCTTCCCATCGGCCCGATCATGAACCTGGTAGGCGCCCGGGGACTCACCCTTGGCGACCATGTCCACATCCGCCAGGACATCTGTCCGATCGATCAGTGTAACCCCGATAAGGTTCGCCTCCTGCTGCACGAGCTCGTCCATGTCGAGCAGTATCGCGCGGATTCGGGCTTCCCAGTCAAATACATCGCGGACCATCTACGGCACGGCTATCAGAACAACCCCGCGGAGATCGCCGCCCGTGCCCGTGCGCAGTCGCTGCTATCCGCCTACATGGCGGCGAACCCCTGCCATGGACCTCGCAATGGATGTCGAGACCGTCGACGGGCGCAGCCGCCGGGTGGATGCCTGCCACTCCCATCGCGGCTTGAACACGATCCCGGGATCCAACGCGCTTGACAGCTGCAACGCATTCGGTACTTATTGGTTCCGGAACCAAATGAGGCCGAACGACCGTGGGTCAGCTCAGTCAGACTTTCTTCGCTCTGTCGGATGCCACAAGGCGAGCTCGCGCGCATTCGAAAAGGTGAGCTGAAGGATCCCCACCAATGACTGATGAACTCAGCGAGTTTGAACTCGAGCGGATCTACGATGCGCCTCGCGATCTCGTCTACAAGGTCTGGACCGATCCACGCTATGTCCGGTTGTGGTGGGGAATAGACGCCTCGACGATCGGGAGCTGCGAGCTCGATGTGCGCGAGGGCGGCGCCTGGCGCATCGACATGCGCACGCAGAGCGGCGTGGTCTACCCAAATGGCGGTGTCTTTACCGAGGTGATCGAGAATGAGCGGCTGGTCTACACCAACATCGCCGATCCACGCTCGCCCGCCTGGGTCGCTGAATCGCCGCCAGGGCCGTTGGTGCACACCGTGCGTTTCGAGGACCATGCTGACGGCAAGACCAAGGTCTCGATGGTCACTCGCGCCAGCTCGGCCGGGGATCTTAGCCATTTGCTGCGCCGGGGCTTCGCTGCCGGGCTCAGCCAAGGACTGGAACGTCTCGCCGGCCTGCTGGAGACATTGCGGCAGCCGATGCGCGAAAGAGAGCGCGGCAGCACATGAACCTGGCCGTCCGCTTTGCATGGACGCCGCTCGACCCGGATGGGCGCGTCCGCTGGCTCAAATACGCGTTCGGACCCGGAACGGCTAACGCCTTGGCGGTGCGACCGCGCTGATCGACTTCCGGCTGACGCCGTGACCCGATCGGCCTTGGTTGCCTGGATGATGGCGTCCATGGGATGCCGCCGATCATCACCAGCGCGGAAACCCAGCGCCAAAAAAAATCTCTCTGACGTTGTCGGGCCGGTCTATCTCGGTTTCGTCCTTGGGGGGCGAACGAGACACCAGATGGAAAGGCTCGAGTCATGAAGGATGCAACTCTCAATCGGCCCCACAGCGCGGCAGGTGGCGCCAAGGGCCGCATTCGATTTCGCACGACGATTCTGCAAGCCGGCAAGACGGCCACCGGAATCCAGGTTCCGGACGACGTCGTGGCGAAGCTCGCATCTGGCAAGCGCCCTGCGGTGCGCATCACGATCAACGGTTACACCTATCGCAGCACCGTCGCGGTCATGGGCGGGAAATTCATGGTCGGAGTCAACGCTGAAAATCGCGACAAGGCCAAGGTCGCCGGCGGCGACGAGGTCGACATTGACATCGAACTCGACATCGAGCCTCGCGAGGTGATCGTGCCGCCCGACTTCGCGGCGGAACTGAATGGCGACGCGAAAGCCCGCCAGCGCTTTGATGCCCTGTCATACAGCAAGAAGAAAGTGCTCGTTCAAGGGATCGCGGACGCGAAGACGGCTGAGACCCGACAGCGGCGCATCGATAACGCGCTCACCGAGCTGCGCAAGGCGGCGACGTAGATCCTGAGCACCGCGCGGTGCTCACGGGACCGCCCAACGCCGATATCAGGGAAGGCGCCAGCCCGCGAAGGAATGCTCCGGAAGCGAGGCCGCTGGCGGGGATCGTCCGGTCGTTGCCGCATAGAGTTCCGGCGTCGCGAGGATGACGTGCAAGCACATGCTTTCGTGCTCACCTGCTCCTGCGAGCTCGATCATCAGGCTTTGACGCGCGAGGTCCGCGGGCGCGCCTGCGACGGATACGCTGTTGCGGTCGATGGCGCGGATGCCGCCCTGCGCCGACACCGCATCGAGGCCGAGCAGGCGGTCGCCGCCAGCGACTGCACTCAGCTCAGTGACTACGAGAGCGTCCCCATCGACGGTCGTGCCACGCAACGTGAAATCCGGCTCGAGCATCGCGGCGATCCATATCTCTTCGCCTTCCGGAAGCGGGACGATGACGCTCAGCTCGGCCGGCCGGCTCTCCAGCACCTGACAGGGCAGGGCGCCTCGGTTTGGCGATCGATCCTTGCCGCCGGGGTCCGTGACCCGGCGCTGGAAAGATATCGACCAGCCTTTGCCGGAAATCTCGAACGGGCTGGGTCCGGAGTCCGTCACAGTTTCGCAAGCATCGCATTCAGAGCCGAACCCGTCACGCCGAGGCTGCGCGTCAGCTCCGCCTTGACGTCGGCGCCGAGGTCGACTCGGGCCGTCGTGCCGGTCGCCCGCGGCGCCGTCCCCTCCGACGGCGCTCCGAAGCGCTTCTCGAGGATTGACGCCATGCCCGGCAGGTCGGCTGTGGGGTCCTCAGCGGCCCCCACCTCCAGTGATTCCGCCACTGGCGCTCCGGCCGTCCCGCTGATGCCGCGTCCCAGCCCTGCGGCTTCGCCATGCCCATGGACGAACTCTGCGAGCGCCGCCATCTTCTGCTGCTGCGCTCGCTTCAGGATCGCGGCCCTCTGTTCGCCTGCTTGCCAAGTGAGCCACGGCGCCGTCGGCAGGACCAGGCTCATGATGCTCGCGGCGATCGAGCGCTTCGGTACCTTCACCGTCAACGCAACGCTTGCTGCCGTGATCAGGTCCCAGCTGGCGCGCAGCATCGGCGGCCAGCGGAAAGAATGCTCCTTTGACTTCTCCGCGGCTCCAGGATCGCCGAGCTCCAGCGCGCGGACATCCGGATGCTCGGCGCCGAGCATGGCTCTCACATTGGTCAGCACCTCCTTGCGAATATCCCGCTTCTCCGGCTCGTCGCGAAGCAGCAGATGTGCCGCCAGGAGCCCGAGAATCGGATCCTGGAACTTCAGCTGGAGAAGCTCCTGATAGACCGCGTCGGCGATCTTGCGGTCCTGCGTCAGCGCATATCGGGCAAGCACGGCGACCCGCTCGGCCTTCCCGCCTGGATCGAACGCCCCCTTCGACATCAATATAGCACCGCCGGCCAGGTCCGCCCGGCGCTCTTCGCCATAATCGCGCATCAACATGAAGATCTGCGTCTGCCATTGCGGCACACCGATGATGATGCGCTCCGATGCCGTCTTGTCGGGAAGCGTCAGCCGCAACCGATAGGCGCCCGGCACGACGCTGATCAAGCTGCCGGCCGAGACATCGCCTTGCCGGCGCACATCGGCGACATCTTCGAGCTTGAGCATCTGGCTCCCGGCCGCATCGTGCAGCGTCAAGCCCGCCATCGGCGCTCCCGCTGCCGTCTCCCCAGGGGTCCAATCGCGCGAGAAGATGAGGAGCGTCGCGCCTTCGCCCAGCTTCACCGGTTTGCTGACGCTGGCGTCAAGCGCAGCCTGCATATGGTATTCATGAGATCGCGACGTGCCCATCAACGGCACGGGCGTGGGGAATTTCAGCTCCTCCGTTTGGAAAGAAATCACCCGGTCCTGGTCGAGCGACACGAGCTGCTCGCTCGTCGCCGACCCGACGCGGACGCGCACCTTGTAGAGCCCCGCCGGCAGTTCGGCCTTGAGCTGTCCCAGCCCGGTCGCGACGCGGTTCTGGCTGCCGTCCAGCACGGCGATCTCCGCGACCTTGTCCGGAGTCTCGACGCGCAGCACGTTAGGGGATGGAGACATTGACGACTTCTCCGCTGCCATCGGGCCGCAATGCACCGCTCACCTCGAACAGGCGTGTTCCCTGCCCGGCGACCACCAGCTTGTAAATGCCGATCGCGAGCTGCAAGTTCCAGACCTGCGCTCCGTTGCCCTGCTCGACGACCGCAAAGCTCGAATCCTCTATATGGGCCTGGAGACCTGCGGCGGACAGAGTGATGCGCACCGGAAATTTGCGGATTGCGGCGGCGACCACGGGCGCTTTCACGATCACGCATGGATCGGGATCGAAGACATCCGGATCCTGCGCGATGTCGTCATTCTGCAATTCGGTCGGCGACAGCTTGGCCTTCATGTTCTTCTGCAGATAGGCCTTCAGCTGGGCGCTGGTGATGTCCCCAGTCGCCGGATCGCGCGCCGCGCCGCGCAGCCCTTCCATCAGCGTCGAGGTGAATATGCCGCGCACCTGCCCGGCACCGTTCGGCTTCTCCAGGGCGACCTTCCCGTCTTTCGCGGAGAATGCGTAGAAGCGCCACGGATTGCCCCTTCCGGGCATGACGCGCGGCTTGAGAAAAGGCGGCATCAGCTCGCTGACCCCGACAGAGCTGCGGCAGGCGTCCTGGAACAGCAGGACCTCGTCGAACCAGCCACCCTGGAAGAGCCGGTCCGCCCAAAGCCTGCCGGCGACGTTGTCCAGCAAGGTGAGGGTCGTATTGGCCATGAGCACCGCCGACCGGTCGTAGGACGGTGCGAAGCCGTGGCCGGAAAAGAACATATACAGCCGCCGGCCGGCCTTCAGGCCGAGGCTCAGCCCATTATTCTCGTTTGCGCATTCGTCGATGTCGGTGAAGAAGCGCTCGATCTGATACCTCGCCGGTTCGGCATCCTTCACCTTCGGCGAGGCGCCTTCGCGGCTCAAGATCAGCTGCGCCATCGCCGGAGCGACGCCGCCGCCCGCCGGATCCGTCACCCATGCGTGGAAGTCCAGGGCATCGGCCTCCGCCCCCTGGAGCGAGCCGATCGCCGGATAGCGGTTGATCCCGACGACCAGCGCACGATCAGCCAGCGCCATGGCTACGGGTACATCTTCTTGATGAAGGTGCGGTCGACGGGCGACAGGTCAGTGTTCAGGCCGGCCGACTTATTGTCGGTTCTCCAGCTGACCGGCACCGGATACATCATGATCGAGGTGGTATCCAGCGTCGTGCCCTCGATGCTGTTTGCCGGGTACGTGTCGAACATATTGTGCTGGATTGTCGCGGCATCCCATTTGTTGGGCGGCTTCGACAAATCGGCGATCACGGCCGGCTTGTTCCAACCATTCGCATCCATTCTCTGATGCTCGTGGATCAACCCGATCGCGTGGCCGAACTCGTGGAGAATGACGCGTCGCGCCTCCGTGTCCTGGACACCCGGCGTCAGCCAGCCGAAATTCATGGTCGGCTGATCCTTGGCGATGCTCTTGCAGGTGGTCCCGATCACCGACCACGACCCGCTATAGAGAAACGTTATCCTCACATCGCTCTGCGCCGGATCATCCACCCAGCTGAAATTCAAGTTCGCGAGATTCGTCGTCCATTCGACCGCGAAGCGTTTGACCAGGGCGATCTGTTCGGGGGTGCCGTCCAGGAACGCGATCCTGATCGCGCCGCCTGCCGGCCATTTGGAGGATAGGAGCAAGCCGGCCTTCGCGGCGGCGTCGCTCGCCGGCGGCGCCTCGAACCAGGCGAAGCACCATTTGTCGCTATTCACGCTGGATTGATCATCGGCCATGACTACCTCCTGACATGACTGCCTCCTGTTTTACACTGAGATTGCCGCATAGGTGACCTTGTCGCGATCTCCGGCGCGCCAGGCAAAGTTGATTGTCGTGTTCTTCGCTCCGACGCCGCCGAGGCGGCCCCAATAGGCTGTCGGATAAAGTCCATGGGCAAGGCCGCCGCTCACGACGACGACGACATGCCCGTGAGGGGAGGGGGTTTGCTGGTCGCTTCCTTTCAGACCGGCGATGACCAGATCCCCATTATCGGCCGCGGCCTTCGCGGCGGGTCCATCGGGGAGCAGCCGCCACGGATCGGCGCTGATCTCGCCGACGATGTCGTTGGCGAGGCCGTTCAGCGTGACTCCGAAACGAGCCGACACGGCCTTCACGAAGGCGCTGCAATCGCCCTTATTGGCGGCCCATAGGTCCTCGCATGCCGAGATGATCTGGGCGGCCTTTCCGACCGTCATCGCGCTCGCGCGCGCCGATCGGGGAATTGGTGCCGCGGGCGCAAGCTCGCGCGCGAGCGGAGGGAGCTGGATATCCATCGGCCGAACCGTCGGCGCGACCGAATCGGGAATGTAGTAAGGCTCTTCCGGTCGCTTGCGGCGCCCGTCGAGAAACCAATCGAGGTCAAAGTTCGCCGAACTATTGACCAAGTAGATCAGAACCAGGAAATAGCCGAAGAATCCGACGAAGAGCCCGATGCCGTAGGCGCCGAAAAGACCGGTGCTCGCCGGAAACAACGCCGTGATGGCGGCGCCCCCGACCACGCCTATGATCGTGGTGAGGTCGCCTATCTGCACATCGCCTTTGCGGTAGCGATTGATATAGTAGACATACCAGCCGACCAGGGCGCCGAAGCCCGCGGCGCCGAAATACTCAAGGTTGTTCACGAGCATCGCCCATTCCCCCTCGCTTTCCTGCCGACCTAAGCGCTGCTGGTGCGCATATCGCGGCACCTGCCCCGACCAATATTCCCAAAAAGACCAACCCACCGCGACTTCCCGGAATCAGCCACCCGACAGCTTGACCGGCGATGAGCAGAGCCGCGGCGAACACAGCCGGCCGGAAGGACCGGATGGCGAGCGAATACAAGCGCCAGATCGCGAGCCACCCGACGACCGCTCCGAACGCCAACCCGCCGATCACCACAAGCGGGTCGCCAGTGAAAACCAAAGAGAACATCACGATCGGTTGCTCCCCCACCAACGAGATCGGCCGGCTCAGGTCGCCGGCACGATCAATGACCGTCTGGCATGCGCCGGCAGCGATACCCGCGACTCTTGGAAATAACGGTGCGGCCGCACTTCATTCTGATGATGGCCCCCTTGAGATCGCGGCCCCCCGCCGCCGCAGGCCACTATATTGGCTCCGAAGAATTATAGCCGGAATTCATTGCGAGGCTAGTGCGGCGAATCCGAAATTCGCATCACCTTGGGGCAACGCAACCTTGGAGCAACGCAACCTTGGAGCAACGCACTTGGCGAATATCGGATTCGAAAGCTGCACTAGCAAGTTATTGTTTCGAGGGTGGTTTTCGATTTCGAAGTTCCTACAGAGAGGAACAGCACGTGCCAGACATCATGCCTCTCATCACGATTCACGCATCACCCGACCACCCAGGAACCAGCCATTGATCGTGGCTCCCAAGGCCGAAGATCGTGGCTCGCGGGGGGAGGGAGGCGCCCGACGTTTGCGCATTTCACCGGAGTGAGCGATCTGCGCTGGGCGTCTCCCTCCCCACGAAGCCGGCTGGAAGCCGGCGGTCCAAGGGAAGATTGGACCGCCGGCTTCCAGCCGGCTTCGTGGGTTACGAGTAAGGGTATGGGTGGGGGGCATTCGAGCCAGCGGAAAAGATTCACTTATTCTTCGGCGTTGCTTAAGGCCGCGAAACATCTCGAGGTCGCGCCGCAGGCGATCGAGATCACGGCGGCAACCTCCAGCCCGCCCAACACTTCGGCCGGCATCAGGTCAGCTGCTCCGCATCGCTTCGGCGATATCGGCTTCGATCGGAGCAAGGTGCGCGCTCACGCTGCGAGGGAGCCCTGTCGGAACGCGGCGCCTCATCCGACCTTTTCGTTCATGACCGCTTCCAGGCGATCGTAGCTCATGGACATTCCATCGGTCATGCCCGATTGCAGCGCCTGGTCGCGAGCCTCTTTCGACGAGAACAGCATGGTCGTGCTCAGCGTCGTCCGCCCGCCGCTTTCGACGAATGTCAGCGTGCACAGCGCTTCCCCCTCAGCCCCATCCATGCTCTCGCTGTGCACGAGGCGCGCAGGCGCTGCAATTTCACGATACTCGCCACGCGCCCCGAACTCCGCGCCGTTGCCCGCGTTCCGCCACACGTAATGGTAGCGCCCGCCAACTCTCAGATCGATCTCGCAGACCGGCATGCTCCAACCGGGCGGCCCCAGAAGCCATCTTTGCACATGCTCGGCCTTGGTGTGGAAGTCGAAGACCAGTCTCGCCGGTGCATCAAACACACGCGTGACCTTGATTTCGCGCTCGGACGGGGTCGTTACATCAACAGTTGCCGGCATGAATCTCTCTCCTATGTGCTGAGCTTGTCGAATTACGTCTTGGATGGCTTGTCAGATGATTTGCCGGTCGCCTTCATCTCGGCGGCCAATAAGGCGTCGAGACGTTGATAGGTGCTCTCCCAAAGGTCGCGATACCGTTCGATCCAGGCGCTGGCTTCGATCATGGGCCTCGGCTCGAGCCGACAGGGGCGGCGCTGTGCATCGCGGCTCCGTCGGATCAACCCCGCCTTCTCCAGCACTTTGAGGTGCCGGGAGATGGCAGGTTGGCTCAACGCGAACGGTTCGGTCAGCTCCGCGACCGACGCGTCGCCACTCGCCAGGCGACCTAAGATCGCTCGCCGCGTCGGATCGGCCAGTGCGAAAAAGGTGGCGTCGAGGCGTTGAGCATCCATCATTGTTCATAACCGATTCATTCTATAACATCTCTGTTATATACGAACGCGAGCAGAGTCAATGACGATCTGCACCACCGCCGCCATGACTCAATCTTGGTCTCAGCGAACTCAACGAGATCCGTTCGGCCGCCGTTCCGTCGCGAAATAGATGAGAGCCGCTATGGGAAACGCAATCCCGACCCAGGAGGCGAGTGTCCATCCACCCTTCGCGTAGGCCCAGCCGCCGGTCGCCGAGCCGATGGCGCCGCCGGCGAAGAAGGTCGCCATGTAGACCCCGTTGAGACGGGCGCGATACTCGGCTCCGAGCGAGTAGATGGCGCGCTGCGAGATGGCCATATGCGCGGCGACTCCGAAGTCCAGCAGGATCCCCGCCGCGACCAGGAAGCCAAGAGCAAAGGGCGAGCCTTCGGAGCCGATACGGGTCATCGGGAAGGCTCCCGCAACCATCAGCATCGCGAGCGCGGTGGCGGGGCGGCTCAATCCCATGTCGGCGACCCGGCCGCCGATCGGAGAGGCGACGGCTCCGGCGACTCCGGCGAGCGCGAACAGCGCGATGCCATTCTGCGACAAGTGGAAGGGGCCTGCCAGCAACAACGGCGTCGCGGTCCAAAAGACGCTGAAGGCCCCGAAGAGACAGGCATGATACAGGGCGCGCCGCCGCAGGATCGGCTCGGCCGAGGCGAGGCGGCCCATCGATGCGAGCAACTCGCCGTAGCGCAGAGGCGAGGTCGGGGCGCGCTTCGGCAGCGCTCGAGCGAGCACCACGGCCAGAGCCGACATGGCAGCCGCTGAGAGAAAGAATATGGCGCGCCACGAGGACAGTTCGGTGATGAAGCTCGAGACCGGGCGAGCAAGCATGATGCCGAGCATCAAGCCGCTCATGACGTTGCCGACCACCCGGCCGCGAATGGCTTCCGGCGCCAGATGCGCCGCAAAGGGTACCAGCACTTGCACCGCGACGGTGCCAAGGCCGATGAAAAGGGCCGCGGCGAGAAAGCCCAATGGTTGCGTCGACAAGGCCGCTCCCAGCAGCGCCAATGCGGCGACGCCGGTCATCGTCACGGCGAGGCGGCGGTTCTCGATCAAATCGCCGAGCGGCACGATAAGCAGGAGGCCCGCGCCATAGCCGATCTGCGTCAAGGTGACGATGAGGCCGGTCGCCTCGGGGGAGAGGCCCAGTGACGTGCTGATCGGTCCGGCCAAAGGCTGGGCATAGTAGATGTTGGCCGCGATCAGCCCGGAAGCTCCAGCGAGAAGGAGGGTGGTCTCGGTGGAGATCGTGGTGTCGCAAGAGCTGTCCAAGGAGCGTCTCCTTCGGCGCATGGAATGTGAGCTTTCGGGTGGACGCCGAAATGCGGCGCGCTGATCCCTGTTGAATCGAGCGGGATGAGCACGGATAATGCTCGCCTTGGAATAACCTCGAGTCCAATGGCCATTCGTCATAGGCCCATTAATTGGAGTAATGAGCATGGTTAGCCCTTACCGTGCCGTCCCGCCGCTTCCGACTCTGCGGACCTTCGAGGCGGTGGCGAGAAAGGGCAGCTTCACCCGCGCCGCCGAAGATCTCGCGATCACTCAGGGAGCCGTCAGCCATCAGATCCGCGCGCTCGAGGAGTTTCTCGGCGCGTCGCTCTTCCACCGGCTCAATCCCGGCGTCGAGCTGACCGCAGAAGGACATATGCTGCTCGAGAGCGTCCGAACGGGAATGGACTTGATCTTGCGGGCCTCCGACCGGATCCGCAGCCCCCGGCAAGTCGGTGTGCTCACGGTCGCGGCGCCTGGCGCCTTTGCGACGTGGTGGCTCGTTCCGAGGCTTGGGCGGTTCGCGGCTCGCCATCCGCAGATCGAGATCCGCATCGCGACGATGGATTATCGAGAACCCGACTTCGAACGCGATGGCCTCGATGCGGCGATTGTTCTGCGCCCGAGCGGAAGGGACCTACGCAGGAACGAGCTTTTGTTGCTCCGGGAGCGCATTTTTCCCGTATGCAGTCCCGGCTTCATGACGGGCGACAAGCCGTTGCGTGCCCCCACCGACCTCGCCCGGCACACCTTCATCGAGGAAGATTCGGAGCCGGATTCGCCGTTCAATTGGGAGTTCTGGTTGAGACGCCTCAACGTGCCGCATGAGCGCCCGATATCACGGCTCCGTTTCACCCATTATGGCGTCGCTCTGTCTGCTGCGATCGATGGCCTTGGCGTTGCTTTGGGACGGTCGCCGATGGTCGATGTCGAGCTCTCCGCTGGACGGTTGGTCCGCCCGTTCGGCAAGAAGGTGGCCTGCATGGCGCCGGATGTCTTCGCCCTTGCCTGGTCGGACGCGAGCAGCAAGGACCAACGCCTCATCGCGTTCCGGGATTTCGTCCTCGACGAGGCCTGCGGCTGCGAACTTGCCGCCGGGCCGTGCGGGGCTCCTCCTTCGCCGAGGGATGAGCTGGACGAGGAACGTGCTGGGGCCCGAGCGATGCGCCGCCTCGCGGTTGGCGCGTGACTCGCTGTGACATTTTTCGCGCGACGGGCGCGATTTTTGAGATGCACCAGCTTCATGGATGCGTTCCTGGATGCGCGAGACCCTGCTGCTGCAGCCACCTATTCGTGAGTGTTTTCAGACCGGAGGCTCTGCAAAATTCTCTCGAGCGCCTCGAGATCCGCCACCCGCAGATTGCTGAGTTGCGGCGGCGGCACACGGAATTCGTCGAGCAATTCCTTTTTCGCTTGAGCGCCGCGTGAGGTGAGAGCGACCAGCTTCACCCGGCGATCTCCAGCCGCAGCACGACGTTCGGCCAATCCTGCTTTTTCCAGGCGGTCGATGATAAACGTGGCGTTCGAAGGATCGCAGCCCCACTCGCTGGCCAGCGTCCCGATAGGACGCCCTTGATCTTCGTCCAGGCTGAACAAGGCGCGTGAGTCGTTGGGCGTCAGCCCGCGGCGTTGCAGGCTTTGCTGGCGCGCCGGCACGGTGAAAATCAGGAAATCGAACATGAGCTGCCACGCGCGTCGCGCGAGCTCCGCTTTGCTCCGGCGTGAGTCGGTCATGTCGCGATCCTATGCCAGAAAGCGCATTGCTGGAACCCACTAGACATTTATGTCGATTTGATATTTGAATCACTTCAAACAAATATATATGGAGAGATGCGTCATGGTCGCTGAAGCGCCCGTTCTGATCGTCGGAGGAAGCCTGAACGGTCTGTCGACCGCGCTCTTCCTCGCCCACCAGGGTGTGCGATGCATCGTGGTCGAGCGACATGCGTCGACGACGGTTCAATACAAGTTCCGCGGCATCTCTCCGCGGTCGATGGAGATTTATCGCAGTGTCGGCATCGAGCCGGACATTCGGGCCCGCGATACGGGCGATCAGGTCCATGGCATCGCTCGGGCGAAGAATCTGTCCGATCCGAATGTTCAATGGACGGGGCTCGGCTGGCCGGACACGACCGATCTCAGCCCGACGCCGCCGGCGACATGCGATCAGGACCGGCTCGAGCCGGTCCTGCGCGCCCATGCCGAACGGCTTGGCGCTGAGATGCGCTTCAATACGGAGCTGATGGAATTCGAGCAGGACGAGCGCGAGGTCCGCGCCCGCATACGCAACCGCGAAACCGGCGCCGAGGAGACCGTGAGCGCTGCCTATCTGGTCGCCGCCGACGGGACGAACGGCAAGATCCGAAAAAAACTTGGCCTATCGCGCCATGGCGCTGGCACCTTGCAGCATTGGATGAGCATCATCTTCGAGACCGATTTGCAGCCTGTGCTGGGCGGCCGGCGCTTCACGTCGTGTTTCGTCACGGACCTCAATGGCAGCATCGTGCCGCGCGGCACGGAGGGCAGATGGCTTCTTGGCGTCCAGTATTCTCCGGAGCGCGGCGAGCGGCCGGAGCAATTCGACGAGGCTTTCTGCCGCGAGCTCGTTCGCAAGGCCGCCGGCCGGCCTGATGTCGAAGCCCGTCTGGTCGACGCGCGGCCTTGGGAGGTCGCTGCCTATGTGGCTGACCGCTTTCGCCGAGGCCGGGTCTTTCTTGTCGGCGATGCGGCGCATGTCATGCCACCGACCGGCGGCTTCGGCGGCAATACCGGCATTCATGACGCGCATAATCTCGCCTGGAAGATCGCCCATGTGCTGCACCGCGGGGCTGCTCGCGAACTGCTCGACACTTATGACAGCGAAAGGCGCCCCGTCGCCGACGCTACGCTGGCGCAGGCGCTGGCGCGCCTTGCCGCCTGGTTCAAGGACCCGAACAAACGGCTGCCGGCCCCCGTCGACACCGTGCCGGAAGCTAGCGTGATCTTCGGTCAGCTCTATCCCGCCGGAGCCTTCATCCCGGATGCCGAGGCTTCAAAGTATGTTTTCGAGGATCCCGGCCATCCGTCCGGTCGCCCGGGATCGCGCGCACCGCATGTCGTCGTCGAGCATGAGGGGAAAAGACTCTCCACGCTCGACCTGTTCGGTCGAGGTTTTGTGCTATTGGCTGGAGCCGATGGCGAGGCTTGGATCGAGGCGTCCCTGGAGATCTCGCTGCGGACGGGCGTCGAGATACAGGCCTATCGGATGGGCAGAAATCTCAGGGATGTCGAGGGTCTTTGGCAGGCCAAATGCGGCGTGAACGCAAGCGGGGCCGTGCTCGTCCGGCCCGACGGCATCGTCGCCTGGCGCTCGCGCGACGGCGAAAGGCTGCCGCACAAGGTGATCATCGCAGCGCTGGCATTACGGTGACACGTCACTCCGCAATTCCCCGTCGCGGCCGCGGCTCACGAGATCGGCTTCTGCGCCCCAAAGCTCGTATACCCGTTGCGTCCGACGAATAATCCGGTCACGGACCGACAGGCGCCATCTTCGCGTCCCAGGCGATTGCATTCCGGCCTCGAATATCGGCGTGTCGCCGAGCCGTGGGTGGGGCCCCCTATGATGAATTTCAAGCTCTCCGTTTTCCAACTGCGCATGCGCGGTTGGACACGCAATCTGCAATCCTGCGGGAGGTGGAGTATTGCCGTTTCTTTCGGCGGACCGCCGGCATTGATCAGGTCCCTCCTGCTCGTGCTGGCTCTTGCCCTCGGATCGGGCACGGTCATGGCCGACGACTTGCCTTGCTATCCCACATTCTACCAGACGAAGAATATTCGGTGTATAGATGGGTTGGTGAGCTCCTTGTCAACGCTGAAGAGCGCCGCTCCCGACGCGCATACCGGGATACATTCGAACATTGAGGGCGCCGTCGGCTTCTTGGCTCGGTTATTTCACGATCACCCCGAAGAAAGAAGGCGCCTCCTGACAAATTCGGTCTCGGTCGATGTCAAAGGCATCTACATCGAATCCCTTTATAGAGCTGGATTGACTTGGGATGCCAGGACTTATGCTGATGCAAATAGCCTATCGGAACTCTTCAAGGGTTATATGACCGGGAACCTATCATCTATAAGAGAAACCAAATCAACGTACATAGCGTCAGTCAATGATCTGCTGATTGGTGCATATTTTGCGTCCGGTGATTTGCGCTATATCAACAATATACTAACGAACTACACCACGCTGATGATGAAATGGTAAGCGATGCTATCAGGATAGGTCTGCTTCACAGCAAATTCGGATCCAATCTCGCAGGGCCAGTCAGGCCCGGCGGGGCCGCATCGCGCGCGGCCTGCGATAGATATCGGTGTAAACTGGACCGAAGAACTTCCTGCGCGTGCTGACGCTTTCCAGCGCAATCTGGGCGCTTCAGTCGCTCAGCGAACACGACGAAGGCATTAAGAAGTATTTCGCCAAATTCTTTGAGAACGATCAAAGATTGAAGCGGCTATCGGCGACGGAACTCGCCGCCTTCCAAAACTACGTCACGCTCTCGATCGCCTACGCTGCAGTAAAGGACAACCCAAACATCAATTCGGCTCTCTCGATTTTTGAGGAGCTTGGCTCCGCCCGGGACATGGCGAACGCAATGCAGAAGAAGGACTAAGTGGCAACAATCGCGCGTAGTTGCGAAGGCGCGGTTCGTGTAGAGTGAGATGCGTTCAGGTAAACCGATAAGAGCCTGAGAGACTTGGAAAGCTCGAAATCGTCGGCGTATGAGTTGAAACCGGCCCTCTCCTGCACCCTCCCGCCACTGCCTTTGGAACAAGTCCGAAGGTCGCGGGTCGCCGAGCTTTAGGATGCCTTGCGGGAGGAATCCTTGGCGAAGCGGATGAAGGCGGCAGACATCATCATCCGCTCGCTCGCGGAGGGCATTGCAGTGACATGTTACTATTTCCCCAATTCTCCGGTCTTCGAGGCGACTTTCCACATCTCGTATGAGCCGGCTCAGCGTTGATTGCCGAACGTTCGGCGTCTCGGGCTCCATCCTCCCGAAAAGGCAGTTCGGCCAACGGCTTCGAAGCGGCCAATAATTTATCAAGCAGCTGCTTGACAACCAGCTCGCCGTCTACCAAGCATATGCTTGGTAAGGGTCGTTTCGGCGGGAACGTGCGGGCTATGCCCTTACGAGCGGTGGAGTTCGGTATCGTGGTTCAAGGCATTAACACCTTTCATCATCTCGGGATCGTGACGCGTGACCTTGCAGGCGCGGTCACCAAATATGAGAGCCTGGGATTCGTCTTCACGCCGCTGTCGCTCCCCGAATTTCCTCTATCTCCCGGCGGAGCGCCAGAACCGGTGGGTGTCGCCAATCGAAACGCGATCTTCCGAAATGGCTACCTGGAGATGCTCGGCATTGTGGACGCCGCCAGGTGGGCGTCCATTTCGACGTCGCAGCGCGGGCCCTTCGATATCGACAATCCCCTGCAGCGATATGAGGGGCTTCACGTCATGCATTTCGGAACGGAGCATCTGGACCAAGTCCGCGCGAGGTTGGTCGAGGATGGTCTGAGTCCGTCGCCGATCCGGCCGTTTCAGCGGATGGTGGAAACCCTGGGCGGCTCCGAACTGATGCGCGCACGATGCCTGTCATTTGCGCCGGAGACGAACCCCGAAGCGCTGTTTCAGATTGTCCAGCATGAAACGCCAGAGCTGGCGCTGCAGCCCCGGTTCATGGGGCATCCGAATGGTGCGTTTACCCTGTCGGAAGCGATCCTTTGTGTCGAAGACCCGGAGGAAGTCGCCGGCCGGTACGGCCGCTATGCTGGCCACCCTGTCGACTGTCGAGGTCCCCTGTGTGTGATCGACTTGGGGGAAACACGCCTCGTCGTCGTCAGTTGCCAGAATTTGACGACGCTTCTACCCGGCGAGGCTGCTCCGACCGCGCCATATCTGGCAGGATTTACAGTGACCGCCGATGTGGATCAGGCCGCAGCCTTCTTACGTCGCCAACATATTCCATTCCAAGGCCATGACGGTCGCATCATTGTAAGCGGGCGCGACGCATGTGGATCTGCAGTGGTCTTTGAGCGACCTCACGCAGGGCGATGACCAGAATTTGCCTCCAGCAGGTGGACGACTATGAGACACGACCAGGGCCACCAGAAACCGCAGGTCCGGACTCGATTGAAGCCGGACGAGCGTCGCAGGCTCATCGTCGAGGCAGCGTTCAAGGCCCTTGCGCAAGAGGGTTTCGAAGGGCTTCGAACGCGGGACATTGCGGCGTCTGTGGGGATCAACAGCGCCACCTTGCACCACTACTTTCAAACCAAGCAGGATCTCATCGCTGGCATCGCCGAGCATCTCGAACGGCGGCTGCGAGCGGAAAGGGCGCCGCTGACGCTGCAGGATGCGCCCGCGGCCGTCGACCCTTTCGGCCGCCAGTTCGAAGATCTGGTCTTCTACCAGTTGGAAACGCCGGAAGTGCTTGCCGTCTATCGCGAATTTGTCGCGCGTGCGCCGAGAGACGCCGCGATCCGTGCCCTCGTTGGCAAGCTCCATGCGGGCTGGAAGGCCGGCATCGTGGTGGCCCTGGCGCAGGCGCAGGCGCAGCGCGTGCTTCGCGCAGACATCGATCTCGATGCAGCTGCAGGTCTTGTTCTCAGCACAGCGTGGGGACTGGTAGCGCAGATTTTTGCGTCGACGACAGAGCTGAAAGCAGCGGCCGAGCAACTCAGATTGCTCATGAGGCCATTAACAAAGCGGACCCAACTCGCACCCAAATAGGATGTAGCCGTGAGCATTGAGAAGATAACATCGACGCAGCAGCTTCGAAAGGATAGAAGAGCCCCACAAGAGTTGCTGCCGGACGATGCCGGGCCGAGCTGGCAGAGCTGCTGCATCAATGGTCTGCTACGACTTCTTCCTATCAAGAAGCGGACGGCGTCCGCTGCTGCCGTGCAAGAATACGTGCGCAAATTGGGATTGCGGCCGGCGTCCTATGAACCGACGGGCCTCGGGCGCGGCGTCGAGGTGACTTTGAAGAGCGTGGCGGGATGGCCCGTCTATTACACGGCTCCGTCAGCAAATCCCGACGTCGGCAATTATGTGCTGTTCCTGCATGGCGGCGGGTATGTCAAAGAGATCGTACGGGCCCACTGGCGCTTCATCGGTTACCTGACCCGCAATGCCCGCGTCCGTTGCGTCGTTCCGATATATCCGCTGGCTCCCCGTGCCACCGCGAAGGATATCGTGCCGGCCATGGGCGAGCTGTTGCGGAAGCTTCTGGAAGATGCCGGGCCTGCGAAGGTCACGGTGGTCGGCAATTCGGCGGGCGCCGGTTTGGGGCTGGCGGCGGCCCAATGGCTACGAGACTCCGGATATCGGCAACCGAACGGGCTGGTGCTGGTCTCGCCCGGGCTGGATGCTTCGATCAGCCGCCCGGAGCAGATGGCGATCGCTGCTCTTGATCCCGTGCAGGATATTCCGGGTATCATCGAAGCGGGGCGTCTCTATGCTGGCGACTTGGATGTCGCCCATCCGTATGTCAGTCCGTTGAATGGTGATTTCCGCGGGCTGGCGCCGATGATCGTATTCTCCGGTACGCGCGACCTTCTCTATCCCGACAGCATCGATCTGGCCGCAAAGGCGCAAGCGGCGGGTGTGCCGATCGAGCTTCATCTGCGGCAGGGCCAGCCACACAACTATGCGGGGATGCCGACGCCAGAAGGCCGACAGGCGCGTGCGATCATCCTGCGCGTTGTTGCCCAAGGATTGACGTGACCGTTGTCACAAAAGGCACCGTCTCACTAGATGATCTGGCGCAGTAGAAGCGCCGCGCTGATGGAGGGCCTCCACCCGCCCTCAAATGCACATGGCCATTCACGCTCGGCCGCCAGCGTTCTTTGGTGCGGCTGGGCCGAGGGTTTGGATCGCTCCGCCCGGTCCAGAATTTCTCACCATCTTGTGGCAGCGTGGGGCCGTCTCTCCCGCGCTTCGCCTAGCGACATGCATCAAAAAATTTGGGTGTGTATGTCACACCGGCAGATGCTGCCTCGTCATGATGTAGGAACCAACAGAAGGAAACCCATCATGACTGCCAAACTTGATCTTTTTGCCGCTGCCCCTTCGCTGATGAAGGATTGGCACCGCGCAGCCCTTGCCATTTCCTCCAGCCTCGAGCCGAGCCTAAGCGAGCTTGTGAAGATTCGTGCCTCCCAGATCAATGGCTGCGCCAACTGCATCAATATGCATGCGGTATATGCGCGAGAAAACGAAGAGACCGAACAGCGCATCTACCTGCTGCCGGCGTGGCGTGAGGCCCCTTGCTATACCGATCGTGAACGCGCCGCGCTCGGCTGGACCGAGGCCCTGACGCGACTCTCCGAAGGACATACGCACGAGAGCGCATACGAGGCCCTGAAGGCTCAGTTCACGAAGGAGGAGCAGGTCAAGCTCACATTGACGATCATCGTCATCAACGGGTGGAACCGCCTCGCGGTTGGTTTCGGTGGTTGGGCCGATCCGGCGGCCGTAAAGTCCGCTGCCAAGGCGGGCGCCGCTTGATGGCGAACGCAGGGTCCGACGATGCAGCGGCGAATTTCGAGCCGTTGCGTCCAAAGCTCAGGCGCTTGGCATTCCCGGAGTGGACAAAAGACAGAACTGGCGCTTAACGCTCTGATGAACTGAACGCCGGCCTCGAACCGGCACGGCACTCCCGATTTAGTAGATCAGCCTGCATCGACAGTCTCAGAGAAACCGAAGTATCCTGTTCGTCGTTCAATGTTGCCGAGAGATAGATGGGGTTTAGGCGCCGTCGATCATCAGGGATGACATCGCTGCAGGTCATGGCCTCCTCCTGTCTTATTCAACTTCCCCGGTAGGTCGTATAGCCCGAGGGCGTGCAAATCAGCGGCACGTGATAGTGCCCTGCCGGATCGGTGATGGAAAAGCGGATTGGCACGAAATCGAGAAAGGCCGGATCGCCGACGACCACACCCTGCTTGCGGAAATAGTCGCCCACCTGAAACCGCAATTCGTATTTGCCCAACGGCAAGGGCCCGCTGCCGATCAAGTCGACCCGGCCATCTTCGCCGGTCGAAACCTGGGTGATCTTGCGCGGCTTCTCGCCGGAAATCTCGTAAAGCTCGATGATCATGCCTGCGGCCGACCCGCCGCTCACTGCGTTCGTCACGTTCGTACTGAGATCTCCAGGAGACTTCTTGGTTTGTGCCTGGCTCGACGAGGAACTCGCCATGGCGCTGACGATGGCGAGCACGAGGACAAGGCTTTTCATCTTGCGCTCGCTTAGCCGTGGGTGGAGTAGTTGAACGGCGTGGTGATCAGCCGCACGTGATAGCTCTCTTCCGGCTTGCTGATGTAGAGACGCATCGGCACAACATCGAAAAAGAGCTCGGCGACCGGCGTGCCGCTCTTGCGGAAATAGTCGCCGATGGCGAAGCGCAGCTCGTAACGGCCGATGGGCACGGGGCTGCCCTTCATCACGTCGGCGCGGCCGTCGACGTTCGTCATGGCCTCTCCGGCCTTGCGGGCCTTGTCTCCACCCACATCATAGAGTTCAACGATCACGCCGTTCGCTGGCTTGCCGACCATGGCGTTCAGGACGTGGGTGGTGATTTCGCCATAGATCTTCGGCGCACCAGCGCCGCTCACCTGCTCACCGACGCGTATCCGCGTGATGAAGTATTGTTCCTGGATAGCTGTGGCTAGCTCGATGTCCTTCTCGTTGTGCAGGCGACGCTCTAACTCATCGAAAATCCTCTGCAGGGTATTGCGCCTCACGCAGATCGTATAGGACATGTCGAACTTCGCCCGATAGGCCAAGTTCAACTCATGCAGGTGCGCAAGCTCGGCGGCATCTAACGAAGAGATACTGGCCTTCGACTGCTCTGACGTGGAGGCCGCCGTTAAGGGAACGGCGTTCTCTCCGATGTCGGACAATCTGTGGAAGAACGCGTGCTGCTCCGCAGGCGGCACCAGACGCAGGCTGTCGAAGAGCGCTTCGTGCAGAGCGGTCACAGTGGCAAACGGCCGCTTGGTGAAGGCCGCCTTCGCCGCCGCCGGCGTAAACTCGATCACGTCGCCGAACGCGGCGACAAAGGCGTCGAGGTCCATGCGATTGACCTCGTCGAGCGTAAGTTTGGCCGGCTGGGCCAGCGCGCGTCCGAGTGGCAACGATGCCATGGCGGCCCCGGCAAGAGTCATGCGGAGGAAATCGCGGCGGCCGAAAGACAAATTGGCGATCTGCTCGACCAAAATGGGATGCTTCACTTCGACGATGGTGTTGAGGTTCATGAGTTGTCGGCCGAGAAGCCGAATTTGGACGGACGCCCGCCGCACCCTGAAATACGCGACATTTGGAACTCCCCAATATGTGCAGCGCTGTGGCCTCTCTGGCCGCCGGACGCCGTCCCGCACCCGAGATTTTGCCCCATTTAGCGGAAACTTCCGTTCACTAGTCAATCCGCTACTCACATTTTCGCAGTGACGGCCGGGCAAGGGTGAGTGGTGGATGTCTCAAAACATCGACTTCCGGCTTTATCCAGCGTTTCAGGGAAGGGGCGATCGCGTCGTTGACGTGACGACCGACGGCATTCCGAGCCGCGACCGTCTCGACTTCAGGGGACTTCGGGATAAGCGCGGCGGCGTTCGGTGCCAGGGCGCTTAACCACCTCGCACGGGTAGAACGGCGTGAAGTCGTTGTGGCCGCTTCCTGCCTTCTTACGTGAGCAATCCCAGCGCTCGAAAGCTCGTATGCCCGTTGCGCCCGACGATGATGTGGTCATGAACGGTGAAGCCGAGCGGCTTTGCCACGTCGATGATCTCGCGCGTCATGCGGATATCGGCAGGGGAGGGGCGCGGATCGCCTGAAGGATGGTTGTGCACCAATCCATCAGTCGATCTATCGGATTGATGGCAAAGTAGTTTCCGCGACGGACATAGGAACTGGGGACGCGAAGAGGGGACTGTAAGAGGTGACTATTCGCGATCATCACGTTGTATCACGCAGGTTCCCGGAATGAGTGTTTCAATCACACGCGGTCACCTACGCAGGTCGGCTTTAGCCTCACACGAAGCGACATGCTGGTGGACTGCGGAGCCGCACGCCGACGCGGCTCCGCGCAGTGCTATTTCACACCGCTGGCTGCCTGTTCGATGAGCGCGGCAACGGCACTGGGATTGGAGACGTAGATTGCGTGACTGCCAGGCACCTCGGCGACGGTGGCGCCGGCCCGTTTCGCCATGAATTGCTGCGCCGGATAAGGTATCATCTTGTCGTCGCGGACTTGGAGATACCAGCTTGGCTTGGACTTCCAAGCCGGCTCTGTGATCGCCCCACCAAGGGCGTCGACGCCCCACGGCACTTGGGACTCGGCCATGAAAGCGGCAGTGTTTGGATCGACGTCTCCGGCGAAGGAGGCAGCAAATTCAGCTTTGTCGAGAAACAGGTAGCCGTCCTTGGGCGGCAAAATCGGTGGCACTGGCGCACCGGGCGGCGGATTGGCGATCAGGCTATTGACCGACTCCCCTTTGTCCGGGGCGAAGGCGGTGACGTACACCAATCCTGCGACCTTGGGGTCAGTCCCCGCCTCGGTGATGACAGCCCCGCCGTAGGAGTGCCCAACGAGAATCACGGGCCCCGGCTGGGAATCGACTACTAATTTGGTAGCGCTCACGTCACCCGCCAGCGTGATCGTCGGATTCTGAACGATGCTGACGTTGAAGCCGTCCTTTTTCAGGATGTCATAGACACCCCTCCAGCCGGCACCGTCGACGAAGCCTCCGTGGACGAGAACGATGTTGCTAATCTTTGGCATTGCGGTCTCCTTGTACATTAACAGCTGCGGTGAATACGATAGTGAGGTGAGTTCTTGGACCCTGCCCCGGTGGTTTACTTGCCGTAGGCCTGCGCGATCTGCCCTACGAGCGTGGCCCACGGCATGTCCATGGCGCCGTAGACGACCCGCGCCTCCGGCCGCGCATTGTCCTTGAGGATTTCTACCATCAACGTGGCGTAATCGGAGAGTATCACGCCGGCCTCCAGCATGCGCAGAAGACCGACTTGTCGCTTGGTCTCGCTGAAAGTGCCGGAGGCGTCGACGGCCACGTACGCGTCGAGGCCCTTGCCAACAGCGGTGATGGCAGGGAATGCTGCGCAGACTTCAAGGGAGATGCCCGCGAAGATCAGTTTCTTGCGCCCGGTCGCCGTGATGGCCTGGGCCACCTTAGGATCGTCGAACGCGTTCACAGACGAGCGATCGATGATTGCAACGCCGGGCAGCACCTCGATCAGTTCTGGAAAGGTCGGGCCCCACATGCTGTCCCGCGCGGTCGTTGTGGCGACGATCGGCAAATTCAGCGCCTTGGCCGCCTTGGCCAACGCCACGACGTTGTGCTTGAGCTCTCCCGTGGAATAATCGCGAACCCCGGTCATGAGGCCGACCTGATGGTCGACGAGAATGAGTGCGGAGTTTTCCGACGTAAGCGGCTCGTAGGGGTGGGCTGGGTTGAACAAGGCATTCTCCTGCAGAAAGGAACGGTGAGTTGCAGCTGCGGCTGGTGATCATGAGCGTACGAAGGCGAGTGCATCTGCGTTGAAGGTCTCGGGATCAACCTGGGCGAGGCCATGGCTGCCGCCCTTGTAGACCTTCAGCTCTGCGCCCTTGACGACCTTTGCCGTCTTCTCGGCAGAGGCTGCAATCGGCACGATCTGGTCGTCATCGCCGTGGATGACGAGCGTCGGCCTGTCGATTTTTTTGAGATCGGCAGTATAGTCCACTTCCGAGAATTCGTGGATGCAGTCGTATTCGCCCTTGATGCCGCCCTGCATGCACATCAGCCAGAATGACTCCCGCAGTCCATCGTTCGTCTTTGCGCCTGGACGATTGAAGCCATAGAACGGGATCGTAAGGTCCTTGAAGAACTGGGACCGGTTGGTCGCGGTGCCGTTGCGGATACTGTCGAACACCTCGATCGGCGTGCCTTCCGGATTTCCGGCGGTCTTCAACATCAGCGGCGGAACGGCGCCGACAAAAACGACCTTGGCGACTCGCTTCGAGCCATGACGGCCGATGTAGTGCGCCACTTCGCCGCCACCGGTCGAATGACCGATCATGACCAGTTTGTTCAAGTCGAGCTTTTCGATCAGCTCGGCGAGATCATCGGCGTACTGGTCCATGGTGTTGCCGTTCCACGGCTGATCCGACTGGCCGTGGCCACGACGGTCGTGGGCAATCACGCGATATCCGTTCCGGCCGAAGAACAGCATCTGCGCGTCCCAGGCGTCGCTGGCGAGCGGCCATCCATGGGAAAAGAGGATCGGCTGTCCCTTTCCCCAGTCTTTATAGGCAATCTTGGTTCCGTCTTTGGTCGTGATGACGGTCATGCTTTGGGCTCCTTGTGTCTGAGCTAAGGGTTTGGATATGGATTGAGCGGCAGCCCCGATTGGGGAGAGCAGCGGCGCCGCGGCCGCCGCCGACCCCGTGGCAAGCGCAGTCCGTCGCGAGATCCAACTTCCGCCGTCATTTTGGTCCTTTGGCTTCATACGATTCTCCAAAACTGCCGTTCGATTTCATTGCGTTTGGCGACAAGGGAGCGACCGATGGACTTCCGCGAGGACATAGATTGACTATTCTGACTGCGTCTTCCATGCCATTCCGGCGCCATTTTGTGCCAGAACGAGGGCGTACAATGCCCGGAGTCGGAACCCGCAATGTAGTCTTGGTCGCCTTTGAAGATGTCCGGCTCCTGAACGTGACCGGCCCTTTGGAGGTCTTTGACCTTGCCAACACCATTCTTGGATCGGAGGGAGCCGTTCCCTACCGCCCCATGGTCATGTCACGTCCCGGCGGGGAAACGCGGACTGCCAGCGGAGTAAAGATCTCTACCGAACGGCTCAGCGCAGCCGACGATATCGACATCGACACGCTGCTCTTGATGGGCGGGCCTGGCGTTCACGCTGCCGCTGCGGATCGCGACCTTGTTGCGTGGCTCGTGTCGCGCGCACCTGGGGTTCGGCGCGTATGCTCGGTCTGCACGGGAGCATTCCTGTTGGCTGCCACCGGACTGTTGTCCGGCCGGCGTGCCGCCACGCACTGGCAGGACGCGGAACGTCTGCAGGAGTTGTATCCCGACATAACGGTCGAATCCGATCCGATATTCGTTCGCGACGGCCAAGTTTGGACATCGGCGGGCGCGACAGCAGCGATCGATCTCACGCTGGCGCTTGTTCAAGAGGATCTCGGACACTCGGTAGCGATGCAGGCGGCAAAAACGCTTGTCGTCTATCTCCAGCGCGAGGGTGGCCAATCGCAATTCAGTGTACCGCTATCTCTGCAAACGGCCGCCGCCCCTGAATTTGCGTCCTTGCATGCATGGATGCGCGAAAATATAGGCGAGGAATTGCGCATCGAAAGTTTGGCGGACCGGGCCGCTATGAGTCCGCGGAACTTCCAACGGGTCTACACCGCCAAGGTGGGGCGCACGCCCGCCAAAACGGTCGAGTTGCTGCGGTTGGAAGCGGCCCGCAGAGCGCTGGAGCGTGGAGCACTACGCCTCAAGCAAATCGCCGTGGAGTGCGGTTTTGGAGACGAACGGCGGCTTCGCCGCGCATTTCACCGGCAGTTTGGCGTGAGCCCTCTTGACTATCGCGATCGATTTTCCAGCCTCCTCGCTGCCTCCCAAAGGGCGGCATGAACTGTTCTCTGCCGTTGTGAAGAGCGCGGTTCTTGAAGGTTTTGCCATGTCAAGCGATCAGCTTCAGCGCCCTGAAGCTCGCATGCCCGTTGCGCCCGACGATGATGTGGTCATGGACCGTGATGCCGAGCGGCTTCGCCACGTCGATGATCTCGCGCGTCATGCGGATATCGGCAGGGGAGGGGCGCGGATCGCCCGAAGGATGGTTGTGCACCAGGATCAACGCCGTCGCCGACACTTCGAGCGCCCGCTTCAGCACCTCGCGCGGATAGACCGGCGTATGGTCCACGGTGCCGGTCTGCTGCACCTCGTCGGCGATCAGGCCGTTGCGCTTGTCGAGGAACAGGATGCGGAAGCTCTCCTTGTCGGAGAATTTCCTAGTCCATGGGTGTTCACGCCAGTTCATTGTTTGCTTTATTTAACGGGCGGATAGTGTTTTTACGCTTCCTCTTGTGCACGCGAGTCCACACGCATATATTGGACAAACATTGGACAGGAGGCACCCCATGGCCAAACGCGTTCGTGATGCGAACCTCGAATCTCGAGACGCGCGGGCGAAACTGAAGGCGAGAGGCAAGCCCTATTTTAAGTCGCTCGACCGCGGCCTTCACATTGGCTACCGGAAGGGAAAGAAGGGCGGCGTGTGGGTGTGTCGCCGATACCGTGGCGCCGAGAAATATGCGGTTGAGTCGCTCGGCGGCGCCGACGATAAACAGGACGCCGATGGCGTCGTCATCCTCGATTTCTATCAGGCTCAGAATAAGGCTCGCGAAACCGCCGCCGTGGCGCGTGAACATGAACGCGTCGCCGAGCTGGGTGCGCCGATCACAGTGAGCGACGCCATCGAGGCATACTTCGGGATTCGCGAGAGGAAGGAGCAGAAGCGAGGCGGCAGGATGAAGCGCGATGCGCGTTCGAAGCTGACCAAGCACGTCCTCGACGACAATAAGCTTGCGGCGACCGAGCTGAACGCTTTGACCAAAGACACCCTGACGAAATGGCGGACCAGCCTTTCGAGCAAGGGCCTATCTGGGGGCTCGGTCCGCCGCATCGCCGTCGACTTCCGGGCTGCATTGAATGCTGCCGTCAAGAATAACGATTCAAAGCTGTCGGCATCGTTGCCGCGCATCATTCGGACGGCCCTTGCCCCACCGGAGGATGAGGAGGAGGCCGTCCGCGAGGCGCAGGTCCTTGCGGATGCGGATATCCGTCGCATCATCGAGGCGGCACGGCAGGTGGACGGTAAAGGCGATTGGGGAGGCGATCTCGACCGCCTGATCCTCGTCATGGCCGCCACCGGTAGCAGGTTCTCGCAACTCGCGCGGGTCCGAGTATCAGATGTCCAGGTGGCGAAGTCTCGCATTTCCGTGCCAGTCAGCTTCAAGGGTAAGCGCAGACAGGGAGCGCCAATTCACGCAAATGTTCCGGTCGGCGAGGACGTGCTCGCCGCGCTCCGCCCCGCCATTGCGGGACGCAAGGGAACAGATCCGCTGCTCCTCCGGCCGAATTGGCAGCGGGTCGGGTTCAACAAGCACAAAAAGGTCGGACGCGGCCCGTGGGGCGACTCCGCGCAACTGAATAAACCTTGGGCCGCAATCATCCGGGCCACGGGGCTGCCGAGCGATCTCGTTCCATATTGCCTACGGCACAGCTCGATCGTGCGCGGCCTTCGCGCGGGCTTGCCCATCAACCTTGTCGCCGACCTCCACAATACCAGTGCCTCCATGATTGAACGCCACTATGCGGCATTCATTGTCGATGCCCTGGATGAGATCGCAGCGCGCGCCGTGGTACCGCTGACGTCGCCACCGCCTGCACCGCTGAGGAGCGTCGGATGAGCTTCGGCAATTTCGGATACTGGCACCTTGTGCTTGGCGCGCCCTCCGGCACAGTAAAGGAGAGAGCGACATTTCTGCTCGCACTCTGGAGGGAGAAGCGTGTCGCCGAGTTGGTTCCCGATAACCCGTCCAAGGCTGAGGACATCCTGAAGGCGATGATCCTAGAGCTTGGCGTCGCCAGCTTGGATCTGACTCTGAAGGAGGGAGGATTCCCGACACAGGTTGTCAGCCTGATCGACGAAGTCTTGCCGCAATGGGCAGGTGCGCTTTTCGATCCGCCCGAGGTCTACAGCGGAAATCGAGCCGGGCGTGGCCGGCGCTCCTCATATGGGCATCAAAACTTGCGCGCGATCGCCGTCCAGCTTGACTGTGAACACATCGCCTCCACTGGCAAGGTGATGAAGGCCACGGAGCTGGAAAGGAAGCTGAAGGGGATGATGGACGAATTCCCTGAGCTAAAGAAAGGCGTCACCGAGGGGTGGGGAAGAGCCGAAGATGGGGCGCGGCCTAATCTGGCAAAGACCATTCGCGATTGGCGATCTCAGCAGACGTATCGAGACGATCTCGAATATGAAGCGGTGGCGCGAGAAATGCACCTAAATCCCGATATAGGTCTCTCTTAATTACGGAGCTTCGCGTCTATTTCAATCGCCGGGGGTGCATGGCAACTCACGGAGCTTGAAATGGATTATGACGGCAAGTCGCAGACCATCTTCGAATTCTGCCAGGGCGAAGGCATCGGGCGTTCCTCGTATTACTACCTGAAGGCGATCGGTCGCGCCCCGGACGAGATGGTCATGGGGGATATCATCCGCATCTCGCCCGAGGCGAAGCGGCGCTGGCGCGAGCGGATGGAACGCGAACCTGTCAAGGGCAGCCTACGCGAGTTGGCACTGGCGGCGAAGGCCGCGCGCGAGACGGAAGCGGCATGATCCATGGCCTCTTCAGATGCGGCGAGGCCGCCCCCGCGTGATGCGGTAAGCGGCCCCGATAACCTTAGCTTGGCGGCTAGGTTCCCTTCTATACCTGCCATCACTTCTCGGCAAGCAGAATTCATCGCGAGGCGCTTCGGCCTGCCGCCGCGGCGCGCCGCCCGTGATCGCCGAGCTGGCCTTCTCTGGGAGGCCGGCATGAGCGAGCGAATCGATGCGGCGCCGACCGTCGCGCAATGGCTCTACGAAAGAGCCGAATTCTTGCTTTGGAAATCTGACACGCCGCTTGAGGCGGAGAGGCTTCTCGCTGGTGTCTGGAGTTGCTTCCCGGATCTCGAAGTTGAGGAACGTGAGCGCGCGCTGAAGATTGCGCTCGAACTGATCCGCGCGCGCAGCGCTGAGTGGGATTTTGACGCGATAGCCAACGCCTGCTCGGGGCTCGCGGCATGAGCGGCGGCAGGGTATCCCGCCAGAAAGGGGACCGCACCGAGCGCCATCTCGTACGCCTGCTGCAGGATGCTGGCTTCGCCGCCGAGCGCATCCCGCTCAGTGGCGCTGCGGGCGGCAAGTTCTCGGGCGACATCTCTGTCCCGTTGCTCGGCACAGACCGCACGGCCGAAGTCAAATGCCGCGCCAACGGCTTTCGCGAGCTCTATGCATGGCTCGGCAGCAACAGCTTCTTGGTCGTCAAGGCCGACCGCCGCGAGCCGTTGGTCGTCATCCCATTGCGCTTTGCGCTCGACATCGCCAAGGCTGCAGAGCGGGGGCGCACCTCATGAGCGCCCTTTATCAGGCTAGCCACATAAAACGTCATCGCTCGACCAAGGCCGAGGTAGAGCAGCGCCGCAACGCCCTTTACCGCATCGTTGTCGACATGCGCCCCATGACGGTGCGCCAGGTGTTCTACCAGGCGACCGTCAGGGACATCGTCGAGAAAAACGATGCGGGCTACGACAAGGTGCAGACTGACCTCAAATGGCTCCGGCGCGCCGAGGTGATGCCTTACGATTGGCTCACCGATCACACTCGCTATCAGCGCAAGCCCCGCACCTTCAATGGCATCCAGCAAGCGCTCGAGGACACGGCGAGGCTATATCGAAAGGCTCTCTGGGCTGACGTCGATGCCTATGTCGAGATCTGGATAGAAAAGGACGCGTTGTCCGGCGTCGTCCATCCGATCACCAGCGCCTACGACGTGCCGCTGATGAGTGCCCGCGGCTATGCCAGCTTGTCCTTCCTCTACGGGGCCGCCGACTACATCAAAAACTTACAGGTGCCGACCTATATCTATCACTTCGGCGACTACGACCCCTCCGGCGTCAATGCCGGCGAGAAGATAGAGCAGACGCTGAAGGAGATGGCGCCCGACGCCGATATCACCTTCGAGCGCGTCGCTGTGAATCCGGAGCAGATTTACGCATGGGATCTTCCGTCGCGTGAAACGAAGGCGTCGGACACTCGCGCGAAGAATTTCGGCGGCGACAGCGTCGAGCTGGATGCCATCCCGCCTGACACGCTTCGCAACCTGGTCGAGGCGACAATCCAGCGCCATCTGCCGGTCGAACAGTACAAGGTGCTCAAGGCCGCGGAAGACAGTGAGCGCCAGCTCATCAAGGGGCTTGTCGGCATGGCCTTGGGAGGCGCGGCATGACCGGCGCCGACATCATCGGAGAATATACCAGATGCGCGTTGCCGGGCGACAACATCCTACGCGGTCTCGCTGCTGCCGGCGTCGACCTCGCGGCGCTGGAGCTGCGCTGGAGACACGACCCCCATCTTGTGCCACGCGCCAGTCGTGTTGAGTATTTCGGCAACCGTCATTTCGAGTTTGCCGGCGATCGGCACGGTTCAATCGGCGCGCTCGTCTTTGGCGTCCTCGACGAGGCGAGGCGTCTTGTCGATCTCTGTGCGTGGTCGCCGCCCAGGTCGCCGGTTTTGTGGCTTGGACGTGGTTCGATGCTGGGTGCCGAGCAAGCCTTCGGCCCAAGGATGCGAGATGAGATTCACGTGCATCGGACACCCCTCGGCTGGCTGCGCAACAATTGTCGCGGCCTAGTCCCGATCGATCCGATCAGCGCTGGTGACCTACTTTGGCGCGCGAGGCCGTTGCTTGCCGAAGACCAAAGGCATGCTCGGGAGCTGAGGGCAAAGACGACCAGACCGCCAGCCAAGATCATGTTCAGGGCGGCGGCATGACCGACAACAACCTCGTAGATCTCGACCAGATTGAGCGTTTCGGTAAGCCGCCCGTCGCCAAGCCCATGGCGATCTTCGCAGCGTCTTCGCTTGCCGGCAGCAATGCCCCGCCGCGACTGTTCCACGTCGACGGGCTGATACCGGCGCGCACGGTGACGCTGCTCGGCGGCGATGGCGCGACCGGCAAGAGCCTCCTCGCCCTGCAGCTGGCAGTTGCCACCCCGCTCCGCTCGACCTGGCTCGGCATGCCCGTAGCCGGCGGACGCAGCCTCTTCCTCACAGCGGAAGACGACAAGGATGAGGTGCATCGCCGCCTCGAGGATATTGCATTCCACGCGGGGGCAAAGATCGAGGATCTCCACGACCTGCATATCGTTTCACTCGCTGGCGAGGATGCCCTGCTCGCCGTAACGGGCAGGGGCAATGTTCTCACGCCGACACCGCGCTTCGCGGAGCTCAAGGCGGCCATTGGCGATCTCGAGCCGGCCCTTGTCGTGCTCGACACGCTCGCGGACCTGTTCGGGGGCGATGAGATCAGCCGAGTGCATGCCCGACAATTCGTCGGCATGCTCCGCGGCCTCGCAATTCAGCACGATACGACCGTCCTGTTGCTCGCCCACCCGTCGCTGTCCGGCATGTCGAGCGGGGCCGGCACCTCCGGCTCGACGGCCTGGAGCAATTCGGTGCGCAGCCGGCTCTATTTGGAGCGGGTGAAGGATGAGGGCGGCATAGAGACTGACCCAGACGCGCGCGTGATGCGCACGATGAAAGCGAATTACAGTCCGATCGGCGGCGAATATCGCATGCGCTGGCAGGCGGGTGTCTTCGTCTCGACGTCGCCGGCACCCGGTGCCGAAAGCGGTTTGGCGGCCTATGCCGCGAAGGACAACGCCGATCGCGTCTTCCTCGACATGCTCGCCACCTATGACGCCGAAAGGCGAAGCGTCAGCTCCAGCCAGTCAGTAACTTTCGCTCCGGCGGTCTTCGCGAAGGATGCCCGGTCGCAGGGCATCGGCAAGCGCGCCCTGACGGACGCGATGAACCGTCTGTTCGCAGCCAAGCGCATCGAAGTTATCGAGTCCGGGCCGCCTTCCAAGCGCCGCACGCGCATCGTGGTTGCCGAGCACGAGGAAGCCGAATGACCCTTCCAACTACCCTACCAACCCGTTTTTTTGTGGTTCCAACTACCCTACCAACGCGCCTTCCAACTGGCTCGAAAAGCTTCCAACCCGCATACCAACCGCTTCCAACCCCCTGTGTGTTCCAACCCCCATACCCCTATAGGGCGCAAGCGCGCTCCCTGAAGGTCGCGCCGCGCCTCCACAGGCGCCGAACATTTTTCTTGGCGGCTCGCCGTGTCACGCCGGCGTGACACATCGTGTCGAATGGCGCGCTTGGAGCTCCAGGTATATCGCCTTGCGCCGCGCCGTTTGCTTCGCGCGTTCGGCCGGCTCCAGTTCGGCCGAGCTGCAATCAATTCTCCCTATGCGAGCGAAATTATACACTGTCGTGAACTGACATAAACCAACAAATACAATGACATATCGTTCCAGAACGTTTATCATGGCCAAGATTTGTCCAATAACGGATGTCCTAATGCTCGCCGAACACCCCACCATCGCTCGCCCGTCGCGCACGAACCGCTCGAAAGTCACGAACGGGACGCGAATGCTGGCCGGCATCGATGGCCGGAGCGAACAGGGTCGCCGCTATCGGGATCTCATGCGGAGCTTTGCGTCCGACATCGGCGGCCTGCAGAGCCTGAACGAGAGCGAGATGGCCATGGTGCGCCAGGCAGCGGCTCTGACCGCTCAGAGCGAGCGCATGCAGGCCGACGTGGTCAATGATGCTGGCGTCGACGCAGAGCAGCTCACGCGCCTTCTGAACAGCCAGAAGCGCGCGCTTGGAGCGCTCGAGACCATCAAGCGGCGCCGGCTGGCGCAGCTCGCCCCGCGCTCGCTGAGCGAAGCCCTGAGGGCCGCCAGCGATGTCTAAGGCCAAAGCCGCCCCGCAGTCCGCTCCCGGGCCCGACGACGGTCCGGCACAGCCGCCTCTCGAATTCTTCGGCAAGCTCAAATGGCTCGACGGGCGCCCGCTCGTCGACACGATCGAGGACTACCGCAAGCAAATCCTCACAGACGTGCTGTTCACCTTCGGCCCGGATGGCGCGCCGATCTACAACATGGCGCTCTGCGGCCGCGCCAAGAAGAATTGGAAGACGTCCGACCTGGTGCTCGCCGGGCTCTATCGCTTCGTGGCTTGGCCGTCGCCAGCCGGCAATGACGCTTATATCTTGGCCAACGATGAGGGGCAGGCGGCCGACGATCTCGCGCTCGTCAAGAAGCTGATCACCGCCAATCCCGTGCTGCAGGACTGGCTGACGGTCAACCTGAAATCGATCGTCCGCAAGGATGGCCGCGGCACGCTCCAGATCCTTCCGGCTCGCGACGCGGTCGGTGCGCATGGCAAGACGTTCACCTTCGTGGGCTTCGACGAGATCCACGGCTACCGCTCGCACGATCTATTCGAGGCCCTGGCGCCCGATCCGACACGGCGCGACGTGCTGACATGGATCACGAGCTATGCCGGCATCCGCCACGCGCCCGGCATTCCGCTCTACGACTTCATGCAGGCCGGCAAGCTCGGCGACGATCCGGGCATGTATTTCAGCTGGTACGGCGGGGACTACACGACAGACCCGGCCTTTGCCGAGCTGCCGCCGGAGCAGCGCGCCAATCCGAGCATGTCGTCATGGCCAACGGGTGAGGCCTATCTCACGCAGCAGCGCAGACGCCTGCCCACGCACAAGTTTCGCCGTCTGCATTTGAACCTGCCGGGCGCGCCCGACGGTGCGGCGTTCTCGGGCGAGCACGTCATGGCCGCCACCGTCACGGGCCGCAAGCGCCTCGCGCCCGTCGAGGGCGTGGCGTACTACGGCTTCGTCGACATGTCGGGCGGCAGCGCAGATGATGCGGTCCTCGGCATCGCGCACCATGATCCGCAGCGCAAGGTGACGATCCTTGACCATCTCATCGCGCAGACCGGCGAGCCACCCTTCAACCCGCGATCAGCCGTCAAGAAGTTCGCAGCCGAGCTCAAGGAATATGGCCTGTCTCGCGTCACCGGCGACGCCTATGCGGGCCAGACTTTTCGCGCCGACTTCGAGGAGCATGGCATCGTTTATGTGGTCTGCGGCTCGACCAAGTCCGATCTTTACGACGCGCTCGAGCCGAAGCTGAACGCCGGCGAAGTCGAACTCCTCGACCATCCGAAGCTGCAGGAGCAGTTGCTCACGCTCGTGTTGCGCGGCGCCAAGATCGACCACTTGCCCGGTGACCATGACGACCACGCGAATTCCGCAGCAGGTGCCGTCTGGCTCGCGGTCGGACGAGAGCAACAGAAGATGTGGCCGAACGGCCCGATCTTTGTCCACGAGCAGCCTCGAGGCTCGTGGTCGACGGAGGTGCCCGGCGGCTTCTTCGACATCGGCGGTGACGCATCGACGCCACCCGGAGGCTGGTGAACATCATGGGTATGAAAGGATTTTCGATGTCTGTTGAATTGACCAAAGAGCAAATTGCCCTTGGTGACTTGCGCACCAATCACGCCTCGCTCATGCAGCGCCAGCATGATCTAAACGAGCAACGGTATGCGTTGAAGGCTCGCGCATATCAGGACTTTAGCACGCGGCAGCAGTTCTGCGCATTGAACGAGCAGATCGCGGAGCTGGATGAAGCTCTGGACATCAGCAAGTTTTCGATTGTCAAGCTTGAGAAGCTTGCCGAGGCGGCGGATCGCGCGGCTGCGTATGTAGAGCCGGTCGTAAAGATAGCGCGGCTTAAATTCACCGATCCCGAGCATGGTGGGATCTATAAAACCCATATGCCCTTCGACGCGAGGATTGTGAAGGTCGGCCTATACGATGGCTTCGGCGTGCTCTGGTACGAGTTCCGAGATGGGGGCCAGAAGCGCGAGCGCGAATTCCGGCTCATTGCCGAGCGCCGTGATGACAGCTTTTGTCTGGTTCCGGTTTCTTGCCGTCATGTTGGCACATGGGTGAACGGGCCGCAGGTCTGGCACGTGGTCGAGAAGGCATGATGGTGGTCTAAATGGAAAAAATGAAAGTCATGAAGCTCGTTGAGCGCGACGACGGCGGCGATCTCGCGGCGCTCCTCGGCAGCATACGATCTATCATCGAGGACCCTGCTTTGGACCGCGTCGACAAAAACGAGCTGCTCGGCGTGACATGCACGCAATACTGTGAGCTGACGGGCCGCAATGCGCTCGAAGATATCGCGAAGGTTGGTCGCCTTCACCCGAAAGGTGCAGGCCCGGTGCACGATCGTCTCGATGCGTTAACCGACAATTACAGGCGCGCGCATCCCGAGCAAACCAGGGAAATGCATCGAGCGGCGGGCTGGAGTGGGCTGAGCGACGCCGAGCGCGACGCCATCCGCGCGGAAGAGGTCGCGCATCGGGACGAACTTCTTGGAAAGGCTGACGGCATGACTAACATTGAAAAGAGCGGCGGGAACGCCCTAGAAACAATGCAAACCCTGGCCAAAATTCTGCGCAATAGCCACCCTGAGCTCACCGAGGCGCAGGCCTTCGACAAGGTCTACTCGGACCCGGCCAATCGCGAGCTAGTCCGTGCGGAGCGTGACGGTGCCATTGCAAAGCTTTATCGCCTCGACGCAGCTGGCAATATGCACATGATCGAGGCCATCGAAGCCGAGAAGGTCGAGAAGGCCGAAAGCCTCATGCCTGCCGGCGGTGGCGAGGCGATGCAGCAGCTCACCCGGCTTGCCAAGGACCGGCAGCAGCGCACCCATGAAAGCTTCGCGGTTGCCTTCGATGCCATCTATTCAGCGCCAGATAACAGCGAGCTGCGGCAGCTCGAGAAGAGTGAACGCCTTGGAATATGAATTCGCATTCGATGCCGCGTCCGTGGACATCCGCGGCATCGAAATCGCCGTCTACGGTTGTAAGGCAGCGGCGAGGGGCCAGCCGGCGGTGTCCCCAATAACACCGGCAGTGCTTGCGGTAGCCCTTCCTGGGGTGCGCTGCAACGCCAACCCGGCGGGGCTGCTTGCAAGTGCCAGCCCCGCCGGCAGCTCCCAAGAGGGTTTGAAATGATGGATGACGCTGCGAAATTCAGGGAAGCCGTCGCCGTTCTTGGCGTGGCGACGTTACGTATAAGTCACACCTTTGGAAGATTCGCCCAGCTTTTTGACGAGCTGCAAACTATGCCTATCGAGAAAATCGACACGTCAATACCAGCACCATCGATTGAAAACCTTGCGAGGCAGATGACGAAGGCCGCCATGGAAATGAACCTGACTAGCGATCAGGTTGTGGCTTTTGAGGGCGGCATTCGTCTCGCCCTGCGACCGCCGACCGACCTGAGACAGTAAGGGGATATTCCATGATCGAGACCCTCGCCGTTGGTTCTATTTTTCGCGTCGTCAATGAGGCCTCGCCGTCGTTGCGCGCGATCGCGAAGGATGTTCGGGCGCTCGACGGGGTTCTGCGGGATACCCAGGCAAGCCTGCAGGCGCTTGGCAAGTTTGGCTTCGGCACCCTCAAGACCGAGCTCGCATCGCTCAAGGTGAGCATGGGCGAAGTCGGGACCGAGGCCAAGGGTGCCGCGGATTCCATGAAGCTCCTGCGTGTTCCGCGCGGCGTCGGCGTGAGCCTGGACAATATGGAGCGACGCCTGACGGTCATCAATGCCCAATCCAAGGCTGCGGCGACCAATATGGCTAGCATGGCCATTCCGGGCGTCGGTAGTGGCGGTGGGCGAGGCGCGGGGGCTGTTGGCGCCGCGGCAAGCGGTTTCGGCGGCCGTTATGGAGGCGGGCATAATTATCCTGGTGGAGCAGGGGGAGGCGGCAGAGGCACCGGCTTCACGGCGGCCGGCGTTCCTGTGCCGGGCGGTCACCTGCATGCCGGCCACAGCGCTGCTGGATATGCGGCCGTCGGCGGACTTGTCGGTGTCTACGAAGCCATCAAATACGCAACCAGCCTCGCGTCTGTTCAATCCGGCCTTCGGATCGGTGGCGTTCCCGAAAGCAAGATCACGCAGGCGACGAGCCTGTCCTATGGGCTGGCCGAGCAATTCGGGCAGCCGGTTGCGGAAGTCCTGAAGACGATCAGCGAGATCCGCAATCCGCTCGGCGGCATAGATCCCGCCATGGAGCACATTAAGCAGCTCGGCTCTGCCATGGTGGTGCTGCGTTCCATGGATGAAAAGACCGGCGGCAACGTCTCCGGCCAGCTTTACAACCTCATCCGCTCAGCCGAGTTCCGCAACGCGATTACGGGCCCGGAATTCGACAAGGCCATCGACATGATGGTGCGCGCCGATGTCGCGACGGGCGGCAAGGTGACGCCTGCGGATTTCTTCCAGTTCTCGAAATACGCTCGAGGCTCGCTTCCCGGCCTCTCGGATCGCTTCCTTTACAGCTATGGGCCCGAGCTCGCACAGGAGTTTAAGGGTGCCGGTGCCGGCACGGTGATGTCTGGCCTATACCAGCAAATTGTTGGTGGAATGATGTCGACGACGGGTCTGGGCCAGATGCAAGACCTGGATATGCTGAAGGGCGGCCCGCTCCAGTCGCTGGTGAACGAAAAGAACAAGCTCGTCGGATACGAAAATGAATATTGGTTGTTCAACAAGTATGGAAACGTCGTAAAAAGCAAGAAGCCTGGCGGTATCGTCGGCAGCGAGGTTTTCGAAAAGGATCCGGACAAGTTCTTCGAGATCATGATGCAGCATGAGGCTGCGCGAGGCATCAGCGATCCCGATGCACAGCGCCGCTATAACGCCCAGATCTTCCGGCGTGGCACCACGACGCAATTCGCGAACGTGCTCATGCAGCAGATGGGCCGCCTCGACCGCGGCGCGGCCGGTATTGCCGGCACGATGAGCATAGGCGACGCTGCGCAAACCTTGCTCGCCCGGGACCCGGCGACCAATATGCGGTCCTTCACGGCCGCCTGGACCAACATGCTCACGGCAGCCGGCGGCCCGCTCATCGAGCCCGCTATCACCGGCATGCGAGCCGTGACGCAATTCTTCAAGTTCCTAGGCTACGTCGAGAAGGGCGTGGAGCTCCCCGGTGCGGCCGTGAGCGCGGGCCTCGATAAGCTCCAGTTTGGTGGAAACGCCGACGCTGCCCAGGCATTGATGAGCCGGGGATGGACAGGCCACCTCGGCGACGCCTGGGAGCATATGAAGGGATATTTTGGAGGGGCTGCCGACCGGCCATCGCCCGGCGCAACCGAGAAGTCCGGCATGTTCAACGTCCCCGGCATCGGCTGGACCGACGGGCAGGGAAACAACCCGATCCGAGATGGCGTCTATGCGGCCCTGAAGGACTACTTCGGCGCCGACAATGCCGGAGGCGGCAGCTCGGGCGGTGGTGGCTTTGGGGGCGGCGGCGCCGGCGGCCACCACTGGAGCGGTAGTATCCGCTATGGCCACATGAGAGGCCCCGGCGCTACTGGAACGACCGCCGCGATCACAGGCGCCAGCAATGCTGTCCGCGAGGCATTCGTCAAGAACTGGGCTGTTGCCCATGGCAAGAATCCGGATGAAGCTTGGGCCGTCGCACTTTCCGAGGGTGCTAAGAATTTCGCCGGAGATCACGGCTGGAGTCTTGGCGACTTCCAGCTGAACACGTTCCGTGGTGTCGGCGTAAACGCATTGAAACACGGCGTCAGCCCCAAGGACTGGAAGGCGTGGGATACCTTCGGCATGGAATATGCTCTGGGCATGCACGGCAATCCCCACCCCGGCTGGGGGGAATGGTCCGGCGCTCGCAAGCAGGGCATCGGTGTGTGGCATGATATCCATCAGAAGCCATCTGCCGACCACGACAAGCACAGCGCCGTCTACATGGACGGCAAGCCCGTCGGCAAAATCCTCATGAAGCGCATGGCGCAAGCGATGAACGGGCCGAGCCACGGCTCGCAGACGCCGGACGGTTCGCGCGGCACCTTCGGCACCAACTCGGCTTATACGCCGGTCTTCGGAACGTAGCAGCTATGGATAATGCCTTAATGACCATCCTCGATGGGAACAAAGCGATAGGTTCGCTCTGGGCCGAGTGTCTCAGTGATTGTAATGGTTTCGCTGCCCTTGAAGGTATTCCGCAGGATATCGTCGAACGCTTGTTGCGCCTGTTCTTGAACGAACTCGCCGACTTCCCGTTTGACGTTGTCGAGACTGTCGCTCTCCCCGCAGCTCGGGCAGGCGAATGTGTCATTGGGCTTAGGGTCAGACGGTCCTTTCAGCGGCGTTTGGCAGCGAGCGCAACCGAGAACGGTGGCCATTTCTTGGTCCCTCCCCTTGCGATGGCGGACTAGATGCCCGCTTCCCGCCGATCTCAGCACGGCGGCGGGAGGGAGTCGAGCGAGGGGGCCTTCACGAATCAGGCTTGGACATGGCAGAGAGGTAGCCATGGTCCGCATTGAGATCTTCGATCGCGACTCGCTCAACTTGTTGCAGACCGTCTTTGACGGTGCGCTGAAGGAATTGCCGGCGCTGAGCGGTCGAGCGAGATCGCTGGCAATAGTCCAAATCAACCGCAATATCCTAGACGCCCTTAACGGCGGCGAGCGTGACCGCGAAAAGTTGAAGGACCTTGCGTTGAAGGGGATGCGCTCAAAAAAATAGCCCCAGCTTCGTCGAGGCTGCCGTCGACCTCGTCAAAAATGCAATCGTCGCAATACTGCCACGTCCTATTCGTGCGAAGGAATGTGGCAATCTCGGAGGCGAGGCCGCTCATTTCCTCAACCTCACTCCCGGCTGCCCCCCGTTGGTGAACTCGACGCCGGCAGCCTCAAGGGCGCGGCGGATGGTGGCAAGCTTTGCAGGATCGCCCGCATATTTGCCCGTCTCGAAGTTTGAGATCGTGTTGCGGTGAATGCCGGCGGCAGCCGCGAGTTGATTCAGCGACCAATTCAAAGCCGCCCTCGCCATCCTCACTTGTGCAGGCTTCACAGGCATCACCTCGTGTGATATTATCACAAGTGACGTTAGCATAAGTGCGGCGTCGCCTCAACCATTAGGGAGTTCCCATCATGTCGAAAACCACCGCTTCCGCGGCCGGCGGAGCCGTGCCCACAGCCGCCCCCGCGTCCCGCCGCACCTTCCTGGGCGCCCTGGCGGCAGCGCCAGCGCTTGCCGCCGCGCCAGTGCTCGCCCTTGCTGCATCGGAGATACCAGATCCGATCTTCGCCCTCATCGCCGAATGGCGCGCCACCGAGCATGCTTGGCTTGCGGCCGTCGAGGATCAATTCAGGATCGAGGATCAGGTTCGAAATCGGGGCGGCAAGGTCGGCGCAGATCGCGAACTCGACCGATACATCGCTGCGGCTGACGTCGCAGCCGACGCCCGCTGGGAGGCCGCCAACATGGTTTATAAGACCGTGCCGCAAAGCAAGGAAGGCGCGCTCGCGCTGATCGAGGTCTTCCGCAGGGAACATGACGGTTGCACCTTCGAGGAAGAGCCGACCGAGGCGATGCTCGACTCGATCTCGGCGTGGCTCAAGAGGGGCGCGGCCGATGTCTAACCGCAATAAGCCCCCGCTCTTCGAGCCCTGCGTCGCGACCGACGTTTTTTGCTCCGAACTCGCCCGCCTCGAGATCATTGGCTCGTGGGCGAGGCTCACCTTCGCGGTGCGAAAGCGCGACATCATGCTCGGCGAGGAGCAGCGCCAAGTCGTGGCGCAAATCGTCATGCCGAAGGAAGCCGCGCTCGCGATCGGGCAGGTCATGCCCTACGACCCTGGACGGCTCGACGACGAGATCCCCGACGATATGCCGCGCCACATGCAGTGAAACGACAAGCCTCGCCGGCGACTTGGGTGAAGGAACCGGCGAGGCCCTGGCCACGGGGGTGGGGCTGGAAGGCCTGCCCGCGCGGCCAGCCCTCACGTAAGCACGGCGGCTCAACCATTCTAGGGAGAGGCGGAAAAGGCGGGCCCCGCCGGAACTGTGGGGACCGACGAGGCCCTAGCCGCGGCGTTCTCTGGGGGGCAAATCGGCCGCGGCCTCTAGAACAGTAGCACGAGACGACCGTAAAAGTTCGCTGTCGGAAACCGTGGCGGGCCTGATCGAGGAAGGCGAGCGGCCTAGGATTTCAAAACGGCCGCCGTCCAGATCGCGCTCAATACCAGCATCGCCCCCCCTATGAAAAAGCCCAGGAGCGGGACGGCACCGTCCATTTGGCAATGCTCCACAAAGCTTCCCATGACCAAGCAAGCCGTTTGGCCGATAGCATAGACGATCTCTTCCATGGGGCGTCCCCCTCCCCTGGGCCTGTGATTTGCCATTTATCGTAGGTCGCTCGGCGGGGGGCAATGGGGCGGCCGAGGCGCTTCGCAGAGCCTTGAGGCGTCTGCTGAGAGCTATGGTTAACGCGACGCCGCGCCCGAGTCTCGCACGGTTCCTGGAGCGCTATGCTTTGCGGATGGAGCACCACAAAGCACGAGCAGCGTCGCGGCATCGGGGAGCGGTCCAGCCTCTCCCCGGGATTTGCTCAAACTCAGCCCCGCCTCGAAAGAGCGCGGGGCTTTTTGCGAGTGCTAAACGGCGCGAAGCTCTACTCTAAGCGAGCTTGAGGTTTCCGGCCGATTTCTTCCCGCTCCTACGATCATCCTCGAGTTCGAAGCTGATCTTCTGGCCATCGTTGAGGCCGCTCATTCCGGCCCGCTCAACAGCGGAAATATGGACGAACACGTCCTGGCCGCCGCCATCAGGTTGAATGAAACCGAAGCCCTTTTGGGCATTAAACCACTTAACCGTGCCCGTCGCCATGTCGTAATCGCTTCCTGTCGTTGGTGGAGATGGACCATAACCGCCGCGCTCTCGGGCGGCAAACAATTGTGCCCACACTCAATCGATCAGGTCCGCCTTCCTGGCCTGCGCTCAGCTAGGCCGGCGCGTCCTTGGCGGCCCGATGCCGCCTCAGCTCCTCCAGCAATTCGGTAATGGGCCAGTTTGAATAAGGCAGGCTGATTTTCACCCTAGCCCCATGTGCGGCCGCGCCCCATAATAGCACTATGGCCGATGACCACCCATTCACAGTCGGTATCGAACGACATATCAAGAGCGCCATGAGCCGTTTTCGCTGGAGCATTTACGAAAGCGGTAAGCTGCGTCAGCATGCGCCACGCACCTATGCGACAAAGCGCGAAGCCCTGGCGGACGCCCACAAGGTCATGCAACAGCTCATCACGCACTGGCAATCCCACAAATGACCAAGCCCCCCAAAAAACGCCCAAGCGACCTGAACCAAAGAGGCGGGGCTTTTTGTTTGGCAGACTCAATTGCGCCTATAGCGTGCAGCCCGCGCCCAGTTCCGGGTCGCACTGGACAGGCTGCGCCCTTTGACCTCTATCGTCTTGCCCATGTAGTCACCGACGGCGACCCAAACGCTTTTTGATTTTTGATTGACGCTAATCACGTGGGGCTTTCCCCATACCTGGACGGTCTGTTCCAAGGTCGCTTCTTCCTCGTTCGCGCCCCCTCAATCGATCAGGTCCGCCTTCCTGGCCTCGCGCTCGGCGAAGGTGCGGAGCCGCACCAGAGATCGGCTTGACGTAGCCGACGCCGCCGCAAGTCTTGCAGCGCTGCGGGACACCGTTTTCGGCGGTCTCAGGATCGACGCCGGTTGTGTGACAATGCGGACAAGGCACTAATTCTTCCAATAGTGGAACTATTCTCCTAGGCATAATGCTTGAGTCCCAGCCCCATTACGCGGCGGCATGGCCGCGTCTCTCAGTCTGCCTCAGAATAAAAGCAGTTGTCGGTAATGAAGATGACCGTAGGCGGATGCTGCGGGAACCGTTACGCCGCCCTCGACCACGCACAACAGGAAAACAATCTTAGCCTTGACTATGATGCCTGTTCGGGCCGGTTGGCTCCATGGTTCCTTTTTTTGTGCAAGCATGTGGCTCCGTTTTGCCTCCATCAATCCACCGCTGTGCACGCCCGTTTATTGGACAGACATTGGACAGTCTCAGGTCGGTTCGGCATAAGCCGTTGAAATTACGTCGATTTGTTGTGTGCCGGGTCGCACGTTCTCGCCCCTTGTCGGAAAAGGCCATGGCGGTACGGCAATAGGCGATCAGCGTCGTCCATGAATCGAGCACCTGCCGGTCGGCGATGGCGCCCCTGGCGAGGCGCTGGGCGGCGGCCTCGACGATCTTGAGCTCGAGCGCCGCCGCCTCGCCGATGCCCTTGACCTCGGTCAAGCGTGCGATCGGGGCAGCGATCGTCTCGGCGAAGGAGCCGAAGCGCTGCAGCAGCGCCTTGGCGAGCGGCTTGACGTCGCGGCGCGGCACGGCGCGAAACAAGATCAGCTCGATGAGCTCGTAATCGGCGAGCGCCCCCTGGCCGGCCTTGAGGAAACGCTCCCGCAGCCTTTCGCGATGGCCGAGATAATGCGGCGCCTCGGCGAGTTCGGATTGCCCCCCGGCCTCTTTCATGACGATTCTTGGCTCATGAAGATATCGGCAGGCCGGAAGCTACCGAAAGACCAGAACCTACCGATAGACCTGGCGTGTCGAGGCCGCGCGGCGACAGGGTGAAGATCTCGACTCCCGTCTCGGTGACGCCGACGCTGTGCTCGTACTGGGCCGACAAGGAACGGTCGCGTGTCACCGCCGTCCAGCCGTCGGAGAGCACCTTCACCTGCGGCCGGCCGAGATTGATCATCGGCTCGATGGTGAAGAACATGCCGGGCTTCAGCGGCACGCCTTCGCCGCGGCGCCCGTAATGCAGGATGTTCGGCTCGTCATGGAACAGCCGGCCGAGCCCGTGGCCGCAGAAATCGCGCACCACCGAGCAGCGCTCGGCCTCCGCATATTCCTGGATCGCCTGGCCGATATCGCCGGTGGTGCCGCCGGGCCTCACGGCCGCGATGCCGCGCATCAAGGCTTCATGCGTGACTTCGAGCAGGCGCTCGGCGCGGCGCCCGATGGCGCCGATCGGATACATGCGGCTCGAATCGCCGTGCCAGCCGTCGAGGATATAGGTGAGGTCGATATTGACGATGTCGCCCTCGCGCAGCGGCTTGTCGTTCGGCATGCCGTGGCAGACCACATGGTTGATCGAGGTGCACACCGAATGCCGGTAGCCGCGATAGAGGAGGGTGGCCGGATAGGCCTTGTGCGACAAGGCGAAATCGAGCGCGAAACGGTCGATGGCCAGGGTGGTGACGCCGGGCTTGACGATATCGGCCAGGCAGTCGAGCGCCTCGGCGGCGAGCTGGCCGGCACGGCGCATGCCTGCGAAGGCTTCCGGGCCGTGGAGCTTGATCTCGCCGCTTTTGCGGGTGGCGGTGGGGCTTGCTTGAACGAAACTGGTCATGGGTGAGATTTGGGCGCGCCTGGGGGCAAACGTCAAGACGCTGCTCTGCTCCCCTGCTCGCCGTCACCAGCTTGTGTAGCGGGAAAGGCGGCAAATCTCGGTCGGCAAATCTGGGCTGGCAATCTGGGCTGGTTTGCCGTTCCGCCGCGCTCGGGCTATAGCCGCGCCCATGACAATGACTGCTGAACATACCCCCTTCGGTGCCTTCGCGCCGAACAGCGTGGCGCGAGCCGCGATCGAGCTGACGCGCTCCATGCCCGATTCCTGGCTGGGGCGCCGGCTCGCCTTCGCGGTGCGCCAATGCGCCGTGACCGCGATGCGCGGCCGTCCCGTCGATTTCGAGGCCTTCGGGGCCAAGATGCGGCTCTTCCCCTACGACAACATGTGCGAAAAGCGCCTGTTGTTCACGCCCCAATATTTCGACCGGCGCGAGCGGGCCATTCTGGTGGAGCATATCAAGCCGGGCTTCCGCTTCATCGATATCGGGGCGAATGTCGGGGCCTATTCGCTGTTCGTCGCCGCGCTCGCCGGAGGGGCGGCGCGCATCATGGCGATCGAGCCGCAGCCCGACATCTTCGAGCGGCTGGTCTCCAATATGCGCCTCAACCCCTTCGGCACCATCAAGGCGGTGCAATGCGCGGTCGCCGACAAGCAAGGCGACTTCACCTTGTTCCTCGATACCAAGAATCGCGGCGAATCGAGCATGCGTGCCGTGCGCTCCGCGAATGGCCTGTCGATGAGAGTGACGGCGACGACCTTGTTGCAGCTCATCGAGGATGAGCGCTTCGACCGCGTCGACGCCATCAAGCTCGATGTGGAGGGGGCCGAGGACCTCATTCTCGAACCCTTCTTCAACAACGCACCTGAGGGGCTCTGGCCGGTCCTCATCATCATGGAGGACGGCGTCGGACGCTGGCACACCGATATGGAGCCCTTCCTGCGCGAACGCGGCTACCGCCAGCTGCTGCGCACCCATGTCAATTATGTTTTTGAGCGAATAGCGAATAGCGAATAGCGAATTCGGAGGGCATAGCCACTCGCCACTCGCCCCTTCCGATCGGAGCACCGATGAGAGAGCACATCGTCGACGAGGAGCTCGTCACGGCCGGCCTGTTGGTGATCGGCGACGAGATCCTTTCGGGGCGCACCAAGGACAGGAATATCGGCCATATCGCCGAATATCTCACCGGCATCGGCATCGATCTCTCGGAAGTGCGCGTCGTGCCCGATGTGCAAGACGAGATCGTGGCGGCGCTCAATGCGCTGCGTCACCGCTACAGCTATGTGTTCACGACGGGCGGCATCGGGCCGACCCATGACGACATCACGGCCGATGCGGTGGCGGCAGCCTTCGGCGTGCCGATCGACCATGATCCGCGCGCCGTCGCCTTGATGCGCGAGCGCTTTCCCAATGCCGACCTCAACGAGGCGCGCATGCGCATGGCGCGCATCCCGCAGGGCGCCGAGCTCGTCGCCAATCCGGTGTCGAAGGCGCCGGGCTTCTGGATCGGCAATGTCATCGTCATGGCGGGCGTGCCGCAGATCATGCATGCCATGCTCGACGATGCAGCCCCCAAGCTGCGCAAGGGGCGCAAGATGCTCTCGGCCAGCATCCCGGCTGGCATGCGCGAAGGCGATATCGGCACCCCGCTCGCCGAGATCGCGCGCGCCCATAAGGACGTGATGATCGGTAGCTATCCCTTCTCCAATGAGGGGCGTCCTGATACCAATCTCGTGGTGCGCTCGCGTGATCCGCAAGCGCTGGACGCGGCGAAATCGGCGGTGGAAACCATGCTGGCGACGCTGCGCACCAATGGCGTTGCGGCCTCGTAATGGTGTAGATCGGGTCGGAGCCGACACCGCCAAATCCTTGAAGAGCAAGTCCAAATCCCTAAAGAGCGAATCCCAGAAGAGACAGTGCCATGTCCGTCGAAAAGCCTCCGATCAAAGCCTTCCCGGTCTCCTGGGATCAGTTCCACCGCGATTGCCGGGCACTCGCCTGGCGCCTGTCTGGCCAAGGGCCGTTCTCGGCCATCGTCAGCATCACGCGCGGCGGCCTTGTGCCGGCTGCCATCGTGGCGCGCGAGCTCGGGGTGCGGCTGGTCGAGACGGTGTGCATATCGAGCTATGAGGAGGTCGACCGGCAGGATTCGCTCGCCGTCCTCAAGGACATCGCCTCGAGCCTGACCAGCGGCTCGCATGCGAGCGGCAAGGGTATTTTGGTCATCGACGACCTGACCGATACCGGGCGCACTGCGCTCGTGGTGCGCAAGATGGTGCCGCAGGCGCATTTCGCGACCGTCTACGCCAAGCCGCAAGGGCGCCCGACGGTCGACACCTTCGTCACCGAGGTGAGCCAGGACACCTGGATCTATTTCCCTTGGGACCTCGACCTCGCTTATGTGGCGCCCATGTCGCAGAAGGCCTGAGGTCGCGGCGCTCATTTGCCGGAAGGGGCCGGGGCGAGCAGCCTAAGGCCATCAAGTCGGGGTGGGGCGCGGCCTCTTGGCGCGACCTCTTGGCGCGACCTCTTGGCGCGGCCTCTTGCAATGCACCATGAGACGCGCAGTCGCGAATCACGCATGGATTCCGCGCGCCAGACGCGAAAAAACAGCGCAAAAACAAAGAGATAAATTGGCGCGGCGCTTCCATTGAAAGCAATCGTGCCGGGCCTCTAATTCCGCTCCGCCCCGTGTTCCGTGCCTTAATCGATGATTTCTACCCTCCAACCGTAAATTTTTAATGAATTTCTCATGCGTTCAGCGCATGACTGCGGACTTATATCGCGTGTTGTTATGCATGTTGCACTGCACATATAAGCCTCGTCAGACAGTCACTGAAGGCGGAGCGCCAAGGATGGTGCTCCCAAGAACGGAGGGTTCACCATGTTCATCACACTCATTCTCAAGCGGATCGCCGCTTGGAGGCGCTATCGTTCCAATCTCCGCGAGCTCGGCCAGCTGACCGACCGTGAGCTCGAGGATATCGGCCTGTCGCGCAGCAATGTCGATTATGCTGCTCGCATGGGCGCCGGTTTCTGATCGGCTTATCTGCCTCAATTCAATGGTTTGACGCCCGCCGCATGGCGGGCGTCTTGCTTTGCGGGCGTGCTATCGCGATCTAGATGGGCATGAGCCCGCAAAATCCAATTCACGTTGTCGGCGCCGGCCTCGCGGGATCGGAGGCCGCCTGGCAGATCGCGCGGCGCGGCGTTGCGGTCGTATTGCACGAGATGCGGCCCGTGGCGGCAACGCCGGTGCACAAGACCGGTTATGCCGCCGAGCTCGTCTGCTCCAACTCCTTCCGCTCCGATGATGCACTGCACAATGCAGTCGGCCTGCTGCATGAGGAGATGCGCCGGCTCGATTCGCTGATCATGCGCATGGGGGACGCGCATAAATTGCCGGCCGGCGGGGCTCTGGCGGTCGATCGCGACGGCTTCGCGGCCGCGGTGACGCAAGCGCTCGAGGGCCATGAGCTGATCTCCATCGCGCGCGGCGAGATCGCCGGCTTGCCGCCCGCCGAATGGGGCGAGACCATCATCGCCACCGGGCCCTTGACGTCGATCGCGCTCGCCGAGGCTATCCGCGCCGTGACCGGCGAGGGGGAACTCGCCTTCTTCGACGCCATTGCGCCCATCGTGCACCACGAGACGATCGATATGGAGATCGCCTGGCGCCAATCGCGCTACGACAAGGTGGGGCCCGGCGGAACCGGTGCCGACTACCTGAATTGCCCGATGACGCGCGAGCAATATGAGGGCTTCATCGATGCGCTGCTCGCCGCGCCCAAAACCGAATTTCGCGAATTCGAGACCTCGACACCCTATTTCGACGGTTGCCTGCCGATCGAGGTGATGGCGGAGCGCGGGCGCGAGACCTTGCGCTACGGGCCGATGAAGCCGGTCGGGCTCACCAATCCGCGCGACCCGACCGTCAAGCCCCATGCGATCGTGCAGCTGCGCCAGGACAATGCGCTCGGCACCTTGTTCAACATGGTGGGTTTCCAGACCAAGCTGCGGCATGGCGAGCAGACACGCGTCTTCCGCATGATCCCGGGGTTGGAGAAGGCCGAGTTCGCGCGCCTCGGCGGCCTGCATCGCAACACCTATCTCAATTCGCCGAAGCTGCTCGATGGGCGGCTGCGTCTCAAATCCCTGCCGCGCCTGCGCTTCGCCGGCCAGATCACCGGTTGCGAAGGCTATGTGGAGAGCGCCGCGATCGGGCTCCTCGCCGGGCGCTTCGCGGCCGCCGAGCGCCTGGGCGAGGTTTTGGCCGCGCCGCCGCCGACGACGGCGATGGGCGCGCTTCTGTCCCATATCACCGGCGGCCATCTCTTGAGCGAGGCGCCGGCGCGCGAGGCCGAGCCGCAAGCTGCGCAAGACGCTGAAGGGGCCTCACTGCCGGCCTCACAGCCGGGCGCAATGAATGCCGTCGCCGGCAAGGCGCATTCCTTCCAGCCGATGAACGTGAATTTCGGCCTGTTCCCGCCGGTGACCGAGCCGGTTCGCGGAGACGACGGCGAGCGCCTGCGCGGCACCGCCAAGTCGCAGGCGCGCAAGCGCGCGCTGAGCGCCCGCGCCTTGCGCGATCTCTCGGCCTGGCAGCAGGCCTGCGGCGCCTGATTTCCTCCAGGCGTCATCCGTCCTATGTTCGAACGACGGACAGGACGCAGGATAGCGGAGGAACGACGCGATGAGCAGGATCGCCTTTATCGGGCTCGGCAATATGGGCGCTCCGATGGCGGAAAACCTCAAGACCGCCGGTCATGAGGTTCAGGCTTTCGACCTCGTCCCCTTTTTGCGCGACGCCGCCAAGGCCAAGGGCATCGCGGTCGCGGCCTCTGCGGCCGAGGCCGTGAAGGAGGCCGAGATCGTCGTCAGCATGCTGCCTGCCGGCCGTCATGTGGTCGAGGTGTGGAGCGGCACGCTGCCGGTCGCCAAGGCCGGCACCCTGTTCATCGATTGCTCGACGATCGATGTCGACAACGCCCGCAAGGCGCATGGCCTGGCGCAGCAGCACGCCATGATGTCGCTCGACGCGCCGGTTTCGGGCGGCACGGGCGGCGCGAGGGCCGCGACCTTGACCTTCATGGCGGGCGGCGAGGAGCAGGCCTTCGCGCGCGCCAAGCCGGTGCTCGAGGCCATGGGCAAGAAGATCGTGCATTGCGGCGCGGCGGGGGCGGGCCAGGCCGCCAAGATCTGCAACAACATGATCCTCGGCGTGTCGATGATCGCGGTCGGCGAAGCCTTCGTGCTCGCCGAGAAGCTCGGCCTCTCGCATCAGGCGCTGTTCGACGTCGCCTCGACCTCATCTGGCCAATGCTGGTCCTTGACCACCTACTGTCCGGTGCCGGGCCCTGTGCCGACCTCACCCGCCAATAGCGGCTACAAGCCGGGCTTTGCGGCGCATCTGATGCTGAAGGATCTGAAACTGTCGCAAGAGGCAGCCCAGGCGAACGGCGCCTCGACCCCGCTCGGCGCGCTCGCGGCCCAGCTCTACGGCCTCTATGCGGCTTGGGGCGAGGGCGGCAGCGATTTCTCCGGCATCATCAATCTGCTGCGCGGCAGGGGGGAGGGGTAGCGCCTCTCCCTTGCGAGGCCTTTGCTGACCCCCACCTCACCTCCCCCTTTCAGGGGGAGGAATCGGGGACGTCTGCGAGAATAATTCGCAAAGTGAAGTGCCGCGCGATCGTCGTGATGCATCCATCCTCCCCCTGGAAGGGGGAGGAAAGAGGTGGGGGTCCGGGAGCGTACGCCGACGAAGGTTGAAACGGGCGAACCTCTCACAAGCGGAGAGGTGGGAGTGGTGCTTTTGCTCAGCCTGTCGCCATCGCGCACAGCTCACCTTATCATGTTGTTTTGATGCATGTTCTCACTCGAGGAGCTTGCAACTCGCGAGCCTGATGCATTAGACCTTGAGACCGACAGATCTCAGATTTCCGGACACGCTCATTCGAGACGGTTTATAGAGGTCGCCCTCGGGGTGCCGCTTTCGGCTCCGCGTGCCTGAGACGTGAATCCATGACTGACTTGCAACCATGACGCAGATCGAGATCAAGACGCCGAAGGTGAGCTCGGGCCGCCCCGTGGTCCCGACCCGTCCGCGCGGCACGCCCGCCGATGCCGCAGCCGACGCGGCGGGCTTCCTGCGCCGCCTCGGCTTTGCGGTCATGGTCGGCCTCTTGCCGATCGCGGCGGTGCTCATGCGCCATGCCGTGGTCGGCATCGCGCCGGTCGGCGCCATCCTGTTCTCGCTCGCCATGCTCATCGAGAGCGAGGGTCGCGAGCCCTTCTCGCGCATGTGGAAACTCATCCGCACGCCGGCCGCGGGCGTGCTGTTCTTCCTGCTGATCTGGGCGGGGCTGTCGCTCTTATGGACGCCGTTCTTCGACGACGCCTCGGAGCGCCTGCTGAAGGCGCTCGGTGTCGGCGCCTGCGCCTTCGCGGCGCTCGGCTCCATGCCGGCGCGCATGCGCGCCTCGAACCTCTATCTGGTGCCGCTCGGCGCCGGTGTGGGGGCGCTGTCGGCGATCATCTGGGTGCTGAGCGTCCCCAATGCCCAGACGGCGATCGATGGCGAGGGGCCGGTCCTGGTGCGCACCGCCTTGAGCGTGACCTTGCTCGCCTGGCCGGGGCTCGCCTGGCTGCTGATGCGCTCGGAGCGCGTCCTGGCGATGCTGCTCGCGGTCGTGGCGGTCTGTGCCGCGCTCCTGACCCGCTCATCCCCGGTGGTGCTGGGGATCCTGGTGGGCGCCGTGGGCTTTGGCCTCTGCGCGATCGCGCCGCGCCTGACCATCAGGGCGGCGCGCTGGGTCTTCGGGCTCGCGATCCTTCTGGCGCCGCTGCTGCCCTTCCTGCTCGTGCCGCTGGCGCGTTCATTGTTCGGTGCCGAGGCGCTCTCGATGCAATCTCTGGATATCTGGCGCGACAGCGTGATCGCCGAGCCCTTGAGGCTCTTCACCGGGCATGGGCTCGATACCGCCTTGCGCAGCCAGCTCGCCGGGCTGCTGGCGGCCGGCGCCCCGCAATCGATGCTGTTCGAGGTCTGGTACGAGCTCGGTCTGCTCGGTGCCTTGCCGCTCGCCTTCCTGACCGCAACCGCCTTGCGCAGCGCTGCTGATCTCGGCGACGCCATCGGGCCTTGCCTGATCGGCGCCATCGTCAATCTCTTCGCCTTCGCCTGCCTCGGCCTCGTCGGCTCACAGACCTGGTGGCTGACCTTGATCGCGGTCCTGTCGATCGCCTTTACCGCCGTGGTGCATGGCCGCTTCGGAACCAGGCGGCCCAAGGCTTTCTTGAACCGCTGAGCTCGGGCGCGCCGGCGAGCTCGGCCAGCGCCGGCTCCTTGGCGGCCGGCGGCGGCAGCCGCTCCGGCGTCTGCCGCGCATAATAATTGTAGTAGACGCCTTTCCGGTCGATCAGCTCGTCATGGGTGCCGGCTTCCGCCACGCGCCCCTTCTCGATCACATAGATGCGGCTCGCCTGGACCACGGTCTGCAGGCGGTGCGCGACGACCAGCGTGGTGCGCCCGCGCCCCAGCGCGTCGAGGGCCTTCTGCACCTCGCGCTCCGATTCCGGATCGAGCGCCGCGGTCGGCTCATCGAGCAACAGGATCGGTGCATCCTTGAGGAAGGCGCGCGCGATGGCGATGCGCTGCTTCTGGCCCCCGGATAACTGCGTCCCCAGCTCCCCGACATCGGTGTCGTAGCCGAGGCGGAAGCCGCTGATGAAATCATGCGCATGGGCGGCTTTGGCGGCGGCGATGATCTCGTCTTCGGTGGCGTTCGGCTTGCCGAGCGCGATATTGTCGCGGATCGAGCCGCGGAACAGATAGACATCTTGGCTGACGAAGCCGATCGAAGCGCGCAGCGAGGCGATGTCGACGTCGCGCGTGCTCTGGCCGTCGATCCTGATCTCGCCCGAGCGCGGATCGAAGAAGCGCAGGATGAGGTTGAGGATGGTGCTCTTGCCGCCGCCCGAGCCTCCGACCAGCGCCGTCGTCTTGCCGGGCTCGACGCTGAGGCTCAAGGCGTCGAGCACATCGGCCCGGCCCGGATAGGCGAAGCTGACATCGGCGAGCTCGACGCGGCCCACTCCGGCCTGCAAGGCCGGCTGGCCCTCGATGCGCGGCTCATGCGATTTGGCGTCGAGCACTTCGTACATCAAGGTGACGCCGATGAGCCCGTTCTGGATCTCGAGATTGAGCCGGCCGAGCCGCTTCGCCGGCTCATAGGCGAGCAAGAGCGAGCCGATGAAGGAGAAGAAGGCTCCCGGATCCTGGGCGCCCTCGATGACGCGCCAGCCGCCGTAGAGGATGACGCCGGAGACGGCGAGGCCGCCCAGCGTGTCCGACAGCGGATTGGCCAGAGCCTGGATGGCGGCGATCTTGTTGGCGGCGCGCTCCACCTCGCGCACGGCCGCGCGCATGCGCTCGCGCATCATGGATTCGAGGTTGAAGGATTTGACGATGCGCACGCCTTGCGCCGCCTCGAGCATGATGTCGAGGATGCGCGTCACCCCGTGGAAGGAGCGCAGCACATATTTGCGCACCCGCTTGATCAGCTTGCCCAAGGTGACGCCGGCGAAGGGCAGGCCGGCGAGCGCGATCAAGGTCATCACCGGGTCTTGGATGAGCATCACGGTGACGAGCCCGACCAGGGTCAGCGCGTCGCGGCCGATTGAGGTGATCAGCGCCTGCAGCACGTCGCGGGCGCCGTTCGCCGCGAGTGTCAGGCGCGACATGAACTCGCTGGAGCGCCGGTCGTGGAAATAGGAGACGTTCTGGTCCATCAGCCGGTCGAACAGCCGCTCCTGCACAGAGGCGATGATGCGGTTGCCGATGCGCGACAGCGTCACGATCTGGCCATAGGTGGCGAAACCCTTGAGCAGATAGAGGCCGGCGATGATGAAGGCGAGGACGCGCAAGCCGCGGAAATCGCGCTCGATCGTCAAGCCGTTGATGACCGGCTTGAGCAGATAGGCCGAATAGGTCTGGGACCCCGCCACGAGCGCCATGAACAGGAAGGCGAGCGCATATCCGGCGACATGCGCGCGCCCCTGCTCGACGACGAGGCGTCGCAGCACCGGGAAGGCGATGCGCGCGAAATAGGGCAGGGGCCGCTCGATCATCGACATGGCTGTCCTGGTAACGGGCGAAGGGCGCGGCGGCAAGCGGGCCCTCGCAAGGATGCTTGGCGTTGACAAGCGCCTGAGCCCCCTGTTTCCTCGCCGGCAAAATAGGATCGAGGCAAAATAAGATCGAGGGAGGAATGGCCATGAAATCGCTGCGGAAAATGAGATTGCTGCGAAATCTGGCATTTTCAGGCGTTTTGCTCACGTCTCTCGCGGCGGGCGCCGGCTTGGCCGTCGCCGCCCCGCCTGAGAAGCCGAGGCTGCAGCTCGGTGTCGGCGGCAAGCAGGCGCTCTATTATCTGCCGCTGACCATCGCCGAGCAGCTCGGCTACTTCAAGGATGAGGGGCTCGACGTCACTATCAATGATTTCGGCGGGGGTGCGAAAGCCCTGCAGGCCCTGGTCGGCGGCTCGGTCGACGTGGTCACCGGCGCCTATGAGCACACGATCGACATGCAGTCGAAAGGGCAGGATGTGCGGGCCGTGATCGAGCTCGGCCGTTTCCCGGCGATCGTGGTGCTGGTCAAGAGCGAAAAGGCTGCCGCCGTGAAGAGCCCCGCCGATCTCAAGGGCTTCAAGATCGGCGTGACGGCGCCGGGCTCCTCGACTCAATTCGTCGTCAGCTACCTCATCGCCAAGGCGGGCGGCAATCCGGCCGATTCCTCCTTCATCGGGGTGGGGGCGGGGCCGACCGCCGTCGCCGCCATGCAGAAGGGCGAGATCGATGCGATCTCCCATATCGACCCGATGATCTCGAAGCTCGAGGCGGATGGCGGGGTCACGGTGCTCGCCGATACGCGCAGCGAATCCGGCACCAGGGCGATCTTCGGCGGCCCGCTGCCGGCCGCCGTGCTCTATGCCAAGAAGGGTTTCATCGACGCCAATCCCGAGACGACGCAGCGCCTCGTCAACGCCTTCGTCAAGGCGCTCGCCTGGCTGGCCAAGGCCTCGCCCGAGGACGTCGCGAAGACTGTGCCGGAAGCCTATTGGCTCGGCGACAAGCAGCTCTACGTCAAGGCCGTGACGGCCGATCTCGAAGCCTATTCGCGCACCGGCATCATCCCACGCGCCGGCATGGAGACTTCGCTCGGCATGCTCAAGCAGTTCAACAGCGAGCTCGCCGGCGCGAAGATCGATCTCGACAAGACCTTCGATGATCGTTTCGTGCGCAAGGCGACCGGGGCGAACTGAGTCGGGGCGAGGCCCTGGGACAGCGGTGCCCTGGGACCGCGGGCGTCCCGCCCGCACTTACTTGGGGCGAGGCCTCGACGCCGGCAGGAAGGGCGACCGAGACGGTCGCGGTCCCAGGGTCAGGTCCCTGAGGGCCTCCCTCAGGCCGCGGCGCTGAGGCGTTCGCGCAGCGCCGTCTCGATCGCCTCGATCGCGGCCTCGGCGCGCGAGCCGTCCGGGCCGCCTGCCTGGGCGAGGTCGCGCCTGCCGCCGCCGCCGCGTCCGCCGAGCGCCTGGGCGCCGGCCTTGACCAGGGTGACGGCGTCGCAGCGATCCGTGAGATCCTCGGTGACGCCGACCGCGAGCGTCCCTTTGCCGTCTGCGCCGCGCGTCACGATGGCGGCGACGCCGCTGCCGAGCTCGCGCTTGCGCTCGTCGATCAGGCCTTTCAGCTCGCCCGCCGGCACGCCGTCGAGGACGAGGCCGACGAAGGCGATGCCGGCGACATCGCGGGCAGCGGCCCCGCCGGTCGAGCTCGAGCCGGCGACGAGCTTGCGCCGCAGCTCGGCGAGCTCGCGCTCCTGCCGACGCTTCTCCTCGATGAGGTCGCCGACCCTCGCGCCCACTTCCTCCTTGCGACATTTGAGGCGCTGGGCGAGCTCGGCGAGCGCCTGGCTCTCGGCATTGAGATGGGCGCGCGCCGCATTGCCGGTGAGCGCCTCGATACGGCGGACGCCGGAGGCGACCCCGCTTTCCGAGGTGATGGCGAGAAGCCCGATCTCGCCGGTGCGCCCCACATGGGTGCCGCCGCACAGCTCGACCGAATAGGCTTTGTTGGCGCCCTCCAGGTCCTTCCCCATGGAGACGACGCGCACGACATCGCCATATTTCTCCCCGAACAATGCGCGAGCCCCGCTCGCGAGCGCATCGTCGATTGCCATGAGGTGGGTCTCGACCGGCGCATCCTGCAGGATGGCGGCATTGGCCACGTCCTCGACGCGGCGCAGCTCCTCCTGGGTCACGGGGCGCGGCTGGGCGAAGTCGAAGCGCAGGCGGTCGGGCGCGACCAGCGAGCCCTTCTGGGCCACATGGTCGCCGAGCACGCGGCGCAGCGCCTCATGAGCGAGATGGGTCGCCGAATGATTCGCCTGGATGGCGTGGCGGCGCGCCGCATCGACCGCGACCGCGACCTCGGCGCCCGGCGCTAGCACACCCTCATCGACACTGACGCTGTGCACGAAGAGATCGCCCACTCGTTTCTGGGTGTCGGTGACGCGCAGTTTGAGGCCCGGCGCCGTGACGATCGCGGTGTCGCCGATCTGGCCGCCCGATTCGGCGTAGCAGGGCGTCTGGTTCAAGAGCATCAGGCCGCTCTCGTCGGCCTTCAACGAGGCGATCTCGCGCCCGTCGCGGAACAGGGCGCGCACCACGGCTTCGGCGGTCAGCGTCTCGTAGCCGAGGAATTCCGTGGCGCCGAAGCGCTGGCGTTCGCCGAACCAGATATCGTCGGTGCGCTGCTCGCCGGAGCCCGTCCAGCCGGCCCGGGCCCGCTCGCGCTGCGCCTCCATGGCGGCCTCGAAGCCTTCGGTGTCGACCTTGATGCCGCGCGGGCGCAGCGCGTCCTGCGTGAGGTCGAGCGGAAAGCCGTAGGTGTCGTGCAGCATGAAGGCGATGGCGCCCGAAAGGCTGTCGCCGGCCGACATGTTGCGCGTCTCGGTATCGAGGATGGCGAGGCCGTTCGCGAGCGTCGAGCGGAATTTCGTCTCTTCGAGGCGCAAGGTCTCGGTGATCAGGGTGCCGGCCCGCATCAGCTCCGGATAGGTCGTGCCCATTTCGCGCTGCAGCGCCGGCACCAGGCGCCACAACAAGGGCTCCTTGGCGCCGAGCAGATGGGCGTGGCGCATGGCGCGGCGCATGATGCGGCGCAGCACATAGCCGCGCCCTTCATTGGCCGGCGAGACGCCGTCGGCGATCAGGAAAGACGTGGCGCGCAGATGGTCGGCGATCACGCGGTGGCTGACGCCGCGCGGATCTTCCGGATCGACGCCCGTGGCATCGGCGACCGCGCCGATGAGGGCGCGCATGAGGTCGGTCGCATAATTGTCATGCGTGCCCTGCAGCACTGCCGAGACGCGCTCGAGCCCCATGCCGGTATCGATCGAGGGCTTGGGCAGCAGCAGGCGCTCGCCGGCGCCGCGCTGCTCGAACTGCATGAAGACGAGGTTCCAGATCTCGATGAAGCGGTCGCCATCGGCATCGGCCGAGCCCGGCGGGCCGCCCGCGACATGGTCGCCATGGTCGTAGAAGATCTCCGAGCAGGGGCCGCACGGGCCCGTATCGCCCATCGACCAGAAATTGTCGGAGGTCGGGATGCGGATGATGCGGTCGCCGGGCAGGCCGGCGATCTTGCGCCACAGCGCATGCGCGTCGTCGTCCTCCGCATAGACGGTGACGATCAGCCGCTTCTCGGGCAAGCCGAACTCCTTGGTGATGAGGCGCCAGGCGAGCTCGATCGCGCGCTCCTTGAAATAGTCGCCGAAGGAGAAATTGCCGAGCATCTCGAAGAAGGTGTGATGGCGGGCCGTATAGCCGACATTCTCGAGATCATTGTGCTTGCCGCCGGCGCGCACGCATTTCTGGGAGGTGACCGCGGTCGGGAAGCCCGGCGTCTCGACGCCGGTGAAGATGTTCTTGAACTGGTTCATCCCGGCATTGGTGAACATCAAGGTCGGATCGTTGCGCGGCACGAGGCTCGACGAGGGCACGATGCGGTGCCCCTCGCGCGCGAAATAATCGAGGAACGCGGATCTGATCTCGTTGACGCCAGCCATGCCGAAAACCTGTAAAACCGCGCCGCGGCGCGACAAATTCGCTGTCAGCGGGCGTTGTAGGGGGAGGCGTTTCCCCTGTCCAGAAGGGCTGTCGCGGAAAGCTCGGGGGAGGATGGAAAGGCGAGGGGAAGACCCAAGTCCGTGCGGGGCGGGATAAGGCGCAAGGCGGGTTTCCTTCTCCCGCCCTTTCGCGGGAGAAGGTGCCTGAACGCAGTGAAGGCGGATGAGGGACGCCGGTGAAGCGCTCCACCGCCCTCATCCGCCTCGACTTCGTCTCGGCACCTTCTCCCGCCGAAGGAACGCGCACGAATGCCGCACCTTCACCGGTATCGAAAGAGACGCCGCCGATTGCTACCCGCAGCGCCTCCCAAACGCTGCCAGCTTCACTCGCCGTCGTCGTCGGGGCCCGCATCATGCAGGATGCGCTCGGCGATCAAGCCGGCATTCTGGCGGATCGAGGCCTCGATCTTGGCCGCCATCTCGGGATTTTGGCGCAGGAACTGCTTGGCGTTCTCGCGGCCCTGCCCGATGCGCTGGCTGTCATAGGAGAACCAGGAGCCCGATTTCTCGACGATGCTGGCCTTGACGCCGAGATCGATGAGCTCGCCGAGCTTCGAGACGCCCTCGCCATACATGATGTCGAACTCGACCTGCTTGAAGGGCGGGGCGACCTTGTTCTTGACGACCTTGACGCGCGTCGTGTTGCCGATGACCTCTTCACGGTCCTTGATCGAGCCGATGCGGCGGATATCGAGCCGGACGGAGGCGTAGAATTTCAGCGCCATGCCTCCGGCGGTGGTCTCGGGCGAGCCGTACATCACGCCGATCTTCATGCGGATCTGGTTGATGAAGATCACCATGGTGTTGGAGCGGCTGATGGAGCCCGTCAGCTTGCGCAGCGCCTGGCTCATCAGGCGCGCCTGCGAGCCCGGCTGCACGTCGCCCATCTCGCCCTCGATCTCGGCGCGCGGCGTCAGCGCTGCGACCGAATCGACCACCAGCACGTCGATGGCGCCCGAGCGCACCAGCGTGTCGGCGATCTCGAGCGCCTGCTCGCCGGTATCGGGCTGCGAGATCAGGAGATCGTCGAGGACGACGCCGAGCTTGCGCGCATAGATCGGATCGAGCGCATGCTCGGCATCGATGAAGCCGCACACCCCGCCCTTCTTCTGCGCCTCGGCCACGCAATGCAGAGCGAGCGTCGTCTTGCCGGAGGATTCGGGGCCGAAGATCTCGATGACGCGCCCGCGCGGCAGGCCGCCGACGCCGAGCGCGATATCGAGCCCCAGCGAGCCCGTGGAGATGGTCTCGATCTCGACCGGCTTGTCGCCCTTGCCGAGCCGCATGATCGAGCCTTTGCCGAAGGCACGCTCGATCTGTGAGAGCGCCGCATCCAACGCCTTCGTCTTGTCCACAGAAGCCCCTTCCAGCCGCACGACCTGACCCATTGTTCTTCTCCTTGTGGCACGAGGGCGCCTGAAGCTCAATGCGTTCATTGTGCATGTTTTGTTCTCATTTGCAAGTTCTATTTTCGTTCGTGCGGGCCCATATGGCCGCGCGGGCGATGGCGAAGCTGCCGTTTGGTTGACAGCGGCGGCAACGACGCTATTTTCCTGCGCTCTCGCTTCTGCCTGTTCGCGAGCATTCGGGCCGTTGCCCCGATGAAGGACGCCGTTGGCGATCAATCGATCGGCTGGATGGGCCGCTCCTGCCATGGCGGATCCTACGAGGGGGGATGATCATGCGTCCAAGCAGACCCGTGACGCCCCGAAGCAAGCTACCCGCAGAGTTGGACCCGGCTCATGACCATGCTTAGCACCACCGCAATCGGCGCTAAGTTCCCTGGCGGAGCGGCCATGGATGTCGCGCGGATCCAAAGGCAGATTTTTGATGACGGCTACGCGGATGAATTCATTCCGGCAGTGATGCACTGGCTGCCTATGCGTCCCGGAAGAGAAAGGCTGCTGGAACACGTCGCGCGCTTCATCCCGTTTCTCGACGCCATCCAGCGATATGATCGAGAATTCGGAGACGGCGAACTCAAGAAGGAAATTCTCCAAGGCCGGTTTGCGGGTGATTTCGTTCCGCGGGTGTTGCATTGGCTGCAGCATCGTTCCGGCGACGAGCTCAGGAAGTTCCCGGAGTTCACCGACTGGTTCGAGGCCGTTCGAGGCTATGCGAAGACCTTTGGAGAAACCCGATTTCTGGCGAGAGCCGCCGATGTCCTGCCGGTGGCCTACCTCTCGGTTGAGAATTATCGCGTCAATTCCGACCAGATGGCGCCGGTCGAGACCGCCGTCAGCAAGCTCAGCGACCAGGAGATATCGGCTCTTTTCGATCGTGACCCCTGGCTCTGGAATCTTGTCATGAGCATGTGGGAGTATGCGAACGGAAAGACTCGTCTGACCACATATCCGTGGAATATCTCGCTTCCCATCGCCGATATTTGCAATGCGCGCTGCATTTTTTGCACGTCGTGGCTGGAGGGTCGGGAGCTCATTTCGCTGGAACAGATCGACGCATTGGACGAAGCGATTCGACATGCGCTGTATCTGGGGCTTGTGGGTCACGGCGAACCGATGGCGCATCCCAAGTTCAAGGAAATCGCCGACAAGCTTTCGCGTCTCATCGATCGGCGCGCCACGCTTTACACAATAACCAACGGCTATTTCCTGACGAGTATGTTCGAGCAACTCGAGCGCCTCAACATCATGTCGTATTCGATCAGCCTGAATGCTGCGAGCGCGGCCGTGCATGAAGAGGTGATGGGGCTCGGCGCGAACGGTTTCGAGCAGGTGCTGGGCGGCATAAGGAAGTTGATCGCCTATCGGGAGACGAAAAATCCGGATCTGAGAGTCTACATCACGATGGTCGTGACGGCGCAGAACGTTCACGAAGCCGCGGAATTCGTCCGTCTCGGCAATGAGCTCGGCGTCACGGAGATCTGGCTGCGTTCATTGCTGCCGCAAAGCTCGCATGTCCCTGGGCTGAACTATCATTTGCTGCCCCCCAGCGCTCATCCCGAATTCAAGACGCATCAGGCAGCCGCCATCCAGGCCATTGCCGGCTCCAGGGTGCCGGTGCAAGCCGACCCGAATGCCTGGGCGATGGACGTCATCTCGCCGATGTTGCGCGAGGAGGTCCGGCGAAATCCGCCGGCTTTGATCCACCGTGAGGATGCTTTGCGGGATCGAAAGCTGCGCATGCAGAGCGCGCATCTTTACAAGGCCGAGCGGACAGCGCTTCAGGGGCAGCGCCGAAATGATGCCGGCACGATCGTGAGCATGTCCGGGGGAGAGCTGCATATTGCGACCCCCGCGGCGCCTTATTCGTTTGCCGCTGAAATCGCCATTACGCGGCAGCTCGGAGCACTGGAGGGCGCAAGATCGCCAAGCTTGAATATTGATGTGAAGGTCAATGCCGGCATTGTCGGAATCGGTGTGCTGGATTCGCAGACACATCAGTTCACCGATCGGAAATTCATCGCCGCCGGCTTCGACGGGGTCCTGACATTAGACCTGCCCTCCGATGTCGAAGCGCATTTGATTGTGGAGAACGGTGACGAGAAGGGTGGCGCGTCGCAGGCGTCAATTCGGAGCATGACTGCGGTTGCACAACAACCGGAAGGCCTATTGGGAGGCCTGAGGCTGCGCGCGCCGTCACAGTCGATCGATTTGATATCGCATCTCAAGATTCATAATCCGGCGGATCCGCTCGACGATGGGCTGAATCCATTGGGCCGGACGCCCCGTCTGGCTTGCCGGGCCGTCTACTACAATCTCTATATCAACGAGATGTTTTTTCGCGTGAATCCATGTTGCTACATGCAGAACGTACCCGGGTATCAAGAGGTGCGTTTCGATGGCTCGGCGAAATTCATGGATGTGTGGAACTCGCCGGCTTTCATCGACATCCGAACGAAGCTTCGCGATGGGCCGCTTTACGCGGCCTGCCGTCGCTGTCCGGAGAAGTGGTGAGGTCGCGATCTCGTCCGGCCGACGCGATCGATCCCGATAGAACCTAGTACTGTGAATCATAGAAAGCTGATACGCGGATCGTTATGCGCCTATCCCTCCCATGCGGAGCAGGGGAGGGTGGCAGATCTTGAACAGAAAGACTCTGCGCAGCGAGCCGGGTGGAGTGCGTTTCCGGAGAAGTCCCCCACCGTCCGCTCCTCCCGGCTCCCCAATCCTGGCACCCAAGCGCATCAGTAAGATGCCGGGGGTCGCGTCCACCCTCCCCCGCTCGCTGCGCTCGCGGAGGAGGGATGAGCGGACATGACTCATCCCTCAATGACAGTCGGTACAAGTGCAGGGAATCCGAAGCGATCTACAATCGTCATCCGAAGGATGAGAGGGCTGCGTTCGCGTCACGCGGAGCGGACCATTCGGTCTGCAGGTAACTCGTTAGAGGTACCCATTTCTGGTCAATATAGAGGCGACAATCGCACGCTCCAGCTCGTATACGGTTAGTTCGTTACAGCGGCCTTGCAGCAGCCTTCCAGCAGGTGCCAAGAAGTCGTGCCGGCGATCTCCGGAGAAATGATTCGCCAAAGTTTTGGAAACCGGGCAGAGTAGCCGGGATCATCTAAATCGAGGGGGTGGAACGCAGCTCGACCGGCACGGGGGCCGGCGTTTTTGGGTGTGGGATGTAGTCATGCCTCGTGTGAGGCCGGCACCCCTTCGCTTGCGGCTCTTGGCCGGCGTGGCCGTTTTGGCCCTCGTCGGGCCTCGCGCGGCTTTGGCCGACCAGGTCGGCACCGCGGGTGCCGCCAATGTGCGCTCGGCGGGGACCCCGCCCGGGAGCGCGACGCGCGTCATTTCGATCGGCAGCGAGGTCGTCGCCGACGAAAAGATCGAGACCTCCGGCAGCGGCAGCGTCCAGCTCATCTTCATCGACAAGACGACGCTCAATATCGGCCCGAATGCCAGCATCGTCATCGATAAGTTCGTCTACGACCCCGCAACCTCCCAGGGACAGATGGCTGTCTCGCTCGGCAAGGGCGTGCTGCGCGTGGTCGGCGGCCAGGTGACGCATACGGGTGGCGCGCAGATCACAACGCCGTTCGCTACCATCGGGCTGCGCGGCGGCATCCTCACGGTCAGCCACGTGCCCGGCGCCTGCGATGGCGCAGGTTCCGCAACATGCGGCACACAGGCGATTCTCGGCTATGGCGTCATGACCATCACATCGGCCGGCGTCAGCCAGACCATCCTGCGTCCGGGCTCGGGTATCTCGGTCCTCGGGACCGCCCTTCCGCCCTCAACGCCGTTCAAGGCGTCCGCCGCTCAGGTTGCGGCCTTGAACGCGGTGCTGACGAGCCGTCCCGGGCAGCATGGCGGTTCAACGGCCGAGCCGACGAATGAACAGGCTGAGAAGAACAATATCGGGACCGGCAAATCCGCTATCGACACATCCGCGATCGAGGATGAGGCAGACAGGATCGCGAGGCTGGCTCTTCAGCTCGCACAGCAAGGCGCGCAGTCCGCGCAGAAGGTGCTGACCCAGAACATGTCGCCACCGCCTCCGCCACCGCCTCCGCCGCCACCTCCGCCGCCACCACCGCCGCCACCACCGCCTCCGCCGCCACCACCGCCTCCGCCGCCACCACCGCCTCCGCCGCCACCACCGCCTCCGCCGCCACCACCGCCTCCGCCGCCACCACCGCCTCCGCCGCCACCACCGCCTCCGCCGCCACCACCGCCTCCGCCGCCACCTCCGCCTCCGCCGCCACCTCCGCCGCCGCCGCCGCCTCCACCGCCGCCTCCACCGCCGCCGCCACCACCGCCTCCACCGCCGCCGCCTCCACCGCCTCCACCGCCACCGCCGCCTCCGCCTCCGCCTCCACCGCCGCCTCCGCCGCCGCCTGATGACGACGATCATGAGCATCATTCGGATGGCGGCCCGCGAATTCTGGCTTCGCCTCATCATTGGGACCGGCATTCGGTTGCCGCTCCGCTGCCGGACGCAAAGCATCGCCCGCAAGGGGATCTGCGTCTCCAGCCGGCCCCTGTGCAGGGGACGCAGCAGGGGCTAATTCTGCCTGCGCATCATCCTTGGGACCGGCACCCGCTTCCCGACCAGCCGTTGAATGTGCATCGCCACCTGCAAGGAGATCTGCATCTTCCCCTGCAGCGCCAGAGGGAAACGCAGCAGAATCTGCGCTCACCACCTTGCGAGTGCGGTTACAGATTCTGGGGCAGTTGGTCGACGAGCACTGCCCGCATCGACGCGGCAAGGAGCATCGAAACCCATGCCGGACGGCATGACCTCGGTTTGCAACCCGGCATTGCCCGGCCGGGGCAAGCGGGTGTCCCGGGAACGGACAAGACGAACTCGGCCAAGATCGGACCGGATGGCAAGATCTTATCGGATGGCAAGATCGGACCGAATGCCAAGATCTTATCGGATGCCAAGTCAGGCCCGCCGGCATGGATTCACGGTCGCAAATTCGAGATGGGAGGCCCCGGCTCCGGCCGTATCGTCAGCGGATTGGCGGGGCCGGGCGGCAATCCGGCTGCAGGCAAGCCGAACTTGGCCGGAACCGTCCCGGGTGCCATACCGGGCCCGCAGACGGGGATTCACGATCGCGGACTCGATCTCAAAGGCCTAGGCTCCGGCCGTCTCGCCGGCGGATTGGCGGAGCCGGGCGGCAATCCCGCGGCAGGCAAGTCGAGCTTGGCTGGAATCGTCCCGGGTGCCATACCGGGCCCGCAGACGGGGATTCACGATCGCAGATTCGACCTCGGAGGCCCGGCCACGGCGCATTTCGTCCATGGCCTTGGAGCAACGGGCGGCAATCCGCATATCGGGCTTGGCGGGCCATATTTGGCCGGCCCGAATTTCCTCGCAAATGGCTTCCTTCACGGGCGAATCCGTTGACGCAGCCTACGGTGCCGTCCGGTCCTCGCTGAACCGGCGCCTCGGCCAAATCAATGCCTTCGAATCAGCGACGCCTCGCTGGGCTCGGCTGCGAATAACGGGATCGTGAATTGAATAAACGTGTCGCGCCCGGCAAGCCTAAGCATAGCTGCGGGGTTCCCAAGGCATCCGTCGAGTCGTGCTATTGGGATTTCTTTCCTTTCGCTGACGGGCTTACCGCGGCCGGCGATATGGCTGCTATGGCTGCAAGTCCAAGGGGTCGGCGATCTCTTGCGATAGCTGACGAGATCACGCGCTCAGCGAGCTGACGCGTGAATGAGGCAATCGTGCATTGAATAAGCCTGTCATGCCCGGCGAGGCGAGCCTCTGGGCATGCGCACACCGGACAGGTTGATCGGGGGCCTCTCGAGGTCGCGGGCGCGCGCGCTCGGTCTTGATTGAACGTGATTCGAGTTGGCGCTGATCGGCGTCCAATGGCGGGGCCATCATGATCAATGACTTGTTGCGGCGGGTGGCCGGTTGCGCGCGCCTGCGTCGAAGCTGCGCCGATCGCCTTGCCGCCGCCATCATGTCGGCGGCGCTGCTCTGTCTCGGTTCGCAAGCCGCATCGGCCGCTTGCTCGACCACGGGACCGGACCCGGTCATTTTGAACTGCGCCACCACCACGACATCCAACACCACCAACCTCAATCCGAACAATGCCGCGACCAGCGACGCCCTTCAGGAATTCGCTGCCGATATCCGGGGCACCGTCGCTTCCGCCGCGGTGGTCGACGGGTTCGTGCTGAAGCTGAAAACCGACAAGGTGAATGGCGGCGTCACCATGACCAATAATGGCGCCGTCACGACCAATCAGCTGACCACCGCCCTGCAGCTGACCGGGAATGGCGGCCTCGTCACCTATTCGGGCACGGGAACCGTCAGCAATACCGGCACCGGCACGGCGCTCGCTCTCAGCAATGCCGATCCTGGTGGGATCATGGCCACCATCACCAACGCCGTGAATGCCGGCAACGGCGCAGGCCTCACCACAGCGACCGGAACCGGATCCGTCCAGGTGACGGTCACGAGCACGGGCAGCGTGACGGGAAACTCCGTAGGCGGCATCCAGTTCAACGGGGGCGGCATCAACACGCTGACCAATTCCGGAGGGCTCGTCCAAGGTGTGGGAGCCAACACCATCGGCGTCACCGCCACGAATGTCGGCGTCACCAACCAGGCCGGCGGAACGATCACGGGCGACCTCGCCGGCATCCTCGCCTCCGGCACCGTGGCCATCGGCAGCAACACGACCGGCTCGACCATATCGGGGACGGGCGCCGGCTCTTCGGGCGTCAGCGCCGCGATCGTGACCGGCTCCAATGACGGCACGATCACGGGCTCCATCAACGGCATTCTCACGACAGGCGGCGTGAACATCACCAGCAATTCGGGAACGATTTCAGGCACGGGCGGTGTCGGAACGGGTATCAGCTCCGGCGCCGACGTGACCATCGCCAATGCCGGCAATGTCACGGGGACCGACACCGGCATCAACGCGATCACGACTGCGAATATCACCAATTCCGGGACGATTTCGGGCGCGAATACCTTTGGCGTCGTCGCCAACGGCGATGTGACGGTTCACAGCAATGCGGGCACGATCTCCGGCGGCGACAGGGCGATCTTCAGCCAGACCGGCAATGTGACCGTCACCAATCTCGCCGGAGCGATGATCACAGGGGCCAATGAGGGGATCGCCGCCGTCGGCAACACAATGGTGATCAATTCCGGGACGATCACCGGAATAGGCTCGGATGCCATCGGCGGCGACACGGTGACGATCACCAATAATCAATCCGGCCTCATTCAGGGCACCGCGGCCGGCAGTATCGGCGTCAGCGGCAATACCGTCATGGTCACCTCGAATGCCGGAACGATTTCAGGTGAACAGATCGGCATCAGCGCCACGACTGCGAATGTGACGAATTCCGGCCAGATCACCGCCACGGCGGCGGCGGGGAGCACGGCAACCAGGGGCATCGTTGCGACAGACGTCACCGTGATGAATTCCGGAACGATTGCGGCAGCCGGCGGGACGGCCGCCGCGAGCTCGATCGGCATTCAGTCGACGACCGCGCGGATCACCAACATGGCGAACGGTGCCATTTCCGGAGCGCTCGACGGCATCAACACGACCGACACGACGACGGTGACGAATTCGGGCGCGATCAGCGGCACGGGCCGCACCGGCATCCGCGTCGGCAATGCCACGATCATGAATTTCGGGACCGTGACGGGCGCTACCGGCATCGCCTTCAGGGGTGGTGGATTTGGCGCCGCCGGCAGCGTCTTCAATGCCGGCACCATCACCGGGACCGGTGGAACCGCGATCAATTTCGCCATCAGCCCGTCGACCGGGCCCTATTCGCTCACCATCGCTCCGGGGAGCGTGATCAATGGCAATGTGCTCGGCACGGGCAATGACACCTTCCAGCTCGGCGGCAGCGGGACCGGCACGTTCAATGTCGGCACCATCGGCGCGGCGTTGCAATATCGGGGCTTTGCGATTTTCAATAAGGTCGACGCCTCGACCTGGACGCTGACCGGTTCGGGCGCGCAGAACTGGACGATCAGCCAGGGCACCTTGATCGGCGACACCAACAGCCTCGGCGGCAGCCTGATCACCGACAATGCCGCGCTCGTCTTCAGCCAGGGTTTCGACGGCACTTACGCAGGCGTGATCGCCGGCACGGGCAGCCTGGCGAAGCTCGGCACAGGCGCGCTGATCTTGACTGGAATCAGCACCTACACGGGCGGCACGACGGTTGCGGCCGGCACCTTGGCGGTCGATGGCGCGATTGTCGGTTCGGCGGTGACGGTCGCGAGCGGAGCGGTTCTCGGCGGGCGCGGCACGGTGGGGGCCGTATCGGCGCTGAGCGGCGCGACCATCGCACCCGGCGCGATCACGCCGTTCGGCACGCTCAACGTCTCGGGCAATGTCAGCTTTGCGGCAGGCTCAGCCTTCCTCGTCAACATCAATGCGGCGGGCCAGAACGACAAGCTCATGGCGAACGGCCAGGCGGTGCTGCAAGGGGGAACCGTGCAAGTCCTGGCGGCGAATGGCAGCTACACGCCCTCGACGCGCTACACCCTGCTCACGGCGAATGGCGGCGTGTCCGGGACCTTCGCGCAGCTTTCGACGTCATCGAACCTCGCCTTTCTGACGCCAACCCTGAGCTATGACGCCAATGACGTCTTCCTCGGCTTCCAGCAGACGGTGACGCCGCAGGGCACGCCTGTGACCTTCCCCTCGGTCGCGGTAACCCGCAACCAGGCGGCATCGGCTGCCGCCGTGCAAGCTCTCGGCCTCGGCAACCCAGTCTTCAATGCGGTGCTGGGGCAGAGCGTCACGGGAGCGCGCCAGGCCTTCGATGCGCTCTCCGGCGAGGTGCATGCGAGTGCCGTCAGCGCCGGCCTTGCCGATAGCGGCCTGCCGCGCGATGCCATCCTCGGCCGCTTGAGCGACACGGACGAGCCGCTGCTCGGCGCCGCCAGGACCATGACCGGGATCTATGCGGCCGACCTGCCGGGACGCCGTCCCGATCTCGCCCCGGTCGAGCTGCGCCTCTTCTCTCCCCGAAGTTTTGGGGTCTGGGGCCAAGGCTTCGGCAATTTCGGCCGCACCAGCTCCGACCGCAACGCGGCCTCGCTCGAGCGCTCGACCGGCGGCTTCATCCTCGGTGCCGATACGATAGTGGCCAGCGGCTGGAGCGGAGTCTGGCGCTTCGGCATCGCCGGCGGCTACACCAATGACAGTTTCGAGGCGAGAGCGCGCCAGTCCTCCGGCACTTTCGAGAGCGTCTTCGGGGCTCTCTATGCCGGGGTGCGCTATGGGGATCTCGACCTGAAATCCGGCCTGGTGCTCGGCACGAACAGCACCTCGACGCATCGCCGCATCCAGTTCCCCGGCTTCTCGGACGCGGCCGCCTCGAGCCATGGCGGCCTGACCGCGCAGGCCTTCGGCGAGGCGGGCTATCGCTTCGGGCTGTCCGGCCTCGATCTGCGGAGCTTTGGTCTTGCCCGCGCCGTGCTCGAGCCCGTCATCGGCGCAGCCGCCATCCATCTGCATCAGGATCGCTTCGTCGAGACCGGCGGCTTTGCGGCGCTCACCGGCGTCGGGCGCGATTATGATCTTGCCACCACGACCGTCGCGCTGCGGGCCGAGGCGACGCTCGACACTACCTTGCCGCTCACGGCCCGCGCGCTCCTCGGTTGGCGGCATGCCTTCGGCGACGCCAAGCCCTCGGTCCTGCTCGCCTTCCAGGGCGGGGCGCAAAGTTTTAGCGTCGCTGGCGTGCCGATCGACAGCGATGCGCTGATCGCCGAGGCCGGCCTCGATTACAGCCTCTCGCCAACGCTCACCCTCGGCGTCGCCTATTCGGGCCAGTTCGGGCAACGCGCCAGGGACAACGCCATCAAGGGCAATCTCGAAGCGCGCTTCTGATTTGCCGCGAGCGTCGCGAGAGGTTCGCGCGCCGGCCAGCGAGCGCCTTTGGACATCACCCCCTGTTGAGTCCGAAGCCGAATTCCGGCAGCCCAATTCGATCATCTTGACGGTCTGCGCCAGCTGGGACCGCGGGCGTCTCGCCCGCCCTTACGAACATCGAGGCGGGGACGCCGCCGGAAGGAAGGGCGACCGAGACGGTCGCGGTCCCAGTGGGATCGCGGGCGTCCTCGCCCGCCCTTGCGAACGTCGAGGCGGGCACGTCGCTGGGAAGAAGGGCGACCGAGACGGTCGCGATCCCAGGGCGCCCGCGTCGCGCCCGACGCTTCAAGCTTGCGGCCAGCCCGCGAGGTGGCCATCATCCCTGCGCAGACGATCAGCTGAGGATGTCCGGCTCATGGCCCCGATCCGAGACGAATTCGAATTCATCGACCGGTTGCTGCGCGAAGGGCTGAAGGCCGATGATCTCGCCGTTCTGCTGAAAGGTTTCTCGGAAGGCCTGGTGGAGCGGGGCATCCCGCTGTTGAGCACCGGCATCTCCATGCCGACCATCGATCCGACGTCGTTCTTCCGGGTCAGCACCTGGTGGCGGGAGGGGCGCCGACCTCCGGCAAGGCCGGTTTCCGACCGGCAATCGCTGAGCGCCTATAAGCAGAGCCCCATCTATGACGTGCTGAAGCGCGACGCCAATGGCGGCCGCTGGAAGCTCGACGACCCGCAACTCGCCGGCCGTTTTCCGCTGTTGAAGGAGTTGCGCGAGCATGGGGCGACAGAATATGCGCTCTCCCTTGTCGCCTTCAGCGAGCGGCGCACGGCGATGCGCGGCACCGCTTTGTCGATGGTGACCGACCGGCCAGGCGGCTTCGAGGAGGACGAGATCGCGGCGGTCGCGAGATTGCTCCCGGCGCTGAGCCTTGCCGCCTATCGCATCGGATTGCTGGGCATGGCGACGGACACGCTCGGCGCCTATCTCGGGCCCTTCACGGCGGGGAAGGTCCTGCAAGGCATGATCCATCGCGGCGACAGCCGGGTCATCTCGGCGGCGCTGTTGCTCGCCGATCTGCGCGGGTTCACGGCGCTCGTCGATCGCATCGGCGCAGCCTCCGCCATCTCATGGCTCAACGAGCATCTCGAGGCGATCGCCGATCCGGTGGCGGAGCAGGGAGGCGAGGTGCTGAAATTCCTCGGCGACGGGCTGCTCGCCGTGTTCCCGGCAGGGGAGGATGCCGGCAAGGCCTGCCGCGCCGCGACCCTTGCGGCGAAGGAGATCAGGGTTCGCACGCGCGCGCTCAACTTAAGCCGCGGATCGAGCGAATTGCGCTCGGAGGTCGTCCTCGTCCTGCATTTCGGGGAGGTCGTCTATGGCAATGTCGGGGCTGCCCAGCGGCTCGACTTCACGGTCATCGGCGAGGCGGTGAACGAGGCGAGCCGCATGGAAACCCTCGGCAAGGTTTTGGCCGAGCATTTGCTCCTGTCCGAGCCTTTCGCGCGCCGTTGCGACGAGCGAACCAGGAGCATCGGGCATTATGCGTTGCGGGGAGTTAGCGGCGAGCGCGAGATCTTCGTGCTGGAGGAAGACGCTGCCTCATCGCGCTCAGGGCACCAAGAGCGGGCCGCCGCGGCCCATGCCGGCGGATACGGCGAGGCCGACGCTGGTATTGTTGGTGATCGCATAGTTGAAGCCCGCGCCGACCATGCCGGCCCCGCGGAAGCCGGAGGAGGAGCCGAACAGATCGTTGATGGAATCGCTCGCGCCCGTGAAACCTGAGCCCGTGGTCGGCTTGGCGAACGCGAAGCCCGCCGTGACGAAGGGCATCAGGCGCCCCATATCGTAGCCGAGCTTGACGTTCGTCGCGGCATAGTCGTAGCCGACGAAGGGGCCGCGCTTGAAGGAGCTTGCCGCAAAACCGGTCGAGCCTTGGATCCCGATCACCAGATTATTGTCGAATTCGCGATTATAGCCCGCATAGGCGCTGCCGCCGACGAGGCCCTTCCTGCCCTTGATGGAGGCGGCGAACACTTCGCTGCCGACATAAAGGCCGCTCCAGGGCGAGGTCGAGGGCGTGCCGGCCGCCGTCCAAGGCGCCTGCGGGTTCAGGGCGAAGGTCGGCAGCTTCGCCGGCGGCGTGTCATCGGCCTGCGCGGCCACGCCGAGCCCGCACAGCACCAAGACGGCAAGAACCGCCAAAGATCGAACCGGCTTGGCCCGCATGGGCGCCTCCAGCGATCGCAACGCAAATCATCCAGGCCATCATACTGAACAGCACAGTGCGGCGTCAAAAGGGCGGCGCTTCGGACTGGCGCCGGCGCGGCTCCTTCTCCCCGCGATCCTCGGAACAAGTCCGAGGAGGGCGAGGTAAGGCGAGCACCTCACGCGCCGCAAATTCCGGGCACAGCGAGCTTGCGGAAGAGATGCGGCGCAGCCACCGTGCTTGCCGGGTAATGGGCAAGCTTTCCCTGGAATTCCGGATTGGTGAAGGCGGCGCGGAAATCCTGCACCGATTGCCACACGGCGTAGTTGAGGAAGACGCAGCTTCCCGCGATGCCGCGATGCAGCTGCGCCGACACGAAGCCCGGCTGGCGCTGGAAATACGCAGCGTCCTCCGCCCAGGCCGCCATGAGCTGCTCCGTCTCGCCGGCCTCGACCGTGAAGCTGTTCACGAGGATGACTGGGCCCCCACTGTCGCCGAGCTGGTCGCGAATCCCGACCGTCTTGTCCATCTCGATCATGCGCATCAGGTCTCTCCTTCACGATCAATCTCGGTTTCGAGCCGCTTGCGCAGCTCCGTCAGCACCTCGAGCGCAGCGCCAAGCCCGGCCGCCGAAATTCCCTTCACCAGCGCTTTCGCCCAAGGGCCTTGCCGCAGCATCGCCTGCCCGAAGGCTGCCTTGCCGGCCGGCGTCAGCATGACCAGCCGGGCGCGCCGGTGATGCGGATTTTGCGCCAGGCGCACCAGACCGTCGCTCTGCATCTCATTGACGAGGCGCTGCACCGCTTGTCGCGACAGCCCCATATTGCGGGCGATATGCGCGACCGGCAGCGCCACGGGCGATAATTCCAGCGCGCCCAGCACCTGCCAGCGCGCCGAGCTGAGGCCGAGATCGGCGACGAGTTCGTCGCCCGCGGCCACGAGGCGCCCATTCAGCCGAAAGGTCTCGACCACGAGACGATCGAAGAGTTGCCCGGCGTTCGTGCTCATTGCTATCTATTGTCAGGTTGACAATATGTTGTCAATAGACGCCACGTCGAGTCGGATCGTGCCGGGGCCTCCAGTAGCGCTGCCTGGCAATGCTGCGGTGCACAAGATGCGCGGATCGTGAGGCGCCAATCCCTCCCATGCGGAGCAGGGAGGGTGGCGAGCGCAGCGAGCCGGGTGGGGCCCGTTTCCGGAGAAGGCCCCCACCCGTCCGCTCGGCAAGCGCCTCGCTCTCCCCCGCTCGTTGCGCTTCGCGGAGGAGGGATAGTGCCCAGCGTGACTCTACCGAAGCCGTACCCCTTGCGCGGCGGCGGCCGAAACGCCAAGCTGCCCCGTCTTCCCGAACTGCCTCGTTATGTCCGCCCGTTGTTCGGGCCAAGACCGTCTGACGAGATCGTCTAAGCAAGATCGTCTGGACTACCGGTTCGCGTGGGAAACGATCGATGGCGGCGCCTGTCTTCGTGAGTCACTCCTCGAAGGACCGCGAGATCGTGGTGCGCTTGTGCCACGGGCTCGAGACGCGCGGCATTACGTGCTGGATCTCGAGCCGCGACGTTGCGCCGGGCGAGAATTACCAGGAGGCCATCGTGAGCGCCATCGGCAGGGCGCGCGTCATGATCCTGGTTTTCACCCAGAACGCCAATAATTCGGACGAGATCAAGAAGGAGATCTCGCTGGCGAGCCAGCACAAGCTGACGGTCATCCCGGTCAGGGTCGAGGATGTGGTGCCGAGCGCGGCCTTCGCCTATGAGCTCGCCACCCGTCAATGGATCAACATGTTCGACGACTGGGATGCCGCGATCAACCGGCTGCAGCGGCAAATCGCGGCCATCGTGACGGAGCCGCCGGCCGTGATGTCCGGGCCTGACGGCGATCCGGCGCGGAGCTTCTCGTTCAGCGGCCCGGCCTCGGGAGGCGGGCAGGGGAGCGCGCGGCGCGCCACATCGAAGCATTTGGCACCGAAGGGCCTCGTCTGGGCGCTCGGCCTCGTCGCCTGCCTCGCCTTCGGGGCTTTCGGCCTGATGACCATGCTGCGGCCGCCTGCGCCGGTCGATGACGCGCAGCGCGGCAAGATGGATCAGGCCCGGCCGGTGGTCGATTCCACGCCGTCGCCGAAGAGCGTGGTCGAGGCGCAGCCTGACGCAATCGCCAAACCTGCCGATCCGATTCCCGTCGTCAGCAAGGATGTCGTCAGCAAGGATGTTGGCGACGATCCGAGCAAGGCTGCTCCAAGCAAGACCGCGCCGATGGTCCCGACACCGGTCGCGCTGTCGCCGGCTCCTTCCACCGCACAGCCGCCATCTCCGGCCGCGCCGACGCCGGTCGCCGCGCCCGCCGTTGCGCCACCCGTCGCGGTGCCAGCCGCCGTGCCGTCACCCGTTGCCGCGCCGGCCGTTGCGCCATCTCCGGCCACGCCATCTCCGGCCGCCGCGCCCGCCATTGCGCCTCCCGTCGCGGAGCCGGCGGCCGTGCCGTCGCCCGTTGCCGCGCCCGCCGTTGCGCCGCCGCCCGCCGTTGCGCCGCCGCCCGCCGTTGCGCCGCCGCCCGCCGCCCAGCCTTCCGCCGGCCCGGTCGCGCCCGAGCCGCCCACTCGCACCCCCGCCGCGCCGGGCATCGCCGGCTTGCAGGCGCCGATCGCGCCTCCGGCTCCGTCTCCGCCGCCCAAGGTCGCCAAGGCGCCGCCGCCGATCGCCGAGGCGGGCGATGGCGGGCAAGTCTTCCAGGAATGCGAGAGCTGCGCCGAAATGGTCGTCATCCCGGCGGGCACGACCTTCATCGGCTCGCCGGCTGAGGAGCCTGAGCGCCGACCCGATGAAGGGCCTCGCCAGCAGGTGCGCTTCGCCACTCCGTTCGCGGTCGGGCGATATGAGGTCTCCTTCGCCGAATGGGATGCCTGCGTCGCCGAGGGCGGCTGCAACAGCTGGCATCCGGGCGATTATGGCTGGGGCCGCGGCGAGCAGCCGGTCATCTTCGTGTCCTGGAACGACGCCCACGATTACGCGGCCTGGCTTTCGAGCAAGACCGGCCAGCCTTACCGGCTGCTCTCGGAGGCCGAATACGAATATGTGGCGCGCGCCTGCCGCGAGCCCAAATGCCAATCTCGCATCTTCTGGTTCGGCGACAAGATCACGCCCGAAGTCGCCAATTACAATTCGCAATATTCCTATGCGGGCAGCCCCAAGGCGAATGCGCGGCGGCGCACCCTCGCTGTGGGCGCGGCGCCCGCCAACCCCTTCGGCCTCTATCATATCCTCGGCAATGTCCGGCAATGGGCCGCCGATTGCTGGAATCCGAGCCTGCAAGGGCTGCCGCCCGACGGGCGCGCGCGCCTGACGGGCGATTGCAATGCCCATGTGGTGCGCGGCGGCTCCTGGTCGGACGGGCCCGTGGATCTGCGGGCTTCGGCGAGATCCTGGGATGAGACCAAGACGCGCAGCAGCCAGATCGGGTTTCGCATCGCGAGGGATCTGATGCGCTGACGTCGTGGGGACGGCTTTTGGGGCGGCCAAGGATCGGCCGGCGGATGGGAGAGTTGCGAATGGGCAGGGTGGGTATTCTAGCGGCGATCTTCTTCGGCTTGCTGAGCTTCAGCCTCGCGGCCCCGGCTGGCGCCGAGACGCGCCGCGCCTTCGTGGTCGGCATCGAGCGCTATAGCGACGGCAACCTGCAAAGGCTGAACCGCTCGGTCGCCGATGCCCAGGATCTCGCGACCGATCTCGAGCAGGTCGGCTTCGACCGCAAGAACGTCACGGTCGCGACCGATCTACGCACCAAGGCCGATTTCACCAAGAAGTTCGATGCCTTCCTCAAGACCGTCCAGGAAGGCGATGTGGTGCTGTTCTTCTTCTCGGGCCATGGGCTCGGTGTCGACACCGCCAATGACAACTACCTGTTGTTCGGCGATCTCAAGAGCCTGCTCGCCTATACGCGCTCGAAAGAAAAGGACGCCAAGAATCCCGACATCGTCAAATTGCATATGGCGAATTATGCCGAGCCCTATGAGACGGATGAGATCCCGAAGAGCGGCATCTCGGCCGTCGAGATCCAGAACAAGATCGCCGCGAAGAAGCCGAGGCTCGCGATCCTGATGCTGGATGCCTGCCGCTCGCTGGTGGCGCCGGATCCGAGCGATACGCGGCGCCTGTTTCGCGGCGCCGAATCCGGAAGCCGGCTGGTTCCCGACAAGGACCTGCCGCCGGGCTTCATCATGCTCTATTCGGCCTCTTACGGTGAATCGGCCGTCGAAAGCTTCGGCTCTGACGACAAGCGGCGCAACTCGCTGTTCACCGAGGTGGTGCGCTCCGAGCTTACCCGGCCGGGCCAGAACCTGATCGATCTTGCCGAGCGCATCAAGCTGATGGTGCGCGCCATCGCCAATAATTCGGGCTTCCAGCAGGAGCCCGAATATTTCCAGAATCTCGCCGCCGCGGAAGATTTCATGCTGATCGATTCGATCGGGGCGGAACGCTTCCAGATGTCGAATGATCTCTGCGAGGGCTCGCTCGCCGACTGGGATCAGATCCGGCAGTTGCCGCGGCGCGATCTGATCGAGCGGCATCTGCGCCGTTTCGCCGATTGCCCGAGCGCGGAATTGGCGCGTCGGACGCTCGTCAACTTCGCCGATTCGGCCGACGATCCCTCGAACCGGCCGGTGCCGCAGGCGCAAGGCGGGACAATCGACGATTGCGATCGTCTCGCTGCCTCCGACAGCGACCCCAAGCGGCCGCCCGAAGTCCCCGGCGTGTCGCTGACGCGCATCGACGCCGAGGCGGCGAAGAAAGCCTGCGAGCTGTCGATCCAGCGCAACTCGAATGTGGCGCGCTTCATGTTCAATCTGGGCCGGGCCGAGCAGGCTCTGGCGAACGGCCTGCGCGCCGATGATCCGGCCCAGAAGGAGGCGTTCGGCCGCGCCAGGCTGGCGCTCGACGATGCGGTCAAGCGCGGCTATCTCGCGGCCCTCAACAATCTCGCCATCCTCTTCGATGGCGGCTACGGGGTCGCGCCCAATCCGGGGACCGCGAGCGATCTCCTCAAGCGCGCTGCCCAGCAGGGCCTGCCGATCGCCATGTACAATCTCGGCCTGCGCTATAAGAACGGCGTCGGCGGCATCGATCGCGACATCAGCCAGGCCTATGAGTGGTTCGCCAAGGCCGCCGAGAGCGGCTTCGTTTCGGCCATGATCGAAGCCGCGGATGCGTTGCGCTCCGGGCGCGGCGTTGCCTGGAATCCGAGGCGCGCCGCCGAATCCTATCAGCGGGCCGCCGAGGCCGGCTCGACCCGCGCCATGCTGCAGCTCGGCGTCATGTATTACACCGGCTATGCGCGCACCAATTCGGCGAACACGATCCTGCCGAACAGCGTGCCGCGCGATTACTCGCTGGCGCTCCTGTGGTTGGGGCGGGCCGCCGAGGCGGGCGATCCGGTCGCCCAATATGATCTCGCCTATATGATGGAGCGCGGCGAGGGATTGCCCAATCCGCAACCCGAGATCGCCGAACGCTATTATCGCTTGTCGGCCTATGCGGGCGACGAGGATGCCGAGATCGACTTCGCCGAGAAGCTGCGCCTCGGGCGGGTGCTGGTGAAGTCCGAGAACGGTGCCGATGAGGCCGTCAAGCTGCTCGAGCGGGCCGGTAGCCAGGGCGCGGCGCGGGCCGCCTTGCAACTCGCCAATATCTACCGCCTGGGTCAGTTCGGCCGCGACAAGCAACCGATCCTGGCGATGAAATACGCTTATCGGGCCATCAAGTTCTCGGCCCTGTCCGACCCCACCACCAAGGACGGCAATGCCTTCTACGAGATCGCTGCCGCGATCCTGCTCGCCGAGATGGCAAAGGATGGTGAGGCGGTGGACGAGAGCGGTCGGCCGTTGCTCACCAAGGACGAGATCGATCGGCTGGAGCGCTTCTACGGGAAGGTCGACGAGGCGACGAAGCAGGTCAAGGTGCGCCGCCTCACCGTGCCCTTGAAATGCGGCGGTTATCTCTATTCTCGCTACGTGTTTATCTGGGTTTGGGATTGGGGACGGGTGGAATCGCCGACCGAGCCGCAATTTCGCAGCCGCGAGCGCGAGACCCGTTGCACCAACAACAAGGAGTTGCGCGACACCTTGAGCGCGAGCTTCGCGACCGCGAAGAAGAACGGCGTCGCCTTCGCGGACCTGATCGATCAGCAGATCAAATCGGCGCTCGCGGCGGCGAGCGTGCAAACCGCGAGAGGCAGGCGCCGCTGAGCGCGCTCGTTCCGCTAGAGCGTGATGATTTCAGGTACGATCGGTGGAGACGCGCCTATCCCTCCCATACGGCAGGATTGGACCGCCGGCTTCCAGCCGGCAACACAACGGGAATATGCCCCGCCTCGGCCTTGGGAACGGCTTCCCTCGGCTGGCGGCAGCTTCCCCACGGGATGCCGGCTGGAAGCCGGCGGTCCGGCGCGCATCCGCTGCGCTTCGCGGAGGAGGGATAGGCGCGTCCTGATTGATCGGGCCCAAATCATTTCGCTCCAGGTTTTGGCCGCCATTGCCGATGGAGAGGTAAGTCGGCTGAATCATTGCAAGCGGAAAGCGCGGGTGCTAGCTTTCCATCCTCATCAGTCGGGCCGTCCATCGAGGCACGCTGCATCATCGATCGAGATGCAGCGCGGGAACCATCGGAGGCTTGCATGACGTTGGCATTCATCCGCAAGAGCAGCATCGTCGCCGCAGCGAGCCTCAGCCTCGCCGCCGGCCTCGACATGGCGCCGCAACAAGCTCTCGCAGGAGGCTTCGGGGGCTTCGGCGGCTTCGCCGGCGCCTTCGTCGGTGCAGTGGCCGGCGGCATGGTGGGCGGCGGCCCGCGGCATTACGGGCGAGGCTATTATCCGGCGCCGCGGCAACACGTTGCGCGCCCGAGCCGCGGCTCCGGCGGGGGAGCCGCACCCGCGCCCGCCGATGCGGCCTCCACGAGCACCGAGAGCTCCGACGCACGCAACGCAAGGGTGCTGTCCACGCTGGCGCCGCCGAGCAAGGTGCAGGTCGCCGTGCTCAAGGATGTGGTGCCGAATGCGGTGCTCGGCAGTGTCGGCTCGACCGATGACCTCAATCAGGTCGGAGCGGCGCAGAGCAAGGAAGGCGAGCGCGACTACATCAACCGCATCGAGACGCTGATCGAGCGCTTCCGCAGCCAGCAGCAGCGTTCGACCGGGGAGGGCGACATCACGGCCCATGGCATCGAGGTCTCGCTCGACAACGCCATTACCGAGGCCAAGCTCGACACATTCGAGACCTTCCTCGGCGAGAACTGGTCGGCCGAGCGGCTCAAGGTGATGATCCTCGACCTCGTCGATACGCAGATCGGGCCGCTCTTCGACGGCACCAATCGCGGCCGGGTGGCGATGAGCGATCTCGACGGCATCATCAAGAAATCGTCCCGCGCCGTCTATGGCCGGCTGTTCGAGACCTCGGAGCTGCTCGCCGCCAATCGTTCATCGGCATTGTTCGTGCAGCGCCTCTACCAGCTCAACGGCGATCTCGTCAGCGGCGTGGTGCGCGAGGGCGTGGAGCGCATGCTCATGAAGTCCTCAGGCGTGGTAGCAGGGAGCTTCGATTCCTTGACCCGGCGCGACGACAACGCCTTCGCCTTGCGCTACCGGCTGCAACGCATCGTCTTCGACTGCCTCTCGGACAACATGGCGAAGATCTCGGCAGCGGAGGGCGGCATGGCGACCCGCGAGGAGATCGGGCAGCGCGTTTCCGAGCTGAGCAGCAAGGAATGCTCGGCCTGGGTCACCAGCCAATTCGTCGGCGATGGCGGCAAGCTGAAGCCGCAGCAGCCGATGCCGTTGCGCGCCGTCTGGTCGGCCTCGGGCCCGAAGGACGATCCGTCCATGTACGGCCGCGCCTCCGGCATCCTCTAGAGCGCGTCCTCCCGGTGCGTCGCGGCCGCTCGCAGGCGGGCGGCAGAGCCGGCATCGCGTCGCCGCAGCCATGACGGACCGCGCCCGCACCATGTTGATCGGGGTTGGCGCCGTCTTGTTGATGATCGGGCTCGGCTCCGGCTGGTTGCTGTTGCCGCTGCGGGATTGGGCCGAAGGCTTCACGATGTGGGTCCACGGCCTCGGCGCGCTCGGGCCGGTGCTCTTCGTCTTCGCCTATGTGGCGGCGGTGATCGCCCTCGTGCCGGCGAGCGTCATGACCTTGGCGGGCGGCCTCGCCTTCGGGGCTTTCGCCTTTCCGCTGGTGCTCGTCGCCGCGACGACGGGCAGCGTCGCCGCCTTCCTGGTCTCGCGCTATCTGCTCAACGCCAAGGTCAAGCGGATGGTCGCCGATCTGCCGAGGGCGAAGGCCGTCTATGACGCTATGGGCAAGGGCGGCTGGAAGCTCGTCTTCCTGCTGCGGTTGAGCCCGTTCATGCCCTTCAGCATGCTGAACTACGTGCTCGGTGTGACCGAAATCGGCATGTCGACCTATGCGGTCGCCACCTGCGTCGGCATCCTCCCGGGACTGACCTTCTATGTCTATCTCGGCGCCTTGGGCCGCGCGGCGATCGCCGGCGCTGAAGGAGGCACGATCCGCTGGATCCTGCTCGGGCTCGGCATCGTCGCCGGCGCGGCAGCCATCGTCCAGGTCACCCGCAGCGCCTCGGCCGAGCTCAGGAGATCGGGCCTGCCGTCTGCGTGAGCGGCGAGGCCGGGTATAGGACGCTGGCGTCCAGGAAGGCGCAAAGCGGCCCCTTCATTCAGTTGAGCCCAAGCTCCTGATCGAGCCGGCTCAACTCGTCGAGCGCCGCGCCGCGCGCGCGTCGATGCTCGGCTCGGTAGGCCATGACGTCCTTGAACAGCACGCGGCGATGCGTCCCGACGCGGCGGAAGGGCATCCGACCCTCATCGAGCAAGCGCACAAGATAGGGCCGTGACACCTTGAGCAGCTCAGCTGCCTCCTGCGTCGTCAGTTCGGCGTGATGCGGGAAGGGCTGGTGTGCCTGCGCCATCGCTCATTCCATCCGGTTCCGGCTCCGCCGCCTTCGGCGCTCTATCACTCAACTCTGCGGCCGGTTCTTGGCCTGTTCCATCGCGATTTGATTGATATGCGACAAGGCTCTGGCCCCGGAGGCGCCTTCGATCGCCTTGACCGCAATATCTTGGACCTGTTGCTTGGCGTCCGCCAATTGCTTCTCGAGACCGGCAATATACGTGGCATTATGGGCGAGGGCGTCCTCCAAGGTCTTCACCCGCAATTCCGCCACACGTTTTTCGGTTGCCGCATCCTTCTCGAGCATGACGATCTGCTGCTCGAGCTTGGCTTCCGCCTCCTTTCGTCCACGCAAGGCTGCAGCCTCCGTTTCCTTCAGTAGGCGTGCCGGGAGCCCGTCGACCTCGGTCTTCAATCGCGCGAGTTCTTCTTCCCGTTCCTTCAATACCGCTTCCCGCATCTGCCAGCTTTTTTCCAGAGCCTCCTGCTGTTCCAGGTTCTTCTTGTCCCTCACGCGCAGCTCTTCCTCGTATTTGTCTTGAGCCTTTTTTCTGTCGAGGATTTTCTTGTATTCGTAATCCTCAATCTCGCGCTGACGCTGTTTCTTGAGGCTTTCTTCCTGATCTTTTCGCTCGCGCCCCAAAACTGCGGTTTCTTCCTCCCAAGCTCGGCGCTGGGCTACGATCTCCGCCTCCAGCTCCTGCTTTTGGCGCGCATAGTCCTGCACCATTTGGTCGAGCGCCGTCGCCGCCACGTCGATCTTGTGCAGATGTTCCAGCTCCTTGCGCTCCAGGGCCACGGCGTCGCGCACGAGTGCCAGCTGTTGCACTTCCGCGGTCAGTTGCTCGGAGATATCGGCGAGGGCTCGCGACATCTCGAGCCCCAACCCTGATAGCTTCTGGACGACCGTTTCCACGCTGACACCTTCGACTGCGTGCCGGACCTGGGTCTCGCGCAAGCGCGCGGCCTCCGCTGCCTTGGCGTCGGTGCTCTCTTGAGCGGTGTCCAGTTCGCCCTGGATCTCCGCGAACTCCTGCTGCGTTTCCGCCTTGCTGCGCGCCGGACGAGCAACTGCCTTTTTGGTAACCTTGACCGCCATGTTGATCCCCATCTCCGCGCTCACGCCTTCTGACCCTGGAGGCAGCCAGGCGACGACAAATTGCCGCCTGGCGGCCCATGGCGCAAGGCCTAACCCGAAGCTGCCTGCGGCGTATCGCTGCGTGCCACCTCCCGATGCGCCCGCGCCATGCGCATCACATTGGCGATGATCGCGAGCCCCGCTTCGCCGCCGAGCGTCATGATCGACTCAGGATGGAACTGCACGGCGGTGATCGGCAAGCTTTCATGCTCGATCGCCATCACCACCCCGTCCTCGGTGCTGGCCGTCACCGCAAGACAGGCCGGCAGGGTGGCGGGATCGGCGACGAGCGAATGATAGCGCCCGACCGCGATTTCGGCCGGCAGCCCGGCGAACAGGCCCTCGCTCGCGACGAAGATGCGCGAGGGCTTGCCATGCATCGGCACCTCGAGCTGGTTCAGCACGGCACCGAAGGCTTCGGCGATGCCCTGCAGGCCGAGGCAGACGCCGAACAGCGGGATGCCGCGCGCCCGCACCGCCGCGATCGCCTCCGTCATGGCGAATTCGGAAGGCCTTGCCGGTCCCGGCGACAACACCACGAGATCGGCCGGATAGGCATCGAGGAAGCCGTCCTGCACCGGGGCCCGCAAGGTCGTCACCCTGGCACCGCATTGGCGGAAATATCCGGCGAGCGTGTGCACGAAGCTGTCGTCATGATCGATGAGCAGGAGGTCGAGCGCTTCTTCGGGCGCGGCGGCGTGGGCCGCGGCTGAGGGCTGCGGGGCCGTGCCGGCCTGGCGGATGGCGGAGAGCATGGCGGACGCCTTGAGCCGCGTCTCCCGCTCTTCCTCCTCGGGATCGGAGTCGGCCAGCAAGGTGGCGCCGGCCCGCACCTCGGCGATGCCGTCCTTGATGCGGATGGTGCGCAAGGTCAGCCCGGTGTTGAGGTCGCCGTTGAAATGCACCATGCCGATGGCGCCCCCATACCAGGCGCGCGGCGAGCGCTCATGATCCTCGATGAACTGCATGGCCCGCCGCTTCGGTGCGCCGGTCACGGTCACGGCCCAGGCATGCGACAGGAAGCCGTCGAGCGCGTCGAGCCCCTCCGACAGCCGTCCCTCAATATGGTCGACCGTATGGATCAGCCGCGAATACATCTCGATCTGGCGCCGGCCGATCAGGCGCACCGAGCCCGGCTCGCAGACGCGCGATTTGTCGTTGCGATCGACGTCCGAGCACATGGTCAGCTCGGCCTCGTCCTTCTTCGAATTGAGGAGCTTGCGCACCTGCTCGGCGTCCGAGATGGCGTCGGCGCCACGCGTGATCGTGCCCGAGATCGGACAGGTCTCGATGCGTCGACCTCCGGTAACGCGTACGAACATTTCTGGAGATGCACCAACGAGATACTCGCCATCGCTCAGGTTGATCATGAAGCCGTAAGGCGCCGGATTGATGCGTGAGAGCGAGACCGAGATGGCCGATGGCAAGGCGCTGCAGCGTTCGAAGAAGGTTTGCCCCGGCACCACCTCGAAGAGGTCGCCGCGCTTGAAATAGGAGATCGCCTCGCTGACGATCGCGGCATATTCGCCGGGCTCGTGATCGCAGGCGGGTGGCGAAGTTTCGGCGAAACGGAAGGGGGTGGCGGCGGTGCCTCGCCTGAGCCCCGCCGTCGAGCGGCCGGCGATCTCGAACTCATAGGAGTAGCGCGTCGCCTTGCCGGCGTAATGGTCGACGACCACGATCTCGTCGGGCAGATAGAGGACGAGGTCGCGCTGGTCCTGCGGGCGCGGGATGCGCCTTTGGATCTCGTCGAATTGAAAGGTCAGGTCGTAGCCGAAGGCGCCGTAGAGCCCGAGATGCGGGCATTCGGCGTTGCCGAACAGGGCGACGATGGCGCGCACCGCCGAAAAGGCCGTCGGCTGCTTGATGCGCTCCTCTTCAGTGAAGTTGGCGCTCGGCATGCGGACGCTGAGCTTGAGCGCGCCGGCCTCGCGGACGATCCGGCTCAGCCAGTCGGCGCCCGCAATGGCCTCGGCGATCCCCGGCAACAAAGCGACGCCGCGCCCGTTGAGGGCTCCGATCTCGACCTCGCGTCCGCGTGCCGTGAGGCGCAGAGGCGGATCGACGAAGCCCACATCCCAACGCGTATAGCGGCCGGGATATTCGTAATTCGAGGAGAACACGGCGCCTGGCCGCGTATCGAGCGCCTCGCGACAGGCGGCGATCGCCTCGGCGCCGTCGCCGGCATCGCGCGCGGTTCGTCGCACGCCGACCCCGCCTTGCGTCGTGAAGAGAATCTCGCTTTTGGCTTCAGTCATGACCATCCCTCTCGGCTGCACTTTCGCCTGAAGGAGCTGGTCGAACGGGACTATTCATGAACCGCTGGATTACCCTCCAGGCGGCCATTCCCAATCGTTTTCGTCGTTCACATGGGAAGGCCGGCCGCTATGCGCGACCAACGCCACATCCCGGTGTGACCGATATTGCTCATGGGCCCTGCATAGCGTGATGGGCGCTGACGGGCAAGCGCTCGCAGTGGGGGCTGCCGCCTCCCACTTCGGCGCGGGCGTTACCCGATCTTCGCTTATCGCCGCAAAGATCGCGCATAAGTCTTTGAACGTACGAGAGAGTTCGAATCGTCCTCAATCTTGGGAAGACGACGCCTTGCCGGTTTCTTCCGCCGTTGCGGGCGGGGCGCCGGGTTTTTGCTGGGTCACATCGCTGCCGGCGAATTTCAAGATGGTCTCGATGAGGCCGGGGAAATTGTGCTCGAGTTCCGGCCGCAGCGACACGAAGCAGCGCGTCCCGTCGCCGCGATTGCTGATCACGCCCGCCTCCCGCAGGACCTTCATGTGATGGCTCAAGGTCGAGTTGGCGACGCAGGTGTCGAAGCCGCTCCAGCCGCGTTCACCGCCCCGCGCCAGGGCACCTACGATCATCAGCCGCACCGGGTCGCTCAAGGCCGCCAGCAACTTCGTGATCGTGATCTCATCTTCCTTCGGGTGGCGGTATTGCCTCATCGGCGAGTTGTCCTTATATCGTTCGAGGTTCGTCGAACATCGAATATAATATCACATCCCCTCGCAGCGCGACAACGCAGAGTTATCTCATGGCAACGCTCTTCGACCCGATCACCGTCGGCGATCTGCAGCTTCCCAACCGCATCTTCATGGCGCCTTTGACGCGCAACCGGTCGAGCGGTCCGGGACGCGTCCCGAATGCGCTCATGCGCGATTATTACGCGCAGCGGGCATCGGCAGGCCTGATCCTCTCGGAAGCGACCTCGGTGACCCCGATGGGCGTCGGCTATCCGCAGACGCCGGGCGTCTGGTCCGATGAACAGGTCGAGGGTTGGAAGGCAGTGACGGACGCCGTGCATGCCGAGGGCGGGCGCATCGCCTTGCAGCTCTGGCATGTGGGGCGCATCTCCGACCCCGTCTATCTCGGCGGGGCGCTGCCGGTCGCGCCGAGCGCCATCGCTCCGAAAGGCCATGTCAGCATGATCCGGCCGGAAAAGCCCTATGTGGTCCCGAGGCCGCTGGCGACCGGCGAGATCGCCGGGGTGATCGAGGCCTTCCGCAAGGGGGCGCAGAATGCCGAGGCCGCAGGCTTCGACGCCGTCGAGATCCATGGCGCCAACGGGTATCTGCTCGACCAGTTCCTGCAGGACGGCTCGAACCATCGCGACGACGCCTATGGCGGACCGATCGAGAACCGGGCCCGGCTACTGCTCGAGGTCGCGGATGCGGCGATCTCCGTGTTCGGCGCCGGCCGGGTCGGCATGCATCTCGCGCCGCGCCGTGACGCGCATGACATGGGTGACAGCGACCCTGTGGCGACCTTCGGCTATGCGGCGCGCGAGCTCGGCAAGCGCCGCCTCGCTTTCATCTGCGCCCGCGAATCCCTCAACGGGCCGCGCCTCGGGCCGCAGCTCAAGACGGTTTTCGGCGGCACCTACATCGCCAATGAGGGCTTCACACAAGAGAGCGGCGAACAGGCGCTCGCCGCCGGCGAGGCCGATGCCGTCGCCTATGGCAAATTGTTCATCGCCAATCCCGATCTACCGCGCCGCTTCAAGTCGAAGACGGCTCTGAACGCCTGGAACAGCGCGACCTTCTACGGCCCGGGCCCCGAAGGCTATACGGATTATCCCGAGCTCGCCGAGGCGGCCGAGTAGGCTACTTTCTTCCCTCTCCCGCGCTCTTCGCGCGAAGTGGGCGCCGGCGCTCTTCACCTCGCCCCGCTTGCGGGGAGAGGTCGATCCCGAGCGCAGCGAGGGAGCGGGTGAGGGGCGGGGTGATTGGCCGTACCGCTGGCTTGCACTCACCAAGTTCTTGCTAATCACCTGGCCCCTCATCCCCCGCCTTCTCCCCGCCAAGCTGCGGGGAGAAGGAGCCGCGCTGGCGCCAGCCACTCCGAGAGATGCGCTCCGCCGGCACTTGCTCTATGGCGAAGCCTGCTCTCATGGCTGCTGGGTCCCCATTGTGCACACCCTCATCCGGCTCGCGCCGACGCTCACCAAATTGTCCGAATGCGAGGGGGCGGTCGTCGTCACCGGCTCGCATGGCGGGCGCTATTGCGGGCGTCTCGCGGTCGTGGCGCGGCTGCGGGCTGCGATCTTCCATGACGCGGGTGTCGGCCTCGACGCTGCCGGGATCGCGGCGCTTGCGCTGCTCGAGGAGTACGGCATCGCGGCCGCCTCCGCCTCGCATTTGTCCTGCCGCGTTGGGGACACGGACGACATGATGCGCCGCGGCACCATTAGCCATGCCAATGCGATGGCCGTGGCTTGCGGCGTCGAGCCGGGTCTTGCCTGCGCCACCGCAGCCGAGCGGCTCACCGCTGCGCCGCATCGCCTGGCCGAGCCGCCGGCCGCGACGGAGTCGCGCCAGGTGCTGATGCGACCCGGGGCGCGACGCGCCATCGTGCTCATCGATTCCGCTTCGCTCGTCGATCCGAACGAGGATCAGGGCGCCATCATCGTCACCGGCTCGCATGGCGGCCTGGTCGGCGGCGATCCCAAGATGGCGTTGCGGGTCGACGGCTTCGCGGCCGCCTTCAACGATGCCGGCATCGGCATCGACCGGGCAGGCCTCGGCCGCTTGGCACCGCTCGACGCGCGCGGCATCGCGGCGATCACGGTCGCCGCTGCGACGGCGCGCATCGGCGAGGCCAGCTCGACCTTCACGGGCGTGATCTCGGCGGCCAATCAGCGGGCCCGCGCGCTCGGCGCACAAGAGGGGATGTCGGCTGGGCAAATGCTCCAGACATGGGCAAAAGCCTAGATTGGCGCTCGAAGAGGCGACCAGGTCCGGAAACGGCCAGCCACGAATGCATCTTTCCGCTACCTGGAGGCGAGGGTCGGCAAGGTGCCGGCTCGAGCTCGAGGACAACGGACATGGCTTCCAATCGCGAAGAGATCCTCACGACGGCGAGCCCGGATCAGGTCTGGGACGCGATCCGCGATATCGGTGCCTTGCACACAAGGCTGGTGCCCGGCTTTGTCGTCGACACCCGTCTCGAGCCAGGAGCACGCGTCGTGACTTTCGGCAACGGTGTCGTGGTGAAAGAGCCGATCGTGACGATCGATGAAGCGGCGCGGCGCCTGGTCTGGTCCGCCGAAGGCGCGCGGACCACGCATTACAACGCCTCGGCTCAGGTGTTTCCGGAGGGCGAGGGGAGAGCCAAGGTGATCTGGATCGCCGATTTCCTACCCGACGCCGTGGCGACCGACATCCGTGCAGCGATGCAGCTCGGCGCCAAGGTGATGAAGCAAACCCTGGATCGACTGGCGGATCAGAATTGAGCGCCGGCCGTCAGGTCGAGAGGCCGCGGCGCCGCAGCTATTCGGCGGCCGCCCGCGTGCCGGAATAGCCGAGGCGCTGATTGAGCTCGGCGAGCAATTTCTCGGCGGCCTCGGCGATGACGGTGCCGGGCGGGAAGATGGCCGAGGCGCCGGCTGCGTAGAGCGCCTCGAAATCCTGTTGCGGCACGACGCCGCCGACCACGATCATGATGTCGGGCCGGCCTTCGGCGGCAAGCGCGCGCTTGAGCTCCGGGACCAGCGTCAGATGGCCGGCCGCCAGCGTCGAGACGCCGACGATATGGACATCGTTCTCGATCGCCTGGCGCGCCGCCTCCTCGGGAGTGGCGAAGAGCGGGCCGATATCGACGTCGAAGCCGAGATCGGCGAAGGCCGAGGCGATCACCTTCTGGCCGCGATCATGCCCGTCCTGGCCCATCTTGGCGATCAGGATGCGCGGCCGGCGTCCGTCCTGGGCCGCGAAGGCTGAAGTCTGCTCGAGGACGCGCTGCACCGCCGCATTCTGCATGCCGGCCTCCCGCTTGTAGACGCCCGAGATCGCCCGGATCTCGGCGCGATGGCGGCCCCAGGCCTGTTCGAGCGCGAGCGAAATCTCGCCGACAGTGGCCTTGGCGCGCGCCGCCTTGACAGCGAGGTCGAGGAGATTGCCTTGCCCGGATTTGCCTGCCTGGGTCAGCTCGGCGAGCGCCGCCGACACCGCGGCTGGATCACGCTCCGCCTTCAGCTGGCGGAGCTTCTCGAGCTGCTGGGTGCGCACCGCCGAATTGTCGACCTTGAGGATGTCGATCGGGCGCTCTTCGTCCGGCTTGAAACAATTGACCCCGACGATCTTCTGGGCGCCGGAATCGATGCGTGCCTGCGTCTTCGCAGCGGCTTCCTCGATGCGCATCTTCGGCAGGCCGGCCTCGATCGCCTTGGCCATGCCGCCGAGCCTCTCGACCTCGGCGATGTGGGCGCGCGCCTTGTCGGCGAGATCCGCGGTGAGACGTTCGACGAAGAAGCTGCCGCCCCAAGGATCGATGACCCGCGTCGTGCCGCTCTCCTGCTGCAGCAGGATCTGCGTGTTGCGCGCGATGCGGGCCGAGAAATCGGTCGGTAGCGCCAGCGCCTCGTCGAGCGCGTTGGTGTGCAGTGATTGCGTGCCGCCCTGGGTCGCAGCCATGGCTTCGACCATGGTGCGGGCGACGTTGTTGAACACGTCCTGGGCCGTGAGCGACCAGCCCGATGTCTGGCAATGGGCGCGCAGCGCCAGCGATTTCTCGGATTTCGGCCGGAAACCGCCCATCAGCTCGGTCCAGAGCAGGCGCGCGGCGCGCAGCTTCGCCGTCTCCATGAAGAAATTCGTGCCGATGCCCCAGAAGAAGGAGAGGCGGGGCGCGAAACTGTCGATGTCGAGTCCGGCCGCGATGCCGGCGCGCACATATTCGACGCCGTCGGCGAGCGTATAGGCGAGCTCGAGATCGGCCGTCGCTCCCGCCTCCTGCATATGGTAGCCGGAAATCGAGATCGAGTTGAATTTCGGCATATGCGCCGAAGTATAGGCGAAGATGTCAGATATGATCCGCATCGAGGGCGCAGGCGGGTAGATATAGGTGTTGCGCACCATGAATTCTTTGAGGATGTCGTTCTGGATGGTGCCCGAGAGCTCGGCCTGCCTGACGCCCTGTTCCTCGCCCGCCACGATATAGAGCGCCAGCACCGGCAGCACCGCCCCGTTCATCGTCATCGACACGCTCATCTCGCCGAGCGGAATGCCGGAGAACAGGGTGCGCATATCGTAGATCGAATCGATCGCGACGCCCGCCATCCCGACATCGCCGGCGACGCGCGGATGATCGGAATCATAGCCGCGATGCGTGGCGAGATCGAAGGCGACGGAAAGCCCCTTCTGCCCGGCTGCGAGGTTGCGCCGGTAGAAGGCGTTGGAATCCTCGGCCGTGGAGAAGCCGGCATATTGCCGGATCGTCCAGGGCTGAGTCACATACATTGTGGGGTAGGGACCGCGCAGATAAGGCGGCAGGCCAGGATAACCGTCGACGAAGGCGAGGCGCTCGCGATCGGCCGCAGCGTAGCTCGGCTTCACCGCGATGCCTTCGGGCGTGAGCCAGGGTTCTCCGGACAAGGGCGCGGCGCGGCCGGCGCCGCTCGCATCGGCCTCGAAGGGAATGGTCGAGAAATCCGGTATCATTGCCTGAAATTCATCCGCTCGCTCAACCTGGCCGCATTCGTCCCGCGTCCGTCTTTCGCTGACGTGGAACCATAAGATGCCGACCCATCACCGCCATTGTGGTGAAAAGTTTACGCCGTTTTTCCGCCATCCGCCATGCTCAATCGCCAGGTCTGCTCAATCGCCAGGTCTGCTCTGCCACATCGCCGCCCCGCCGGCTGCGACATCGCTCGTGCCCCCAGCGCAGCGAAGCTCAAGGCTGGTCCTGTTGCCAAATCCGCCGCTTCCCGTCTAATCGGCGCCGTGCTCAAGCCGGATCTGGACCTCGACGGCCTTGCGACCTTGCTGCGCTCCGGCGAGCGCGCGGCGCTGGCGCGCGCCATCACGCTGGTCGAATCGACCCGTCCCGATCATCGCCTGCAGGCAAGGCTTCTCGTCTCCTCGCTCCTGCCATCGACCGGCGAGGCGATCCGCATCGGCATCACCGGCGTGCCCGGCGTCGGCAAATCCACCTTGATCGACCAGTTCGGCTCAAACCTCACGACCAAAGGACACCGCGTCGCCGTGCTCGCCGTCGATCCGTCCTCGGCGCGCAGCGGCGGCTCCATCCTCGGCGACAAGACGCGCATGGCGCGATTATCGGTTGATCGCCAGGCCTTCATCCGACCATCGCCGGCCAGCGGCACGCTCGGCGGGGTGGCGGCGCGCACGCGTGAAGCGATGTTGCTTTGCGAGGCGGCGGGCTTCGACGTCATCCTGGTCGAGACGGTCGGGGTCGGCCAGTCGGAGACCACGGTCGCCGATCTCACCGATGTGTTCGTGGTGCTGATGCTGGCGGGTGCGGGCGACGAGCTGCAAGGCCTGAAGAAGGGCGTGCTCGAGCTTGCCGATATCGTGGCCGTGAACAAAGCGGATGGCGAAGGCTTGGCCAGGGCCAGGGTGGCGGCGGCCGAATATCAGGCGGCGCTGCATATCCTCGCCCCGCCGAGCGCCCGATGGAAGGTGCCGGTGCTCACCGTGTCGGGCATGGCCAATCTCAACCTCGACCGGTTCTGGGCGACCATATTGGAGCACCGCCATCTCGGAGAGGCCTCCGGCGAGCTCAGGCACCGCCGCCGGGCGCAGCAGGTCAAATGGATGCGGGCGCTGATCGAGGAGCGGGCGCTGGCGCGGCTGCGCAGCGATCCGGCTATCCGCGCCCGTCTGTCCGCGCTCGAGGCCGAAGTCGCCGCGGAGCGGCTGCTGCCCGACGCCGCGGCCGAGGAGATCGCCGCAATGTTGCAGATGCCGCAAGCCTGAGCGCCTGCGATACCGGCAGTTTCAGCGCCCTTTGGGCTTCTCGCGCGCCTTTCTCGGCCAGCGTGTGGGCCAGGAGACGATCCGCTCGAACAGGGCCTCCGTCCGGACCTCGTCCTCGCCGGCGCCGACCCGGCCGGCAGCCGAGATGCCGGCCTCGACCACGGTCTCCTCGCGCCCCGAGACCAGCGGATGCCACCAGGGCAGGTCCTGGCCGCGGGCCACCAACCGATAAGCGCAGCTCGGCGGCAGCCATGAGAGCGAACGGGCGAGATCGGGCGTCAGTTGGATGCAGTCGGGCACATGCTTTTGCCGATTGGCATAATCGCCGCAACGGCAGCTCCCCTTGTCGAGCAGACGGCAGCCGACATCGGTGGTATAGACGCGCCCGTCATCCTCGTCCTCGAGCTTGATCAGGCAGCAGCGGCCGCAGCCGTCGCACAGGCTTTCCCACTCCTCTTTCGTCATTTCGTCGAGGGTCTTGTGGCGCCAGAAACGATCGATAGCTCGGCTCATGCCCCCTTCTATCAGGGATTGCCGTTCTGTGGCCAGAAATTGCGGGCAGTTTAGCGATATCGGCTCGGGAATGGCGGCACCGTCCTTGCGTCGATCGGTGGAAGAAAGCTCGCCTTCGCTGGCATTGTCGCGATCCGATCGCTAAATGGATCGTTAAGAGGCGGCGGCGACGCGACCGCGCACCATTTGGGGACAGCATTTGATGCTGACGAACCCGAGTTCGCTCTGGGCAAAGATCAAGAGGCGGTTGCTCGGCGTCGATTCGCTCGTCGATTCGGGGCTGCACGGCGCCGGCGAACGGCTGGTGGACGGCTATCGGCGATTCGCGCTGCGCATGGACAAGCTGCATGTCTCAGGCGCGCGGCGGCTCATCGTGGAGCTGTTGAGCGAGGCGACGACGCTCGGCGCCGTCGGCTCGGTCGGGGTGTTGATGCTGGCCCAGCCCGCCTTTCACCTGACGAGCGATGATTTCCTGTCGCGCCAGGACCTCGCCGTGACCTTCCTCGGCCGCAACGGGGTCGAAATCGGCAAGCGCGGCTTGAAGCAGGATGCGACGATCCAGCTGACCGAGTTCCCCGACCATCTCCTGAAGGCGGTGTTCGCCACCGAGGATCGTCGCTTCTACGATCATTACGGCATCGATCCGGTCGGGCTGGTGCGCGCCTTGTCGGTCAATGCGCGGGCCTCGGGCGTGGTGCAGGGCGGCTCGACGCTGACCCAGCAGCTCGCCAAGAACATCTTCCTGTCGAATGAGCGCTCGCTCGACCGCAAGATCAAGGAAGCCTTCCTGTCGGTCTGGCTCGAACGGCGCCTGTCGAAGGCCGATATCCTGAAGCTCTATCTCGATCGCGCCTATATGGGCGGGGGCACGTTCGGGGTCGCTGCGGCCTCGGAATATTATTTCGGCAAATCGGTGAAGGACATCTCGCTCGCCGAAGCCGCGATGCTGGCCGGCCTGTTCAAGGCACCGACCAAATACGGCCCCTATGTCAACCTGCCGGCCGCTCGCGCCAGGGCGAACGACGTACTCTCCAACATGGTCGATGCCGGTTTCATGACCGAGGGCCAGGTGCTGGCGGCCCGGCAGAATCCGGCAACCCCCATCGACCGGCGCCGCGACTACAGCCCCGATTATTATCTCGACTACGCCTATGACGAGGTGCGCAAGCTCGCCGATGCCGGCAAGCTCGGCGGCGAGCGCTCGGTGATCGTGCGCACCGCCTTCGACGCCGATCTGCAGAAGAAGGCCGAGAGCTCGGTCGAGGCCTCGCTCCGCGACGAGGGCGATCGCTGGAATGTCGAGCAGGCCGCCATGGTGATCATGGAGCCCGACGGGGCGGTGCGCGTCATGATCGGCGGGCGCGACTATGGCGACAGCCAGTTCAACCGCGCCACCGATTCGCTGAGGCAGCCCGGGTCCTCCTTCAAGCCGATCGTCTATTCGACGGCGCTCGCAAGCGGCAAGTTCCACCCCGACACCGTGGTGGTCGACGCCCCGATCTGCATCACCAATTGGTGCCCCAGCAATTTCGGCGGCCGTTATATGGGGCGCGTCACTCTCACCCAGGCGATCACCCATTCGCTGAACAGCGTACCGGTGCGCCTGTCGATCGCGCTCGGTGACGGCAATCCCAAGGCCGGCCGGGCCAAGATCATCGAGATGGCCAGGCGGCTCGGCATCACCACGGAGATGAACGACACGCAGTCGCTGCCGATCGGCGCGGTCGGCGTGAACCCGCTCGAGATAGCCTCGGTCTATGCGGTCTTCGCCAATGGTGGACGCCGCGCTCCGCCGCATGCCGCCCTCGAGATCATGAACATCAAGGGCGAGACCATCTACACCTTCGAAAAGAATGGGGCGCCGCGCCCGCAAGTCCTGCCCACCCAGGTCGCGACCGACATCGTGTGGATGATGCGCCATGTGGTCGCCGAAGGCACGGGGCGCGCCGCCATCATCCCCGGCGTCATGCTGGCCGGCAAGACCGGCACCACCAATGCCAGCCGCGACGCCTGGTTCGACGGCTACAGCGCCTATCTGGTCGGCATCATCTGGATGGGCAATGACGATTACGAGCCGACCAACGGCATGACCGGAGGCACGCTGCCGGCCAAGACCTGGCATGAGGTCATGGCCTACGCGCATCAAGGCCTCGATCCGAAGCCCTTGCCCTACCAGCAATATGACGACAAACTCGACGGCACGGCCGCGGCGCGTGCCAAGGGGCAGCAGGTGCAGGAGACGGCATCCGCCGCGCCGCGCTCGCAGACGCTGTCGCGGCGCTCGATCGAGGTGATCAACGGCATCGAGAACCTGCTGACGCAGCCGGTCGCGGCGCGGCAATTGCCCTCCGGTCAGACGCGTATCCTGCAGCTCGAGGATGGCCGCATGAGTGCCGAGGCCGCCCCGGTCGAGCCGCACGCGCTGCGCTGACGGTGCGCGTGCAATGGGTGGAGTGTCGCGGCGATTCGATCTAAGGCGACAGCACCGATCTAAGGCGACAGCGCTCTTGGATCTCTCCTCAATCCCGCTCGGGCCGGCGAATATGCTGCGGATTCTTTCGATCCTCCTGGTGTTGTTCGGCGGCGCGGCAGCGGGCCTCTACAGCGCCAAGCTCATGCTCGACCGCAATGTCTCGGGCGATCTGGTGCGCGCCGGCCCCTGGGAGATGCGGGTGAGCGAGAGCCTGGTTGCGGCCGATCCTTACGCGCAGGCCGAAAGGGCGCGCTCGGGGGCCATCGCTCTGGCTTCGGGCGAAGGCTTCACCTTGACGGCGAACCGCGATTCGCAAGGCGAGCCCCTCGATGGGCGTTGCGTCTATGCGATCGCCGGGGCGACGCCGGCGGCGCGCTTCTGGAGCATCACCTTGTTCGACGAGGAGGGGCGTCCGGTCGCCAATGCGGCGCGTCGCCAGAGCTTCAGCTCGACGGAGCTGACGCGTGATACGCAAGGCGGCTTCAACATCGCGGTCGCCTCGCAGGCGCAGCCGGGCGATTGGCTGCCGGCGCCGGCGGCGGGTGGGTTCGTGCTGTATTTGCGTCTCTACGACACGCCGATCGGAGCCGGGGCCGCGCTCGGCAGCGAGCAGGTTCCCACGATCGTGAGGCTCGCATGCGCCTGATCGGGAGAATCGCCGAGACGCTCAGGTTGATCGCCTGCCTGGTCCTGGTGGCAGTGTCGGTGCATGTGGTGACCGTGCTGGTGGTGCCCTTCCTGTCGCGCGCGGACGCCTATTCGCTGGTGTCGCGACTTGGCCCGGAGCTGCAAGTGAGTGTGCTCGATCCGCGCAACAGGCTTCTCGATGCGATGGAGGATCCCGACATCTCGGCGTCCGTGTGCTCGTTCGATCTCGCCTCCGGGCCCGTCAAGCTGACCTTGCCGGTCAGCGCCGACGGCTTTGCCTCGATCGCCCTGCATCAGGAGGGCGGCGGCGCTTTCTTCGCCTTGTCGAATTCGGCGGCCGAGAAAGGCCGTATCGAGGTCGTGGCGCTGACGCCCGGCCAGGCGGTCGACAGGGCCGCGGAGGATGACGAGGAAAATCCGAGCGGAGAAGTGCGCGCCATCTCGTCGCGCACGCGCGGCTTCGCCGTGTTCCGCTCGCTCGCTCTGTTGCCGAGCCAGCGTCAGGCGGCCGCAGCCCTCGTCACCGGGGCACGCTGCGCGCATGTGGAGTGAAATTGGCCGAAAGGGGGCCGCCGATCCGCGTAGGTTGACGAGTGCTCGCGGCGATCGGGGCGGTCGAAGGAACCGAGCCCTTACGGAAAGCCTCAGCTGCCGCGCTGGCCGCCCGGCGAGCATGGGTTCGGTCCGGTCGATATGAGTTCGGATGATCTGGGCTCAGATGATCTGGGCGCCGGCAATCTCGGCACCTGCGCCTGGCCCAATTGCGGCATCTCCACCAGCGAAGTGGCGGTGATCGTCGCGGCTTCGTGCTCCGTGGCGGGGCGCTCATAGCGCACGCCGAGGAACAGGCTGATCGTGGCCCCGCCTGCGGGCAAAGGACCGCGCAGACGCGCGGGCCTTGCCCGCTCCAGCTCAGACAACAGAATGACGTGGCCCATCGTGTCCCCGCTCAATCCCGGCCGTCATGGCTTCCCAGGTCCATGGTCGCGCCGCTTGGTTAACGTCACGCTAACGCCATCGGATGTATTTTGCGGGTCATGGATGAGCTGAGCTTCCACGATCGCCCGATGCCACCCGATGCCTTTCCCGAAATCGCTCCGTTGATCGCCGCGGCCAAGGCCGACGGAATCGACGCACGCGTCGTTCTCCTGCGCGTCCTGACTGATCTCTTCGTCGGGCGCAAGCTGCCGACGCGTGCCGAGCTCGCGCAATTCGTGGCGCTCACGGAACCCATGATTCGCAGCGTCGACACGCAGGCGGCGGTCGCGGTGGCGCGTAAGCTTGCCGCCCATCCCGAGACGCCGCGCAAGGTGATCGAAGCGCTGCTCGCGCGTGACGATGAGGCGAGCTACGAGGCCTTGCGTCTCGCCATCGGCTTCGATCTCCAGGCGCTCGACGCCCTGGCCGAGACGGGCTCGCGCCTGGTCGCGGTCGCCATCGCCAGTCGCGATGAGCTGGCAGCGGGCACGGCACGCATCCTGGTGGATCGGTCGGAGGCCACTGTCGATCTCGCTCTGGCGCGCCGGGCGGCACCCGGCTTGCCGGGCGATGTCGTCTCACTCCTGGTCGCCAGGGCGCGCGGCAATCTCGACCTCGCCAAGCTCATCCTCGCCTGGCCGCGGCTGCCCTTTCTCGATCGCTGCTCGCTCTTCCTCGAAGCGGAGCCGCAGGAGCGTGCCGCCATCGCCACCGAGGCGACGCGTCGGGCCTTCCTCAAAAGGGCGCGGCCGAGCCCGCTGGCGCGCCAGGATATCGACCGGGCCATCCTCGATCTCGGTGGCGCCAATCCGGTGCGGCTTGCCGAAGCGCTCGCCGCCTGGCTCGGTTTGTCCGCGAGCGAGGCGACGGCAATCGTCGCCGATTCGACCGGGGAGGCGCTGATCATCGCCTTGCGCAGTTGCGGAGCCCGGCCGGCGCCGATCGTCACCCTGCTGCTGCGGCGCGGCCTGCACCTGTCGCGTTCCGTGGAACGCATCTTCGCGCTCGACCAGCTGGCGCGCGAAACGAGCGGGGCCGCCGCCGCCATGATCCTCTCCGCCTTCGCCCGGACGCGCTCTCGCCCGACACGCCATGTCGCGGCGCCGGGCATGCCACGCGATGGGGAGCCTGCGGAACGCGCGCAGGGCGCGCCGCGCACCGAGCAGCCGCTCGCCCAGCCTTTCAAGCGGCGCGAGCGCTCCCGCTGAGGGCGGTGTTTCAGCCTTGCGGCGGCCGCAAGATCGAGCGCCAGCACCAATGCAGGACCGACGGGTCGTCACTGTCGATGCCATGTGTCTGCAGCGTGTGCTGGATATCGCGCAACCGGTCCATGGCGGCGGCGCCGCGCTTGAGGCCGACGATCACCATCAGCATCTCGATCAGCAGAAGCTGCACCAGATAAGCGTCGGTGCCGACCCGCATGATCGGGTCGCGCGGCACGTCGTTGCCGAGCACGATATCGGCCATCTCGGCGAGCGGCGTGTGGCTGCGGGTGAGCGCGATGACCGTCGCGCCCCGCTCCTTGCCGACCTGCGCCGCCTCGAGCAGGGTCGGCATGCGTCCGACGAAGGAGACCGCCACCACGACATCGCCGGGACCGAGCGTGCAGGCTGAGGCGAGTTGATAATGCGCGTCGGAGAGGGCGCCGGCATTCAGCCCCAATCGGAAGAGGCGCGCCTGTAGATCCTGCGCCAGGAAGTTCGAGGTCGCGCCGGTACCGTAGCAATCGATGCGGCCGGCCTGGTCGATGGCGCGCGCCGCCCGCTCGACAGCGTCTGGATCGATGGTGCGCTGCCATTCGGCGAGCACGGCGGTGGCGCTGCCGACGACGTTGCGGATCACGTCCGCCGCCCCGTCGCCTCTCTGCACGCCGTGGTGGAGATAGGGCTGGCCGAGAGCGAGAGACCCTGCGAGCTTGAGCTTGAGGTCCGTCAGGCCTTCGCAACCGACCGCTCTGGCGAAGCGGACGATGCTGGGGGCGCTCACGCCGGCGCGTCGCGCCAGCTCGTCGACATTCTCGTGCACGGCCCGCTCCGGATCCTCGAGGATCATCGCGGCGATCCGGCGCTGCCCGGCCGAGAGCTGCTCCATGCCGGTGCGCAAGGTTCGGAGGATATCGGGTCTGGCGCCGTCGGCAGCGAGCGGCGCGGAGGCGGGCCCGGTGCGCTCGCCGGTCCGGTCGGTCACGGGGCGCCCGCCGGCATCTCTTGAATGTCAAAGTGACAGGCGAAGGTCTGGCCCTCTCCGGCATCCCGCAAGGACGGGATCTCGCGCGCGCAGATCTCGGCCGCATGCGGGCAGCGGGTGCGGAACACACAGCCCGAGGGCGGGCTGATCGGGCTCGGTATATCGCCCTTCAGGATACGCTCCACCTTCGGTGCCTCCGGATCGGGCTTCGGCGAAGCGGCGAGCAAAGCGCGCGTATAGGGGTGACGCGGGCGCGTCGTGACGCCTTGAGCCGGGCCGATCTCCATGATCCGTCCGAGATACAGGACCGCGATACGGTCGCACATCAGCTCGACCACGTCGAGATCATGCGAGATGAACAGCATCGACAGGCCGAAGCGGGCGCGCAGATCCTGCAGCAGGTTCAGCACCTGCGCCTGCACCGAGACGTCGAGGGCCGAGACCGGCTCGTCGGCGACGATCAGCCGCGGCTCGACCGCGAGCGCCCTCGCAATCCCGATGCGCTGGCGCTGCCCGCCCGAGAATTCGTGCGGGAATCGGCTCATATGGTCCGCCGGAAGGCCGACGGTCTCCAGGAGCTCGCCGATCCGCTCGGAGCGGCGTCCGGCGGCGAGGCGATGCGCGTCGAGCGCCTCGCCGATGATGTCGCGCACCCTCAGGCGCGGATTGAGGCTGGCATAGGGATCCTGGAACACCATCTGCGCCTTGCGGCGGAATGGCTTGAGGGCCCGCTCCGACAAGGTCGCGATATCCTCGCCGGCGAAGCGGATGGTGCCCGCCGAAGGCTCGAGCAGCCTCAGCACCAGCCGGCCGATCGTGCTCTTGCCGGATCCGGATTCTCCGACAAGGCCGAGCACCTCGCCGGGCGCGATCGAGAGATCGACCTCGGTCACCGCCCGCACCGCGCGCGGCGGCGTGCCGAAGACCTTGGTGAGGCCGGCGACGGCGAGAAGCGGCGTCGGATCTGCTGTCACAGCTCCCTCCATCGTAAGCAGCGCACCGAGCTCTCGAGGTCGAGCGCCTCGAGGACCGGGATGTTGGTCGAGCAGGCGGGTTGCGCCGAGGGGCAGCGGGGCGCGAAGTCGCAACCCTCTTTCGGGCGCGGCGTTGCGCTCGATCCCGGGATGGCGCGCACCAGCTTGCGTCCGTCCGGGCCGCGCAGGGCACGCGCCGGCAGGCAGTCGAGCAGGGCCCTGGTGTAAGGGTGGCGCGGGTTGCGGAACAGGCCGCGCACCTTGCCGGATTCCACCACATGCCCGGCATACATCACGGTGACGCGGTCGGAGATCGCGGCGACCACGCCGAGATTATGGGTGATGAACAACACGCCCATGCCGGTCTCGCGCCGCAGCCGGTCGATGAGGGCGAGGATCTGCGCCTGGATGGTGACGTCGAGCGCCGTCGTCGGCTCGTCGGCGATGAGCAGCGACGGGTTGCAGGCCATGGCGAGCGCGATCATGACCCGCTGGCGCATGCCGCCCGACATCTGGTGGGGGTAGTCATGGACGCGCCGGCGCGCATCGGGAATCTCGACGAGGCCGAGCATCTCCTCGGCCCGGCGCAAGGCCGCCGCCCGGTCGAGCCCCATATGCAGCCGCACGGACTCAGCGATCTGCTCGCCGACGCTGAGCACCGGATTGAGGCTCGTCATCGGCTCCTGGAACACCATGGCGATCTCGGCGCCCCTCAGCGCGCGCAATTGCGGTTGCGGCAGGCGGGCGAGATCGACGACGTCGCCGGCCCGCCGGCGCAACAGGATGCGTCCGGCCGAGACCCTTCCCGAGGGCTTCGGCAACAGCCCCATGACGGCGAGGCTCGTCACCGATTTGCCGGAGCCGGATTCGCCGACGAGGGCCACCGTCTCGCCGGGATCGACGCGCAGCGTCACGCCGCGCACCGGTGTCGTCTCGCCATCCTCGCCGCGGAAGGTGACGGCGAGATCCTCGATGGAAAGGAGAGGGGATGCGGCGCTCATCACAAGGCCTTGCGCAGCTTGGGGTCGAGCATGTCGCGCAGGCCGTCGCCGACGATCTGCATCGACAGCGCCGCCAGCACGATGGCGAGACCGGGGAAGAGCACGACCCAGAAGGCCTGATCGGCAAAGTTCTGGCCGCTCGCGATCATGGTTCCCCAGGTCGGCACTTCGGGCGGCACGCCGGCGCCGAGGAAGGACAGGCCGGCCTCGGCCAGCACCGCATAGGCGAAGATGAAGGTCGCCTGGACGATCAGCGGCGAGGTGACGTTGAGCAGGATATGCACCGTGATGATGCGCCAGGTGGAGACGCCGAGCGAGCGCGCTGCCTCGACGAAGGGCAGTTCGCGCACCACCAGCGTCGAGGCGCGCACCACGCGCACCACGCGCGGCGTGTAGACGATCGAGAGAGCCAGGATGACGTTGAAGGCCGAGGCGCCGAGCACCGCCACCAGGAAGATCGCGAGAAGGATGTCGGGCAGCGCCATCAGCGCGTCGACGCCCTGCATGACGATGCGGTCGGCCTTGCGGAAATAGCCGGCCGCCAGCCCGAACACGGTTCCGGCCAGCATCGAGACGACGACCACCGCAAAGCCGATCGAGAGCGAGGCGCGCGCCCCGTAGATGACGCGCGAGTAGACGTCGCGCCCGAACTCGTCCGTCCCGAACCAGAATTGCGGATCCGGCGGCCGCAGGCGGCGCGCGAGCCGCATGGCGGTCGGCGGAAAGGAGGTGACGAAGGGGGCGAGGATCGCCGCGATGACGATGATGGTGAGCACCAGCGCGCCGATGAGCACCAGCTTGCGCCGGAACAGGCGCCGCAGGAAGAGGAGGGCGGGTGAAGCCTGCGTCATGACCGGTTCACATCCGCACGCGCGGATCGACCAGCGTGTAGATGAGGTCGATCAGGAGGTTGATGAGGACATAGATGGCGGCGACCACGATCAGGGTGCCCTGGATCACCGGATAGTCGCGCCGCAGCACCGCGCTGACCACGAGATTGCCGATGCCGGGCAGGCCGAACACCGTCTCGGTGACGATGGCGCCGCCGATCAACAGCGCGGCCGTCAGGCCGACCACCGTGATGATCGGCACGAGCGCGTTGCGGAAGGCGTGATGCATCACGACATTCTGCTCGGACAGGCCCTTGGAGCGCGCCGTGCGGACGTAATCCTCGCCCAGCACGTCGAGCATGCTCGCCCGCGTGAAGCGCGTGATCAGCGCCGAATTGACGAGGCCGAGCACGACGGACGGCAGCAGCAGATGGTAGAGGCGCTGCGCGAGCGTGGCGCCCGGATCGCCATAGCCCGCCACCGGAAACCAGCCGAGCCGGACGGCGAACAGCTGGATCAGGACGAGGCCGAGCCAGAAGCTCGGGATGTTGGCGGCGAGCAGCGCAAAGCCGCTCACGATCTGGTCGACAGCGCGGCCACGCCACACCGCCGAGGCGATGCCGCAGGGGATGCCGATAAGCGCGGCGATCGTGATCGAGAACAGAGCAAGGAAGAAGGTCGGCTCGGCCCGGTCGTGCAGCGCTGTGGTTACCGGCTGCTGCAGGAAGATCGACTGGCCGAGATTGCCGCGCGCGATCTCCTTGAGCCAGAGCAGGAATTGCACCAGGACCGGCTGGTCGAGACCGTAGATCTCGCGCAGCCGTGCAACATCCTCGGGGCGCGCCTGATCGCCGAGCATGATCGAGGCCGGATCGCCAGGCGCGAGCCGCGTCAGGAAGAAGACCGTGGTGGCGACGAGCAGCAGCACCACGAGGAGGCCGGCGAGTCGCCGGGCGATGAAGCGCAGCAAGGCCGTTTCTCCACTCTGTCGGGACGCGGCCCATCCGCGTCGCCGTGGCCGTCAGGCAGAAGGCGGGGAGTGCCGAAGCCGCCACCGCCACCGATTCCGCAGGTGGCCTATTTGGCGAGGCCGGCGTTCCAGAAGGCCGGCCAGGGCATCGGCGCATAACCCTGCATCGCCTTCGACACGCCGCTCAGCGCCGCGAAATTGCCGACCCGGACATAGGGCACCTCGTCATAGACGACCTGCTGCACCTTGCCCCAGAGCGCACCGCGCTTGGCGGGATCGAGCTCGGCGTTGAAGGCGGCGAGCGCTGCATCCTTGGCCGGCGTCTTCCACCATCCGGGCGCGCCATCGCCGAGTTGCGGCGGCGAGAGCATGGGCTCGGGCAGGAAGGCCGAATGCGTGACGTAGACATCCCAGAGCGTCGGATCGCCGCGCCTTTGGATCAAGGTCGCCCAATCGACCACATCGAGCTCGACCGCGAAGCCCGCGGCCTTGAGCTGCTCGGCCATGACGAGCGCGATGCGGCTGTGGAAGTCGTATTGCTTGGAGTTGAGGATGCGGATCGGCGCGCCGCCATATTTCGCCTCAGTGAGCAGGGCCTTCGCAGCCTGCGCGTCACCCTTGTTGTACTGATCCGCGCCGGCATTCGAATAGAAGGGCGAGCCCTTGGGGAAATGCTCCGCCGCGACGGCGAAGAATTGCGGATCGCCGAAGCCTGCAAACAGCATGTCCTCTTCGCTGAGCGCCAGCTGGAAGGCGCGACGCAGCTTCAGATCGGCCATCGGGCCTTGCTTGGTGTTGGTGACGATATAGGGGAAGCCATAGGGCATGGTGACGACGGCATTGGCCCCGCCCGCCACGCGCTTGGCGCCCTCGACCGGGAGCTGGTCGGCGAAGTGATACTGGCCGGCGACGACGCCCTCGACGCGCGTATTGGCGTTGGGCACCGGAATGAAGCGCAGCTCCGCGATCTTCGCTTCACGCTTGCCCGCATAGCCGCTCGCCGGCTCGGCGCGTGCCGCATAGGCCTCATGGCGCACCAGCACCACATATTGATCGGCCTTGCGCTCGCGGAATTTATAGGGGCCGGTGCCGATGAACTCGACGAGCGGCGTGGTGGCCTTGTCCTTGTCGATCGTTTCCTTGGCCATGATACCGGCAAAGCCCGACGGCAGGGCGAGATGCGCGAGGAGGGCGGGCTCGACGGCACGCAGCGCGATCTCGACGGTCGCCGCATCCTTGGCGGTGACTGCGGTAATGCTCTTTGCGAGCGAGGTGCCGCGCGGCGTCATGGCGAGCCAGCGCTGCAACGAAGCGACGACATCGCTGGCGTCGAGATCGCGGCCATTATGCAGCTTCACACCGCTGCGCAGCGCGATGGTGTAGGTGAGCCCGTCGCCGCTGATCTTCGGCAGCTCGGCCGCGAGCATCGGCTTGATCACCCAATTGGCGTCGAAGGTGAAGAGTGGCTCGTAGACATGCTGCATGATGATGCCGACGAGATCGGCCGTGGAGGCCATCGGATCGAGGGATTGCGGCTCGCCCACCATGGCGAGATTGGCGCTCGCCCCTTCGGCTGAGGCGCCGCGCGGCAGCAGGCCCGCTAATGCAACCCCGCCGAGCGCGCCGGTGAAGGCCCGACGTGTGGGAAGGAACGAGCCGGGGACGATGATGGGCATCTCTGTCTCCTCTCCAGTGACTTGCGATCGGCTGATCCCGTATCTGCAATTTGCATACCGTTCTTGAAATAAAATTACACAATCATGACGCTTGTCAAGAGGGTCGTTGCAAATATCGGGCATATTCGGCATATTACGGCGGAATCGTCGATACAAGATCAACGTCCGCGGCCAGTTTGTGTAATTAAATTCCATAGCAATGTGAGGAGGTTGTGTTGGGTCCGTTTGATCTCGTGCTCGCCGGCGGCCATGTGATTGATCCCTCTCAGGGGTTCGATCGGGTGGCCGATATCGGCTTCTCGCAAGGTCGCGTGGCGGCGATCGGGGAGGGGCTCTCGGGCGCGGCCGCCGAGATTCGCGATGTCGCCGGCAAGATCGTGACGCCTGGCCTCATCGACCTGCACACCCATGTCTATGTCGGCGGCACCTCGCTCGGCGTCGATCCGCGGCTGCTGGCGCGCGGTGCGGTCACGACGCTCGTCGATACGGGGAGCGCCGGGCCCGGCAATTTCGCCGGCATGCGCTCGCATGTGATCGAGGCGGCGCCGGTGCGCATCCTCGCTTATCTCAATATTTCCTTCGCCGGCATCTACGGCTTCTCGAAGCGGGTCATGGTCGGCGAGAGCGGCGATCAGCGCCTGCTCGCCCCGCTCGATGCGGCCGAAGTGGCGGCTGCCAATCGGGATGTCCTCGCCGGCATCAAGGTCAGGGTCGGCCGCAATGCGGGCGGCACCTCGGGCGTCGTGCCGCTCGATGTGGCGCGCCAGGTCGCCGATCTCGTCTCGATGCCGATGATGGTGCATATCGACGAGCCGCCCCCGACGTTTCCCGAGGTTCTGGAGCGCATGCGGCCGGGCGATATCCTGACCCATGCGTTCCGGCCCTTCCCCAACACGCCGGTAACCGCTGACGGCAAGGTGCTGCAAGCGGTGCTCGAGGCCCGAAGCCGCGGCGTGCTCTTCGATATCGGCCATGGCATGGGCTCCTTCTCCTTCGCGACGGCTCGCACCATGCTGGCGAACGGCTTCCTGCCCGACTCGATCTCGAGCGATGTCCATGCACTGTGCATCGAAGGACCGGCCTTCGACCTCTTGACGACGCTGTCGAAATTCCTCTGCCTCGGCGTGCCGCTCATGGAGGTGGTGCAGGCCGCGACTCAAGGCCCTGCCGGGGCGCTGCGCCGCCCGGATCTCGGCAGCCTGGCGCCGGGTTCCGTCGCCGATGCCTCGGTGCTCGAGCTGGAGGAGGGCAGCTTCGGCTATGTCGATTCGATCGGCGCCAGGCTCGACGGCGCCAAGCGGCTCGCCGCGCGCGGCATGGTGGTCGGCGGCAGCTGGCATGGCCTCGGCTGAGGCTGGCGCAAGGCGTCAGGCCGGGGCGAGATCGAGGAAGGGCCGGCCGCCGCGATCCTCCACTTCGACCACCCAGATATCGGGATCGAAATTGCGCTGGCGCGCCAGCCGCGCTTCGACATCGGCAGGGGTCACGGCTTCGGTCGCGTGCATCCTGGCGAAGAGCCGGTCGACGCCTTGGGGCATATCTTCCGTCGGAGGGGCGGGGCCGTAGAGCGTCGCGGTGCCGTCGAGCCGGTCGAGCTTGACGAAGATGGCGCCGGCCTCGGCGGCGCCGCGCCGGCGCAGCACCGCGACGACGCCTTGCACCGCGCAGCGCCGAAGATAGGCAGACACCCAAAGATCGCTGCGCAGCCGCATCAGGGCTCGATGCGCCGCAGATGAGGGGCGGTCAAGAGGCCGCGCCGTTTGACGACAGATGCCGCCGACCGCTAAGCGGGCGGGGCAAGGGCCTTTCGCGATGTCGCATAACAGCTTCGGTCATCTCTTCCGCGTCACGACCTTCGGCGAGAGCCATGGCGTGGCGATCGGCTGCGTTGTCGATGGCTGCCCGCCCGGCATTCCCCTGACCGAGGCCGATATCCAGCGCGATCTCGACCGGCGCCGGCCGGGCCAGTCGCGCTTCACGACGCAGAGGCGCGAGCCCGATCGCGTCCGCATTATCTCGGGCGTCTTCGAGGATGACCGCACAAGCGGACAAGTGACGACCGGCACGCCGATCGGCCTCCTCATCGACAATGAGGATCAGCGTTCCAAGGACTATAACGACATCCGCGACGCCTATCGGCCCGGCCATGCCGATCTCGCCTATGACCTCAAATACGGGCTGCGCGACTATCGCGGCGGCGGGCGCTCCTCGGCGCGCGAGACGGCGATGCGGGTCGCGGCCGGCGCCATCGCCCGCAAGGTCGTGCCGGGATTGAAGGTGCGCGGCGCGCTGGTGCAGATGGGGGCACTGCCGATCGATCGCGCCAATTGGGATTGGGAGGAGGTCGGTCGCAACGATTTCTTCTCGCCGGATGCCGAGGCTGCTTCCCGCTTCGCCGATGAGCTCGATGCGGTGCGCAAGCGCGGCTCTTCGCTCGGAGCCGTGATCGAGGTGGTGGCCGAGGGCGTGCCGGCGGGGCTCGGTGCGCCGGTTTATGCCAAGCTCGATGCCGATATCGCGGCGGCACTGATGAGCATCAATGCGGTGAAGGGGGTCGAGATCGGTGAGGGCTTCGCTGCGGCCGCGCTCTCGGGCGAGGAGAATGCCGACGAGATGCGCGCCGGCAATGACGGCATCGCCTTCCTGTCGAACCGCGCCGGCGGCATTTTGGGCGGCATCTCGACCGGCCAGCCGGTGGTGGCGCGCTTTGCGGTGAAGCCGACCTCGTCGATCCTGGCGCCACGCCGCACCGTCGATCGCTTCGGCGCCGAGCGCGAGGTTTCGACCAAAGGGCGCCATGACCCTTGTGTCGGCATCCGCGCCGTGCCCGTCGGCGAGGCGATGCTCGCCTGCGTGATCGCCGATCATTATCTGCGCCAGCGCGCCCAGGTCGCGCCCACCCCGCATTGGCCTTTCCCGCGCTGATTGCAAGCTATGCTGCGCGGATGAAGCCACTGTCGGCGAGCACGGCAAGGGAAATTTAGTAGCGCTAAAATTTGAGAACGTAGCAAAAGAATTCAGTTGCACTGAAGCGCGTTCAGGCTCTAGAATCGCCTCATGAAGCTTGCCGAATGGCTCGAGGCAAACAGCGTCAAGCGTGGCGATTTCGCCCGCTCGATCGGCGTTTCCCCCGGTGCAGTGACGCAATTCTGCAATCAGGGCAGTGCCTGGATATCGCGGGAGACGGCGACCATGATCCTGCGAGAGACCAATGGGGCCGTCACGCCCAATGATTTCCTGGGCCTAGCGGGTCCCAATAATTGGAAAGGGAACCCCGTGGCTGACAGCGTCAACGCGGCCATCACCGCCTTCAAGGCGGGCGAGATCGTCGTCGTCGCCGATGATGACGATCGTGAGGGGGAGGGCGATCTCTTCGTCGCCGCCTCGCTCGCGACGCAGGAGCGGATGGCCTTCATCGTGCGCCACACTTCCGGCATCGTCTGTGCGCCGCTGCCGGCCGAGGAGGCGCGCCGCCTGCGGCTCGATCCGATGGTGTCCTTGAACGATGCTCCGCTCGGCACCGCCTTCACGGTCTCGGTCGATGTGCGCCATGGCCTCACCACCGGCATCTCGGCCGAGGAACGCACCAACACCGTGCGGGCCCTCGCCAACGGCAATATGGGAGCGGCCGATTTCGTCCGCCCCGGCCATGTCTTCCCGCTGATCGCGCGCGAAGGCGGGGTGCTGATGCGCTCGGGCCATACGGAGGCCTGCGTCGACCTCTGCCGCCTCGCCGGCCTGCCCCCGGTCGGGGTGCTGGCCGAGCTCGTCAATGATGACGGCACGGTGATGAAGGGGCGCCAGGTCAACGAATTCGCCAAGCGCCATAAGCTGAAGCTGCTCACGGTCGCCGATCTCATCGCCTATCGTCAGTCGCGCGAGAAGCTCGTCGAACGCGTCGCCTCCTTCCCGGTCGAGACGCCGATCGGCCCGCTGCAGGGGCATGCCTTCGTCACGCCCTTCGATACCGTCAATCATTTCGCCTTCGTGCTCGGCGATATCGGCGATGGCCGCGACGTGCTGACGCGCCTGCACCGTGCGCATATCCTCCAGGATGTGTTCGGCGGCGGCCGCGCCATCAATGCCTCGCTGGCGCGCTTCAAGGAGGCCGGGCGCGGCGTCCTCATCTATCTGCGCGACGGCGCCTCGGGCGTGCCGGTCGCCACCTTGCCGGATGGGGGGCGGAGCGGCTCGGAGGCCGAGCGCACCAGGCAATGGCGCGAAATCGGCCTCGGCGCCCAGATCCTGCGCGATCTCGGCGTCTCGTCGATCAGGCTTTTGTCCTCCCATGAGCTGACCTATGTCGGGCTCTCGGGCTTCGGCATCGAGATCGTCAGCACCGAGGCGACCGAAGGATAAGGCGCTCCGCCTCATCTTCAAGCAACGGCCGCGGCGCCGGGCTCTTCGGCCCGGTGAAGGGCGACGGCCGCGATGACGAGGACGATGCCCGCGACCTCGGCGGCTGTCGGGATCTGGTGCAGGACAACGATGCCGATGGTCGCGGCCGTCGCCGGCAGCAGCGCCAGCAGCAGCGCGAATGTGGCGCGCGGCAATCGCGCCATGGCGAACTGGTCGCAGACATAGGGGATGACCGAGGAGCAGATCCCGACCCCGATGCCGGCGGCGAGCAGGAGCGGATTGCGCAGGGCCGGCAGCGCGTCCTCGATCCCGAAGGGAAGGGCGACCGCCATGGCGACCAGCATTGCGGCGCCGAGCCGGTCGACGCCGTCTGCGGCACCTTTCGCCGCGATCTTATGCCCGAGCACCACATAGGCGACGAACAGGGCGCAATTGGCGAAGGCGAAGACATAGCCGATGGGCTCGCCTTCGATACGGGCATCGGTGAGCACATAGACCCCGATGGCCGCGAGGCCGAGCGCCACGACATTGCGCGGGCTGCGCATGCCGAAGGCCGCCAGACCGATCGGGCCGAGGAACTCGATGGCGCCGACCGTGCCGAGAGGCAGCCGCTCGAGCGCCAGGTAGAAGCAGCCATTCATCAGCCCGAGGACCACACCGAGCCCTATGACGATGCGCCGCTCGGCGGCACCGAGCTTGCGGAAGAAGCCCCAAGGGCGGCGCCAGAGCGCGAAAATGGCGGCGGCGCTCGCGATGCGCAGCCAGGCGACGCCGAGCGGCGCGATGCTGGCGAAGAGCAGCACCGCGAAGGCGGGGCCGAGATAGTGGAAGATCGCGCTCGTCACGAAATAGAGCTGCGGCGGCAGGCGCTCGAAGCGCCCGGTCATCGTCCTCGTTGCGGCGGTCATGTTCATGGCGCTCCCCTGCGATGATCACGCCGTCATATTCGCAAAGCTTCGGCGAAGGTGCTATATCATCTCGAAGGGAAGACCGGGAAAAGAGGTTCCGACATGAAGGCAAACAACGAAAATGACCTTCGTGTCTCGAGTTTGCTGCGCGATGAACGCAACCTCGAGCTCATCCGCCTGCTGCAGGCCGATCCGCGCGCCGGCATCTCGGAGCTGGCGCGCCGCATCGGCATGTCGGCGCCGGCCGTCAGGGAGCGGCTGACGCGGCTCGAGGAGGCGGGCGTGATCACGGGCTATCGCCTGGATCTCGATCCCAAGGCGCTCGGTTGGCCGATCATGGTGTTCGTGCGCGTGCGCCCCATGCCCGGCCAATTGCCGCGCATCGCCGAGCTCGCCCAATCCATCCCGCAAGTCGCCGAGTGCCACCGCATCACCGGCGAGGATTGCTTCATCCTCAAGATCCATCTCGACGCGCTCGAGAGCCTCGACCGAATCCTCGACCGCTTCCTTGCTTTCGGCCAGACCACGACATCGATCGTGCAATCGACGCCCGTGAAGCTGCGCTCCCCGCCCTTGCCGAACGGGGCCGGCGGGTGAGGCTGGCCCGCTAGCGAATCCCGAACGCCTGCACGATGAGTGGCGTGTCGATGATCACATGGGGCGCGATGGCGTGATAGCCGAGCGCATGCACCCAGGCGTTCCCGGTGCGCAGCGTGATGAAGGTCTTGATCATGCCGGGACCGACATAGCCCAGGACGACGAAGATCAGCGACAGCACCGTGTCGCTCGGCGAATCGAAAGCCGACCAGCCCTCGACGAGGTGCATGAACGCGTAGGTCAGTCCGCCGAGCAGTACTGTCGTCGTCGCGGAGCCGGTGAGCTTGAGATAGCGCGGGATCAAGATCGCATAGATCAGCACCATCGTCGGCAGCACCGTGCCGATGAAGAAGAGCGCGAAGGCGAGCGGCGCGCCGAGCAGGATCTGGCGCGCATCGAGGCGCAGGAGGCCGCCTTCGAACACGCCGAGCTCGAACGCGCTTTCGATGAGGCAGACCACGACGATCACCAGCACGTCGTTGCGCCGGTTCGTCGACCGCAGGTTGAGCTCGGTCGCATCATAGCGCCGGCGAAACCAGAGATAGGGGAGAACAGCGAAGATCAGGAAATTATAGATCGCCCAGGTCCAGATCTCGCCTTGGGACGGGGGCGTCGAGCAGCCGAACAATGTTCCGGCGATATGGAAGCTGAACGGCCGATAGCCCAGCGCCGGCCCGATGATCCAGCCCCCTATCTGGCCAGCCACCGCGTAAGCCAGCAAGCCAAAAGTCTCGCGCGCCGCAACGCTGCGAGCCGGTGCGCGAGCGGCGATGTCGGGAATGACACGTTTGCGCGTCAGCCAATGGACCACGCCCATGAGCAGGAAAATCTCGACCATCCCGAGCGTTGGCGAGGCCAATTGGACAGTGAAGGGAATTTCGGCGAGTGCGGGTCGGTCGAACGGGAGGCTGCCGCCCGAAAGCAGCACGACCGCGACATGAGCGACGACCCAGAGGATGACGGCGATCTGCACAACGGGGTGCAGGACGATGTCGGCGATCAGACGATGCCGGGAAGAAAATGTGCCTTCCATTCGCGTCTGCATCGTCTTTTCCCCGCAAGTCTCTGGGAGAGACTTACACAGAATTCGTCCAGCCCTCAGCGAAAAAGGCGCGGCGCTCGGAAGATAAGGTCAAGACACTGCTGCGGCTGTGCAAAAATCAAGATCTTCGCGAGCGCGGTGCGTAAAGCGAACCCTCACACGCTCAGGCTTTCGACGCGGCGAGACGCGCGCGCGCTTCCTTCTTCAGGGCTGTGAAATCCACGTCGCCGGCCTCGCCGCTGTCGATCCCCTGCTTCCAGGCTTTGCGGAGATAGCGGAGCTTCTCGGCTTCCTGCTGCTCGAACTTCTCCATCAACCGCAGAGCCTCGCGCACGACCTCGCTCGACGAGCTGTAGCGGCCGGTCAAGACCTTGGACTTGACGAAATTCGCCAGTTCGTCGGTCAGCGATACGTTCATGTTCATGGATGCCTCCGTCGCCATCATCATACGGATGGATGACTAAAAGTAGCAATCTTTGTCATTGGCGGAAAGAGGCGTGGCGCCAGGAACTCGGTTAAGCCCGGAAATGCTTCGACAGCTTCAGCCCCTGCGCCTGGTAATGCGAGCCGAGATCGCTGCCATAGAGCGTCTTCGGCGGCGCCGAGAGCCGCTCATAGACGAGGCGCGCCACGGTCTGCCCGTCCTCGAGGATGAAGGGCACGTCGCGCGAGCGCACTTCGAGCACGGCGCGGCTGCCATGGCCGCCCGCCGCCGCATGGCCGAAGCCCGGATCGAAGAAGCCGGCATAATGCACGCGGAACTCGCCGACCAGCGGATCGAAAGGCGTCATCTCGGCCGCGTAATCGGGCGGCACATGCACGGCTTCCTTCGAGGCCAGGATGTAGAACTGGCCGGGGTCGAGCACCAGCGTGCCGTCGCGCGCTGTCAGCGGATCCCAGAAATCCCAGGCATCATAGGCGCCGACCCGGTCGACATCGATGAGGCCGGTATGGTTCTTCGCCCGGTAGCCGATGATCTGCGAGGGGCCGGCGAGATCGATGCTGACTGCGATGCCGGCCGATATCGACGGCGAGCGTCCCGCCACCAGGGTCTCGCGCGCATGCAGGTCGGCGAGCTCGCTATCGTCGAGCCGCGCCTCGCCGGAGCGCAGGCGCAGTTGCGCCAGGCGCGAGCCGCGCCGCGCCAGCACCGGGAAGGTGCGCGGCGAGACTTCGGCATAGAGCTTCCCCGCATAGCCTTGCGAGATCAGGTCGAAACGATCGGTGCGGTCGGCGATGATGCGGGTGAAGACGTCGAGCCGGCCGGTCGAGCTCTTGGGGTTGGCGGCGGCCGAGAGCGATGGGGGCAGCGCCAGGCGCTCCTCGATCTCGGCGACATAGACCGTGTTGGTCTCGAGCACGGCACCGTGCTCGAGATCGATCTCGTGCAGGCCGAGCGCCGTCAGCCGCTCTTCGACGCTGCGCTGCGGCCCGGGCAGGAAACTCGCCCGCACCCGATAGGCGAGCCGCCCGAGCCGCAGATCGAGGCTCGCCGGCTGGATCTGCCCCGGGACGAAGGGACGCTCGGCCGTGATCGCGCCGCGCTCGGCGAGCGCCTCGATCTCATGGCCTGGAAGGATGCCGCCCGCGTTCAGCCCGGTGTTCATGGCGCGACCATTTCGTGCCGGGACTTGCCGGTCAAGCCTTGCGGGTCAAGCGTCGTCACGGGCGGCTGGTCTCCATGAACACCGATCCGATGAAGTCATAGACGAGCTCGCCCTTCTGGTTCGTGCCGGTGTTGCGCGAGAAGATCAGGCCCCAGCCGGGCCGCGAGGCGCTCCGGCGCTTCGACACCAAGGAGGTCGCAAAGCTGATCGTGTCGCCCACATAAACCGGCTTGTGCCAGACCAGGTCCTTGAAGCCAGGCGACGAGCCCATTGCGGGCGGCGTCAGCCCCTGCGCCAGGATGGCTTCGCGGATCAGGCTGCGCCGGTCGATGAGCTTGCGCATGCAGGCCGCCCCCGTATGCCAGCCCGAGGCGCAGAGCGCGCCGAAATGGCTCCTCGCCGCAGCCTGCGGGTCCACATGGAAGGGCTGCGGATCATAGGTCTTGGCGAAGGCGATGATGTTGTCGGAGGTGAAATCGTAAGCGCCGATCTCGTGCGTCTCGCCGATGACGAGATCGTCGAAATAGGTTTGGCTGATCAAGGCTTGGCCGTTCAAGACTTGGCTGATCGAGGCTTGCGGCCTCTCGCGTCTCGCTCCCGAAGCCTCGCCTTGTGGCGTTGCGAGGCCCGTGCTGCTGCCGCCTTGCGCCCGTACCTCGCCGAAGGGAGAAGCCGCGTCGCGCCGCCCCGCCATCATCCAGAAGAGCTGCTCATAGGCGGTCTCGCCGCGCTGGTTGATGAGCAGGATGCGCAGCCGCGCGAGGCCCATCTCGGGGCGCTTGCGCGAGACACGCGTCTCGAGCACCTCCCAATGCGCGGTCAGGATGTCGCCCGGCCGCACCGGCTTCAGCCATTTCACCTCCTCGACGCCGGGCGCGCCCATCGAGGACGTCTTGACGATCAGGCCGTCATACATGATGCGCATCATGAGGGCGCAGCTTTGCCAGCCCGAGGCGATCAGCTCGCCCACGAAAGTGCCCTTGGCGGCTTCCTCGTCGAGATGGAAGGGCTGCGGGTCGAATTCGCGCGCGAAGCCGATGATCTCCTCGCGCGTCACCAGGCGCGGGCCGCATTGGCCGCTCGCACCGACCGTCAGGTCCTCGAAGAAGATGTCCGGCATGGCTTGATCGTTGCTGTTGAAGGGCGAATAGCGAATAGCGAATAGCGAGTGGTGATTAGTGAAGGGGTGAGTAGTGAAAGGAGGAGGGCGAAGGCACGCTGTCTATCTACTCACTCCTCACTCCTCACTCCTCACTTCTCACCCTTTAATTAGCGAACCTGAAATGCAGGACATCGCCGTCGGCGACGATGTATTCCTTGCCTTCGAGGCGCAGCTTGCCGGCATCGCGGGCTCCGGCCTCGCCCTTCTGCGCCAGATAATCCGCATAGGCGATGGTCTCGGCGCGGATGAAGCCCTTCTCGAAATCGGTATGGATCACGCCTGCCGCCTGCGGCGCCCGGGAGCCGGCCGTCACCGTCCAGGCGCGCGCCTCCTTCGGGCCGACCGTGAAGAAGGTGACGAGGCCCAAGAGCTCATAGCCGGCGCGGATCACCCGGTTGAGGCCGGGCTCCTCGAGGCCGACGGCCGCGAGATATTCGGCCTGCTCCTCGGGTGGCAGGATGGCGATCTCGCTCTCGATCTTCGCCGACACCACCACGCATTTGGCGCCTTCCTCGGCGGCGCGCCCGAAGACCTTGGCGGAGAAGGCATTGCCCTTATCGGCCGAGCCCTCATCGACATTGCAGACATAGAGCACCGGCTTCGAGGTGAGGAGGCCGAGCATGCGGAAGCTCCTCTCCTCCTCGGGCTTGCGCTCGACGAGGCGGGCGGGCTTGCCCTCACGCAGCAAGGTCAGCGAGCGCTGCACCAGGTCGAGCGCCTCCTTCGCTTCCTTGTCGGCGCCGCGCACCCGCTTCTCGAGCGAGACGACGCGCTTCTCGAGCGAATCGAGATCGGCGAGCATCAGCTCGGTCTCGATGGTCTCGATGTCGGCGATCGGATCGATGCGGCCCTCGACATGGGTGACGTCGCCATCCTCGAAGCAGCGCACCACATGGGCGATGGCGTCGACCTCACGGATATTGGCGAGGAACTGGTTGCCGAGGCCCTCGCCCTGGGAGGCGCCGCGCACCAGCCCGGCGATGTCCACGAAGGTGAGGCGCGTCGGGATGATCTCGGCGGATTTCGCGATGCCGGCCAGCAGTGCCAGGCGCTCATCGGGAACCGCGACCTCGCCCACATTCGGCTCGATGGTGCAGAACGGGTAATTCGCCGCCTGCGCCGCCGCCGTCTGCGTCAAGGCGTTGAAGAGCGTCGATTTCCCGACATTCGGCAAACCGACGATGCCGCATTTGAAACCCATCAAGATATTCCTTTTAAGCAACTTGCCTTTGAGCATTTTGCCTTTGAGCATTTTTGCCCTCGAGCAATTCGCCGCGACACGATCCGGCAGGCGCAGACGACGTTGCGCGAGCGGTCGCGGCTTCGAGGAGAGTTGCGCTCGTCTACTATAGGGGTGGCCGGTCCCGCAACTTCGGTGGGATTTGGTCGGCTCGTCTCATAGCGCCAGCGCTCACCTCTCCCCTTGTGGGAGAGGTCGGTTTCGACGAGCGAAGCGAGGAGAAGCCGGGTGAGGGGGGCAGCGCCGGCCTTCTCAAGCCGGGGTCAGGACAGCCATTCCGACCCAAAGTCAGGGGCTCCAGCGAGTTGGCGCTGCCCCCCTCACCCGGATCACTCCCTGCGGTCGCGATCCGACCTCCCCGCAAGGGGAGAGGTGAAGGGCGCCTGCGCCCCAGGCCACATCAATGCGCGAGCGGTCCGTTCGCCTTGCGCCAGGCGTCGATCCCGCCATGCACGTGACAGGCGCTGGTGAAGCCGGCCCGCTGCGCCGCCGCGACCGCCATGGCGGAGCGCTCGCCGAAGGCGCAATAGAAGACCAGCCGTCGCCCGGTCGCCGCAGCGAATTCATGCAGCATGCCGCCGCAGGCGAGCTGCTGCTTGAGCTGCGGGTAGGGGGCATGCAGCGCGCCCGGGACTGCGCCGTATTTCTCGCGCTCGCGCTCTTCGCGCAGGTCGACGAAAGTCGCCGCCGGATCGCCGATCAGCGCCAGCGCGTCCCTCGCCGTGACGGCCCAACCATGCCGCGCGACATCGTCTTGCGAGAGCCCGATATGCAGATTGGCCGGAACCGCCACATCCATCATCTTGGGATTGGGCAGCTTCAGGCTGTTCATCAGGTCGACATACTCATCGACCGATTTGACCTGCAGCCGCGGGTTGAAGGCCCTTTCCTCCGCGATCGTCGAGACCATGTCGCCCTTATAGTCATGGGCCGGGTAGACGAGCGTTTCATCGGGCAGCTTCAGCAGCCGACCGAAGATCGACTCATATTGCGCCCGCGCATCGCCGTTCTGGAAATCGGTGCGGCCGGTGCCCCGGATCAACAAGGTGTCGCCGGTGAACACCCGATCGTCCATCTTGAAGCTGTAGGAATCGCTGGTGTGGCCGGGGGTGTAGAGCACGCCCAAACTGATGCCCTCGATATCGACGCGCTCGCCATCCGCGACCCGCATGGAAACGACGTCGACACCGCTATGCTCCCCCATGATGGTGATGCATTGAGTGCGGTCGCGCAGCTCGCCGAGGCCGGTGATGTGATCGGCATGGATATGGGTATCGACCGCCTTGACGAGCTTCAGGTCGAGCTCTTGCAGCAGCTGGATATAGCGGTCGACCCGCTCCAGCACCGGGTCGATGATCAGGGCTTCGCCCCCATGCCGGCTGGCGATCAGATAGCTATAGGTGCTCGAGACGCTGTCATAGAGTTGCCGGAACAGCATGCGTCCCTCCCAAATTACTCCCAAGTCTTCGGGGAAGGCGCTTTCGCCTCACCTCGGCTGCGGCACGATCCTCATCCATGGCCGCGGCGCCTTCCATCCTTGCGGGAACAGCTTCTTGGCGTCGTCATCCGTGACCGAGCCTGCGATGATGACGTCCTCGCCCGGCTTCCAGTTCACCGGGGTCGCGACCTTGTGCTTCGCGGTCATCTGCAGCGAATCGAGGACGCGCAGCACCTCGTCGAAATTGCGCCCCGTGGTCATCGGATAGACGATGATCAGCTTGACCGACTTGTCGGGCGCGATCACGAAGACATTGCGCACGGTCTGGTTGTCGGCAGGCGTGCGGCCTTCCGAGGTTCCCGACAGGCTCGCCGGCAGCATGCCGTAGAGCTTCGACACGGCAAGGTCGGTGTCGCCGATCATCGGAAAATTCGGCGCCTGGCCTTGCGTCTCCTCGATGTCCTTCGCCCATTTGGCGTGGTTCGACACCGGGTCGACGCTGAGCCCGATAATCTTGGTGTTGCGCTTGTCGAATTCAGGCTTGAGCTTGGCCATATAGCCGAGCTCGGTGGTGCAGACCGGGGTGAAGTCCTTCGGGTGCGAGAACATCATGCACCAGGAATCCCCCATCCAGTCATGAAAACGAATGCGACCTTCGGTGGTCTCCGCCTCGAAGTCCGGAGCCCGCTCGCCCAATTGCAGAGCCATCTTGCGCCTCCCGCGTTCTGTTTGACGCCTTGGTATAGCATGCGGCGGCATTCTGGCGGCATCAAGTTCTGAATGGGGGGTCTCACCCCTCGTCCTTGCCCCAGCCCTTGGCCTGCATGGCGAGGTGGATCTTGTTCTGGAAGCTCGCTTCCTCGCCGCGCACCAATATGGGGGCGAATTCGGCGCAGGCCGCGACCAGATCCTCGACCCAGGGGCGCTCCGCCTTGAAGAAGTCGGACAGCACATAAGGGTGCACGAGGTTGCGGTCGCCGGGATGGCCGATGCCGAGCCGCACACGCCGATAGGCATTGCCGAGATGGGCCGAGATCGAGCGCAAGCCGTTATGGCCGGCATCGCCGCCGCCGGTCTTCACGCGCAGCTTGCCTTCCGGCAAGTCGAGCTCGTCATGGAAGACGCTGATCTCGCTGAGCTCCGTCTTGAAGAAGCGCGCCGCCTCGCCGGCCGCGCGGCCGCTGTCGTTCATGAAGGTCTGCGGCTTCAGGAGCAGCACGCGCTCAGCGCCGATGGTGGCCTCGGCCGTCTCGCTCTGGAAGCGCCGGCGCCAAGGCGCGGCGCGATGCGCGGCGGCGATCGCGTCCATCACCATGAAGCCGATATTGTGGCGGTTGCCCGCATAGCGGGGGCCCGGATTGCCGAGGCCGACGAGGATCTGCATGGCGATATCCCGGCTCCGGCATTCGTGCGCATCCTTCTCCCGCTTGCGGGAGAAGGTGCCGAGGCGAAGCCGAGGCGGATGAGGGGCGGTCGAGCGCCTCCCCGGCGTCCCTCATCCGCCCTCACTGCGTTCGGGCACCTTCTCCCGCCTCAAGTGGCGGGAGAAGGAGAAGGAGGAGGCCCTCAGCCCTTCTTCGGAGCGGCAGGCGCGGCGCCGGCCTTCGCGGCGGGAGCAGCGCCGGCCTTCGCGGCGGGGGCGGCGCCGGCCGCAGGGGCAGCGCCGGCGGCAGGAGCGGCAGCGGCGCCTTCCGCGGTCGCGCCGGCGGCTGCGGTCGCGCTCTCGGCCTCGGTCAGCACCGTCGGCGGCGCGATGGTCGCGACCGTGAAGTCGCGCTCGCGGATCACCGGGCGCACGCCCTCGGGCAGGGCGATGTTCGAGATATGGACGCCGTCATTGATGTCGAGGCCCTTGAGGTCGGCCGTGAGGAATTCCGGGATCACCTCGGGCAGCGACAGCAATTCGATCGTGTGGCGCACGATGTTGAGCGTGCCGCCGCGCTTCAGCCCGGGCGAGGCGTCCTGATTGATGAAGTGCACCGGCACCTCGACGCGGATCGCGACGCCCGCGGCAAGGCGCAGGAAATCCACATGGATCGGGAAATCCTTCACCGGATCGAGCTGGAAGTCGCGCGGGATGACGCGCTCCTGCTTGCCGTCGACATCGACCTCGAGGATGGTGGTCAGGAAGCGTCCGGCGCGGATGCGCAGGCCGAGATCCTTCGAATCGAGCGAGATGGTGGCGGCCGGCGCGCCTGCGCCATAGATGACGGCGGGGGTGCGGCCCTCGCGACGCACGGCTCTGGCGGCCCCCTTGCCGCTCTTCGCCCGCGCCTGAGCCTTGATCTGCTTCACGGCGGTCATGGTTCAAGTCCTTCGGTTCTGTGTGCGAACACGGCTGCCGCCAACGTCCGTAGGCGCCCGTGCCGTCGCCGGCCGGCCGTCTTCGTTCGTTCGCGGGAAGCCTGGCGCGAAAACGCCTCCAAGGGTGCGGATTTTTCGCGCGGGCGCTCTATAGCCGGGGAGCGGCAAAAACACAAATTCGGGGCGCCAGTGCGGCCGTCAGGCCTCCTGCGGTGCCGCCCAGGCGAGCTTGGCATGCACCTTCTCGAGGATCATGCGGTTGGCACGCAGGACGATATCGTCGAGCGAGGGCGTATGGGCGAAGATCGCGGCCGCCCGCGCCCGGATCTCCTCGAATGTCGGGACGGAGGGCAGCGACATATTGGCGAGGGCGTCCGCCGCCATATGGCGCGCCGAAGCGAGCTTCTCCTGCAGCTCGGAGAGGCTCGGCGTATCGGCAAGCGCCGAGTGCAGCGCCGCCGCGATCCTGTCGGTATCGAAGGAGGAGGCGAGCTGATGGGCGGCGCGCTCGATCACCTTGGCGCCGAGGCGCTGTTCGTTGCGGACCACGGCCTTGGGCGGGCTCTTCATATCCCAGATGACGCCGTGGAACGAGAGCAGCTTCAAAAGGTAATAGGTCGGGTCGTATTCCCACCAGCGGAAGCCCTGGCGGGCGCTCGCCTGATAGGCATGGTGATTATTGTGCCAGCCTTCGCCCATGGTAATCAAAGCGAGCAGCCAGTTGTTGCGGGAATCATCGCCCGTCACATAGCGCTTCTTGCCATGCACATGGGCGAGCGAGTTGATGCAGAAGGTGGCGTGGTAGACCGCGACCGTGCTCCAGAAGAAGCCGATCACGAGCTGCGTCCAGCCGCCGATGAGGAAGATGAGCACAGCCAGCATGATGGCCGGCGCCTGCTCGAAGCGGTGCAGCCACATCAGCTCGGGATAGCGCGCGAAATCGGCGATCTTCCCGAAGTCCGCCTTGTCGTGGCGACGGGCGAAGATCCAGCCCATATGCGCGTAGAGGAAGCTCGTCTGGCGCGGCGAATGCACATCGTCTTCGGTGTCGGAGTGGAGATGATGATGGCGGTGCTTGGCGGCCCACCACAGCACGCTCTTCTGCGTCGTCGTCTGCGCCATGAAGGCGAGGATGAACTGGAACACCCGGTTCGTCGCAAAGGATCGGTGCGAGAAATAGCGGTGATAGCCGGCCCCGATGAAGAAGATGCGCACCCAGTAGAGCGCGATGCCGGTGGCGACGGCGCTCCAGGTCACGCCGGTGAAGATCGCGGCGAAACAGGCGAGATGGACCAGCACGAACGGCAATACCGAGGGGTAGATGATGTCGTCATGCTCGCGAGGGGCTGCGGGCATTGGGTTGGCGGGCTGTGGACTTTGCAGTGTGCTCAAGGACGTGTCTTTCTGCAGCGGCAAGAAATCCGATTCAAGAATCCGATGTTCGATTCGGGAAAGATCAATGCCGCTAAATTGGGAAATGCGCTAGTCGGGGAAAAGGCTTAGCCTTCATTTTCGCCCCGTGTTTCGCGACCCTGGCACGGCAATGACGATTTTTTGATGGCAAGGCGGTGCAGGGGCATGCGCCACTTACCTTCTCCCGCTCTTTCGCGGGAGAAGGTGCCCGAACGCAGTGAGGGCGGATGAGGGACGCCGGTGAAGCGCTCAACCGCCCCTCATCCGCCTCGACTTCGTCTCGGCACCTTCTCCCGCGAAAGAGCGGGAGAAGGAAGAAGCGCTACTCCCGCTCGCTTGCCGCCAGCACCGAGGTGAGCAGCCCCGGAAAGCGCGTTTCGAGCTCGGCGAGGCGCAGCGAGATATGGCGATAAGCGCCCTCGATGCGGGTGCGGGTCACGCCGGCCTCGCGCAATTTGGCGAAATGATAGGTGAGGTTCGACTTCGCCCCCTCGTCGCCGAAGGAGCCGCAATGCATCTCCTTCTCCTCGTTGAGGCGCCGCACGATGCGCCGCCGCACCGGATCGCTGAGCGCGTCGAGCAGGGAGGAGAGGTCGATCTGATCGATTCCCGGGTGGTGCAGCGGCTTCGCCATGCCTTTTGCATAGCCGCAATGCGCGAGGAGTTCAACTCCTGTTGAACAATTGACCTTCGGGCCCCAAAGTTGCATAGTTCAAAATATCTTGAACTAATGAATTTTGCCCGAGGGACTATTCCTATGTCGAAGCTCATTTGGCTGACGCTCGGCGCTTTCGTGATCGGCACGGAAGCCTTCGTGATCGCCGGCCTCCTCCCCGACATCGCCCAGGATCTGGGCCAATCGATCGCCATGACCGGGCATCTCGTCACGCTGTTCGCGCTGGCTTATGCGGTCGGCACGCCGATCATGGCGGTCGCGACCGGCGCGGTCGAGCGCAAGCGGTTGTTGGTCGCGAGCTTGTCGCTGTTCGCGCTCGCCAATCTCGTCGCCGCCATCGCTCCGAATTTCGTCTCGCTCATCGGGGCGCGCCTGCTTCTCGCCTTGACGGCCGGCACCTTCATGCCGGCTGCCAGCGCCTATGCGGCGCTGAGCGTCGGGCCCGAGCGGCGCGGCCGCGCCATCTCGCTCGTCTATGGCGGCATGACCTTGGCGACCGTGCTCGGCCTGCCGCTCGGCACCTCGATCGGCCAGGCGCTCGGCTGGCGGGCGACCTTCGTCTCGGTCGCCATCCTGACTGTCCTCGCCGTGATCGGCATCCTCATCGCCTTGCCGAAGCAGGCGGCCCCGCCCGCGGTGTCGCTTGCCGCGCGCATCGCGGTGGCGCGTCGCGGCGAGGTGTTGTCGATCCTTGCGCTCACGGCGCTCTGCCTCTCGGGCGCCTTCGTGATGTTCACCTATATCGCCCCCTTCCTGCAGGGTCCGGCGGGCTTCGCCCCGGGCACGCTGCCCTTGATCCTCATGGCCTTCGGCGTTGCGGGCGCCATCGGCAACATAATCGCGGGCTATGCGGGCGATCTCTGGGATCTGCGCAAATATATCGCGACGCTTCTCGTGATCCTCACGGGCGCCTTCGCCTTCCTGAGTTTCGCGGTCGCGACCTTCGAGGGAAGCCTGGCGCAAGGCCTCGTCATCCTCGGCGTGGTGGTCTGGGGCGTGGCGGGCTGGGGGATCCCGGCGGCCCAGCAGACCCGCCTCGTCAAGCTCGAGCCGCAACAGGCCTCGGTGCTGATCTCGCTCAACGCCTCGGCGCTCTATCTCGGCACCGCGCTCGGCGCGACGCTCGGCGCCGTGACGATCACCTATGTGTCGGTCTCCCGCCTCGGCT